>CAZXOK010000001.1:854091-854232 GCA_964642175.1 uncultured Chlorobiales bacterium | reverse complement strand
GGCTTAATCGGTGGCATCATTCAACCTTGGTTATAAACCATAGGTTAGAATCTAAAAAGGAAACATTTCATTAACCCAAAAAACAAAACACCTTATGGATATTTTAGGCTTAATCGGTGGCATCATTCAACCTTGGTTATA
>CAZXOK010000001.1:5000-853991 GCA_964642175.1 uncultured Chlorobiales bacterium | reverse complement strand
AACCATAGGTTAGAATCTAAGAAGTTTAGACCCACGTGGCCTATCCACGTGGGACTTATTGTCTTACAACATTTTTCAACATGCCCATACCTATCTCAATAAAAAAGATTTTATGATGAGTACTATGCAACACGCTCAAACTGCCAAAAAAAGTGTTTTCCAACAAGCCTTTTTTCTAAAAATGGTTTGGGTTGAAGTCAACGGCCAAAAAGGCGCAGACCAGGAATTCAGATTAGTCCTGAATCAACTCGGATCGGATCAGTCCATATGCTTTGATACATTTGAAGCCCTTACCACTCACCTGCAAAAACACGAACCTGAAGTTTGTTTATGATTTATTATAACCGTTTTATTTTTTGATTATGCTACAATTAAAAGCTCGTCTTTATTGTAAAGAACGAAAAAAAATGCTGCCCGTTAAATCGATTTACCTTGATTTGGATATTGCTTATGCCGGTGATGTGGATGACCTGTCGAGATATCATCTTAACCATGTTGAGTTGATGTACTGGACCAGGCAAGTAGATGTTGAGGGAAATGATATTTATGAAAAGGACTACATCGTCTCTGATGCGTTTCAGGAACCGATTTTAATTGAAGACCTTTTGCATTTTGGGCATATCATGTACATGTACAAGCCCCAAAAATTGCAAATTGTTGGAAACAATTATGATCAGCCGGTTGCGATGAAAGCAAAAGTTGCTGCAAATTAATACTGGCAGGTTTTTTATCGTTATCCTATGCCTTAGTATGGTATTTGGGATGAATTTAAATTATACCGATCTTTGATGTTTTAAACATCTTAGCGCGTTTGGTATGATCTCAGCAATGGATTTACAGCTTAGCTCCATCTGGGTAGCTATAACTCTGTTTGCACTTTCTGTTGCTTTGGCTTACTTCTCTTACCGCACCCCTTCTTTAAAAACACCCCATAAATACGTCTTAATAACACTACGTGCGTTGGCACTCTTTTTTCTCGGTTCACTTTTTTTAGAACCAATTCTGGCCTGGCAAAGCGCTGTGTCTAAAAAAGCATCCCTAGCCATATTCATAGATCAGTCCGAAAGCATGCAGCTCAGCGATTTTGACCAAAAACGATCAGGCCTGTTGCCTCTGGTGCTGGATACGATAAGCAGAAACCTGGGAAAGGATATTCTATTAAAGCCCGTTGGTTTTGGTAGCAAGATTGATCCATTGCCTGGGGATACGATAATATTTAACGACCCTGCTACAAATTTCAGCTTAATACCATCTTTTCTGGAAAAGTCATCGCAAATGCAAACCTACCAGGGAGCAGTTGTTCTGAGTGATGGGCAAATGAACCAGGGCGAGATACCCATACTTGCTGCACAATCTTTAAGCATGCCCATTTACAGTGTCTTAATTGGCAACGACGCACAAAAAAAGGACTTAAAGATCTCGCGAATCTTAGCTCCAGAAAAAACCTATCTTCAAACGCCCACTTCTGTGAATATCATCATTACCCATAAGGGATTTGAAAATAAAAGAATCCGACTTTCTTTGTATGATGGTAATACCAAACTGGTTCAAAAAAACATTGTTCTCAGCGCTCCGGAGATAAACGAAACACTTACAATAAAACCAACAAAAACAGGTAAAAGACCATTACGGGCGTTTATCGACCGGCCCAAGCAAGACCAAAACCCGGAGAATAATTCTAAATCGTTTTCAATTAAAGTCCTGGATAATAAGCAACATCTTCTGCTTGTTTCCGGGTATCCGGAGCCCGATCTCTCGGCTTTACATAGCATACTTTCAGCAAATAAACAGTTTAAGTTGAGCCGGCTAATCCAGAAGAATGCTTCAACCTTTATCGGTGATACACAAATTTTATCCGGTTCTGATAAACCCGATGCCATTATCCTGCTGGGATTTCCAAATGCCGACACCCAAAAGAGCCTGATACAGAGACTCACAAAACTGGTCAATGCCCGGAACACAGCCAACCTGTACTGGCTTACCCGGCAAACCGAACTAAAGGCTCTCTCATCACTTAATTGGAAACTACCATTTGAAATTTCCGATCTTAACACACCCATAGCAGAAGCCAACTTTTTTGCTTCGGCTTCAGACGACCTGTTTCTTGCTCCTTTTGCATTATCCTTATCTTCAATCCATAGCGAGATACTTAAAAAAACTCCCCCGGTTGGATTTACGCCCAATCTCTTACCCCGGAAGAAGGTTACAGAGCTCTTATGGGTGGTGAAGTCTCAGAAGAGTAAGCCCCTGCCTTTTTTTTGGGTATCTGAACAAAATGGCAGAAAATCGGCTGTTATCTGCGGGGATGGGTTGTGGCGTTGGAGATTGAATGCCAATGCACAAATTCGCGAGCTTTACCAGGAAACCTTTACTAAAACCCTGGACTGGCTGGCCAGAAATGAAGAGATCAATCTTTTAACCATCAGTCCGGAGTCGGAGCGCTTTGATGCCGCCTTGCCGGTAAGCCTAAAAGCCTTTGCTCAAAATCAACAGCTGGTACCTTTGAACGGTGCTGAAATTTCACTGAACGTAAAAAACAAGGGTTCAGAATTTTCAAAGGAGCTTATGTTTGCAAATCGCCCGGAAGCCGGCACCTATGAGGCCAACCTTGGGTTACTGCCTCAAGGCAGATATAGCTACAAGGCAACAGCCAGGTATAACAATGCCTTATTTGCAACTTCAAATGGATCATTTCAGGTTGAGCCGCTAATGCTGGAATTTCAAAATCCAAATACCAACCCTGAACTTTTGAAAGAGCTCTCAAACGCCAGTGGAGGCAAATTTTACAAGGCTTCCGAAGTAACCCGGCTGATCGAAGACATCAAATCAAATCCACGCTTTAAGCCGCAACTTAAGGAGAAATCCCATGCCAAAGAGTTGGCTAATCAATTTCCAATGCTGCTCTTAATTCTGGGTTTGTTATCTTTGGAATGGTTAGGGCGAAAACTTTCGTCTTTGCCCTGAATGTAGAAATATCCCTTAATCATAATCCCTCAACCCATGCCAAACTCAAACTTCCGACGTGCTTGTATTATGGTGCTCCTCATGATCTGCCACATTCATCAGGGGTCAGCTCAGGAGATTGTGTTATCTGAAATTATGTTTGACCCGATAGCAGGTGGTTCGGATAACGAATTTCTGGAACTCTGTAATGTAACCGACGCCACCAGCATAAGCCTATCAGGCTGGACATTGGATGGCACCAGTTCTTCAGCCATAGAACTGTTGGAATGGGAATCGAGGGGATATGAGCTAAAGCCGGGCGGTTTTGCCGTGATCCTGCCACCCGGGTACTTTGAAAATGACCATGAACAGATCTACGATACGCTTATCCCGCCCGAGGCTCTTGTTTTGAAGGCTGAAAAATCCCTTAGTTTGAACAATGGCGGAGACCGGATCATCTTTAAAAATACTGTCGGCCAAACTGTTATTGATTTTTCGTATCCCGGCAATGGCCCGAAAGGGTATTCCCTGGAAAAAATCATACAAACGGATGGTGACCTCCTAACAAATTATACAACCAGCCAGACCGAAAATGGTTCTCCGGGTATGCGAAATTCCGCTACACCCTATCAAAACGACCTGGGAGTGTCCCTTCCCGATACCCTTGTCGCTTCACCACAAAGCACAGCCCTGATTAAACCCAGGATCTCTAACACCGGATTGAATGCCTTTGGCAACGGCGCCCGTGTAACGCTGTATTGGGATAAAAATACCGACGCTGTGCCTGATCCTGAGGAACTTGTATCCAGTTACATGCTCAGTGAGATAATGCAAACAGGCAGCTCTATTGATGTTGCGTTCTACTTAACACTGACCCGGGAACGCTCGGCCAGCCTGATCCTGACCCTCTGGCATCCCGAAGATGAAAATCCTGAGAATAATACCAGTACCGGTACATTGTTTTTGGGTACTACCCCTCAATCGGTAGTGATCAATGAAATTCTGTACGCACCGGTTCAGGATCCGGATGATTTTATCCAGGATCAACCCGATTTTATTGAACTCCTCAACCCGGGTAGCTCGCCCATTGATCTCAAAGGCTGGACACTATGTGATGCAACCAACGAATCCGGCAATCAGAACAGCTATCCGCTAACCCTGAACACTGAGCCGGTTATGCTGGAACCGGGTGCTTATGCGGTATTTTCACCTGAAACTCATCCGAATTCCGATAGCTCCCGGTTGGTGTTGTTTTACCCCTATCTCAGCCAAAGAGAAACACTGTTGCTGTATGATGCAACCCGAAGCACATTTTCGCTGAATAACGATGGCGACCAGGTGATTTTAAAAGATGCATTTGGCTTTACCGTGGATTCGGTGCATTACAAGCCCTCATGGCATAATCCGTTTTATTCCGAAACATCCGGCAAATCCCTGGAGCGATTAAACCCGGGCTTTCCAAGCAACGACAGAGCCAACTGGACCACCTCACCCGATCGCAGCTATGGCGGCTCGCCGGGAAAACAAAACAGCGCTTATGTTCAAACCTTAAATGCTGAGCGCAAAGCCGGCATAAGCATATCACCCAATCCGTTTTCACCAAACAGCGATGGGCACGACGATCATACCCTGATCTCGGTTAAACTTTCTGACCCGGTTAATCGATTGCTCTGCAAAGTGTTTGATGCCCGTGGCCGCCTGATCACTACCCTTGAAAATGGCCTCCCAATAGCAACTGAGGCATCCGTGATTTGGGATGGGCGAACCAAAGATGGCAAAATCGCCCCAATCGGGATTTATATCATATTACTGGAAGCGTTTTCAAACCATGGAAAGAGCAAGGTTTTTAAAAAACCGGTTGTTTTAGCTCAGCCCTTGAATTAGATTTCAGGATAATTAAACCATAACAGTGATTATGCTATGCCCAGAGACATTTCCCGTCAAGCTCAGCACCTGGTTGAGCTAAGCACCAAGCATCCGCATTCCCGGAGTTTTTACAACGTAAGCTTCAGCGAGCCAAACCGCCATATGATCTACGTGAGCCAACTGGTTAAACCAGGGCCTTCTCAACAGAATATTGTTTTTAAACTTCCGGCCTGGCGACCTGGCAGATATACCATTCAAAACTATGCCGCACAGGTCTCACAGGTCAGTGCTATCAATGAAAAAGGCGAGCTGCCCTGCCACAAAACCGATAAACAAACCTGGGAAGTGGAAACAGAAGCATCCGAGTGGGTATGCCTCTCGTATCAATTTTTTGCACCGAGCCCGGTAGACGCCGGAAACTGTTACCTGGGCGCTGATGAGATTTTTCTCAACCACTCCAATATGCTGATGAGTGTGGAGGACTTTCGGTTTGAACCGGCCATACTGCAATTGGAACCACCTAAAGATTGGCAGGTGGCCACAGACCTTGCATCCCTGGAAGGCGTTTTGCATCATTATGTTGCCGGGAGTTATGATGAACTGATCGACTCGCCCGTTATGCTGGCCCCACAGATCAAGCATATCCAGTTTCAAACCCATGATACCGGCTTTCATTGCTATGTGCAATCAGAACACTTATTTGAAGAAACCGGTCTGGATGAAGAAGCCATCAGCGGGGATATCATCAACATAATTCGGGAGCAGATGTCGATGATGAAAGACAATCCCCTCAAGCGCGACTATGCCTTTATGTATCACTTCCTTCTCTTCCGCTTTTATCATGGCGTTGAGCATGCCTACACCAGCTCCATTGTGCTCGGGCCCGCCAGTGAGCTGAAACAGAAATACGACGAGTTTCTAAGCATCACTTCCCACGAGTTTTTCCACCTTTGGTGTGTAAAACGCATTGTGCCCGATGTGTTCGCCCCATACGATTACAGCCGGGAAGCCTATACTACTCTCCTGTATATTTTTGAAGGCTTTACCAGCTATTATGGCGATCTGGTCCTGCTTCGCTCGGGCTTGTGGTCTATTGAAACTTACCTGGATCACCTGGGAAAAGCCATCAACTATGTTCAGCATAATTATGGCCGAAAGGTGCAAACCTTGGGCGACTCGTCTTACAATGCCTGGCTTACCGGATACCGTCGCGGGGCCGACTTGAACTCCATCAATTTTTATGTCAAAGGTGAACTGGTTGGCCTTTGCCTGGACTTTGAACTCCGTCAACGCACAGCACATGCCGTTACACTGGATCATGTGATGCGTGAGCTGAATGTCCGATTCGCCCAGAATAATAAAGGATTTAGTGAAGCAGAGTTTGAAGCACTGGTGGATGAACTCTCCGGCTCCTCGTTCAAGTCGTTTTTTGATTATTATATCCGTAGCACCGGGGAAATTCCTTACAATGAGATCCTGAGCCATGCCGGGCTCAACTTGCAGGTCGCACCCGACAGCGCCTGCCCTTCATCCATTGGCGCGGTAATGGATAATACCAACACTGAATGGCCAACCATAAAATTTGCGATACCCGATTCTGCCGCGTTTCAGGCCGGATTGGACCAGAACGACATGCTTGTGGCCATCGATCAGTGGCAATTGCAGAATAAAACCCTGCCGGATATTCTCAGTAAATATAAAGCAGGCCAAAGCGTGGAGGTGAGTTATATTAGAGGCTCAGAGCTTTACCGAACCAGCCTCACCCTGGAAGAAAATCTCACGTACAAGGTTATTCCAATACCTGAGCAAACCGCCGGGCAGCAGGAGTTTTGGTCGAAATGGACAAGATCATCACATTTGTAACTAAACTACATCAACATGCTTCGACAGTTATTCATCAAGAATTTTGCCCTCATTGATGAACTCACCATAGATTTTCAGAGTGGGCTGAACATTATCACCGGTGAAACCGGTGCCGGCAAGTCTATTTTGATCGGCGCCCTCGGAATGGTGCTGGGTGAGCGCGCCAAACCCGAAGTGGTTCGAAAAGGGGCACCTAAAGCGATTATAGAAGCCATTATTGAGTGCAGCCGCAACTCTCCAACCAACCAACTACTGGAAAAAAACCAGGTGGAGGTGATGGATGAGTTGATCGTAAGGCGGGAGATCTCGGCCAGGGGGCAGTCGCGCTGTTTTATTAACGACTCACCCGTAACACTCAGCATTTTAAAACAGGTGGGTGATCTGTCCATAGACCTGCACGGCCAGCACGATCACCAGTCGCTGTTAAATGTGGATACCCACGGCAGGCTGCTGGATGATTTTGGTGGTTTGGGTGGTATGGTTGAAGAATACAAAGAAAAGTACGATGAACTTAGGGGTGCCAAGATCCGTGCAGAAGAACTAAAAAATAAAGAGCAAAGCCTTCGGGAGAAAAAGAACCTGTTTGAGTTTCAACTCAACGAGATCACGTCGGTAGATCCACAGCCGGATGAAGTCAATGAGCTGGAGCGCGAGCAGATAATCCTGGAAAACGCCGAAAAGCTCTTCACCGATACGTCCTGGCTACACGATATCCTCTATGCTTCCGACGATTCGGTCTACAGCAAGCTGGTACAGGCCCGCAACCGGCTGGAAGACCTGGCCCGGATTGACGACATTTTTTCGGACTGCTCCACCGATGCCTATTCGGCCCAAACCCTTGTAGATGAGATCAACAAGTTTGTTCAGCGCTACAACTCCTCGATTGATTTCAACTCGGAGCGACTGGAAGAATTGCGCCAGCGCCTCTCAGCGCTCAATACCCTGCAAAAAAAATACGGTGGCTCTATCCAGGAAGTGCTCAATTACAAAAACATCATTGAGTCGGAGCTGCAACTGGCTGAGAATTTTGAAGAAGAAATTGAAAAGTTGAGCCGAAAAATCCGGGAGTTGCAACTGGCCCTGGGTAAGATATCGGAACGCCTCTCCCAAAAGCGCCGCGATACCGGCAAGCGACTTTCGGGGATGATTGTCCAGGAATTGCAAAAACTGGGTATTGCCGAGTGCCAATTTGAGGTGATGTTTCTTCAAAAGCCGCACCCGGAAGGCGATATCATCATTGGGAAAGACCGCTACACGGCCATGCCAAACGGGCACGACCAGATCGAATTTTTAATCTCCACCAACAAGGGCGAAGATCCCAAGCCATTGGTAAAAGTGGCTTCGGGTGGCGAAATCTCCCGTATTATGCTCGCGTTGAAAACCGTGCTGGCCAAGTCGGAGCGTCTGCCGATACTGGTCTTCGACGAAATTGATACCGGCATCAGCGGAAACATTGCCCAGGTGGTTGGCCTGAGCATCAAGCAGCTCTCGAGCTATCATCAGATTATCTCCATCACCCATCTGCCGCAAATTGCAGCGCTGGCCGATACCCATTTCAGGGTGCTGAAACAAACCCAGGGTCAGCATACCCTTACTTCCGTGCTGGTACTTTCAGAAGCCGAGCATCAGCACGAAGTGGCCCGGATGCTGAGCGGCAGCGAGGTAACGGAGGCGTCGCTGAAATCGGCACAGGAATTAATTGATGCCGGGATTCAATAAACCCGGGTTTTTGAAAGCAGGGTTATAGATTTTAAGTTCAAAATATTAACTTTCAGGCTTACGACAGAAGAATTATAATTATTGATGAGATTATGCAAAGAAAGCCATTATCGGGTTCTACCGTTGCTTTGGTTACCCCGTTTAAAAAAGATCTTACCGTTGATGAGCCTGCGTTAAGGGCCCTGGTAAATTTTCATATTGAGCAGGGAACCGATATGATCATCCCTTGTGGTACCACGGGCGAGTCGCCAACGCTTAGCAATGATGAACAAGTACAGGTTATTTCCACCGTTTGCAACGAAGCCAACGGAAGAATTAAAGTGGGCGCCGGTGCAGGTACAAACTCAACCATGCACGCCGTAGAACTGGCTAAAGCGGCCGAAACCGCTGGAGCCTCGTTTATCCTCTCTGTAGCACCGTACTACAATAAACCTACCCAACAGGGTATTTACGAGCACTATAAAGCCATTGCCGGCAGCATATCCGTTCCGGTGATCATTTACAATGTGCCGGGCCGCACAGGCATTAATATTGCTGTGGATACCATTATTCGTTTGGCTGAAGATATTGAGAACATACAGGCGGTTAAAGAAGCCTCGGGCAATATGCTTCAGATTGCTGAACTCTTGCATCAAGCCCCGGATGATTTTGCAGTGTTAAGCGGCGACGATCCATTGATCCTTCCCGTAATGGCCATGGGTGGCGATGGGGTGATCTCGGTTGCCGCCAACCAGGTTCCCGGTGCCATCAAACAGCTTGTGGATGCGATCTTTGAGAGTGATCTTGACAAAGCCCGGGACTTGCATCATAAATACTACAATCTTTTTACGCTGAACTTTATCGAATCCAATCCAATTCCGGTTAAATACACACTGGCTAAAATGGGTATGATTGAAGAGGTCTATCGCCTGCCGCTGGTTTCACCATCAGAGGCTTCCAAGGCCCGGCTGGATGAAGAACTCCAAAAACTGGGTTTGATCACTTCAATGGCCTCGGTTTAAGGTTCTGAGCCTGAACATATGTAAATGAAAAGGCCACCCGTTTGAGGTGGCCTTTCATCATCTTAATATATTTCTCTCATCAACTAGTTTGCACTTTTCAAATGGTATTGCCTTAAGCATCGCAATGTTGTTCAAGGTTTTAACTTCCAGCTTATCGGCCCGACCTAAGTAGTCAAATACATAATCGTACTCAACAAACGTGCGTTGTTGTCTGCCGGACATCGTAAAATCCGACTTACCATTTATCCTGTACCGGATAGGTTTGTGAAGTTTAAGTTCAGCTACTTTGTGGTTGTCTCGCTCAGGAAGTCCAATATGGATCTTATTTGCAGAATATTTTAAATAGATACTGAAGACGGTTTCACTGTTTTTTTCAATTCTGAATATTTCGAAATCACAAAATCTTGATGGGCGATGTGAAGATGGGACATGGTTCAGTCCGGTGGCTTTAAACCAGTTGGGTTTAGTTGGATTATCGTGAGACTTAGTGATGAGGAAAGGATCAAACCTGTTAATGTCCTGGATAAGAACCAGGTTAGCCGATTTAAGACCGGGTTCTTCTTTGGTTTCAATCGGCAGACACAACGTGTGGTCTTTCAAATAACCTGTCTTTGAAACGAAACTTTCTTGCCAATTTTCAAGGTTTTTCCGGGTTTGCTTGTTGTAGTCAGGTTTCTTAATTCTCAGGTGTGATTTATATATTTGTATGACATCTATCATGTATCACTTACCGCCAAAGATTTTCGTGTAACACAAGGTTTGAACTTAATATTCAAAGAGGTTGGAGGCATAATTTGTGTACCAAATCAAACGTGCTGATCAATCAGGATGGTGTTACCATCGGGATCCGTAAGTGTCAGATTGCCCGGCCCGCTCTCAGCTTCGTGGTCTTCGTGTTGCAGGGAAATGCCTTTTTCTTTTAGACGCTTTGCAATAACCCGAACATCATCATAATCTGCCACAGGTTTGGCGTCCATGTCCCACCCGGGATTAAAGGTCAGGATGTTATGCTCGAACATCCCCTGGAACAAACCAATTATTGCATGCTCATTTTTCATGATCAGATAATTATGTTCCATATTCCCGGCAAAAACCTTAAATCCGAGGCTCTCATAAAATGCCCTGGATTTACCAAGGTCTTTGACATTCAGACTCACAGAAAACGCGCCTAACTTCATGATTTAAAAGTTTAGTTCTTCTAATGCGGTAAATTACGCCGTGTCATTTCCCCTTCGAGAAGCCGAAGCTCGCGGCTTACATGCCCCATTAAGGAAGCATTTTCTTCAGCTCGCCTCAACAGGTAAGGCATCACGGCTTTTACCGGCCCGTAAGGCACATACTTGGCAACCCGGTAGCCTAACCTGGCCATATTGAACGAAATATGATCCCCCATGCCAAAAAGCTGCGAGACCATAATATGCGGATGATCGTGAGGAATTTGGTTCAACTGCATCAGTTCAACCAGCCTCGCTACACTTTGCTCATTATGTGTACCGACGCAAAGGCCAACATTCTCGTAATGCATTATGCAAAAATCCAGGGCTTTATCGAACGCTTTATCGCTGTCTGATTTGGACGGCTGGAGTGGAGAGTCGTAGCCTTTTTGTTCAGCCCTTAACCGCTCTTTGCTCAAATACGCACCGCGGACAAGTTTTACACCCAGTAAATAACCGTCTGACCGGGCCTGCTTGTAATCGGCTTTCAGAATTTCCAGGCGGTCTTTGAGATACATTTGATAGGTGTTATACACAATGCATTGATCAGTGTTGAACTCGGCCATCATTTCCCTGGTCAGTTCGTCAATAGCCGGTTGAATCCAGCTCTCTTCTCCATCGACCATAACCGGAATACCGGCTTCATGTGCCGATTTGCAGATCAGTTTAAAGCGTCTTTTTGCGCGGTGATACTCGGCGGTTTGAGAGGCATTCATCTCAATACCTTCACTGAGCATTTGCAACAGCTCAAATCGAATAATTCCTGAAGGTTTAAACACAATAAAGGGAACACTTTGGCTTTCCTTGGCATACTCAAGCGTTTCGAGTATGGCTGAAGCTGATTTATCCAATCCATCTTCACCCATAGCGCCTTCGGAAGAATAATCAAGGATAGATTCAACGTTATATTTGGCTAGCAACTTAACGGTATCTTCGCATTCCTCCAGGGTTTCGCCACCGGCAAATTGCTTAAAAAGGGTATACTTCACAAAAAAATCAACCGGCAGGAGCATTTGAAAAGCCATATCTGTGAGTGCTGTGCCTACCTTTGAGATCACCACGTTGTTCATCATCCTGAACAAAATGTAAGATCCGTTCAGCTCAAAATCGCTTTTATGTTCAAACGCGACCTGGGTATCATCGAACAGGTAAAGAATATCCTGCGCCGTATAATTTTTACCTTTTTGATGTTTGGAAGGGGTGTCCATAGAAAAGAGTTCTTCTGGCATGTTGTGTAGTGTTTAATACATGTAATTTAATTATACATTTTCCTGACTGGTATTTTGATATAATGTTTCCAGTAAAACACGAGCGACTTCCTCAGATGGCTTTTTTTCACCCAGATGCTTCCGGGCGTCTTCGAGTTGCCGGCGAACCTGGCGGGTATAATCCGGATTGTTGATGTAATGCATCACTTCCTTATAGATTTGCCCGGCGTTCATCTGATCTTGTAACAGCTCCGGAACCAGTTTATCTTCACCTTCCAACCCTTTAGACACGATATTGGCAAGTGCAAACTTACCAATCTTGACCAATCGGCGGCCAATTTCATAATTGAGCCAATTGGTTCGATAAAGAACAATCATTGGTGTCCTGAAATACAGAGTCTCCAATGTTGCCGTCCCTGAAGTTACTAAAACAACATCACTATAGTGCATGGTTTCATATCCGTTCAACACTTTTGGCTCAATGCCTTCGTTTTTATGAAATTGTTCATACAAAGAGAGCGGTAAATTGGGCGCTTTACCCAGAACAACTTCAATAGAAAGGTCCTTTTGCAGAAGATGCACGGCCTTGAGCATTTCAGGGTATATTCTTATCAGCTCCTGGGTGCGGCTGCCGGGCAAAAGCCCGATGATCTTTTTTTCCGGATTCAATTGGTGGGCCTGGCAGAAGGCAGCACGATCTTCGAAAGTCAGATGCTCCAATTCCTCGATAATCGGGTGACCGACAAATTCGGCATTAACCCCTCTTTGTTTAAAAAACCGCTCTTCAAATTCAAACACACTCAGCAATCGATGCACGTAGGTTTTGATCTTTTGAACCCGCTTTTCTTTCCAGGCCCAAACCTGCGGAGCGATGTAATAAATAACCGGAATACCCGGACCATGCAAAAATTCAGCAATGATCAAGTTCATACCGGGATAATCAATAAGCAGTGCCGCATCGGGTTTTTCACGAGTAATGGCCTGTTTAATGTTTTTGATGACTTTTTGAAGAAAGAAAAAATGACGGGCCACTTCCACAAATCCCATAAAATTGATCTCATGGGTATTGTACAGCAGCCTTACCCCGGCCTGTTTCAGCTTATCGCCGCCAACGCCAAAAATGTCTATATCGGGATTCTTAGCCTTAAGCGACTCAATTACAAAACCGGCATGCAAATCCCCGGAAGTTTCACCAGCCAGGACAAAGAGTTTCTTGGGCAAGGTTGATTATTATAAAATTATGTGACATATATACTTTACTCGGGCACAATGTATCAATTTCGCAACAAAAAATCACATACGCCTGCAACAACATTAATTTCCTTCTGAAATATGATCATAAAATTTGGAACAGACGGTTGGCGGGGATTGATCGCCAAAGATTTCACTTACAACAACCTGAAACTCGCTGCCCTGGCAGCCGCTCAGTATTTTCAAAACCACCCAAACAAAGCCAATGGGGTTTGCGTTGGCTACGACACACGGTTTCTCTCGAAAGAATTTGCTCATTTTGTGGCACAGATCTACTCTGCCCAGGATCTCAAGGTCTATTTATCCGACTCTTTTGTGCCAATACCTGCTGTTTCTTTATTTGTGAGAGACAATAAACTGGCCGGCGGGATCGTTATCACGGCCTCGCATAATCCGCCCTTGTACAATGGATTTAAAATAAAAGCCGATTACGGCGGCTCGGCCCATCCCGAAATTATCAAAGAGGTTGAAGAGTATCTCAGTAAGCTATCTCCTTACGAACCACTGAAAACCAATGAGCGCTTTATAATCCCAACCAACATGAAGGCCTATTACCTCGAGTATCTCAAGGCTGAACTCGACATCGACCGCATCAATAAAAGCGGGTTGAAAATCGGCCATAATGCCATGTATGGTGCCAGCCAGGGCTACGTTGGTGAATTGTTGAGCGGTCCGGAAATCCTGAACTACCATGCCTCTCAGAATCCAACTTTCGAAGGCATTAATCCCGAACCCATTCCGCGCTATACAATGGATTTTCAGAAAGTTTTCTTAGATGAAAAATGCGATGTGGGCATCCTCAACGACGGCGATGCCGATCGGATCGGGATGATGGATGAAAAAGGCCAGTTTGTAGACTCCCACAAGATCTTTGCCATTTTGCTCAAATACCTGGTCGAAGAAAAACAGCAACAGGGTGAAGTGGCCAAAACATTTGCACTCACGGAAGTCATCAATAAACTCTGCAAAAAGTATAACCTGGTGTTACATAAACTGCCCATCGGCTTTAAACATGTTGGCAAACTCATGACCACCAATAATGTTTTAATCGGTGGTGAAGAATCGGGTGGGATCGGCATCACCAATCACCTGCCGGAACGCGACGGGGTATTTATCGGAATGCTGCTTCTGGAAATTATGGCCATCAGGGGCAAAACCCTGGGCCAGCTGGTAGAAGAACTCTTTGATGAATTTGGGTATTTCACCTACGATCGCTACGATGCGCATCTTACACCCGAAGCCAAGCAAAGCGCCATGGACAAAGCTTCCAGGGGCACTTTCTCAGATATATCAGGTATGAAAGTTACCGGATTTGATGATCTGGACGGGTATAAATATTACTTCGAAGGTGGCTGGCTCCTGATACGTCCCTCCGGCACAGAACCGGTGCTGCGCCTGTATTGCGAAGCCGATGATGAAGATAAAGTCCAAAAAGCTTTAGCCTTTGCGCAAAGCCTTGCCGATTAAACCATTTAATGTTCTTTTCGTTCTTTCATTTATTCCTAGTAAAAGGCTGCAAGAGGTAGCCTTTTTTTATTTCGCCCTTTTACGGACTTCTCCAGAGAGAGAATTAAGATTTAATCAATCAGCCCTTCATAACCCGGATTCATAATTGTTTTTTGGTGCTTTGGGATCTTAGATTATTTAACCTTATTACTTAAAACTATTAATAGGCTTATTCTATAAATAGAACCGGCTTCCCGTTAAACGCTAATTATAATATTCTCTTCTATACAAACAGTATGTCCATCTTAGAAAAAAGCAGCACCGTAAAACCGCCTCAAGCAATAAAAAAAACGCACGTTACCAACATTCATGGCCAGGAGTTACAGGATCATTATTTCTGGCTGCGCGAAAAGTCCAATCCGGAAGTGATGGCTCACCTGGAAGCTGAAAATGCCTACACCGAGAACCTGATGGCTGGCACCTGCGACTTTCAGGAAAGCTTATACAACGAAATGCTGGGCCGGATAAAAGAAACCGACATGAGTGTGCCTGAAAAACTGGGCACGTATTACTACTACTCCCGCTCAGAGGAAGGCAAACAATACCCGATCCTATGCCGAAAAAAAGACTCATTAAAATCTGATGAAGAAATTTTGTTGGATGAAAATCTTCTGGCCGAGGGCTTAAGTTACTTTAGGGTGGGTGTTGTAGCCCTGAGTACCAATCATCAATTCATGGCCTACTCCACAGATACTGATGGCTCGGAGACATATACCCTGCATATCAAAGACCTGAGAAAAAACGAGCTTCTGGAAGAGCAAATTTATAATGTTGGCGAAGCGGTTTGGGCCGCCGACAACCAAACACTGTTTTATACCATCCTTGATGAAACCAAGCGTCCTTATAAAGTCTTAAAGCACACTCTGGGACAAGCCGGCAAAAACGACGAAGAGATTTTTGAGGAAACGGACCAGGGTTTTTATACCGGCATCTACAAAACCCGAAGCCGTGACTATGTTGTGATCCATACAGCCAGTAAAATCACCACAGAAGCCTGGGTACTCGATGCGGCAAAGCCTGACACCTCGTTTCGTGTTGTCCAGAAACGCATAGATGGTTTGGAATATGAAGTAGAGCATTTCAAAGATCAGTTTTTGATTCTTACCAACCACGAAGCAGTGAATTTTAAAATCATGTCTGCGCCGGTTACAGATCCCGCCATGGAGAATTGGAAGGAATTTATCCCGCACGATCCGGATGTAAAACTTGATGATATTCTTGCTTTTAAAGATCATGTGATCATCTGTGATCGATATTCAGGCTTGCAACGCTTAAGGGTAATTGACATAACCCGAAATACAGGGCATTTCATTGAATTTCCGGAAGCGGTCTATACTGTCTGGCCGGCCCGCAACCCGGAGTTTCAAACCACAACGTTTCGGTTTCATTACAGCTCGCTTTGCACACCGGAAACCATTTTCGACTACGATCTAAGCACCAGATCCAAAGAAGAGTTAAAGCAAACTGAAGTCCTTGGGGGCTACGATCCCGAGCAATACGAAAGCCAGCGTCTCATGGCTCCATCACACGATGGCACTCTGGTGCCTTTATCAATCGTCTATAAAAAAGGGCTGGCTAAAAACGCCCAAAATCCGGTTTTTTTATATGGTTATGGGTCTTACGGTATCAACATGGATCCGACATTTCGTTCTACCCGGCTCAGCTTAATTGATCGAGGCTTTATATTTGCCATTGCGCACATCCGCGGAGGTGAAGAGTTGGGACGGTTGTGGTACGAAAACGGGAAATTTCTGAAAAAGAAAAACACCTTTGAGGATTTTATTGCCTGTGCCCGCCACTTGATTACTGAAGGCTATACATCCGAAAAACAAATTGCCATATCAGGCGGCAGTGCTGGCGGATTGCTGATGGGTGCTGTTCTGAATATGGCTCCCCAACTCTTTAAAGCCTGCATAGCCAGTGTACCGTTTGTTGATGCCCTGAACACTATGTTGGATGAAACCCTGCCTCTTACGATCACTGAATATGATGAATGGGGTAATCCCAACGAGCCGAAATATTTTGAGTACATGAAATCATACTCCCCTTACGAAAATGTAAAACCACAGGCCTATCCGCCTGTTCTGGCTACGGCAGGTTTAAACGACCCGAGAGTTTCCTATTGGGAGCCAGCCAAGTGGGTAGCCCGACTGCGGGAGCTTAAAATCAATAGCAATCCGGTTCTGCTTAAAACCAATATGGGCGCCGGGCACGGCGGTGCTTCGGGCCGATACGATTACCTGAAAGAGCTGGCCATGGAATTTTGTTTTATACTGGATATTTTTGGCAGAACAGAACAAATAATAGAAAATCCTGAAAATTAGCCAGTAAAATCTATGGGTTTATTACAGGGGTTTTGTAAGTTCTACATCAAATTTCTTATAACCATATCCACTCGTTTTTTCATTTCAAGTTTATTATGGCCGATACACAAATCCGTACGCGTTTTGCCCCTTCACCAACCGGTTACTTGCATGTTGGCGGTTTAAGAACCGCTCTTTACAACTATCTTTTTGCCCGCAATCAAGGTGGAGCTTTTATTCTGAGACTCGAAGATACCGACCGAAGCCGACTGGTGGAAGGTGCGGTCGATAACCTATTGAATGCCCTGGAGTGGGCCGGTATAGAGCCGGATGAAAGTCCGCGTAAGCCTGGTGAATACGGACCATATGTCCAATCTGAAAGGCTGGATATTTATAAGAAGTATGTCGATCAGCTGATCGATGAGAAAAAAGCTTATTACTGTTTTTCAACCTCAGAAGAGTTGGAAGAAAGCCGTCAGTTGCAGCTTAAACAAGGCCTGCAACCCAAGTACAACCGCAAATGGTTGCCCGAAGATATGGGTGGCTCCATGCTGAGAAGCGAAGTCCAGAAACGCCTTGATGCCGGCGAGACCGGTGTTGTCAGGATGAAAGTACCAGATAAACGTCGTATTCGTCTGGATGATGTGATTCGCAATATCGTATGGTTTGAGTCTGAAACTGTAGACGACCAGGTTCTGCTTAAATCCGATGGCTTCCCAACTTACCACCTGGCCAGTGTGGTTGATGATCACCTCATGAAAATCACTCATGTGATCCGCGGTGAAGAATGGTTGTCCTCAACACCAAAACATTTGTTGTTGTATGAGTTTTTTGGCTGGGAGCCTCCGGTATTTGCCCATCTGCCGTTACTCTTAAATCCGGATCGCTCGAAACTCAGTAAGCGTCAGGGTGATGTAGCCGTGGAAGATTATCAAAACAAAGGCTACAGCAAAGAAGCCCTGGTAAATTTTGTAGCATTACTGGGCTGGAACGAAGGTGAAGGTGTTGAGCAGGAATTGTATTCTATGGATGAACTGATTGGGAAATTTAAACTTGAACGAGTCGGAAAATCGGGTGCGGTCTTTAACATCGAAAAGCTTAACTGGCTGGAAAAAGAGTACATCAAGTTAAGCGATGATCAGGTCTTGCTTGAAAAAATCAAGCCTATTCTTAATGAAACGCTTAACGAAAAAGAAACGGATATGGATAAAGAGGTGATCACCTCGGATCGTTATCTTTTATCCATGATAGAATTGATGAAAGAACGGGTTAATTTCGTTTCTGAATTTGTCACATTCAGTTCTTATTTCTTCTACGATCCCACAACCTACGAAGAAACAGCTGTGCAAAAACGCTGGAAAGAGCAAACACCGGAATTACTTTCCGGCTTTTTAGAAGTTTTAAAAGAAACCGACTTTAAACCTGAACCAATGGAAGAAGCGCTGAAAGTTTTTGCTGCTGAAAAAGGCGTTAAAAATGCCGCACTGATCCATCCCATACGTTTGGCTGTTTCAGGTGTGAGTTTTGGTCCAAGCCTGTATCATATGCTTGAAGTAATTGGTAAAGAAGCTTGTTTGCGCCGCATAGAAAAAGCATTAAAAACCATTACAGTACCTACGGCTTAATCTGGCACAAAAACAAAACGCCATTGAAGTTTTTTTTTGAAATTCATTTGTATATCTGAGGTTCAGATCGTATTATTGTTGCCCTTGATAGGACAGATAGCTCAGTTGGTAGAGCAAAGGACTGAAAATCCTTGTGTCGGGGGTTCGATTCCCTCTCTGTCCACTTCACCTAATATTTATAAAGCTTTCCGTTCGCTGGAAAGCTTTTTCTTTTTTATATTAGCCCCATTAAAAAACCATGTTAATTGCCTCGCAAATGCTTCTTAGAGGATAGCTTTCAGTATGCGCATTTCAACATCTTTAAAACATGATGTCTGGCATGATTTAAAAGAAGGTGGATCTTACGAGTGGTGGTATTTTGATGCCATCGATGAAAAAAACGATCTGTCAATAGTCGCCATCTGGTTTTGCGGCTTTCCTTTTTCACCTTATTACATTCAACGCTACAACAAATGGGTAGACCATGGTAAGAATGGCAAAAGTTTCCCAAATCCCCTGGAACACACGGCTTTTAGCTTTAATATGTATTACAAAGGCAAAGAAGTGATAAACTTTATTAAAGAAGGTGACGCCTCATTGTTTAAAAGCTCTAAAGACACCCCTTACGCGAAATTTGAGAACAACTTTTTCTACTACGATGAAAAAGAAAATTGCTATGTCTTGGAGTTCGACTTCCAAATGCCTGCACGTCGAAAACAAGTTAAAGGCCGAATAGTTTTTTCAATCTCACAATTTGATCAAAACTACGATATTTCAGATTACTCCTATGGCCAGTCTGAGCATTCCTGGATTCTGGTTTCACCAAAAGCTAATACCAGTGGTGAAATAGTCATGTTTGATGGCATTAAGAACAAGCTTCAAAAATATAAATTTGACGGCAGAGGTTACCATGATCACAATTATGGCCGGCTTCCAATGAATACCGATATAGAGAAGTGGTATTGGGGTCGGGCACATTCCAAAGACCTTGATATTGTTTATTACATCATCACATATAAATCTCAGGCTCAGGCCCCATTTGCTTTTTTAATGGCTGTGGAGAAAGATAAAATGATCGTTTTAGATAACAGTTTTAATATGTTGGAAAACGGTCATCAACGAAATTTTTTCGTCCCACCTTACAGTAAAGAACTCACTCTGTCCAATGAAGCAATCACATTTAATATCACGCACGATAACGGGCTGGATATAGGTCCATTCTACCTGAGATTTAACTCGACCTTTAAACTGAAAACCAAAGAGGGTATAGATATTTCCCTTTCGGGAATTTCTGAATTTCTCAATCCGGGAAGCATAGACTCCACTTTTGTGCTTGGTTTAATCAAAAGTAAAATTTGGCGACAGGGAAATCACTCGCTGATGTATAATCTCTATAACTTTGTATTCAGATTCATGGAGTAATTCAATGAGTTGTTTTTATTTCATGCAACTCGCTTGCATTAGTGATTTTTTTTTTGTTTCTTGGTAAATTGATGATTGATTAGAATAAATCGGGGCTAGGTTTTTTAATATTCGGTAAATTAAGTAACTTCGGTCTCGTTGAAATTAGCTATTTAACAATATTACTGTTTAAAGCCTCTGTAGAGGATTACGATGAGTTGAATATAAGTTCCGAGTGCGAATACCCTTCTTTATTACTATTTCTTTATTTCTTGTTTATCAATAAGCATCAATTGAGGGTTTCAATTGGTTACAGAATGCTGTTTTTCTCAACATTAACTTAATAAAGCGCAATTATGGAAGAAAAAGTTATATCAACGCGTAAGGAATCTTCGAATGAAAAAGTACCTGTTCGATTGGGTGATTTTGGTTCAAGCGAAGGGTCTTACGTGTCTAAACCACAGGGTGTCAATGCCGAACGCAGGACATTTTTGGAGAAAGCCGTAACAGGTGTTGGAGTAATATTGGGATTAAGTGTGTTATACCCTATCTCTCAATTTGTTGTTCCACCTAAAAAAGCTAGTGTTAGTGAAAATGAAAAAGTTGTTGCCAGTATTGATGAGCTACCCGAAAATTCAGGGATCATTAAATCATTTGCCGGCGACCGTGTCTTTATCTTGAACTATAAAGGAGAGCTGAAAGCCATGTCGGCTGTTTGCACTCACTTAGGATGCCTGGTTCAGTGGAAACCTGATGAGGAACTTGTTTATTGTGCGTGCCATGCTGCTCGCTACACAACATCCGGTGAAATAATCAGCGGTCCTCAACCAGCCCCGCTTAAGCCATATGGCGTTCGCGTTGAAGACGATCAGATCGTTCTCTCAACAATTTAATTTTTAATGAAAGGAGGAATAACACCACATGGAAGAAACTAAAGAAAGTACTGAAACTAAAGAAAGAGTACAAAAACCAACCGATTCGGAAACTGATATGTCCGAAGCCAAGCCACAGCGTGGCGCTTTTAATATGCTCCGGCTTGAGATGCCAAGAGGCGGAATTCAACAATGGTTATATGACCGTAGCGAGGTATTTGAACCCATCTTTAAATATTTAGGGAAAAAAGTAGTCCCGCAACACCGCCTTTCTATATGGTACTATTTTGGTGGATTAACGCTTTTCTTCTTTATTGTTCAAATCATAACCGGCCTATTATTATTGTTGTATTACAAGCCTACCGAGGCCGAAGCATTTATTTCATTCGTATATATTCAAAAAGAAGTGCCTTATGGATGGCTCATACGTCAGGTCCATGCATGGTCTGCCAACCTGATGGTTTTAATGGCATTCATTCATATGTTCAGCACCTTCTTTATGAAAGCCTACCGAAAACCCAGGGAGTTAATGTGGATTAGTGGCTTTGTTCTGTTGATCTTAACTTTAGGCTTTGGTTTTACAGGTTACTTATTACCATGGAATAACCTTGCGTTCTATGCAACTCAGATCGGAACCGAGGTACCTAAGGCTGCACCCGGTGGTGAAATTATCGTTGAAATATTAAGAGGTGGCCCTGATGTAACCGGCGAAACACTTACTCGCATGTTTTCACTTCATGTGGTATTGCTGCCAGGTATTACGATGTTATTGCTTGCCGGTCATTTGACCCTAATGCAGATTTTCGGTACATCTGTACCAATTGGTTATAAAGAAAAAGGACTTTTAAAAGGTGTTGAACCTTTCTTTCCAAACTTTTTGATGAAAGATTTCATAGGATGGATGATCGGATTTGCCTTGATCATCTATTTGGCAATAGCTATCCCATGGGAAATAGGCGTTCAGGCCGATCCACTTTCTCCGCCTGATGCCAACATTAAACCTGAATGGTATTTCTGGGCCCAGTTCCAGTTACTGAAAGATTTAAAGTTCCCGGGTGGTGAATTACTGACCATCATTATCTTTACAATTGGTGGCGTTGTATGGGCTTTGGTACCATTTATCGACAGACAGGCCTCTCGCGAAGAAAAAAGCCCAGTATTTACAATTTTTGGGTTATTAGTCCTGGCATTTCTTGTCATAGAATCTTACAGGGTCTATTTGGATTACGGATTCCATTAAACCGTATTTCATAAACCTGATTCATTTGAAAGCGGAATGTAGAAATACATTCCGCTTTTTTTTATCCTGCTCGATTTATTCTCATCAATAAGGCCAATGATTTTATTTTCTAAACAATATTTGCTAAGTTCATAAAGTTCAACCCTAACCCTTCATCTGTAAGCAAAACGATAATCGGAATTGCATTACTGATAGGTTATTCTGCTTTAAATCACTATTGTTTATAATACCTGCTAATTCAATTATATGAAATTAGCCTAAAGTATTGGTTAAACTGTAATTAAAGTCCTAACCTTTTTTTGAACACCAATTTATTTATGTAATTTATCCAAGTTACAGACTCTTGCTCATTTTCAATAGTTGAGTTTATTAGATTTCTATGAGCCAAAACGAAAAGAAGAACTCCGGGGCTAGTAAATACAGGGAAATTCTTATATCCATTACACTATTTATCATTTTAGATATTGGTGTATTGCTCATGAATTTTTTCATTTCTGCTCAAATCAAGCAAGATGCTGTTAATGTAGGTTTGGCCGGTCGACAGCAGATGTTGTCGCAAAAAATTGTCAAGTCTGTATTTCAAATACACTTTATCCAGAATTACGGTCAGGGCGAAGGCCGAAGAATTGATGTACCCCGAAACGATCTGGAAACATCAGCTACCATTTTTGAACAAACCTTAATGGGATACGCTGAAGGTCGAATGGTATTAGACCAAAACCTTGAGCCAATTTATCTGTCTAAAGCCGAAACCAAACGAGCCCAGGATTTGGTTGAACGCACCATAAATGTCTGGCGTCCATTAAAAGAAAAATTACAGCCAATTATTGAGTCTAAAAATGATACGGTAGATATGGCTGTGTCTATCAATACGATTATTCACGTGTTGCGTAAAGATTTAACATTACTTGATCTAACCAGCGATCTAAACTTTGAGTTACAGACAACATCCTCTAACCGTGCTGAAATTCTCAGGTTAATTCAAAGTGGTGGTATTGTTTTAGCGCTGGGTAACTTCTTTATTCTGCTCTTTCACTTCTTTGGAAAACTCAGAGAGCGAGATGAAGAAATTGAACGCTACTCGCAGGGATTGGAGGAAATGGTAACGGCACGAACCAAAGAGCTCAGACAATCGCAGAACCAGTTGATTCAGCTCAACGAAAACCTGGAGCAAATGGTTGATAACCGTACCAAACAGCTTAAAGACTCTCAGGCCCAGTTGATTCAGTCAGAGAAAATGGCCTCACTTGGTCAGATGGTTGCCGGTATTGCCCATGAAATTAATACACCACTAGGTTATGTTAGAAGTAACATTGAAGCGATAAAGGAAACTCAAACCGATATATCAAATGTCGCTAAACAATTTACCCTTACACAAAAAAAATTAATTAGCGGCGAAATAGAAGATATTGAAAATCTATTGCGCAAAAACCATGTTATGTTAAAAGACCTGAGTAAAAATCCGGCATACTCACAATCAGGACTTCTGATGGATGGCGCACTGGAGGGTCTGGATAAAATTCAGGATCTTGTCCTTAACCTGAAAAACTTCTCAAGGCTGGATGAAGCTGATATGAAAGAAGTTGATATCAATACAGGACTTGATACAGCTCTGAAAATCGCTCATAATGTCTTAAAGTATCGCGTAATGGTAACAAAAGAATACGGTACTATTCCGAAAATCAATTGTTACCCGGCCCAGCTTAACCAGATATTTCTGAATATACTTGTTAATGCAGCTCAAGCCTGTGAAAAGCCTCAGGTCGAAGGTTATAAAGGGCATATTCTCATCCGAACATTCTCAGATGGCGAAAAAGTAGTTATTGAAATTTCAGATAACGGAATTGGTATTCCGGAAGAAAAGGTCGCCAAAATATTTGAACCGTTTTTCACTACCAAGCCTGTTGGTAAAGGTACAGGTTTGGGACTTTCTATTGTGTATCAGATTATTGAAAAACACAATGGTAAAATCAGCGTTCAAAGTAAATTAAATGAAGGCACCAAGTTCAGAATCGAATTACCCACGAACAAAGCAGAACAAGAAGACAGCAAAACTTCAGGACTATTTTCAGAAGATGAGCCTGAAGAGACATCTTTTAAAACTAAAGCCGTTTAAATTACAAGATGAAATACACCATCTTATTTGTTGATGATGAGCCGCAGGTATTGATCTCATTATCAATAGTTTTTCAAAAAGACTATAATGTACTGACGGCCCAGAGTGGTATTGCTGCTCTGGAAATTATCCGACGTACCCCTTTGGTTCATGTAATCATTTCCGACCAACGCATGCCTGGTATGCCTGGTGTAGAGCTTCTGAAATCTGTTAAAGAAATCAGCCCGACAACCATGCGCATACTCCTTACCGGTTATGCCGATCTTGATGCTGTTATTGGTTCTATTAATGTTGGGGATGTTTTTCGATTTGTAAATAAACCCTGGAAAAATGATAAGCTCAGAGAAACCGTTCGTCTTGCTTGTCAGATTTCAGAAAAAATGAATAATCTCTATCTGCAACACCAGACTCCAGGCTCGACAATTGATCAGGCTGAATACATGACAGATGCCCGGATATTAGTTGTAGATGCCAACAAAGCCCATCTCCAGGCTATTAAAGAGCTTTTTGTAAGTGATTATACCGTTTATACGGCTTCAACGGTTGATCAGGCGTTCTCAGTCCTTAAATCCAACCAGATCAGTGTGTTGATCACTGAGGCTATGATACATGAAACAGATGGTGTAGACTTCCTGGCTGCGGTTCGCGAAGAACAACCCGACACCGTACCTATTCTCCTCAGCGATAGTAAAGATGCTGCTCTGGCTGTTAGGTTGATCAACCAGGGACGCGTATTCCGTTACCTGATCAAACCATTTAAACGGGAAGTCTTAAAAACAGCTGTCCAGTCGGCGGTAAGCCAATATAATCTTTTCAAGAAACGGCCGAGCATGAATTTGCGTCGTCAGGAAGAGGAGTTGATCCTTGGAGATACGCCCAGATCAAAACCTTCCGACACCAAAAAACCCGATCTATTGGACCGGGCACGCGAAAACATAAAAAACCGTTCGACATATTAACTGCGTTTTCTTTAGCAATTAAAAAACCGGCCATAAGCCGGTTTTTTATTTTAAGTATCCAATTTTATTAACTCTTTTTCTTTACTGATTTGGGTGCTGAAGATTTTTTAGATTTGCAGCTAACCTTGCCTTTAGATGTTGAACCAGCCTTTTTTTGTGTCGCTTTCCTGGTTTTAACCTCCAGGTTAGGATGATGCTCTGCTGTGGTGTTGAACCAATTCAGCAATTTTTCAAGATCGTATCCTGTACTGGCCGCTACATTCTGCACGCCTTCCACAGCCGTATACAGTCTGATGATCTGGGCTTCTATGTCCTTTTTATTGCATAATTTTACTGCATCAACAGATGAAATAACAAAGACCCATCTTAATACATCTTCAAACAGCTCTTTATTGTAGTAGAATTTTTCATCCCAGTAGTTGACCAGTATGTATTGCTGAATTTCTTTGTTTTCAATCAGGTGATGAAGCATGCTGATAACATCCAAAGGATCACTGCCTTTATCCAACAATCGCTGAGCTTCCATGAAACACCTTAAAAGCAAAATATCATGTTCGGCGTCTGCTTCAGAGGCTTCCAGACGAACAAAAAGCTGATAGATGAATTTTTCCAGATGCCAATCCCGCAGAATATTAAAATCGGTTTCATGGGATTCGGCACACACTTCATTCAAATGCCTGAAATGCACCCAGGAGAGCATCAAACGCCAGCCACGATTTTCAGGCATTGCATCAGAAGGAACATCTTTAATAATAAGCGTTTGCCAATCTTTTTGTTTTTTACCGGAACTTGCATGTTTATAACTCAATTCTATTAAAGCCTGGTAATCTTTTTCAGCCTGTCCGGATAAGACTGTTACATCTATCTTTTGCTCAGGCTCAACTTCCTGAATGGCATTCAATACCTTTTTAATATTTGTTTTAAACAAGGTTGAAGCTGTTTTCTTAACCTTGCCATTGTACCAACCGTTTTTAAGCTTGGTAATTTTTTCAATTTCTAACATGTCACGAAAAGCTGTATGCACCGTTTGAAGGCTGAGTTCCAAAACAGCTTCGCTCATGGATGGCACACCGCCCCCATTTAGCATATCATGCAGTTGATCGTATGGCTTTATCTTGGTCGGTTTAACCTGCTTAAAATCAAGGAAGACATGATACTTGTAGGCGTGAAGATCCGAAAATATGCCACGTTCAGCAATCTCTTTATTATTCCGGATAAACTCTAAGCCGCTGATATGATCACGAAATATGGTATAAGTATTTGGATCACCCGATAATCCAAGTCCCTCGGAAAGGTTTTTCTGTATGATTTTGCCATCACTGAGATACCCAACCGATGTACGGATCCATCCGGTGGTATGTTCAAATTTGTTATGATAGATCACCAATGATCGCTCATCTCCATACTTATTACTGAATGCAAATACATTTTCATCAACATGACCCGATTCAGTGTAAAAATCGTAAAGGAAATAGTTCTCAACCTCGGCAAACAAGTATCGTTTTTTCAGTATAGGAAATACTTCACGCTCGTGCCGGGCAACAAGATGCTCATCAGGAAGTTCTTTATAATAAGCCCGTTTGTATTCCATACCGTATTTTTCATTGAACCCTTCTACCTGACCATGCCCAAACATTGGCAAACCAGGCAGGGTGCACATCAAAATACAAACCCCAAAGTACTTGTCCCCTTTTCCGAATTGCTCAACCGCTGTTTCTTCATCGGGATTGTTCATAAAATTGACATAGCGCTTAAGGATCTGTGGATTATACTCCAGAGTGTTTTTAATCAGGTAACGATAACTGGCATTTTCTTCCTTCATGAACATATGCATGAAAGCACTGTTATAGACCCGGTGCATGCCCAGGGTTCGAACAAAATATCCTTCCAGCATCCAGAATGCTTCAGCCAGAAGCAAGGTATTGGGCACTTCCTGATGGATACGATCGACTACTTCACGCCAAAATTCTTCTGGAATAGCGGCATCAAATTCTTCCTGAGTCATGGAAGTTGTCCAACGAGACGGAATAGCACCTGTTGTTCCATGCCTCGGATACCATAAACGCTGAATATGTTGTTTGGCCAGCACCATTGCTGCATCGAAGCGAATAATGGGAAAGTGCCTGGCCACATGAAGGATTTGCTGGATCACAGCTTCACGCAGTTCTGGATTCAGAAAATCAAGTTGGGCGGTGTCGTTCCAGGGCATAAATGTCCCATCGTTTCCATGATAAAGGTAGCGTTCCTGGCCGGTCCAGCGATCAACACGTTTGAATGTAACCGCGGCATCGGATTTTGACCAGTACCCGTCTTCCAGAAATATCCCTACCCGATCATCTTCGCTTAAGTCCGGGCCTGTGTATTTGTAGCCATGAAATGGCGGATGATCTTTTTGAATAAACCAGTCGGGATGATTAATAACCCAGTCGGAATCTATTCCGGTGTGATTGGGAACCATATCGCTGGCCAGACGCACCCCTCGCTTCCTGGCACGGTCGCGTAAATTTTCATAAGCCGGGTCCCCCCCCAGTTCATCGGCAATTTCATAATTCTGGAGTGAGTAAGCCGAGGCCACCGCATCAATATTGCCGTTGATATGTTTTATTTTCTTGGAGGCTTTGCTGCGTTCCCAGATACCAATTAACCACAAGCCTGTAAAACCGCGTCGGGCGATCGTGTCTAATTCTTCATCAGGTATGTGATCCAAACGATGTATATGCCGTCCGTATTTTTTGCTCAGTTGATCGAGCCATACAAATGTACTTTTTGCCAGCAGGATCACCCGGGGCATCCAGTTAAGATCTTCTGAAAAACGCTCAGGCCCTTCCAGAAACCCCTCTGCAAATGTAGGAATAGGCGGGGTGCTTTTTTCAAATCCACCTTCAAAACCAGCCTGGCGCACATTCGGTGATCTCAGGCGGTCTGCCTCTGCCTGAGCTTTCATAAACAAATACTGATCTTCCTCTTTAATAAATTCGGTGGCCAGGGTAAGTTCCTTAAACAAGCGAGTGTCTTTGAGCAAATCACCCCAGTGATCAAAGATATACTTGATCTGGTCCATAAGCGAAGTCGGTGCAGCTAAAATCGGCCGCATCAACAGCTTGAATAATGGCTCATTCTCGGGTCCGAAAGGTGGTTCCTGATCGAAAAATTCATCTATTTGGCGAATCGAGACTTTGTAGCTATTGGAATATGCCAGATCCTGATCATTGATTAAATCATTGATCGGGCGATATGCCGGATTCTGATTCTGCAGCCAGATCAATACCAATTCTTCGATCATCATCTCAGCGTGTGGAACGCCATCGCTTGATGCATTAAGATACTCAGCACTACTGACTTGTTGTTTATAGACTGAAACAGCCGGGAAATGATTAACGGCCTGCAATAAAAGCTCTTCAAGGGCTTCATTCCCAAGTGATGTTTCCAATACATTCTTACATTTTGCGAAAGCCTTTTTATCAACCTCCTGCTTATACAACCCGATCATATAATGAAATACTTCATGTAAAAGGGCCATACCATTAAGCTGGGCCGGTAAAACAGCCGGCTTTTTCGGATCTTTGATTATGGCTCGCAGATCATTAGTTTTCTTTGCAAAATCCTGCGCTTTTTTAAAATCACCCAAAACCACCGATCCCCTTAAGGAGAAAAAATCCTCTGTCAGTTGATATTCGTCACGAGCTTTGCGATTAATATGAAAGTGGTATGTTGGCATGGGTATGTATCTTTTAAAACTAAAATGATTTAACCGTTAAGACGGGTCTGAATATTCTTAGTGAATACAGGTGCAAAATATGATCAGAAATTAATGCTCATCCGAGTTTTTATCAACTTCAGGAGTATAAAGCTTATATAAAACCTGTACTTCATTATACTGGAGAAGGGGCGGAAAAACAACTGGCATGTTACTTCTTTGAAAACGTTTCGATAGCTGATTTCAGCTCCGGGTTCGTGCTGGCATATTCTTCCAAAGGGATTTTTTTTGAAATAGCTTCCCAGGCCTGATTGATGCTTTTGGCACCAGCTGCCGGCCCCATGGGATGGCCAAACACACCTCGACCGGGAACAAAACCAAAATCTACAGAACCCACTTTTTCATAAACGCGTTTTAAAGTACCAGCCCAGTCGCTGCCACCTGGAACCGGCAAAACAGGTTTTATATGTCCCATATCTTCAAGGCAAGCCTCCACGTTGGCTTTCACTTCTTCTTCAGTTGTCATCATACGGGGTCCAAATCCGGGCATAATAACAGCGTCGTAACCAACCAATCGCTGAAGCTTTGTGATCACTTTAGAGTGAACGCCATATTTTTCCAACCGGCTGAACGCGGCAATAAAAGGAAAATGAGCTATGATCGGTACCTTATTGTGTTTACGGAGCATGCGTATAGCACTTAAACCAATTGGCATGGTATTTAACAGAAGTGCGTTTGCCCCATTTTCAACAGCGATATCATGCAGTTCAACTAAACGATCAACCTCGTCGGTGATATTTGCCAGATAAATTTTTGAGGTACCGGTTTTTACTTCGGCTTTCTTTCGTGCTGCACCCAGGAGTTCTGAGCGTCTTTTTACAGACGACCAGCTGGCATCAGCTAGCATTTCATCATCTTTGGCGATATCCAGACCGCCCAGCCAGCCCTGGTAGCCTATTTCGGCAAAGGGTTCTGGTGAAAGGCCAATGTTAGGTTTAATGACTCCAAAAAAAATAGGGCGATCATAAACATTTAACATCTCGCGGATCCCCGAAATACCAAACTTCGGGCCATCAAATGCAGCCAGGTAAGACTCCGGGAAATGAATGTTCAGTAATTTGATCACCGGAATACCGGGAGTAAAAAATGTACCTTCTCCACAAACCGCAGACATCAGGTTTGGGATTTTTGGACCAAAGTTTTTATGTGGATAGGCAATTTTTGCATGGCAGGCAAATATATCGCCTTCAGAATTATGCTGAACCGGATAACTGATATCATCAAGTTTTTTATGGATTTTCAGGTCAATAACTTTAGCACCAAACTCCGTTCTGAAGTCTTCATCTACATCGACACGTTTCCACTGAGCAGTTGACTGCTCACTGCACAAATGCGCAGCCGATGCTTCAGGATCACCTATACATTCAAAATAATAGTCCAGTAAAATGTAATCTTCCTTGTTCAGGGTTTCAATATTTGCAAAAAAACCCGGAATGTCACTTGGTTTCATATGGTATTTTATTCTCCGATAAATTGTAAGGTGAGGCTGCGTTTGTCTCTTGGGCCATCAAGCTCTATGAAAAATACGGATTGCCAGGTGCCTAATGTCAGTTTTCCATCTGCAAAAGGAATCGTTTCAGATGCATTCATAAATAAACCCATTAAGTGCGAGTGAGCATTATGCCGGCCGTCTACGGGAGCGATATTGTGAGCATAGTCGCCATCTTTTGGAACCAGACGTTTTAAATAGGTAATCATATCTTTTTGCAGCTCTGTCTCTTTTTCATTCAAATTCACATATGCGGTGGTGTGATTTGATATCAAGGTCAAGAGACCGTTCTTAAGAGACGTTTTTTCAAATATCGCTTTCACTTCCTCAGTGATATCGATGACTTGAATTGGCTCGGTTGTTGGCAATGAAATCTTATGTTGGCAGCAAATCATAGCAGCAAGACACTAAACACCGGTTTTTCTGTAGTTATCTACATTTAATTAAATGAGCGGTAAGATAGTGGATTCGTGGGGTAAGTGCAAAAAAAGATCGTGTAAAAAGCGTTGGGAATTACTGCCCATTTAACATTGCGGGTGGTGCAGCCGGGAACCACACCACCCTATCGTTTAGTTAAAATAATGATGATAACCAACCTGCAACGATACATCCGGGGCAAAATCGTCTAATCCCAATCCTAACACGCCGCGAAAGCTCCCCTCACGAGTAACCACATAATCAACACCAACCGATAACAAACCATAATCAACACCTGTTTTTAAATTAATTTCGCCAATTACATGTAACCTGGGGTCAACTTCATAAATACAACCCGCAGCAAAAAGCAACGAAGACTCCCTATTGCTCCGGAAGCCTGGTTGTTCTATAAACTCAAGCATCAATGCTCCGGTTAAAGTAAATTCTGCACTTATAGGATATCTTAAAGCACCAAATCCGCCAATGTTCAAATTGCCTTGCCCTACATCTTCATTTCCGATTGGGAGGGTGATATAGCCACCGGCAGCCACTTTAGTTCTTCCGGTTGGGAAATTATAGCGGCCAACAAATTTTAAATCAGCCAATCCAGACTGTCCATCCCCAACTTCGGGACTCACACTTATAAAACCCGTTTCAATACCAAAATTCAAGTGGTAATAACGACCGGTAGGAATATTTATCTGGACCGGAATTTCAATGGTGCTGGCAAAATCAAAATCAGAGAATCTGAGTGAGGCTTGCCCGTAAGTTGTTTTCACCATGGAAGCATCTTCAAAAAAGGTCTGGAATAAATGAACCTGATCCTGAGTGTTGGATCTGGCATTTGCCAGACCGGGGACAAGGGTGGCAAAAAGACAAATAAATGCAATGATTTTTTTCATTGGAATGGTGTTTTTAATTGGGTTTAGGATTTTTTGCAAACAGCTTAATGTTCATGAAGTTTCTTGACCTGGCTCTCATTTTTCTCAAACATACCAAGCCCCAAAAACATGTCTTGTGACGACCTTCACATATGATCAATGAAAAACATTTTACAAAGAAATAAAAAAGTTAAACTAAAAATAACCTTCACTGATACCCTGTATATCAGAGGGTTTTGAACCAGAGAAAAATGGCAGCAAGCCTGCTATAACCGACTTGGAACCCAAATAATTTATAAGCTGCTAAACACGTCCAAAACATCAGCCATCTGTTGATTGATCTTAACAAATCGCTCTGGTTGACTTAGTATTTCCTGCTCTGATTGAACATAAGGTCCTGGATTCATATCATCCCTACAGGCTTCAATTAATGCCTTAGCCCCGTCCCGGGTTATCTCCAGGTGAAATTGCAAACCTAATATAGTATTGCCTAACAAAAAGCCCTGGTTTGGGCACCCTTTGCTTTCAAATAAATGTATGGCCATTTCAGGTATTTCAAAAGTATCACCGTGCCAATGAAACACCTCGGTGTATGCAGGCAACACTTTGGCAAGTCTGTGGTCTGATGATCCATTTACCGGCGTAACCGGGAACCAACCGATTTCTCTTTCATCATGATTATAAACTTTGGCGCCAAGAACATCAGCCAGTAATTGGGCACCCAGGCAAACGCCGATTACTTTTTTCTGAGCCATAATAACCTGCTCAATAAACCGTTTCTCCTTGATCAGCCAGCGGTGCTCCTGGTAGTCATTTGCACCCATAGGACCACCCATAACAACCAGCCAATCCAGTGAATCCGGATCAGGAAAAACCGGATTACTGTAGAGTTGGGTAGCGCTTAGGGTGGCTTTTTGATTTTTAAACCAGTACGCCATGCTTCCCAATCCTTCAAAAGGTACATGCTGCAAAAAATGAATGTGCATCGTATATTAAATTTTGATATGCCGATAAATGAATGTAAATCATACTAAGCCTTAGAAGCACCTGACCCAACCTGAACTTATGAAATTTGTAAATACCTTCGTAATAAGTCTTCTGATTACCATCAAACACCTGTTAAGTTGCTCACAATATAGCTGATCTGATAAAACGATCAGTTTAATAATTTAAACTCTATGTCTGAAAACAATTGCATTCTTGATGCTCATGACCTGGTTAAGAGCTATACCCCGAAAGGACGCAAACAAATCGATATAATCAAAGGCATCTCTCTGAGCATAAAAGCCAGGGAAATCATTACCATTGTTGGGGAATCAGGCAGTGGAAAAACAACTCTTCTTAATCTATTAAGCACCCTGGATACACCGGATAGTGGCACATTAAAATTCAACCAAACTAATATTTTTTCAAACCAACAACTGAATTTAAAACCCGATCAACTTTCTAAACTCAGAAATGAAGAATTAGGATTTGTGTTTCAGTTTCATCATTTACTTGAGGATTTTACGGCATTGGAAAATGTGGCCATTCCAAATTTTATTTTATCAGGAGATTTCAAGACTGCAAAAAATAAAGGTGAGTATTTGTTGGAGCAAGTTGGTCTGAAAGAGCGTCTCCACCATTTACCTTCTGAACTTTCAGGTGGCGAGCAGCAACGTGTAGCTGTTGCACGGGCACTGATCAATTCACCAAAAATCGTTTTTGCTGATGAACCTTCTGGTAATCTGGACTCCAGAAACAGTAAGAAATTATATGAGTTGATTGTTGATCTTTCCCGGTTGCATGAAACGGCTTTTGTTATTGTTACACACAACGAACACATGACAAGCATTGCCAACCGCAATCTTCATATGTCGGATGGTGTTTTAACCGACACTATAGCCCTCTAACTCAATGATATTCTAATGTATTTGAGTATTATTACGAACTATCATTTCTAATTTTTAACAGGCTTAATTTCTTGTGATCATTCAATCATCCTCATCAAAAAACAAATCATTTCAAAGTATAGATCTTCTTTGCGATCTGGCTTGCAAGGTTATGTTTTTTGAACCAACAGAAGCCTTGTTTTTAAATGGGTATTGCCGCGACCTTGCAACTGAATTTTCTTATAACAATAAAATTGGTTACACCCACATCATTGAAGGGATTTCCCAACTTTTATTAAATAATTATGCTTCAGCTCACCTGGAGTTTGAAAAAGCCGGGGAATTTTTTCAAAAAAAACCCGAACAATTCTCCGATGCTATATGCTGGCTCAAACTCTATAAGGCATACCTGAGTTATTTCAGAGATAGCGCTGAAGTTGCCTTTAGCCAACTGGAAACATCTATTGAATTTTCAAAAACAAACAATTTTAAAGATCAGCAAATCTGGGGGTGGTTATATCTGGGTGAAGTTGCATCGATGAGCGAAGACAGTACAAAAGCCTTGAATACCTATCAACAAGGGCTAGATCTGATCAAGTCGGATCACTCCCAACCATTGGTCTCATATAAACTTCATTATGGCATCTACAGTTTTTACAAAAAGCAACAAGAATATCACAATGCCTTAACCCATTACGAACTGTATCATAACTTATTACTCGAGTATTATAAAATCATTCAGAAAACAACACCTGAAACGTTGTTTATAAAAGCTTTGGAAGGATTGGAATCCTCGAAAAGCGATGTGAATCTCATTGTTAAGGATATTAAATTCTATGCTGAGATTTATAAACATGTTCAAAAGCAAAAAGATCATTTCCAGGAGTTGCATGCCCTGATCGCTCATCTTGAACATGAAACCCATGAAGATCCACTAACAAAAATCCATAACCGAAGACATTTTGATGAACAGTTTGATATTGAATTTGTCAGATCAAAGCGCCACGCTCAGGTTTTCTCCCTATGCATAGCTGATGTCGATCATTTTAAGACCATCAACGACAAATATTCTCATTTAATAGGCGATCAGGTTTTAAAAGAGATTGCCGGTATTTTCGAACAAAAGTGCCGCCGTACCGATCTGGTTGCACGTTACGGGGGTGAGGAATTTGTAATTTTACTCCCGATGACCCTTCAGGAAAAAGCTATTCTTGTTTGCGAGAGAATAAGATTGGCTATCCAAAACCATGATTGGCGTGATATAAACCCCGGTCTTAAAGTTACCATCAGCATGGGTGTGGTCGAAAGTACTCCATACCAGTCAAGTTACGATTTACTGAAAGCAGCAGATAACGAACTCTACAAGGCAAAAAAATCAGGGCGCAACCTGGTTTCACCAACCTTAATGCATTCTTGAAATTACTATCCTAATTTTTTTATCCGTATATTGTTATACCTTGTCACATCTTGTTTATTCATCCAAATCCTTCTAGAAATTTGGGTTAAAAACGAACGCTAATTAAAGGATATCCTAGTTTTAATTTGATTTTTCTATGGCAAAAAAGCAACCGCCCATAAAACAAACCAAGCTGCATACACGTCCCCAAAATCCTACTCAGGCGACGATAGATATGAATAAAGAGGCCTGGTTGCTACGCAAGAAAAATCCCCAAAAAGCATTAAAACTTGCTAAAAAAGCCCACGTGCTTTCTGAGCAGAACCGCGATGATGCCCAAATAGCTGCCAGCAAATCTATTATCGCTGAGGCGTTATTCTGGCTTTCGGAATATGAAGAGGGGTTGATTTATGCTGAAAAGGCCCTTCAACTTTTTAAAAAATCAGAAGATGACCATGGCAAAGCGGTTTGTTACAACACCATGGGCAATATCTATCATCGGCTGAGTAATTGCGATCTGGCCCTGGAGTTTCATTTAAAAAGTTTGGATCTGCGCCGAAAACTCTCCGACCAGTCTGAAGAAGGTTACTCACTGAACAACATTGGTAATATTTACCTGGAGATTGGCGATTATGCCAGTGCTTTGGATTATTACATTAAAAGCCTGCGTATTTCCCAGGATATGAAAGATGCCCGTGGAGAGGCCGGTTGTTTTAACAACATAGGCAATGTGTATCAACGCCTCGAAGAATACGAAAATGCTCTGGATTACTATCATAAATGCCTGAGCCTGATCCAGCAAGGTCAGGATAAAAACATCGAGACCAGTTGTATGAATAACTTGGGCAGCCTTTATCATCTTAATAAGGATTACGAAAAAGCCTTGTCCTACTTTTTCAACAGTCTTGAAATCACACGCCAACTGCATGATAAATGGGGTGAAGGCCTCCTGATGGTCAATATCGGCAATGTGTATTTAAGCTTGGAAGAAGACGGCAAAGCCCGCCAATACTTTATGGACAGCTTGTCGTTGAGCCAAACCATAGGTGATCTGGAAGGTCAGATTGAGGCCCTGCTGGGCTTGGGAAAACTACATCTTAAAGAAAGAGAGGGCACAGAGGCACTCCCATTTTTAAACCAGGCGTTTGAATTAGCAAATAATTCATCTTATCAAGAAACTTTGTATCGTATTCATGAATCCCTGACCCAGGCTTATGAAGAAACCAAAGAGACAGACTTAGCGCTTATACATTGCAAAAAATTTGTCACGTTAAAAGATGAGTTTTTCCAAAATGAAGTCAATAAAAAAACTCGGGTACTCAAGATCCGCTATGAATCTGAACAAGCTCAAAATGAAAAAGAGATATACCGGTTGAAAAATGAAGAACTTGCAGTGGCTTATGAGAGGCTTCGCGGCCTGAATATTTCGCTGCGCGAAGCAAATGAGCAAAAATCGCAACTGCTTGAGCAGCTTCGGGTTCAAACCCAGGCATTGGAAAAACAAACCCGCGAAGATTCTCTTACCGGACTGAACAATCGTCGTTATCTGGACTTTCTTCTGTCACAGGAATTTGAGCGTAGCAAACGTTATAACAGCGCTCTGAGTGTTGCCATCGCCGATATTGACCATTTTAAACGAGTCAATGATAATTACTCACACCAGATTGGTGATGAAGTTCTAAAAAAAGTCGCCGATATATTCAAACATAATTCTCGTGTTATTGATACCATTTCGCGTTATGGTGGTGAAGAATTCGTCTTTTTCTTCCCTGAAACTCCCCTGGAAAAAGCTGTGCTGGCCTGTGAGAAAATCAGAAATGCCATTGAAAATCACGATTGGGAATATATTCATAAAGGACTTCGGGTAACAATCAGCATTGGAATCACCTCCGATATGAGTGTTCAAACCCATGAAAAAATGATCTCTCTGGCCGATAATAAACTCTATGAAGCCAAACAAAAAGGCCGTAACCAAATTCGCTATTAAACCTCTAAGTGTCCGGTACCCCATCTTGTGTCCAACATTGCCTGAGAGTTTTTGTATATTCCCAAAACCACACTTACAGGCTAATGGCTCTATGCGTTTGGTATTTTTTTCCTTACTGATAATTCTGCATGTTATACATCCCGCTTCTGTTATAGCCAAAGGGATTGAAGATGTAATGAAAGAAATCCATCAGGTCTGGACCGATAAAGAAGGCTTGCCCCAAAACAGTATTACCAACATAGAAGAAGACGTGAGAGGGTGGCTTTGGATCGGAACCATGGATGGGCTTGCCTTTTATGATGGCAATCGCCTGCAAACTCTTCATCTGCCAAGCCGCACGATTTCAAATGCAGTGCCTCGAAACAACCTGCAATGTGCACGGGATGGCTCTATCTGGATCGGCACACGGGCGGGCTGGCTCCATAAGCTTTTACCGGAACTTGGCAAAAAACCCAGCGACTGGCAATGGCAGAGCTACAAATTGGATTTTCAGGGACAAAAAGTCCGGCTTCATGCACTGCTTTGCTTATCAAAAGGGGAAATCCTCATCGGCACTAACTTTGGGCTTCTCAGGTTTGACCGCACGCAGGAGCCTTACTTGTCTGCAGTTTCAGGAATTGCTAAAGACAGCCTTGTGCATCCGGTTTTCAGCATCCTTGAAAGCCAGAATGGCACCCTGTATGCCGGTACTAAGAATGGGGTGTATGTGATTAATGATTCGATAGTAAGCCTGGCAGCATTTCCAGGAGGGATAAATTCAAAACCCACCAGCTTATTGGAAACCCAATCCAAACAAATTCTGGTTGGCTCTGAGGGCAACGGATTATTTCAACTCTCCGGGGATCGTCTAACTGCCAGAAACTATCCAGAACTGAACTGGCAAGCATACATTACAGCCATAAGTCAGGATGAAAACGGGATACTTTTTATAAGTACCAACAGGGGTTTATTTAAACAAAGTGCCGGGCAAACAACCTGGTACTCCGAACAGCATGGGTTATCCAATCAGGTTATCTTAAGCCTGCTTTCTCATGATTCCGGTCAGTTATTTATTGGAACTGAAGTGGGACTGAGCGTGCTTCGAAATGGCTCGTTTAAAAGCATTGGGAAATCGGAGGGAATTCATCATCCGGTTGTCTGGTCTATTGCGGAAGCTCCCGAAAGTGGTAAGTTTTTCTTCGGTACCACTACAGGATTAAGCATTTACGATCCGAGAACAAATCGTTTCAATAAAGTTCTCTACTCTCTTACCATTCGCGATATTTTACCCATTCGCCGCAACGGGGTGCTTTTGGCTACCAACCAAGGGTTGTATCACTATGAAAACCAACACACAAAAAAGGTTTTACCAGATTTGTTTGAAGAGACAACTTTTACAAGCCTTCTTAAGCTGCCAAACAACCAACTTTACATGGCAACCGCAGGCAATGGCCTGTTCATAACTGATCCTTTTTATAAATCAGTTCGGAAATTGAACACTAAAAACGGCCTCCCCTCGAACTATATTTACTGTGCCTTGCCTTTAAACCAGAATAAGATCTATTTGGGAACCCGGGCCGGGTTGGTATTGCTCAAGAGCGACCAAACAGAAGTCACTAATACCGAAAATGGCCTGATCAACAACGAGGTCAGATCCCTTATTCAGGATAGCACAGGTGGTTTGTGGATTGGCACAAGTGGTGGGTTAAGTTACCGGAAAGATGGGCGTTGGATGCACTTTGATGAAGAGTCTTCCCCAGCCCTGCCCAACAATGTGGTTTATCAGTTGCAGCTTGATCAATCAGGGCGTATTTATGGACTCACCAACCGCGGGGTATTTCGTCTCACACCAACTTCTTCCAATAGTGATACCTTAAGCGTTAGGATGGAAACATTTACAACCGAAGATGGCCTGCCTTCGATGGAAGGCAATGCAGGGGCATCTTTTCGTGATAGCCGGGGCAGAATATGGTTTGGCACCACGGAAGGTGCAGCTATGATCTCGCCACATATTGATCCAAAGTTGCCAAAACAACCCAAAACATTGCTCAACGCTGTTCTGTTTAAAAATGAGCTTAGAGATCATCAGCACCAGAAAATGAACCATTTCAATCGCGATTCATCATTAACACTGGACCATGAGCAGAATGAGATCACGTTCAAATTTGCCTGCCTTAATTTCAAGCGTGAGTCAGAAACCCGGTTTCGAACCCAACTTGTTGGTTTTGATCAATATCCTTCAGACTGGCAGAGCGAAGGTCAAAAAGCTTACACCAATCTTCCTGCCGGTGACTATGAGTTTGTGGCAGAGGCTATGGATTATGCCGGCAAAATGGCCAAACCGGCAACCTTTTCTTTCAGCATTCAGCCTTCCCCCTGGCAAACCCCGATAGCCTATGCCGGTTATGTTTTACTTGCCGGTATCTTGCTCTACAGTTTGCACCAGTTGAATATTCTGCGTTTGAAAAAGCGTCAACAAGAGCTGGAATACCTTGTTGATGTTCGCACCCGTGAAGTTGCATCACAGAAAAGAGCCCTGGAGAAAAACAACCAAGAATTAACAGAGCTGAACGATCTGAAAACGCAGTTTTTAAGCATCGCTTCACACGATTTAAAAAATCCACTGCAAAACATATTGGGCTACGCACAATTGATCAGGGAAGAAGCACATAAAGATGGCACAATATCGCCCATGGCTGAATCCATTCATCGTGCCTCACAATACATGCTCGGCTTAATCAAGGAGTTACTGGATACATCGGCCCTGGAAAGCGGGAAACTGGAACTAAACAAAACATCGCTTGATCTTGGCGCCCTGATTTCCATCGTATGCGACGATTATGACATGCGTGTTAAAAAGAAACAACAAATATTGGAGTACCATACTGAAAAGAAATGCCTGGTTCATGCCGATGCCCATCGACTTCGCGAGGTTATGGAAAACCTCCTGAGCAATGCCATTAAATACTCCCCAAACAACACAAAGATTACCATTAACGTCTATCCCGACAAACGAGAAAACCAGTCAGTGGTTGTATGCAAAGTTACCGATCAGGGATTAGGTCTCAGCACGGAAGATATGACCCTGTTATTTGGTAAATTTAAAAAGCTATCGGCACGGCCTACTGCCGGGGAATCTTCAACCGGATTAGGGCTATCGATCGTTAAGCACCTTGTTGAACTTCATAACGGACGAATTTGGGCCGAAAGCCCCGGTAAAAACTGCGGTTCAACCTTTTTTATTGAATTGCCTGCATCTCAATCAGACACATGAGACCATTTTATTTTATTGGAATTGGCGGTACAGCCATGGGCTCGGTAGCAGTGGCATTAAAAGAACTTGGCCATGATGTAACGGGTTCAGATTCCGGGGTATATCCGCCCATGTGCGACTTTTTATTAACTTCCGGTATCCCCTATTTCAGCGAATTTAACCCGCATAATCTCAGGACTTTTCAAGGTGCAACCATTGTGGTAGGTAATGCCATCAGTCGCGGTAATCCGGAATTGGAAGAAGCGCTCAATCAACGCCTACCCCTGGTGTCGCTTCCCGAAATAGTGCACCAAATCCTGATCCGGCGCCATTATTCCATAGTGGTTTCCGGCACACACGGCAAAACCACTACCACATCCCTTCTCTCCTGGATGCTTGAAAGCACAGGGTTGAAACCGGGGTTTTTACTTGGAGGGATCCATGCTAATTTCCATTGTGGTTGCCGACCGGCCAACACCTCCGACGGGCAAGATCATGGGTATTTTGTAGTTGAAGGGGACGAATACGACTCAGCATTTTTTGACAAACGCAGTAAGTTTTTGCATTACCGGCCCAACCTGGCCATCATCAACAATATTGAGTTCGACCATGCCGATATCTTCCCGGATCTGGATGCTATATGCTTATCTTTTTCCCGCATGATTCAACTGATCCCAAGAAATGGGCTGCTTTTAGTCGGTACGCAATCCCCAGAAGCCCTGGAACTATCAAAAAAATCACACGCAAAAGTGGAAACATTTGGTTTGGAGGCAGAAGCAGACTGGCAGGTTGTTGATCTGGAAACTTCTGAACAGGGTGTTGATTTTACGGTTGTCCATCACCGGAATGAACTGGGACGTTTGCGCTCTCCACTTTTCGGTGAACATAACTGCCGCAACACTCTGGCCTGTATAGCTGCAGCATATTTTGTTGGTGTGCCGTTTTCAGCCTTTCAAAACGCATTATCGGGTTTTCATGCCCCAAAACGCCGATTGGAGATTATCTTTAACCAGAATAAAATCACGTTAATGGATGATTTTGCCCATCATCCCACTGCCATTGCTGAAACCCTGAAAGCTGCCAGGCAGATGTACCCAAACCGGCGAATCATTGCTTGTTTTGAACCTCGCTCCAACACATCGACCCGAAGTATCTTTCAGGCGGATTTTACACAAGCATTTCAATTAGCAGACATTGTTGTTTTTGGCCCGGTTAATCGTCCTGAGCGATACAGTGAAAGTGAGCACTTGAACACAGAACTTATCCTGAACGAATTAAAAAAGCAAGGCAAAACAGGGTTCGTTACAACATTGCCAACACCGCCAGATTATGTGCAGAAGATTGTGGCATATATTTCATATGAGTTGTGCGAGAACGACCTGATCTTAATCATGAGCAATGGAAGTTTTGGAGGTCTTTTAGCTGAAATGAAAAAAGTTCTGGAAGACAGATATTCATGTTAAATCTTGCAGTTATCGGATGGTTTTGTAGAAATTGGCTGTACTTGATATTGCTTATGGGGCTTATCTTTCGTATGTTTAGACAACCTGCTAAAGACCTGCGAATGGTTCAGTATAAGTTTAAATGCAGTCTTCTTAAAACCTATTAATAGACCCATCAATATGTCTAAAGTCAAAATTGGAATCAATGGTTTTGGCCGCATCGGTCGTCTTGTCTACCGTCAAGCATTAAAAAACGACGAGATCGAAGTTGTAGCCATTAACGATTTAACAGATGCCGGCACACTGGCCCATTTGTTAAAGTATGACTCAAATCACGGAAAATTTGCGGGAGAAGTAACCGTTGAAGGTGATGATTTGATCGTCAATGGCTCCAAATTAAAAGTTTTCGCCGAAAGAGACCCTTCGAATCTTCCTTGGAAAGATCTGGGTGTAGATATTGTGGTCGAATCAACCGGTATTTTTGTCAGCAAAGAAAAAGCAAGCCTGCACATTGCTGGTGGAGCCAAAAAAGTAATTATTTCAGCACCGGCTAAAGGTGATGTGGATGCCACTGTGGTATTAGGTGTCAATGATGATAAGCTAACAGGCAGCGAACAGGTCATGTCAAATGCCAGTTGTACCACCAATTGTCTGGCTCCGATGGTTAAAGTTCTTAACGATAACTTTGGTATTATCCAGGGTTTCATGACAACTGTTCATGCATACACCAATGATCAGAAAATTTTAGATCTGCCGCATAAAGATTTGCGCCGTGCCAGAGCAGCTGCAGTTTCAATTATCCCAACCACAACAGGTGCTGCAAAGGCAGTTGGTTTGGTTATTCCTGAACTTGCCGGAAAATTAGATGGTATGGCTATGCGTGTGCCTGTACCAGATGGTTCTGTTACCGACTTTGTTGGGTACCTGAATAAAGAAGTTACCAAAGACGAAGTGAACGCTGCCATGAAAGCCGCTTCTGAATCCGGTTTGAAAGGCATTATGGAATATTCAGTTGACCCGATTGTATCAAAAGATATTATTGGTAACGAATACTCTTGTGTCTTCGACTCACCTCTTACCATGGCTAAAGGCAATATGGTAAAAGTGGTAGGCTGGTACGATAACGAGTTAGGTTATTCTTCCCGCGTTATTGACTTGATCTTAAAAGTCAAATAAACTGAATGGTTTAAGTTAAAGGCAGCCTACCCGGCTGCCTTTTTTTATCTGAAAAACAGAATGCTGATGCTACAAACACCCTGCGATATCAATTGCTCACCCATGTTGTAATCCACAAATCATTAGATTTTTTCTATGAGCATTCATAGATTTATACATTATAATTAAGCCTATTAATCCGGAATTGATCAACAACTTGATCTGAAAAAATTAAATGCTCTGCATCACGAATCATTTATGATGAAAAAAGCACTTATTACAGGTATCACTGGCCAGGATGGCAGTTATTTAGCTGAATTTCTATTAGATAAAGGGTATGAGGTGCATGGCATTAAACGGCGTGCGTCCTCGTTGAATACCCAGCGTATAGATCATATTTACCAAGATCCCCACGAGAAGAATGCAAAGTTCAGACTTCATTATGGCGACCTGACAGATTCTTCGAATCTTACCCGGATACTTCAGGAAGTTCAACCCGATGAGGTATATAATCTGGGCGCCCAAAGCCATGTGGCTGTGAGTTTTGAGTCACCCGAATATTCGACCGATGTGGATGCCATGGGAACATTACGGCTACTGGAAGCTATACGGTTTTTAGGATTTGAAAAAAAAACCCGGTTTTACCAGGCAAGCACCAGCGAGTTATACGGGCTTGTTCAGGAAACCCCGCAAAAAGAAACAACCCCGTTCTATCCAAGAAGTCCCTATGCTGTAGCTAAGCTCTATGCATACTGGATAACAGTGAATTATCGTGAATCCTATAACATGTATGCCTGTAACGGCATTTTATTCAACCATGAGTCGCCGCGTCGTGGAGAGACATTTGTAACCCGAAAGATCACTCGTGGATTAGCCAACATTGCACAGGGACTCGAAGAGTGTTTGTACATGGGTAATATCGATGCCCTGCGAGACTGGGGCCATGCCAAAGATTATATAGAAATGCAGTGGCTAATGCTTCAGCAGGATAAACCCGAAGACTTTGTAATTGCAACCGGACAACAATATTCAGTACGTCAATTTATAGAGTGGTCTGCTAAAGAACTGGGAATAGGAATTCGTTTTGAAGGAACCGGTCTGGATGAAATTGGCATTGTTGAGTCTATTCAGGGCAATGACGCTGCTGGTGTTAAGAACGGTGATGTGATTTTAAGAATTGATCCGCGTTACTTCCGACCGGCAGAAGTTGAAACCTTGTTGGGCGATCCCACTAAAGCGAAAGAAAAACTTGGGTGGGAACCAAAAATCAGTGCTCAGGATATGTGTAAAGAAATGGTTCAGCACGATCTGGAAGTAGCAAAGCGTTATGCACTTTTAAAACAGCACGGGTACAAAGCCATCATCTCGTTGGAAAAATAACATGGATACAAATTTTAATGATAATATTTTTGTAGCCGGCCATAATGGTATGGTTGGCCGGGCAATTGTCAGACATTTAACTAATCTGGGATATAAAAATATCATTACACGATCGCGCCGGGAATTTGACCTTTTGGACCAGGGACAAGTCGTGGCGTTTTTTACCCAACAGGCTATCGATCAGGTGTATCTGGCAGCCGCGAAAGTTGGCGGGATTCATGCCAACAATACCTACCCGGCTGAGTTTATCTATGAGAACCTGACTATTGAAGCAAATATAATCCATGCCGCTCATCAACATAATGTTCATAAGCTGCTCTTTCTTGGTAGCAGTTGTATCTACCCTAAGCTTGCCGAGCAACCCATGAGTGAAGAGGCCTTGCTCACTGGCACACTGGAACCGACTAACGAGCCTTACGCCATTGCCAAGATTGCCGGCATTAAATTATGTGAGAGTTATAACCGGCAGTATCTTCGCAATTACAGGAGTGTAATGCCAACTAATCTTTACGGGCCGTACGACAATTTTCATCCTGAAAACAGTCATGTTATCCCGGGACTGCTGCACAGATTCCATCAGGCTGTAACAACCAATCAACCCGAGATATCGATTTGGGGAACCGGTACACCCAAACGAGAATTTTTGCATGTGGATGATATGGCCAGAGCCTCTGTTTTTGTCATGAACCTGCCGCCGGATGTCTATAATACCCAAACCAAGCCCATGCTCTCTCATTTGAATGTTGGTACAGGGAAAGATTGCACTATCCGGGAGCTGGCTGAAACAATTGCCAAAGTCACGGGATTTAAAGGCACCATTATTTTTGATACATCCAAACCCGATGGCACACCTCGCAAGCTCCTGGATGTGTCGAAACTAAATGCCTTGGGATGGCAGGCAGATATAGATCTTGAAGCAGGCTTAAAGGATACTTACAGGTGGTATTTGGAGCATCAGCCTGAATGCCGGGTCTGAGATCAGACGACACATGTACTTATCGGGTTATCAGCACAGTAGCTCAACATGAAGCCCACTTTTTGCCTGATGTTGGTTTTTTAAACTTTTTACGGCTTGATTTTCCGCGATTCAACATGTAGCTTACAGTTTTTCAATCAAAACCTTACCTGATGAAAGCCATTATCCTTTTTGATTGCTATCAACGTGGTGGTAAAACCGAACAAATGATTGATGCCATGGGCCAGGAATTTGTAAAAAGTGGCATGTATGTTGAAAAAGGTCTTATCGTTCCTAATGCGGATTACCGTTTTCTCGAAGAGTTTGATGTTGTGGTAATTGGCTCACCGATCTATAATTTAATGCTGTCTAAAAATGTTGGTACAACATTAGCCCAGGGAAACATTGTTAGAAACTTAACGGGCAAGAAAATCGGATTATTTGTGGTCTGTGGCGGTCCGGAAATATCAGCTGAACTGCTTTATCTTCCACAACTTCGTATTCCGTTACTGAAACATGAAGTAGTTGCTGAAAAGGCTTTTGGTATGGAGTCGAAAGATAACCCGGAGGGACCTGTGGATTTTGCCAAGTCTATTCTGGAAAGTATCGATTAAATCATTAAAAGACAATTTCACTCTCGTTTATCCAACCAGGCTTGCAAAATAGCCTCAAGTTTCGCTTCGCTTGAGGCTTTTGGATCATCTTCAAACCCATCTAATGACATAATCATCTTGTGGAGCTCAGTAAACCGCAAGGTTAATGGATCGGTGTCGGGATAGGTTTCCTCTAATGCCAATCCGATATCTTCAGCATCGTTCCATGTTAATGTTGGCATAATTCACAGTCTTTATTTATCCCAGAATTTCTTTTACCCGGTCAAAAATGCTTTTTTCAACTTTTGCTTTTGCATTTTTTTGGGGTTGAATGCTGGAGTGAGAATTTAATTCTTTAAGAATTTCTTTTTCTTTACCACTTACATTTTTTGGCACGTAGATATTCACCATAACCAGTTCATCACCCTTACCATAGCTGTTCAGACGGCCTATACCCATTCCATGCAGCTTGATAACATCCCCGCCTTGCGTGCCGGCCGGGATATCGATGGTTTCATTACCTTCAAGTGTTGGTACTTCTATTCGGGTACCCATTACAGCATCTGGAAAACTCAGGTTTAAATGGCAAATAATATCTTCTCCATGGCGATCAAATGAGGGATGTTGCTCTTCTTCAATCACAACCAGAAGGTCTCCTGCCGGACCACCTCTCATACCCACATTTCCCTGACCGCGCAAAGGAATATAATTGCCTTCTGAAACACCTGCCGGGATATTGATCTTTACGGTTGACTCACCAAGCTTTCGGCCTTCGCCATGACACGAGGAACATTTTTCCTTGATCACCTGCCCGGTTCCATTACAGGTTGGGCATGTTGAAACATTTATAAACTGACCAAACATGGTTTTAGAAACCTGGCGAAGTTCTCCACTCCCCTGGCATGAGGGACATGTATTCATAACACCATCTTTAGAACCGGTACCATTACAAACTTCGCAGGGTTTCTGCTTTTTGATCTTGATGGTTTTCTCAACGCCTTTTGCAATTTCTTCAAGGGTGAGCTTAAGTTTGATTTTCAGGTCTGAACCTGGAATTCCGGATGAACGACGTCGGCCTCCGCCTCGCCCCCCGAAGGATTCTTCAAACGGTGAGCCGCCTTCTCCAAAGCCGCCAAAGATATCGCCGAACGCACTGAAAATGTCGTTAATATCACCCCGGCCTGCAAATGGATTACCACCATCAGAAGCAGCCGATGATCCTAAACCGGCATGGCCAAATCTGTCGTATCGGGCCCTTTTTTCATCATTGCTTAGCACTTCGTAGGCTTCGCTGACTTGTTTGAATTTTTCCTCGGCTTCCTTATCACCCTTATTTTTATCGGGATGATATTTAATAGCAAGTTTTCGGTACGCCTTTTTTATATCCTCTGTTGAAGCCGACCTGCCAACGCCCAACAACTCATAATAATCTTGTTTTGCACTCATGAATGTTTTTTTGGAAATCTTCTAATTTACTTTGCTACAACTACTTTTGCATGCCTGATAACACGGTCATTCATTTTATATCCCGGCACATATTCTTCAACAACCTCATCTGGATTAGCGCCGTCTTTTTCTATCTGGCTTAACGCCTCATGAAATTCAACATCAAATTGCTGGCCTAAAGCTTCGATGCGTTCAACACCTTTGGATTCCAAAACTTTTAATAAATTTTGATGAACCAGTTTTACCCCATCCACATAAGCCTGGGCTTCAGGTGTATCTTGAAGAAATTTGTCGGCATTTTGAAGCACGCGTTCCACATCGTCTATTACCGGAAGAAGTTCTACAATTAATCCTTCACTGGCAAACTTTCGGATATTTCCAATTTCTCGATCCTTTTGCTTCTTGTAATTGTCGAATTCGGCCATTTGCCTCAGTAGCTTATCCTTTAAGGAGCCGACTTCCTGGGTCAGGGATTCGATGCGTTCTTCCGGTGTTGGTTCTTTTTCAATTTCAGCTTCCTGAGATGCAGTTTCATTTTCCTGGGTATCAGTTTTTTGGGGTTCTGCCTGAGATTCAGATTCCTGATTCTTTTGGTCTGCCTGCTGAGGGTTATTTGTATCTTTTGGCCTGGAGCTTTGCACGGAGTCTTTATCCTTTTCTTCTTTGTTATTATCTAAGGCAATGTCTTGATTGTTTTGTTGAGTCATAAATCTTAAAAATCATTTTTTAGTTTAATAAAACGAGTTTATCGCAAAGTGATCAGTTTGTCGGATAAGCGTTTGGCCATGTAATCCAGTATCCGAACCACTTTGCCGTAATTCATTCGGGTTGGGCCAATCACGCCTATAACACCCATCACATCACCCACTTCATACTGCGCAGTTACAATGCTACAGTCTTTGATTTTACTATCACGGTTTTCCTTGCCAATAATAATTTTAATATCCTCTCGACCATCCAGATGGCTTTCTATACTGGTGGCATCCTCTACCAGGTGAACAATCACATTTTCATTTTCAACCATTTCAACAATCCCGCGGATGCGTTCGGGTTTTTCAAATTCGGGCTGAAAAATAATGTTGTCGGTCCCTGATATGTGAATCCGGTCGTTCAGCGGAGGATCATCAAAAAGACGTTCGGCAGAGTCTATAAAGACTCTTAATAAACCCGTGGTATCATCCAACCCTGATATTCGTTCTGAGAAGCTCTGGCGGATCTCTTCAAGAGTCAGTCCCGATAGTCGTTCATTAAGCAGTGAAACCAACGGATCTATTTTCTGTCGCTTTACTTCTGTTTTTACTTCCAGCATAATAGTTTTGACAAAACCGGATTTGACCGACAATATCACAAGTATTTTATTGGAAGAAAGCGTAACAATTTCGAGTTTTTCAAACACCCCGGCTGAAAACTTCGGCGAAAGGACAATCCCAAGTTGTTTTGAAATACTACCAAGTATTCTTGAAGATTCTCTGAACACCTCGTTGGACTCGGCATTGGTATCAAAGAGCTGGTTGATCCGGTGATCTATTTTCAAACGCTCCGGTGCAGTTAAACGGCTGACTTTCATGATGGAGTCCACATAAAACCGGTACCCTTTATCTGTAGGCAGACGTCCAGCTGAGGTATGCGGATGTGTCACATACCCCATGTCTTCAAGATCAGCCATAACATTTCTGATGGTAGCGTCGGACAAACCAAGATCTGAGTGCTTGGACAGAAAACGCGACCCCACCGGACTAGCTGTCAGGATGAAGTTTTGTATGATAAGAGCTAATACCTCGCGCTGCCGATCATTTAGCTCACCCAATAATCTTTTCATCAAATTTTATGCCAGAATAACAATCTTTAAAAAACGCCAAAAACGTGTGCAATGTATATTGAAGTTTTGTCAGACTTTTCAGGATACGATACTTTTGACACACCTGAAGTTGTTAAATATGTCAGCCTTTATTGGTAGATGTTCAGCAAAGGTGAAGTTTTGTATCGTGCATCATGAAATTCGTTGAACAGTGTATTTAAAATCTTTTTAATTATATCAAAACCAATTTCTCTGCCCCACAAAATTGGTCCGCTTGGAAATCGCATTCCCAGTTTCATGGCCATATCAATATCACCTTCCGAGGCTACATTTTCCTGAACACAAAACAACGCTTCATTTATGACAACCGAGATAATACGCGCATAAATGCTTTGTTTCACCATGAAAAAGCCGGAATGATTTTCATCAAAATAATGCCTTGATGATTCCACCTCGCTTTGCCGAATGGTCATTCTCGGTGCATCATTATTGTTCTTATATTCATAAAACCCTTTGCCTGTCTTCAGCCCGTAATAACCGGCTTCGAAGCGACTTTTCAAAAGAAAACTCGGTCGAAAACGCTCTTCCTGGAAGAAAGAGTTGTACAATTCCAATATGGAGGTATAACATAAATCAATGCCTATAAAATCCATCATTTCAAAGGGTCCCTGGTGGAAACCGCCAACCGAGCGCATCATGGCATCAATCTCCTGAAACGAAGCCGTCCCTTCTTCATTAACAGCAATTGCTTCAGTAAAAAATGAACTGAGAATACGGTTTACAACAAACCCGGGCGACTCGCGCGTAACCAGTACGTTTTTAAAAAACGACCTGAATATAAAGGTGGCTTTATCTATGACTTCGGTTGTTGTATCTACACCTTTAACAATCTCCACCACCGCGTTTGATGATGTGGCATTAACAACATGCGATCCGATAACCCTGCTTTTAAAAAAACACTGGGATGAAAGCACCGTAATACTGGCACTTTGTGTTGAGCTGGCTAATATTACATGATCATCGGTTACTTCATCAAGCTCTTTAAAAATTCGCTTCTTACGACCGAGGTTTTCTTCAGTCGCTTCAATAATAATATCACAGACGGTTAAACTCTTGATGGTCGAAAGCGGTGTGATCTTATCCTTGATGGCTTTGGCTTTTTCCTGATCAATAGCGCCTAGCGACAACCGGTTTTCGAGCGATTTGTCTATTCTTAAAAGCGCTTGCTGCAGTCGTGAGGGATGCTCATCATACATCATCACGTTTGCTCCGGATTGTGCTGCCAATATAGCTACCGACAATCCTACATTTTTAACACCAACAATACCAATGGTTAAATTCATAGCCTTAGGGGTTTAATTTTTTTCGGCTAATGCCACCCTGTATAATCCAGAATAATCTTTTTTAAATGTTACCGACTTAAATTCATGTTGATTTAATATAGACTCTATCTCATCTTTTGCCTCGCAATGTATTTCAAATACAAGCAAACCTCCGGAAGATAGCATATCTTTAGCATCACTCGTAATTTTATGATAAAACTCAAGGCCATCTTCAACAAATAATGCAATAGAAGGTTCGAACTTGCGAACTTCAACCTGAAGCTCATTTTTTTCTCGGATCGGAATATACGGGGGATTTGATACAATCACATCAAATTCTTCGGTGAATGATGTTGGAAATGTGCTGTTTAATACATCCAGACACTCGAATTGTACCGAATGCGACATACCTAATCGTGCTGCATTTTCTTTCGCAAGCGCCAGAGCCTCATCGGATACATCTACAGCATACAAACGGCTGTCCCGGATTAATTTTGCAAGCGTAATGGCTATACAGCCTGAGCCTGTGCCAATATCTAGTATTCGGGGACTTGCCATATTCTTTGCTGAAACCATATTTACAATCTCATCAATAATCAGTTCGGTTTCCGGTCTTGGAATTAACCCCCTTGCATCTGTTTTGAAGGATAAACCCATAAAATCCTGGTTTCCCAAAATGTACTGAAGCGGTTCACCGTTTAATTTCCGCTTACAGTATGTGCGGAATGTCTCAAGTTCGGTCAGGGTTATTGGACGATCAAAATTCAGATAAAGATCCATCCGGTTTAAGTTCAAGACATCAGCCAGCATATACTCAACCTGCAAACGGGCTTCATCAACCTGTTTCTCAAGAAAATGCCGGGTTGTAACCTGGATCAGTGAAAGAACTTCCCATTTAATTGACTCTGCCATATTTTTTTTTACCTTTATTAAATCTTTCGGGGCTAAATCTAAGTTCATTTCTGCTTTTTTAAAACCCTATCACTATTGTTAGGGGCGAAATGTCTTTTTTTTAGTTATTCTGTGGCCAAAAACATGGCATTATAGAACCATCCACATCGATTATCGTACTTTAACACCAATCTTCATAAATACTATTAGACCGGCACTCAATTATGTTCAAATTATTAATTACCCTGATCGTATTTTTCATGAGCTATAGCCAATCTATGGCTAAATCACCATTTGAAGGAAAAGTACTCATGAGTGTAAGTTCCAGTGAGTTTAATGGTGATATCGATGTGTATGTCTCTGAATATGGCCTGCGTGCCGACATGTCTATCTACCAATTTCAGACAGCAAACACGCTTAAAACCTCGTACATCGTCCCTTCAGATATACCCGATAAGGCTTACCTGCTCATGCATAATACCAGAAGCGTTTCAGTTATGAATACATCCAATATCCAAAAGCTCAGGCGCTTTAATTCATCCGGGAAATCTTATCAGCTTCAAAAGCTCGGCACAGAAACCCTTAAAGGTTTCACCTGTCAAAAGCTGGAGATCAGATCCCGGCGTGATACCCTTCAGCTTTGGCTTACCAAAGATGTTCTTGATTTTCAGACGTTCGAAAGTGTGCAACATCGCCTTCTAAATCTTTCAAAACTGAACCTGGCGAGCATCCTAAAAAAAGAAGGTTATAGCGGTTTTCCCATCAAAATTATCCAAAAACAATTCGGTGGCAGGTTCCTCCAAAGCCAGGTAAAACAGGTGATTAAAACATCCGTACCAAAGAAACTCTACCAGGTTCCACCTTCTTATAAGCCTGCTATACAATCCGGATCGGGTTTATAAGACGTGAATAGATCCGGCAACAATTTTCTTAGCGCAAAAAAACGCCTAAAAATTGGTTTTAAGGCCCTGATCGTGTAAGTTTGATATTTTTTAATACCGACATTCTGCCGTGGAACAACCCGGCACTTAACTTGCAAACCTCTTAATTTTTTTTCTGTGGCTGAAAAAATTACACCTCAAGACCAGGATTACTCTCAGTGGTATATTGATATTGTTCGATCGGCTAAACTGGCCGATTACTCCGATGTTCGTGGCTGCATGGTTATCCGGCCGAATGGTTACGCAATATGGGAAAAAATGCAGGCTGCGCTGGATGGCATGTTTAAAGCTACCGGGCATGTGAATGCCTACTTCCCGTTACTGATCCCTGAAAGTTTTATTCAAAAAGAAGCCGATCATATTGAAGGATTTGCGCCTGAGTGTGCGGTGGTGACTCATGGCGGCGGACAGGAGTTGCAGGAAAAATTATTTATTCGTCCAACATCAGAAACCATCATCTGGTCGTCTTACAGAAAATGGATCCAGTCCTACAGAGATCTGCCCATCTTGATTAACCAGTGGGCCAATGTGTTTCGTTGGGAAATGCGTACACGGCTCTTTTTAAGAACAGCCGAGTTTTTATGGCAGGAAGGCCATACGGCACATGCAACAAAAGAAGAAGCCACCGAGGAAGTGTTACGAATGATTGAAGTCTATCGGAAATTCGCCGAAGAATACATGGCCATGCCCGTAATTGTTGGCCGAAAAACAGAGTCCGAACGATTTGCAGGCGCCATTGATACCTATTGCATAGAAGCCATGATGCAGGATGGCAAAGCCCTTCAGGCAGGCACGTCGCATCACCTGGGTCAAAACTTTGCCAAAGCCTTCGACTGCAAGTTTCAAACCAGGGAAGGCCAGTTAGATTATGTCTGGGCAACCAGTTGGGGTGTTTCCACCCGATTGATCGGTGCCTTAATTATGGCGCATTCCGACAACAAAGGTCTTGTATTGCCGCCAAAACTGGCTTCACGCCCGGTTGTTATTGTACCTATTTTAAAAGGCGATACATCCATGGTCTTAGACAAAGCCCATGAGTTAAAAGCCCAACTGGAAGAGAAAAACATCCCGACGTTCGTTGATGACTCGCCGCATAATTCACCGGGGTGGAAATTTGCTGAATACGAATTACAAGGCATTCCGGTACGCATAGAAATCGGCCCGCGAGATATTAAGAACAATCAGTGCGTTGCCGCCAGACGGGACACCTCTGAAAAGATCACGCTCACGCTCGATGAATCGTTCAGCCTGAAGATTGAATCCTTACTTCAAGACATTCAAAACTCTATGTTTGAACGAGCCAGGGCACTGAGAAAAGAAAAAACCAAAGTGGCCGAGACCTATGAAGAGTTTAAGAGCTATGTTGAAGAAGGTTTTGTAATTGCGCATTGGGATGGAAGTGCTGAAACAGAAGCCAAAATCAAGGAAGAAACCAAGGCTACGATACGGTCTATTCCAACAGATGAAGATTATTGCAACACTTACAAGCTCAATGAACCCGGAAAGTGTATCTATAGCGGAAACCCTTCAAAGGGGAAAGTTGTTTTTGCAAAAGCCTATTAGAATTATTTAAACATTTGCTATGTCTGTTATTACCAACCCACAAGATATTGAGTCTATTCGCTACAGCGGCTACATTCTGGCTTCAACCTATTATCATTTGGAGCCAATGCTTAAACCCGGGGTCAGCGCTCCGGATATCGATCGATTCTGCACCGAGTTCATCCGCAGCTACGAAGCTGAACCCAGTTTCCTGGGTTACTCCGGATTTCCTAACGCTGTGTGTTTTTCACTGAATGACGAGGTGGTACATGGATTGTGTCTCCCGGAAAAAATTCTGAAACCCGGTGATGTCTTAAGCCTGGATCTGGGAGTGGATTACAAGGGGTTATTTACAGATATGGCCATCACTTATATCATTACCGAAGACGGGGTCGACCGAACTTGTAAAACCCATTTTATACAGGATTATAAAGACAACATTCAACCTGATACAGAATTTCAACAAACCCAGGTGCATCAAAAAAAACGGAATCTTCTGGATGCTACCAAAAAATCGCTTGAGCAGGGTATTTCTGTTTTAAAGCATGGCGCCCGGGTTGGCGATATTGGCCATGCTGTAGGTACTTATCTCCTGAACCGCGGGTTTGGCAATGTAACTGAACTGGGCGGGCACGGTTTAGGTTATAAAGTTCACGAACCACCGTTTATCAGCCATACCGGAAGAAAAGGCACCGGTCAGGTACTTATTGAAAATATGGTGATTGCCATTGAACCGATGGTGACTTCGGGTTCCTCTGGCAAAGTCCGGTTTGATGGCAAAAACGACTATGGCTGGGATGAGATCCTCTCAAAAGACGGCACGTTGGCTGCTCACTTTGAACATACCCTGATGATCACCAAACATGCTTGTGACATCCTGACCAAAATTCCTCAATCCAAGGTTCTGCCGGTTAAGGAAAACGTGTTTCAATCGTTTTGACAGATAACAAAAATTGAAAAAGCCCTCTTGAAGAGGGCTTTTTTGATAGTCATAAAGGGTTTATACAAACCCTCTACGTTAAAATAGTACGCTGGCGCCTTTAACTATAGCAGCCAATCTGACGGTATCGAATATTTTTTCTTTGGATATTCCAAGGCTTTTGACCGATTTTTCGTGATTAACCACGCATGTTTCACATCCATTAACTGCACTAACGGCCAAAGACATAAGTTCAAAATGAGGTTTACCCAAAACCGGACGCGCCATGATAGACATTTTAATACCAGCCGGCATAGACTCGTAAGATTTATCATCTGAAAAATGCTTAAACCGATAGAACACGTTTAAGCTTGCCAGTAACGAGGCAACGGACTGACTTTCTGCCAGCTCCTGGTCTGTTGCACCTTCATTTTTAGCCAGTGATGAAAAAGCCTGAATTAGTGGTAATGATTTTTCATTAACTGCCACAGAAAGAGCAATTAAATAGGCTTCCTTTTTAGATTCAAAAGTAGGAGCATTTAGCGCATTTTTGAGATTTATGCGTAGATCGCGTATGTATCTATGCTCTCCCTTAACCAAACTTTCCAATCCCTGATAAGTATCCTGAGTCAGATTTAAATCCTTTAAGAGATCAAGTTTTGTTTCTTCCATAATATTTAGGGTTTTACACGCAAAAGGCGTTAATAAAACGCCCTTTGAGTGTTAATGTTAGCAAGCAAGTTTGTCTTAAACTTCGTTCTAAGGAACATTGACAATAATTAGTTTAGGGATGAAGAACATCTTCGCCCTTCTGCCAATTGCATGGGCATAGTTCATCTGTTTGAAGCGCATCCAACACACGAACTGTTTCCTGGATGTTTCTTCCAACACTCAGATCGTTAATGTTCACCCAACGCACAATACCATCAGGATCAATAATGTAAGTTGCACGAAGTGCCACCTGATCGTCTGAGGTTAAAATCCCTAAATCCCCTGAAAGTCTTTTGGCTGCATCAGCCAGCATTGGGAATTTCAAGTCTTTGAGATCCGGATGATGCTGTCGCCAGGCAAGATGCACAAAAGCTGTATCTGTACTGGCACCTAGAAGCTCAGCATCGCGATCGCGGAAATCATCGTATGCATCGTTAAACGATTTAATCTCGGTAGGGCAGACAAATGTAAAATCTTTAGGCCAGAAAAATATGACTTGCCACTTTCCGCTTTTAAGCTGATCTTCTAATAAGATGTGTTTAAATTCTTTGCCGTGCTCCATCGATACACAAGCTTCAAGATTGAAATCCGGAAATTTTTGACCTACAGTTACCATAATTGTTAAGTTTTTTATGTTATTTGAAGATAATTTAAATATTATTAATACCTATTACTATTAGTGAAAAGAGCAATTGGATATAAAACGTTTAGAAATTGAATTTTTTTCAAAAAAATTTTAGGGTGACTATTCATTTCTTTGTTGGTATCAGGGCATGCTACTTGAGAATCATCAGGAACACTTCACAAAGATTTTCTAATCCGGCTTTATCTTCAGCATCAAAGCGGTTTAACGAGTCGCTTGTAAGTTGTAACACACCAAGCAGATGGCCATCTTTAATTAACGGAACGGCTATAGCCGAGCTCGAACTGCTATCACCAATCTGCTGACCGGGATATATATTTGAATCGTCTATTACGAGCGTTTTCTTTTGATTTGCAGCACTACCTGAAAGATCGCTACCCAGTTCAATTGTTGGCGTGGCTTGCATTCCCTGGAAAGGGCCAAGTTTTAATTTACCTGATCTGTAAAAATAGACGCCTGTCCAGTTTATCTCAGGAAGATTTTGGTACATGATAGCCACAAAGTTTGCAGCATTGGATATGTAGTCGTGATCTGAATTTACAAGAAGAAAAAGTTTTTTGGTCAAGGATTTATATAATTCACTTTTATCTTCAGCAGTTAGTTCTTCTTTTTCGAGTATCATAATTCATAAATTTATGCTTTTTAACTGTTGAACGTCCAAAAGAGTTTCAACCTTAAAAAGCAGTTTTGAAATCCCACTGCAATTTTCTTTCTTTTTTAACCCTAATGTAAAATACAATGTTCAATAACTTTCTGATAATATTTACCTTATCTGGTTTGCAGTTCAGACTAACTAATAATACAAAACCAAACTAATTTTTCTTTTATTTTCCCCATTCTTTTAATTAAGGGTTTATTATGCTCAAGCTTGTTTCCGGTTATTTCAGATTCTCAGAAAACAACACCTCATTTCAACAGGAACTGCTTGCCGGGCTAACAACTTTTGCTACCGTGTCCTATATCATAGTGGTAAACCCGGCCATTCTGGAAGCTGCTGGAATTCCCAAGGGTCCCAGCATGGTAGCTACAATAATCACTGCTGTTTTTGGCACGCTCTTAATGGGACTTTATGCCAAAAGACCGTTTGCCATTGCACCATATATGGGCGAAAATGCCTTTATTGCCTACACTGTGGTTGTATCCCTGGGTTATTCCTGGCAAACTGCCTTAGGTGCTATTTTTTTCAGCGGTGTGTTCTTTACCCTGATCACTTTATTAAATCTAAGGGCATGGCTTGCCAATTCAATCCCTAATTCTCTCAAACACAGTTTTGCAGTTGGGATAGGATTATTCCTGGCGTTTCTGGGTTTTCAGGCTATGGATCTGATCACCCTCGGAGTAGAAGGTGCCCCGGTACGATTGGGAAATCTCCTTTCACCCCAGGCAATTCTTGCCGTTAGTGGTTTGTTACTTACCAGTTTCCTTATTATTAAAAAACTAACCGGGGGGTTGCTGATCGGGATATTAAGCGTCACCTTGCTGGCTTTTGGTTTAGACCTGGCCCCGGTACCTCAAAAAGTCTGGAGCTGGCCGCCAAGTATTTCAGATATTTTTCTCGAATTCGATTTGGCCGGTGCTCTGACCTGGGGATTTATAAGTGTAATTGTCTCTGTGCTGGTGATGGATTTTGTCGATACCATGGGCTCTTTGATCGGTCTTTCGGCCAGGGCAAACCTCTTGGATAAATCGGGAAACTTACCCGACATTCAAAAACCCATGCTTGTTGATGCCCTGTCTACTATTGTAGCTTCTGTTTGCGGCACAACCACAGCCGGGGTTTACATAGAATCGGCTTCAGGGATAGAGGCTGGCGGGCGTACCGGATTTACAGCTGTTGTTGTAGCACTGCTCTTCTTTCTGACCCTGTTTTTTTCTCCGGTTTTAACCGCCATACCTTCATTTGCATATGGACCGGCACTGGTGATAGTCGGAATGTTTATGCTTGAGTCTATCCTAAATATCAAGTTTAACGACTACACCGAGTTGATTCCGGCGTTTTTATGCATTTCTTTAATGATTTTTTCGTTCAACATTGGCGTGGGTATTACTGCAGGATTTATAGCATTTCCAATACTTAAGCTGCTTAGTGGTCGTATTTCCGAAGTTAAACCGGGTATGTGGCTGCTTGCAATCGCTTCCATTTCTTTCTATATTTATTATCCTTATCACTAAGTTCTGATTACCCTAACGATCTTGATCTTTAGGTGATGAAAACAAAACATAAACCACCGGATATAAATGTTCCGGAGACTATCCTGAAAACCGAGAAGGATTGTCCGCATTTATTTCGATGTTTAAATAACAATCCCCTTCCTTGCTGCAAGGTATCTATACCGTTGTCAGATAAAATTTCATTTATTGCTGAAAATAAATCCGGTTATTGCCCTAAATCTATTTTGTTTGGCAATAAGCCTTTATGCACATGCGCTGTCAGGGCTTACATTCACGCCAACTACGGGCTTTAAACCGACTCTAATCTCTCTGTATTCAACCGGATATCACTATCGATTTTGCCATCCACCAGGTGGATCTTTCTATGGGCGGTTCTGGCGAAATCGTCATCGTGGGTGACGATCACAATAGTCTGCTGAAATTCCTTGTTGAGCTTACTGAACAGCTGGTAGACATTGTTAGCAGATTTTGAGTCCAGGTTACCCGTAGGCTCATCCCCAAAAAGGACCACGGGTTCAGTTGCCAGGGATCTGGCTATGGCCACACGTTGTTGCTGACCGCCTGAGAGCTGCGAGGGCTTGTTTTGCATTTTATTAGACAATCCTACGGTATCCAGAAGCATTTCGGAGCGTTCTTTTGCCGATTTGCGATTGTATTTGGGATTGATCAGCATTGGCATCATCACATTATCGAGGGCTGTAAATTCCGGAAGCAGAAAATGGAACTGGTAGATGAATCCGATTTTCTCGTTTCGAATCCGTGTCATTTCATCTTCATTCTTTTTGGCGATATTTTCGTCGTCCAGCCATACTTCGCCGGATGTAGGTTTATCCAACCCGCCCATGATATAAAGCAATGTGGATTTACCGGAGCCCGAAGGACCTGTAATGGCAACAAACTCTCCTTTTTTAATCTCCAGAGTCAGGTTTGGAATAATGGTTTGGCGAATATCCTTGGAGAGATTTAACTGCTTCTTGACCGATACTAATTTTATCATTCTTAATTTAAACTTGATTATTGTGATGCCTGTGGCTGTTTCAGCGAGAGACCATTTATCGGGTCTGATGCCTGTTTAATAGCCGGACATAAAAATACAACTGAATTCTCTTCAAAAAAGACTTTAGCAGACCGTAACACCGATATTGGCTCAAAGCCCTCTTTTGTGCCATGCTCATCAAAGCGGCTGGCTTTCCCCGAAAGAAGTACAATGGTTCCTTTCACCATCTGCAAACGATCTTTAGGAGGACGCACAACCGTTCCATTCATCAACCAGCGTTTCAGGCGTGTTTGCCCCCATTGTTTAAAGGGCTCCAGGGCTCTGAGTTTGCTTTCGGCGGCTCGTGCACCGGCAGCATGCCAAAGCTTTTCGTGGATTTCGGGGTGCTCGGCAAAAATTTTCTTTAGTTCCTCGGCAGGTAGCTTCAATAACTGAACATTCGAGTCTGCCACCGCATCAAAGGAATATGACTCTGATGAAAGCAGGGCCAGTTCTCCCAGGGTTGCCCCGGTACCGGCATAATCGGCAATGTCCTTTTCGTAAGACAACCGCACTGTACCCCTGACAATAATCAGAACCGATTCACCCAATCCATGTTTCTTGAACAATTCATCCCCTTCTGCAACAATTTCTTCTTTTGAAATGCTCCATATTTTTTTCAGGATGCTTTCACCCAAACCACTGAGCCACTGGATCTCTCTGAGCATATCGCGGGGTTCGGGTAAATCAATGGCCGGTGGTGTTTCAAAAATCTTTTTCATTCGCCGTTCTACAGCGCCGCACAATCGTGAAGCTTCCACTTCATTCAAAACGCCAGAACCCTGCAACTTGCGAATAGAGTTACGCTCGTGGTTAAGCATTAACCGTGCAGCGGTTTTGGTTTCAATGGCCACGGCAATTTCCGGGAATGTTTCCCTGAGTTTTTTAATAGCACCCAGGGCAATGCCACGGTTCAGGTGCAGCTCAACCTGAAGATCAATTGCCACATTTTCATCATGGGCAATATTTTCGATATTCTCAGCGATCTCTTCAACCGCAACCACATACCCGCGGGCAATATCGTAGCCGAAAGCCAGTCGATCGTAAAGGCTTTTGCGTACCATTTTCCCGATCAGCGGAAAACGCTGGAGCTTGGTGAGAATAACCGGGAACTGCCAGAAATGCTCCAGTTCTTTCCAGTCGTTCAGTTCCACATCCAACTCATGGTCAAGCGAAATATTAACCGCTTCACTCAACCGCCTTACAGCGCCCTGCCCAAGGATGCCTTCTTCGAACTGGTGCCAGTAGCTGCGTTTTTGAGCCTCCAGAATCCGCCGTCTGGCCTCAGTAGCCAGGTCTACTTCTTCAACTTTAGTGACTTCCCCTTTTTCTTTAGGCGTTTTGCGCCTTGGCATGTACCCTCTAACCCGCTCCCAATCGGCTCCGGAAAGGAATTTGTTTTCACGAAGCACGGCGTAGTTCTTATCGGCATCTTCACGGATAAATTTAATCGCATTATCCAGCATCAGGGCCTTTGCTGCAGCTACTTTCTGCATACCGAGGGCCTTGATTAAATTTCGGGTTGTGGTTCCATTGATCAGTAATGTTAGTGTTACAATGCCGGCACAATGGAACAAAATCTGCCCGCGAATCTCTTCGGGGATCAGGGTATTTTGCGCCACAAGCAATCCCAGGGCCAGGCCTACTGCACCACGCAAGCCACCCCACCAAACCACAATGGCTTCTTTTACCGGCAAACCATACCCGGATTTTCTCAGGATCGGGTACAAGAGGGCGATCACCACGGCCCGTGCCACATGAATGCCAATGTAAAGAATGCCCAGGATCATCCAATCCTGCAAGGTGCCAACCGCAGCGCGTTCGGCAATCACAACGCCAACCAGGATAAAGATGAGCGTATTGGCCAGGTAGGCTGTCATTTCCCAAAATTGGTGCAGAAAGCCTTCTACTTCCGGGCTGATGCGTGTGCGGCCAACACCGGCCAGCAATAAGCCTAAAGCCACCAGTGCCAACACCCCGGAAACATGCAAAAATGATTCAGCCACATAAAACACCAGGTAAGCGGCGGCTACTGTGAGCGTAATTTCAACCAGGGCATCATTAAACACATGTCTCAGCCACCAGATGGTAACCGCAGCAATGATCAAACCGAGAAGAATACCACCAAAAGCTACCCAGCTAAAATCGCCAAAAACACTTCCTACAGAGCCCATTTGCCCCGAGGCGGTAACGGCGGAGAGAAATACCATAAAAATCACGATCGCCGTGCCGTCGTTCAGGAGCGATTCGCCTTCAATAAGCGTAGCAAGTTTTTTGCTCGCCCCCAGCTCCTTGAGCAGGGCTACCACTGCCACCGGGTCGGTAGCGCTTAAGAGAGCGCCAAACATGAGTGCCACAGTCCAGTCCCAGTTGTAAGGAAAAAACATCGACATACCACCGAGTATGGCCGTTCCGATCAGTAATCCGGGTACGGCTAAAAGCACAACATTTGTAATGGAGCGTTTGAAAACATGCACATCCATGGCAAACGCAGCTTCAAAGATAAGTGTGGGTAAAAAGACAAATAAAATGAAATGCGGGTCGATTTGTGAGGCCATATGGATAGCTGCACCAATTTCACCCAAAATCCCCTCACCCTTCAGCCATTGATTGCGTTCCAGCAAACCCAGCCCCAAACCGATCACCAGCAGGGCTACGGTATAAGGTACCGGGGTTTTCCTCAGGAAATAGCGCGTAGCTGCGCCAAGCACCAATGCTATAATTAAAAACAACAATCCAAGTTGACCGCTGCTTACTGCATGCTCAGCATGCTGAACCACCTGACCATGTTTATCCATTATTTAGCGTTGGTTTTTATGTGTATAAGGTTTGCCATAAGCCATACCTGAAAAGTTACAATTATTTCAATGTTTTAACCACTTTTACCGTGGCATTTTGCGCTTTTATCCGGCATCCCTAGCCTTAAATTTCCTTAACAGAGAGGGATTTCTGCATTTGAACATTTTTTTTTTGATCGGGTTTGAATAGTTTAAAGCATCCATAGCCAAAGGACTTAATCAAAAAAACCCTGAATTATGATGCGCGATGCAACACAAAAAGTATGTTTCATTACCGGTGCGTCGAACCGCCTGGGGCGCGAAATTGCCATTTCACTTGCCGGTAGAGGATACGCCATATTTTTCACCTACTTTTCTTCCGATAGCCAGGCCAGGGATACACTAAAAGAAATTCAGCGCATCTCTCCCTCTTCGGGAATGGCCTATTGTGATGTTTCGAAAGTCTCCTCCATTATGGAAGCCTTTGAGGCCTTTAAATCGGAGCACTCTCAGCTGGATCTGCTTATCCCTAACGCATCGAACTTTTACCAGACCCCGCTTCCTAAAGTCTCGGAAGATGACTGGGATAACCTGGTAAACACCAACTTAAAAGGCACATTTTTTACTATGCAGGAAGCGGCAAAAATGATGCTCAAACAAACGTTTGTCTCGCGTATTATCACCATAACCGATGTCTCTGCCGAGCTGGTCTGGCGAAGATTCGCGCCATATACGGTCTCAAAGCTCGGCATTCAGCATATCACAAAAATTTTTGCCAAGGAATTTGCTCCCCATATTCTGGTTAATTCCATTGCACCGGGCACTATTCTGCACAATCCCGAGCGCGATAAAACCTATGAAAAGGAAATCCTGGAGAAGATCCCGCTGAACCGTTTCGGATCACCTGACGACATCATCCGCGCCATTATGTTCCTGTTAGACTCCGAATACATCACCGGCGAAGTGATCAACATCGATGGAGGGCGGCGTCTGTTTTAATGGTAACGCGTTCTTTAACACCTTCTCCAGTGCAGTTTACCGTGCGAGCCATTCTTACAGGCATCATTATCGGGGCTATTCTCACGCCCTGCAATGTCTATAGCGGCCTTAAAATCGGCTGGTCGTTCAATATGTCCATCATCGCAGCGCTTCTGGGCTATGCCTTCTGGAAGGTCTTTTCGGATGTATTCAAAACCTCACCCTGGAGCCTGGAAGAAAATACGTATAACCAGACCACCGCCTCGGCTTCAGCCTCGATTATCTCTGGCGGTTTGGTGGCGCCCATTCCGGCCTATACCATCATTACCGGTCAAAGCCTGCCTATGCCAATTCTCATCGCATGGGTGTTTATGGTCAGCCTCCTGGGGATTATTGTTGCCGTTGGCCTGCGCAGGCAATTGTTAATTCACGATAACATCCCGTTTCCTTCGGGCATTGCCACGGCAGAAACCCTGACCGATCTTCACGCCAATAACAAAGACAGCCTGGACAAAATTGCAGCCCTGTTCAGCGCCGGCATGCTGAGCTTTGGGGCCAAACTTTTTAGCGACCTCTTCTTTAAACTCCCGCAATTACAGCTTTTTAAACCCTTTTCCGGCCTCTATGCCTCGCTAAGCGGACTTAAATCCTACGGCTTAAAACAAGCCGGCTTTGTGCTGGATCCCTCACTTTTACTGCTAGGTTTCGGGATGATTATCGGCTCGCGAGCCGGTATTTCCCTGCTGATTGGTGCTGCTATTTCCTGGCTGATCCTTCCGCCATACATTCTTAATTCGGGCGCATTGGCACCGGTCGATCCGGGGCAGGTCAATTGGTTTACCCACCTGGTTACCTGGACCTTGTGGCCCGGCGTTGGTATGATGGTGGTTGCCTCGCTCACCTCTTTTGGCATTGGTATAATAAAACTGCTGGGCAAACACCATTGGGAACATGAAGATCCTGCAGATGATGCGACAGAGATCAGCGAAAGCCCGGCAAAGGATAAAAAACACCCCTTGTTATTTGCAGCTAGTATCGGGATTACTCTGGTTGTCCTGACTTTTGCCCAACACCAGATCTTCCAGATCACTTTCTTTATGGGAGCCTTTGCCGTTCTGGTTTCCATGCTGCTTGGCATTGTTTCTTCAAGGGTGTCGGGGGAAACCGGTATTGCACCGATTGGGGCATTGGGAAAAGTTACACAGCTTGGTTTTGGATTAATGAACCCGGGGCACATTGCCTCAAACCTCATGACCGCCAACGTGACTGGTGGTGCAGCCGGGCAAAGCTCCGACCTCTTGCATGACCTTAAAGCCGGTTTGCTGCTGAAAATTGATCATCGCTACCAGGTCGCCGCCCAGGTTTTTGGCATCATGATCGGGGCATTAGTTGGAAGCTTGGTATATGTATTCCTGATCCCTGATCCTCAAACCCAGCTCCTGACTCCCGAATGGCCCGCTCCGGCTGTTGCCACATGGAAATCGGTGGCTGAATTGATGGCCAAGGGGATGGCTCATTTTCCAAAAGGAGGGCTTGAAGCCCTTGTTATTGCATCAATTATTGGTTTTGTATTGTCTGTTCTGGAGCAAACCGCGCCTATAAAATGGCGTGGCTACATTCCCAGCGCCTCGGCCATGGGCCTGGCTTTTATTATTCCGGCCTCTTCCAGCCTGACAATGTTTTTTGGTGCCTTGCTCGCGTTTCTATTTAAAAGACTCAATCACAAAACTGCAACGCGCTTTTCATTAGTGATTGCCGCAGGGTTGGTTGCCGGGGAAAGCATGGGCGGGGTGGTTTCTATTGCCATCAAAGCTTTTTTCCCATAGGATTGAAATAACCCGGCGCAACCTATCTTGAAGATCCCGCAAAAATGAGCATAAAAAAAGCAGGTCAAACGACCTGCTTTTCATTAACAATATTTCGAATCCCGTGATGCTATTTTACCAGCATCATTTTCATGGTTTTGCTGAACCCTTCTGCGGTGAGTTGGTAAAAATACATCCCGCTGGTCAGGCTCCGGCCATTAAACGACACGCTGTTCTGTCCTTCTTTGGCTGTAAGCTGTTCCTGGTGCACCATCCGGCCCAGCATGTCATACACCGTTAAGCTGGCTGCGCCGGCTTTTGGCATCGTAAAGCTGATGGTGGTGGCAGGGTTGAACGGATTCGGATAGTTCTGCTCAAGCGCATAAGCATTGGGCTGACCGTTATCATCAGCAATTTCTGTTGCGGTGATTTCCACATTGAGTGGGTAACTATGGCGCACGCCGCTGTAGTCCACACTCACCAACTGATAAGCATACGTGGCATTCAATACCACATCGGCATCGGTGTAGCTATATCCCCGGACTTGAGAGCTTGTGCCCTGTCCTTTCAATGCGGCTGTGTTTTCGTAACTGGCAATTTCAACACCATTGCGAAGCAATACAAAACCGGCATTGTTGGTTTCGGATTGGGTTGTCCAGTTAAGCCGGATACCCGTAGCCAATGATTTACCTGAAAATGCGCTCAGCTCAACCGGCAAAATGTTATCGGCACCGGTTTGCCAGGAAAGGATCGGGTAGCCGTTATTAACCGTGCCAAGTTGATCCATATCCCAGTCATCATCATTTGCGGCATCATCATTGGGATTGGTTACAAAGTCCCAGGCTGTGGTTAGACCTGCTGTGCTTTGATCGGTATAGGTAGCCCAGTCTTTCATTTCTGCCGTGGTTTTGCCAAAGATACCTGATTGGTCTCTGTCTTGATTTCCATCACCATCATCCATACCTGATAAACCAGATGTTTCAGTATCCCAGAAAGAGTTAGTTATGGATGTGCCAAAGCCTCCCCCAACAAAACCACCCACAAAAGTGCTACCAGTTACCAAGCCCGTGCAAAAACTTTTATCAAGAGTACTCGTACTTCCATTACTCCCTGCAAAACCACCAACTGCAAGGTTTCCTGTTACACTCCCTGTGCCGTAACAATTTAAGATTGTACTTCCAGTATTATCGCCCACAAAGCCACCAACGAAGTTTCGAGCATTTACTGTAGAAGAACTATATGAATTCTGAATAATTGCGGCATTTTGGTTAATGCCTGCAAATCCTCCAATATTATCACAGTCTGTTGCTGTTATTGAACCTGTACTATAACAGTTTTCAATATTGGATGCAACCGTATTGAAATCATTATTCCCAACAAAACCACCAATATGATCATTATTTGTAGTAAGAGTATTAACCGAACACGAGCTGTAACTGTTTTGTATAGAACTGCCATCGTTATAACCTACAAATCCTCCGGTATTAGTATTACCTGTTACTGAACCTGAACTAGAAGAGCCTTGTACTGAACCTACTAAAACATATCCGGCAATGCTTCCTACCGCTTGGTTTCCACTAATATCAACATTGATAAGGTTTAGATTTGAGACTGATCCGGTCACTACACCAAACAAACCGATATAAGTTGTGGCAGCTCTGTTTATGACTAAATTACTGATTGTATATCCCCCACCATTGTAACTACCAGAAAAGAAATTTGGATTGTTTCCAATCGGGGTAAAACCAGCGCCTGCATCCCATCCTGATGAAGCAGACGCATCAATATTAGCCGTTTGAACATAATTCCTTGACCAATAAGGCCCGGTACCATCACTATTTGATTGTTGCTGAGTGAGCCAATAGAGATTTTCTATGGTTGCGATTTGATACGGATTCCCGCTTGAGCCATCTCCACTTGCTGGAGGAGTGGATGTTTGTGCATAAACCAGATGTGTTGAAATAATGAATAATGAAGGAGAAAAAGATGTTTCATGAGAAGACCTTCTGTAAAGGTTATTAAAAAGAAGAAGAAAGTTAGGGATGCAATGGTTATTTAATGAACATGGGATGGTTGTAATATAGATTATTTTTAAATGAACTCAACCTAACGGTTAGCATTATCAATAAAAATAAGCCATCCTTGCTGTTTTTAGAATTATGGATGGAAATAGCTACATTTATAATCGGGTCATACAGAAGCCAAACCAATACGAGCATGAGTGCAACCCAACATATAACCGAGACCGGGCAGCATAAGCCTGCTTACAGTAAATCGGAAGAAATTGCCAGTAGCATCACGCATGGATTGGGTGCCCTGCTAAGCATTGCCGGCCTTGTTTACCTATTGGTTCAAGCTTCCGAATCCGGCCAGATATGGCACTGGGTAAGTTTCCTGGTGTATGGGCTGAGCATGTTTTTTCTGTATCTCAACTCCACGCTTTATCACAGCATTGTTCATCCTAAAGTCAAGCATGTCTTACGCATACTGGATCATGCCTCGATTTATTTACTGATAGCCGGAACCTACACACCGTTCCTGCTGATCAGTCTGCGCAACACATTAGGGTGGAGTATGTTTGTCACAGTTTGGGTGATTGCACTGGTAGGTATTGTGATGACACCCTTATTTTTAAAGCGCTTTAAAAAACTGTCGCTTTTCTCCTATATTTTTATGGGTTGGCTCAGCGTGGTTCTGATCTATGAACTGTTTCAGGTTTTACCATTTCAGGGATTGATCTGGCTGATTTTGGGTGGCGTGGTTTATACGGCCGGCACGGTGTTTTACATGTGGAAATCCATGAAATTCAGTCACCCCATTTGGCACATGTTTGTTCTTGGCGGCAGCGCCTGCCATTTTATGTCAGTTTCCCAGTTAATTGCATAAGCTTATGCTAGGAAAACTTGTGGTTTTTGTCTTGTTCATCTTGAACCATTATTGCTAAATCCTTAAAAACCACTGATCTATGACTGCGGACTTACTCAACGGAAGAAGCTACCCACTTGGCGCCACTGTATTTGAGGGTGGTGTGAATTTTTCGGTCTTCTCAAAAAACTCCTATTCAGTTGAGCTGCTCTTATTTAACAACGAAAACGATACAAAACCTGCCCGCGTCATTACGCTGGATCCCGAGAAAAACCGCACATTTTATTACTGGCATGTTTTTGTAAAAGGGCTTCAATCGGGCCAGTTGTATGGGTACCGGGTATTTGGTGATCACAAACCACACGAGGGCCTGTATTTTGATGGGTGGAAAGTGCTTCTGGATCCATATGCCCGGGCGGTGGTTACCGGAAATAATTATCAGCGTGAAGCGGCCATAAAAAAAGGTGATAATTGCGCTCACGCTATGAAAAGCGTTGTGGTCGATGCCCGGCTTTACGACTGGGAGGGTGATGAACCTCTGCGCTATCCTTACAAACGCTCCATCATATATGAACTGCATGTAGGCGGGTTTACCCATCACCCAAACTCGGGTCTTCCAAAAGAAGAGCGTGGAACATTTGCCGGATTAATCAAGAAAATTCCTTACCTGAAATCCTTAGGGATAACGGCTGTCGAGCTGCTCCCGATTCAGCAATTTGATGAGCAGGATGCTCCCAACGGTCTGGAGAACTACTGGGGATACAGCCCGATCGCGTTTTTCGCTCCGCATGTGGGCTACAGTTCGCGTAAAGATCCCCTGGGCCCGGTTGATGAGTTCAGGGATATGGTGAAAGCGTTGCACAAAGCCGGTATTGAAGTGATCCTGGATGTGGTTTTTAACCATACCGCCGAGGGCAATGAAAAAGGCCCGACCTATTCATTTAAAGGCCTGGAGGCTGTAGCCTATTATCTCCTGGAAAACCATTACGGGTTTAGCTTTTCAAATTACAGTGGTTGCGGCAATACATTTAAGACCAACCACTCCATTGTCAGGCGGTTTATCATGGATTGCCTCAGATATTGGGTATCTATGATGCATGTAGACGGCTTCCGGTTCGACCTGGCCTCGGTGCTTTCGCGCAGCGAATCGGGTGAACCGTTAAAGAATCCACCGATTTTATGGTCGATAGAATCCGATCCGATCCTGGCCAGCACAAAAATTATTGCAGAAGCCTGGGATGCAGCCGGGCTTTACCAGGTGGGCTCGTTTGTCGGGCACCGCTGGGCCGAGTGGAACGGACCGTTTCGCGACGATGTGCGGCAGTTTTTAAAAAGCGATTATCTCTCCATTAAAAAATTCGTGCATCGGCTTACGGGGAGCCAGGATCTGTATCAAAAGCACGATCGGGAACCCAACCGCAGTATTAATTTCATCACCAGTCACGATGGCTTTACCTTAAACGACCTGGTGAGTTACAACCTGAAACACAACCTGAAAAACCTCGAAAATAACCGGGATGGCTGCAATCATAACTTCAGTTGGAATTGCGGTGTGGAAGGCCCAACCCGGAAAAAAGACATTGAGCGACTTCGCCTGAAACAGATCAAGAACTTTTTTACCATTCTAATGATCGCCCAGGGCACCCCCATGATGACGATGGGTGATGAAATCCGGCGTACCCAGATGGGTAACAACAATGCCTATTGCCAGAATAACAAGCTCAGTTGGTTTGATTGGGATGGTCTGAAAAAACACAACCATCTGCTGGAATTTGTTAAAAAACTCATCCGCTTTAATGTTTCTCATGAAGTGTTCCAGGAAACCGAGTTCTGGACAAACTCAACAACCAATACCAAAACCACGCACCTCTCCTGGCATGGCGTTAAATTAGGCGAACCCGACTGGCTTCCGGTTTCGCACAGCATCGCTTACACCCTTGAGCATGAGCCCAGTAATGAGCAATTTCATATTATGATCAACGCATTCTGGGAGCCCCTGACTTTCGAATTGCCGGCACTGCCTTTTGAAGAGGGTTATAGGTGGCATCAATGTATTAATACCAATAAAGACTGGCCTGAAGATATCTACGATCTCAAGGATACCCCGGCTGTTGATGAGGATCGTTTTGAGGTGGCTGCCAGAAGCATTGTGGTGCTGCAAAACAAGCAGACAGGCAGTTAAGCCTCAATTATTGCAACAATCCTCAACAAAGGCCTCTGCAACTTTATTGGCAGCTTCCTGCAATTTATGGTTTACTTCATCCTGGTGATTGCCCACCACACCGATGGCTGTTCCACGCCAGACCATTTCCCTGGAGTTAGCATCTACAACATCAACGATCATGGTCCCTTTGGTGTAGTACTGGGTGGAGAGAGACCGGGTTCCGTAATTGCCCCATAGGGGTTGGTAGCTTAACCGATTTAAAGTAACCCCTCTGATGCGCTCAAGATTCGTAATTTGAAAGGTGAGATAAAAATCAACATCGATATCCTGCATATGTTCAAACCCGTTCTGAACCATGGCTTTTTCAAGGTGCGATTTTGCCAGCTGCCAGATTTCCGGACTGGCAATACCTTCTAAAGAAGAGTCCGCTGGCTGCGGCAACCAGTTAAACGTAAGGTAAGTGGCGTAATTTTTACCATCACAACGCGTTGAAGTTACCTCTATGGAAGAGCAGGCCGAAAGCAAGAGGCTTAAACAAACAATGGGGAGAAGGCCATATACAGGATTGATTTGTTTGGGTATGTTCATGTTTAATCTCCTCCTCTTAAACGGGCCGGTTTTACAATAAGCACGTCTTCTTTCATAACACTTACCGTGCCGGGTGGTGCCCCTTTTTTTTGACGGACATATTTTTTTGGTGTTACGATAACCGGAACAAATTCTGAGGTTTTTGCCCCGGAATAATACGCCGCAATTTCAGCTGCCTGTTCAATATCGGCTTTTGAGCAAATGCCTTTGGCTTTGATCACGCAATGCGAACCCGAAACACCCCTGGCATGCAACCAGATATCGTTTGGCCTGGCATGCCTGAACGTTAAGAGTTGGTTGTTTTTGGCATTTTTCCCGATCCAAAGCTCGGCATTTTCAGACAGGGTTACGGTTCTGAAAAGGCTTTGTCGCCCCAGTTCTTCTTTGGAAAGCAACCCGTTGGCTTTTAAAAGTTCTTTCCACTCATTTTTCCATGCTTTGAGTGCCTTACTCTGCGATACAGACTCTAAACCCTGTAACATAGCCCGGCACCCTTCAAGACTTTTCTGAGTCTCTTCCAACCGCTCGGATAATGCATGGCTTTTCTGGCGCTGCTTTTTGGCTTTCAGAAAAAAGCCCTCGGCATTTTCATGGGGTGTTTTATACGGATCCAGTTTAAGCTCCACTGGCTCGTTTGTATTAAAGTCGTTGGCAGTAAAGGTTTGCATCCCTTTTTCAATCTGGTAGGCATTAGCAAGAATTAATTGGCCGAAATGCTCATATTGAAGGGAGCGGTCAGTTTTAAGCCCCGTACCCATCTCTTGAATTTGCTTTTGTTTTTTTTGGATGATCTTTTCAATCAGTTTTTTAAACCGGGTTACATCACTGCCAACATTATCCTGTTGGTAAATCAACCTGCTGAAATGCCTGATAGCTTCATTGACCGACTCAAATGTCTGCCGATCCTCAGAGAGCCCGGGGGCCTGTGCTAAAATGGAAAAGTATGGCGATTTGTTCAGAGGAAAATAAACGGCAGGCTGTGGATCAATCAGTTCATAAAACAAGTCCTGTAGCACTGTATAATAAGACTCCTGCTTGTTATGATCTTGCTGCCTGGCAGCCACACGTTTCAGAAAAGTTTTCTGAAGACCGCGATCAAAACCCGGTAAAAGCGCATGTATTTGTTCTTCCGGACTGCTGAGCATTGCATCCTGATAAGCATCATCAAAAAAGGCTTTATCGTTGGCCAGCTTTTCTAACCGGGTGATGATCGGTGTGGTATTTTGTGCTTTAAGGCCCTGCTTAACCAATTTATCCTGATGTTTAAAAGACTCTATGATCTGCTGCTCGTTTAATACAAAGCAATTGGTATCGGCGCTGTATAATTGGAAACAAAGCGTGAGCTTGTTTTCGAGATGGAAAAAGATCAGCCGTTCGGTTGCTGAAAGTTCTATGTTTAAAATCTGCAGATCGTTTAATTGTGAAAACAGAGTGGCCCTGTGCAGGCGTTGTTTTGGAGAATAAGGCGCAAAATACAAACCAAGGGTCGAATGAGCGGTTGTAAGCACTAACGACCACATTTTTTTCTCTTTACAGACTGTCACCCGAAGCTCATTCTTATGCTGGCTATAGCATTCAAAAATATACGCTTCTTCAAACAGCGCCTTAAGCTCAAGAGTTAAATGGTAGAGTGTAAAGTAATTTTTAACCATAACGCCCGGTATTTTACTCACCAGCAATTGATCCCGGAATTGATTATAAACAAACAGCTTAAATTAAAATTGTTTCTCAACAGTATTAACAAATGTCCAACGAAAAAACTATCTTTAAGCAATATAAAATCTGGTTTTCCTACTAATGAATGGTGTCTTAATGGCCCGGGTTCAAATGAAAATATTCTTATGCACGAGACAAATCCATCTGATGTATGTCCAAAACGCCTAACCTGGCATGAGTATTTTATGAGCGTTGCTCATTTAATCTCACAGAGGGCTACATGCAAGCGTGCTCATATTGGCGCTGTAATTGTCAGGGATAATAACATTCTGGCAACCGGTTACAATGGTGCGCCGAAAGGATTGCCTCACTGTACCGACGAAAATTGCATCATATACACATCCACCCACCCTGATGGCACGGTTGAAGAAAACTGCATGAACACCATACATGCCGAGATCAACGCCATTATTCAGGCAGCCAAGCATGGTGTATCGATTCGCGATTCGGAGATCTATATTACAGCCAGCCCATGTATTAATTGCCTGAAATCCTTAATAAACGCTGGTATTAAAACCATTTATTACGATAAACCTTATAAGATAGCACACATTTCAACTCTGCTTGAGCAGTCCGGAGTTTCGCTCCAGCAAGTTCAGGTTGAAAATTTATCGATAAAACCTAACTGTTAGTCTCAAGATTGGTGAGCGAAAACATTAAACACCCAAATAAAATGCAACTTCATCCTGTGTATCATTTATGGGTTCTGGATTATGGTATTGAGGCCAATAATTTTGTGGATTTTCTGATCTTAAAAACCCGTACCGAAAAAGATCCGGCTGCGTTGCGATTATGGACCTCATTACTGACAACTTACTATGTCAGAGAAAGCAAAAAATCTGAAGCACTGGATGCCAGAATAAAAGCCCAGATCTTAAAACAAGGTGAGTTTGCAATCATTTCAACCGATTCCCAAAAATTACTTCCCGAAATTAACAATTCGGTTAAAGCCCTTGAAGCTCACGAGCAGAATGTTGATGATGAGCAGTCCGACAAATTGATCCTGGCCGAATCGTTGCGAATAGCTGCCTACCTAATCCGGGTTCCCATGGTGGTTTCTACCATCAATAAAATTCTGGACCGGGTAAAAGAGTTTGTGATCAACAAGGGTTCGTCGCCAATTCCATCTTACCTGTTGCTCGAGACTATCCATACCAAGTTTAAAGACCCGGCCTACCAGGGTATCATTTCAAACCTGGACACCGATTTCTGGGAATATTTTGCCGTGCTGGCGTTTAAAACCATGTCGGAATTCATGTTTGAAGGCACCATGGAATATATTTTATATTATGAACTGCCACCGGGCGGCCATAATGATGTCCATATCAAACGCTGCGAAAAACTCATGGATTTAAGCATTCTGACCTGCAAAATGGTAGCCGATGCTCTGCCAAATGTTAAGCAGCAATTAGACAGACAGATCCTGCATCTCTGCCACGATGTGCTTGAACATTCCGATCCTCAGCCCTTGATAAATCTGTCTTACCGGCTGCTGGATTTTTCAAGTGAAGATTTCTACATCACCTTACCCAAAGACCAGATCAACCATTTTATATTAAACTCGATTGAGCATTACCACTCTAACCGATAAGATTTCTTTATAATTGAAACACATTCACGAGCATTACATGAACCTTTGTCTTTCCCTTGCCAAACAAGGGATCGGTTATGTACATCCCAATCCAATGGTTGGATGTGTAATTGTGTGTGAGGATATAATTATTGGCCAGGGTTACCACGAAGCTTATGGTAAGGCTCATGCCGAAGTGAATGCCATACATGCTGTTTCGGAGAAGGAATTGCTGCCCGACTCCACCCTTTATGTTAACCTGGAGCCCTGCTCGCATTATGGTAAAACCCCGCCATGTGCCGATTTGATCATCAAATCAGGTATTAAACGCGTGGTAATTGGCTCAGTTGATCCGTTTAAAGAGGTGGCTGGCAAAGGGATAGAAAAACTCGAAGCAGCCGGCATAGCGGTGATCAGCGGGATATCGGAGGAGGCCTGTTTCAAGCTCAATGAGCATTTTTTAACAAGCCATCAAAAACAGCGTCCGTTTATTACCATAAAATATGCCCAGTCGCTGGATGGTTGCATTGCTACCGGAAACCAGGTCTCGAAATGGCTGTCAGGACTGGAATCCAGAACATATACCCATACTCTCAGAAGCTGGCATTGCGGGATCATGATTGGTACCCACACTGCCCTGCGCGATAACCCGATGCTCACGGTTCGCCATGTTAAAGGCCGCCATCCTGTGCGCATTTTGCTGGATCGCCAGCTCGAGGTCCCATTAGATTTTAATTTATTTAACCAGGATGCTCCGACTTTTCTTTTTACATCCAGTCATAATAAGGATCATGAAAAGCTTAACGCATACAACAAACCTAACCTTCGGCTCTTTTTTTGTAAAGATGAAAAAGACGGATTGAATTTGAATGAAGTCCTGCGCATTTTATACCAGGAAAATATTACATCGGTATTGGTTGAAGGTGGCAGCCAGTTAATTTCTGGTCTTATGCAGCATCAGTTATGTGATAAATTCAGTGTGTTTATCACCCCGAAATTTCTGGGCAGCGACAGTATTTCGGTTATACGCTCGTTGCAACTGGCTTCCCCGTCGGAGGCACCCATGCTGAATTTTGAGAGTGTTGAACGATTCGGGCCCGATATTTACGTTGAAGGTCATTTTTTACATACTTGATTAAAACGTTATGTTTACCGGACTTATAAAGGAAATTGGAACCATACAAAGCCTGAAACCACAGGGCAAAGGCTTGCGCGTAGGTGTGCAAACCCACCAGGCTGAGTTTAAAGAGCTATCCATAGATGAAAGTATTGCCATCAATGGTGCCTGCCAAACCGTGGTGCAATGCTCTCCCTATTATTTTGAAGTGGATACGGTTGAAGAAACTCTTAAAAAAACCACGTTGGGGCGTTTGAAAGTGGGTCAAAAAGTTAACCTCGAGCGCGCGCTTCAATTATCCGATCGCCTGGGTGGACACCTGGTACAGGGTCATGTTGATACCGTTGGCCGGATAGATTCACTTCAAAAGCAAACCACAGGGTGGGAATTTAAGATCGGTTTTCCGGATGAATTTCAGCCATATATCGTCCCGGTTGGTTCTATAGCCATCGATGGTATCAGTTTAACCGTTGCCGAGGTTTATGAACACAGCTTTAAAGTTGCCATTATCCCCTATACATTCGAAAACACTACGCTGGTGGAAAAACATGCCGGTGATGAGGTAAACCTGGAATTTGATTTAATCGGTAAATATATTGCTAAGCAACGGCAATGGCCTCATACTTCAGCCGACAAACAGCAACCCAACAAAAGCGGTCTGAGCGAAGAACGATTAAAGCAACTGGGTTACATTTAAAAACAGTTAGTTTTTTGAATTGAGTTTCTGACTGTGATTGTGTCCCCAGGCCAAAAACAACTCCTCCTTTGTTTTTAATCCCATTTTCGGAATAGCATGATTGCATACATAGACACTGGCCTGATGCTTATTTTCCCACATTTCCTGATGGGCATTGGGAAGGTTGTTAAAGTCGATAGCCAGTGGATCTGAAACCTCTATGCTGTGAGCTTCAATCATTTCGTTGAGTTGCATTACTTCGGATGCATTGCTCATGTGGGTGCCAAAAATCTTAGCCGTTGGCATAAATATTTTTCGTTGCCTCATCCAGACCTGCGGGGCATAGAAACTATATCGCCGACCAGCCATGTTCTCGGAGAACAGGACTTTTCCGGTGAAAGGCTTCACCACTGCGCAGCTTACCGAAAGCTTATCGTGCCCGGCTCTTTCGAACACAATATCCGGATATCCCCTGGGATTATCGGAGGTCTTAAAGCTTCTGCCCACATAAGTGGCAAAAGGTTTAAAGATTTTCTCGTTGAATTTCTGTACGGCCTGTTTAAATGTATCGAGTTGTTCAAACGGATTCGGATAGGCATCCAATCGCTCCGGCCAGATAAACTCTCCCTTAGACCTTGTTATGAGCTCTTCTATGCTGATAACTTGTTTTAAGGAATCTCCAAACCCTAACGATTGTAAGAACTCCTGTTGCAGCTTGGTGTAGCAGGCAACCACGAGCCGAAAACCGCGTTCAATGAGCGTTTCGATAATTTCCAGGCCTGCGGTATCTACCAGACCGGTATCATCGGTGTTCAGACCGTAATAGGTCAAGGCCGACATATTGGGTTTTAACTGAACAGATTCCAGCATTTTATGCGGATCCGAAGCGCCTTGTTTGCCTAAAAATGTGAAGTGATACCCGCTGGAAGCCCCGAAAAACGTTAACGTGCCACCATTGGCCAACAGTTGAAAGGTTCTTGGAAAACTCTTTTCACCGGCATGTGAAACCACATAATCGGCAAGTTTTCCCTTATTCTGAGCCTTAAAGGCCTCTATGATCGCCTCACCGGCCTTATCCCATGCCTTCCATTGCGAGGGATCTTCAGGAACCTTACAAAATGCATCTTTCCATGCTTCCGATTTACGGTTAATATATCCTTTGGCACCACATTGCTTGATAAACCCTGCCCGTTGCTCATTGGAAACCAAGCCATAAGTCTTCATTTTATGATTGACCGCAATCTTTAATGCCTCGAGCCCGGAACCTGTTGCTGCACCCTCAATGAAAATACTTTTGCCTTCTTTAATCTGAAGGGTTGAAAATAAGGCCCGGTAAATGGTGCCCATATTCTGCACATAGCTACCGGCTTTTTCAAGGCTTAAATCCACGGGTTTCTTAAAACACTGCGGTGCCTGGGCTAAAACAAACTGCTGATGAGAGCCGTCGGGAGTTTCATAACCCTGAACTTTAAAATTACAAAACATAGGATCCTGACCGGCTTTCTGTGAAAGCAAGTCGCTTTGACCGGAGTACAAAACAACCAGATCGCCAACTTTTAACCGGCCTTCAAGCATCACTTCAGAGCCGGTTTCAATAACGAATCCAAGGCCGCCATTACCTGTCACGTAATATTCTTTGTCAGATCGCGCAAAATGCGAAACCGGTATGCCGGTTACAGCCCAGATATCATTAAAATTGATCTCACTGGTGAGCATGTACAAAAGGACTTCGTTGGGTCCGGGTTTTTTGATGGGGACGACGATCTTTTTTTCTGCCTGAATCGGGTCGCCATGTAAAGGGAATCCGGTTTCAGGATTTCTTAAGATAGCGTAAGCATATTGATGCGTTGGTCTTTTGGTGATTCCCGGAAAAAATGGTGCACCAATCTCAAGCAATTTTCGTTTTTTTATCAGCTCCTTTTCCTGCTTCTGGCTTAGTATAAACTGGTCGGATGTAACCACAGGAAAACTCTTTCGGCTTAAAAACTGCCTCAGGCCGATCTTACCTTCCTTTTCAGACACAACTGCTTTAGCAAATAATTCTGCGTCTGAACCTAACCCTTTGGTGTAACCTTTTTCATAGCCTACTTTAACACCTTCAATAATTTTTTTAATGGTCTCGGCTTTTCCCCATTGCTTTAACTGGTTAATTATCCGGTGTATATCAGGATCTGATACCACATCATCGGGAAACGAACTGATGCTCATCCATTGTGAAAGAACTTTTTGCCGGTATTCAAACGCCTCATTTAATTCCGGCGATTGCTTGTTATCGTGTATAAATCGTTTAGCCAATTGAACGGCTGCGCTTAAGGCATCATTCTCAGCGATCTCATCAACCAAACCCATTTCCAGGGCTTCCTGGCTGGTGTATTGTCGGCCGCTAAGCATCATTTCGAGTGATTTTTTTATAGCCTCCCCGCGTTTCCATTTGCGTTCAATAATTCTGGGCAGGCGCTGGGTTGCACCATAACCGGGTATCAGATTCAAAAAGATTTCAGGTTGTGCAAACCGGGCATTCCTGCTGCAAATTCTGTAATGGCAGGCCAGGGCAAACTCATTACCTCCGCCAAGCGCTACGCCATTTATTGCAGCAATAACCGGTTTGTTCATGCATTCGAGTTTTGTAAAAGCCAGATGTGCATTATTGGCCAGGGTTAGTGCATCTTCAACTGTATGAATATCGCCTAGAAGCTCTTTAATATCGGCCCCGGCAATGAAGGCATTGGTCCCGTCGCCGGTAAAGATGATGGCTTTAACATCTTCACGGCGCATTAACCGGTCTGTTAAAGAGTTTAGTTCATCCAACCCTCTTTCGTTTAGGGCATTAACAGGCGGATTGGTTATGGTTATAATTGCAAGATGCTGTTTTTTAACCACAGGGAAATATTGAATGCGGAAATAGGTATAGTTTTCAAACATGGTTTGAGAATCCTCAAGAACCTGCTTTTGTTGCCATTGGTCTACCCTTTTACGGATCTCATCCAAAGACCCGGGATTTGCAATAGCGGAAATATCGCCCAGTGCCTCAACATTTATGATATTTTTCAACACCCGACGCACATATTTTCCATTGTGCGTAATGGGGATATCCTTTACAGCGATATAGTGTAATGGGATGCTGTTTTCGCCTTTTTCTTTTAACACCAGGGCATTTAACCGCAAAGTATCTTCGCTGGTGAGTTCTGTTCGGGTTTGAATGAAAGCAATTGGAGCAAGCCCTTTTTCTTTGTGAGGCACGCCCACAACAATCACATTTTCAATCGGTGATTTGGGGTGCTGGATCTTGTCCTTGAGCAAAACACTTTCAATTTCTTCGGTTCCGATTCGCTGGCCGGAAACATTGATCACTTCATCCGAGCGCCCATGAAAAGTATAAGACCCATCGCGGTGCTTAACGGCAAAATCGCCTTGTGTGAATGCTATAAACGGGTTTTGATCTTTTGCCCAGAATGTCCAGTACTGGTTTTTGTATCGATCGAAATCGCCACGCCACCGGCCTTGTTCAAACTTTTCCAAAAAGTTGTCCTGATCGCCCCAAAGTGTCCTGGCCATATATGGAAAAGGCCTGGTGATGACCACTTCACCTTTCTCATCACAATTCGCTTCACGAAAAGCACCCGGCTCTGAATGATGATTAAGCTTTACCCATACATCGCCAAAAATCCAGGGAAACGGATAATTATGGGCGTTAGGTTTGGATGGCAATTCTGAGTTATCTAAAAAAAATGTCCAGGTTAGCGCGCCATGCTCAGTCGACCAGTACGAATTCGTAAATCGCTTTGTGAAATGCCTGGCCCCAAACTCCAGAATATCCGGACTGCAAGGTTCTGCAAATAAGGTAGCCAGTTTCAGGCGCTTCAGGTCATAGGCCTTAATTTCCTCAATATTCTGGGGATTGGACATGATAGCCTTCATGCAGGTAACCGTAGCTTTAAAAATGGTTACCTTATAACGCTCAAGGATATTTGCAAAGCGGCCGGCACTTGGAAACAGGGGTGAGCCTTCGCTCATGACGGCTGTTACCCGCGTTAAAAACGCTGCGCTTACCAAATAGGTTTGGCCGGCAATCCAACCCAGCTCAGCTAAAACATAAATGGTATCCTGCCCGGGAACCGCATCAAAACCGATTCTCAGGCTGAATGCCACACCAACAGTATAGCCACCATGCACATGTACCAGGCCTTTGGGTTTTCCTGTAGAACCGGAAGTATAACTTATAAACAAAGGAAACTCCGATTCAACCGGGGTGCACCTCGAACTTTGGTAGATCACCCTGATGAATGTTTCATCATCCCGCTCAAACAACTCAAACTCGGATTTGATCTCAATGCCAATATCACTTGCATTAAGATACAGTTGATCTTCGGCCTGGCGCATAAGATCGGAGGCCCATTTATCTCGATCCGGATGAACAGTTATAGCCTGACCGGTATGCTGCACGATCAGCACTGTTTCAACCCGCTTAGGCGATTTCAATAATACTTTGGCTAGTTCTGTACGCAGATGTGCTTTTTGCTTGATATTTAACGTATCTACCTGTCCTAAAGCCTGTCCAATACAACTCATAATTTCGGCCCGGTCCAGCGTAATCTCGTTGCCCAAACGGTTACGAACATTCGCAACAATATTTTCACAGGTCTCTTCATCCACATCGCGCCCGCACATCTTCTCCTGAATTAGCTCCAGGGCCATATCGAAAGAAATGTATTGATCAAGTGCCACATCGGTAAAATTATCCTTAAGGCCAACCAACTGGGCATTGCGATACATGCCATCGGCAGTAATGAGTACCTTGGCGCCTGTGTTCTGAAGCAGATCGGAGAGCAACTTGCTGGAGTGACCGGCCAATACAGAGGTATAAATGATGCCTTTTCTTTTACAGGCCTCAATAAAGTAGATATGCTCGGGAATATTGGGCATGTTCAGACATACCCTGTCGCCTTTTTTTAAACCTACGTTCTCAAGAACCAATGCGCATTTGGCTGCTTCAAACAAGAGCTTTTTGCGAGAGATTTTTTTGGCAGTTACCGGCCCGCCCCGGCCCTGATTTTTGGTAACATCCCATCTGTCACCTTCATAGAAAAAGGCTATTTCATGTCCATATCCTTCAAGAACATGCCTGTCGACTTCGTTAAAACAGGCATTTGTATAGGCGCCCTGAAACCATCTGTAATAAGGCGCATCGGTTTCTACAAGACCTTTCTGCCAGGGTGTAAAATCATCCGTTTTGTCTGTTTGGTGGCGGTTTCCGGTTGAGGCCTCATAACCGATCCAGGCCCTGTCCTGATCGGAGTATGTTATCCAGGCATCGCTTTCCGGATGATACCAATGTATTTCGCGTTTGGCTATTTGTGCATGAAATCCTTCTAAATCTGCTCTACATAAATCCCTGAAATGCTCATAATCCTTTTTTGTGCTTATGGGATTGTTTATCATGATGTTGAAATGTTTGTCCTAACAATTATTGTAGAATTATTCATTTGCCATTCGATTATCCCTTACTTTCGAAACCCATTTGTGTTTCGATGAATAAAATGGCACTAAATGTTGCGGTTACTGACTAACAATGATATTATGGGGGGTAATAAGTGGCATTCTAAAACCAGTCTATTTTCCGGTAACGTGCTATTCTAAAGCACGTTACTGAAAAACATCATTCAACTCACAGATATCAAATCATTTGGATTCTGAACCACTTTCCCGAATGTTTGTGCGTTCTCCTGAGAATCAATGCGTTTTAATAATAATGATGCAACTGAAGCTACATAGGCTTCAAACTGCTCATCATTCATATTCGATGTTTCAATAACCGGAACCGGATTCAAAGCATCCATAACATAAAGATTATCCTTATGAATGGCAAAATCAACCTTATTGATTTCAAATCCTAACGCCTGGCACAACTTTTTAGTAGCATTTGAAATGGCTTCTTTGTGTTTGGTTTTGAGTTTTTCCTGAATGCCCGGCATTTTTGGTACAATCAGAACATCCGACCCGGAAACATAGTAAGCCTGAAAAAACAGCTCTGTATCAAGATCCTGCTGCATCATAAAGGCTACATTGCCGCTTTTATCATACGTTTCAAAAAAGGCAGTGGCATTTTCCAGATATTCATTATCCGAGTATTTTTTATTCAATGCCGGTTTAAGCCAACATGGAAAACCAATGGCTTTGAAATAGCTTTTCCAATCCAGTGGAAAAATGATATTTCTCATGGTTTTGGATGAGGTGCCTTCGGGATGCATGCGTGAAGGCAGAACCATAGTTTTGGGAATATTTAATCCCAGATTCTTTGCTAAAGACAAACAGAAAAACGGGTTATAAAACCCATCATTAAATGGGTTATTGATGATATGGGTTCCGTTTAAAGCCGCATTTTTCAGGATGGTCCTTAAAAAGGGCAATTTATGAGAAATACGATCCAAAATAACGGCGTAATCATAACATTGATCTGTATCAGTGCCACCAATCATAACATAATCGGCATAGATATCACGTTGCTCTGATCTGACCTGTTCATTTATGACCGTTATTAACCGCTCAGGAAACAGATCTTCTTCACCTCTTACAATTCCGATTTTTACCGGGTTCTCCGAATAGTTGGGTTGCTTTTTAGTTGATTTCTTTTGCATGGATAATTAGGATTTTTAATAAACAACAAGCTGTTTTTAATCTTATTGAAGCCTTACATGTTAATGGCATGCCCGTCGGAAGCAGCCGCGGCCTCTTTAACAGCCTCAGAAAGAGTTGGATGCGCATGAATTGTTCGATGTATCCATTCTGATGTTGCTTCCATCTTTTTGGCCAGGCCAAGCTCGGCAATGAGTTCCGTTGCATCGTGGCCAATAATATGAGCGCCCAGCAATTCCCCGATATTTTTATCAAAGATCAATTTCACAAAACCCTGGTTCGCACCGGCAGCTGTGGCTTTACCGGAAGCCATAAATGGAAATTTACCAATTTTTATCTCATAGCCCTGGTCTTTGCACTCCTGCTCGGTCAGTCCGAGGTGTGCTACCGAAGGCTGGCAATAGGTGCAAGCCGGTATGCTGCTGTTATCAATGGGTTCCGGATTTAATCCGGCTATGGACTCAACACACAAAATACCTTCGACCGAGGCCTTATGGGCCAGCAGCATCCCACCGGCTACATCGCCGATAGCATAAACTGAGTCTATGTTGGTCCGACCAAAGTTGTCTGTATCTATAAAACCTTTGGTTGTTTTTACACCAACTTTCTCAAGGCCAATATCTTCAACATTACCTGTTAAGCCGATAGCCACCAAAACATAGTCCGACTCAAGGACCTGGGGTTTTCCATCTTTGGTTGTCAGTGTTGTTTTAACCGTGTCGCCATTCACTTCGGTCTTTTCAACTTTAGCTTCGGTTAAGATATTTATTCCTTTCTTTTTGAATTCTTTTGTTAATACTTCGGCCACTTCTGAATCTTCATTCGGAAGAATCTGGGGCATCAGCTCCAGCAAGTTCACCGATGAGCCCATGGCATTAAAGAAATAGGCAAATTCAACACCAATAGCACCCGCTCCAATAATTGTGATAGAACTTGGTTTTTCATTCAGAATCATGGCCTCGTAACTGGTAATCACCCGCTTGCGGTCAACATTGATGCCGGGAAAACTTCTGGCCTTAGTCCCGGTTGCCAGAATGATATGACTGGCACGAATGACTTCTTTAGAATCTTCTTTTTCACCAATAATTTCTATTTCCTGGTTGGAGACGAGTTTTCCAAAACCTTTCTTAACAGTGATCTTGTTTTTTTTCATCAAAAATTCAACACCCTTGGCCATTTTGGTCGCAACTTTGCGGCTTCTGCGGATCACTTTGGTAAAATCAATCTCAAAGCTCTCCAGCTTAATACCATACTCCTCGGCTTTTTGCAATGTTTCCACAACTTCGGCATTCTTCAAGAGCGATTTTGTAGGGATACATCCCCAGTTCAGACAAACGCCACCCAGGCTAGGTTCTTTTTCCACTATAAGGGTATTAAACCCCAATTGAGATGCACGAATGGCGCATTCGTAACCCCCGGGACCTGAGCCTATTACAGCAATATCAAAGTCTGAAGATTGAGTGTTTGGGTTTGATTTAGCAGACATAAGTCGATGATTTGGTTCAAAAAAACAGCTCGTTGTGAAGTTAAAAAATTGATACCCCTTTTTAAAGGTAAGGGGATACTTTTATAAAATGCTTGATTTCTTTATATTCCGAAATTAATTTGCATGTCCTTAAAGATGATCAGAAGCTCTGAAGATCGTTTTAAATAATTGTCAGGTTTAATAATTTTTTAACTTCTTCGCCTTAGTTTTTTGATATAGTTGAACAGGCATTAGGCCAAAAGTCTAAGTTCAATTGTACATACCAAACTTCTTCGCGGGTTTCTAAAGACCATACACAAAGCATCGGGCAATTAAACAATCCCCGCCTGGATAGCTTTCTTTCGAAATAGAGTATTACCGGGTTATTTCATCCATCTGTATGGATCTGGTGAAAATAATAATAGAATCGTATTGGAGGGTCAGATATGAATAATTTAGCACATACATACTCACGACACCCTGACGCCACGTTATCCCCAACAATGCCGCCAAAAATGAAATACTACGGCTTGCACAACTTTAAAACTATTCCTCAACTGAGCGTATTATCTGATGAAGATATTCTGGCCATTGAAGTGGTGGGCAGTGTATTTCCGTTTAAAGTCAACTCTTACACCATAGAAAAACTGATTAATTGGGATGATGCACCAAACGATCCGATTTTTAAACTGACGTTTCCAACCAAGGGGATGCTGAAGTCGGAGCATTTTGATGCCGTTGCCGAATTACTTGGACGAGAGGATGCCAAATCTGATTTAAAAAAAGTTATTGAGTCTATTCGCTCTGAATGCAATCCTCATCCGGCCGGGCAAATGGAATTAAATATCCCTTCATTAAATGGTAAACCCGTACCTGGCCTTCAACATAAATACAAGGAAACTGTGTTGTTCTTCCCGAGCGAAGGCCAGTCTTGCCATAGCTTCTGCACATACTGTTTTCGCTGGCCTCAATTTGGTGAAGATGAATCCCTGAAGATCCGGGCTACCGAGCCAGACCTGTTGATCACATATTTATACGAACATCCCGAAGTTACCGATATATTGATTACAGGTGGCGATCCTCTAAGCATGAGTGCTGCCAGGCTGGCGTCCTATATACAGCCCATTTTAGCCGAAAATCTGCCTCACATAAAAACGATTCGAATTGGCACAAAGTCTCTGACTTACTGGCCTCACAGATTCCTAAACGACCCGGATACAGATTCCCTTCTTCAGCTCTTCAAACAAATAACCCATCATGGTATTCACCTGGCCATCATGGCGCATTTCAACCATGCCAATGAATTACGAACCGACGAGGTGGTTGAAGCTATTCATCGTATCCGTGCAACCGGTGCAATAATACGAACCCAGTCACCTATTATTCGTGGAATTAATGATGACGGGATGATCTGGGCATCTTTATGGCGCCGTCAGGTACAATTAGGCCTGATCCCATATTACATGTTTATTGCCAGAGACACCGGTGCCCAGCATCACTTTGGCGTTTCGTTGATCCGGGCATGGGAAATTTTCCAGGAAGCCTATCAGAATGTTAGTGGTATAGCGCGAACCGTTCGTGGTCCAAGTATGTCGACAAATCCCGGAAAAGTTCAGGTTTTGGGCACAACTACTGTTAATGGTGAGAAAAAAATTGTCCTGCAATTCCTGCAAAGCCGCGATCCCGACTGGGTACTGCGACCGTTTTTTGCAGAATATGATCCAGAAGCATATTGGCTGGAGGACCTGAAACCTGCGTTTGAAGAAGAATTCTTTTTTGAGCAACCCCTCCGGGTTATGAGCCTGAAAGGGCAAAAAAATTAAAAAAAAGCGGTGCTTTCGGGCATCGCTTTTTTAATAATTTCTCAATTTATCCCTCAACATTTTATAAAGCATTTCCCTGGCACGAAATATGTGGGCTTTAACCGTTCCTAAAGGCAAATCCAGCTCAGTTGATATTTCCTCGTAAGTACGTTCTTTAAGATGCCTCATCTCAATAACTTTTTGATATTTCGGTGGCAGGCTTTTAATAGCTTCCCGAACCAGGGCATCGCGCTGACTTTGAATAAGATTTTTACCCGGATCATCACTGGTATCGGGTATTTCAATGGTGTATTCATCGTCCTTACTGCTGATCGGATTATCAATCGAGAATGTCTTTAACCGGCGTTTCCTGAGGTAATCAATGCTGCTGTTTGTGGCAATACGATACAACCAGGTCGAAAAAGCATATTCCTTATTAAAGTTCTTAATGGAATTAAACGCTTTCGAGAAGGTTTCCTGAACCAGGTCTTCGACTTCATTTTGGTTGTGAATGATTTTAAGGATCAGACTGAAGATCTGACCACGATACTTCAAAAGCAAGCGTTTGTAGGCCTGATCGCGTTTTTGAGGCGGTCCGTCGCAAATATCATCAATCAGGTTATAATCTTCTTGCCTTGAAGTTAATTTTTCAGGCTCCGGGGCTTTTTTCTTTTCGGGCTGGCTTTCTTCTTCCTCCTGATTCAGGTACTCGAAATTTTCGTCCCCTTGCAGATTATCTGGATCAAGGGGCTCTTTGTTTTCATCAGAAAGTGGATCAGGAGATTGATCCTCATCAGGGCGTATTTTTTCCTCGGAGTCCGGATTAGGTTCGCCAGACACCTCTGGATTTATTTTTCCGGACTTCTGCTGGCCCTGTTTCTTCTTTGATGACATTAAAGGCGAGTTTTAATCTAAAAACTTAGTGAGGAATGATGCCCTTGGGCGGAGAGAGGGGGATTCGAACCCCCGATAGCGTTTAACACACTATGACGGTTTAGCAAACCGTTGCCTTCAGCCACTCGGCCACCTCTCCAATTGATCCGCGGAGGATGAGGGACTCGAACCCCCATGGGCTTGCGCCCGGCAGTTTTCAAGACTGCTGCAATACCAATTATGCGAATCCTCCTGATGTAAAAAAACATGCTGTTTTTGTAGGCTGCTAACATACAAAAAACACCATTAACTTTCAAAAAAAACAATAACTCAGTGGCGGAGAGAGAGGGATTCGAACCCTCGAGGGCTGTTACACCCTACCCGCTTTCCAGGCGAGCGCACTAGACCAACTATGCGACCTCTCCTTCTAAATAAAATGCGCTATAAACTTTTAATATAGGTATAAAATATCTCTTTGTAAAGACTTAAAAGCTGAAATATAACATGAAAAAACAGCTAAAAATTGGCTATGCGTTGCCAAGATTGTATATTCCCCACATTCAAGATCAGATGACTCCTTCACATAAAAGGTAACGGTTGCTTGTGTAAATGATGAGCGTACAGCGGTAATTGAGTATTGAAGCACCTTCCTTTTAGCCAAGAAAATTATAAGCTTAACTTATTTAATTGGAACCCATGAAAAAAATTCTTTTTGAAGCCCTAACCTTTGATGATGTACTTATTTTGCCTAACAGGTCTTCAGTTTTACCACGCGATACATCTATCAAAACTAATCTCACCAAATCGATTGAATTAAACACACCACTTGTCAGTGCTGCCATGGATACGGTAACTGAGTCGGAGTTGGCTATTGCCATTGCCCGTTCGGGTGGAATAGGTATCATTCACAAAAACTTGTCTATTGAACAGCAAGCCACTGAAGTTGACCGGGTTAAGCGTTCCGAAAGTGGCATGATCAAAAATCCAATTACCCTTTCTGAATCAGCTACGGTAAAAGATGCCCTGGATTTAATGTCAAAATTTTCAATTTCCGGTATTCCGGTTGTGAAAACAAGTTCAGGTTCTGATAAAAAATTAATTGGAATCATTACCAATCGCGATTTACGCTTTAAACCCGATATGAATCAATCTATCTGCGAGATCATGACCCGGGGGGATCTGATTACCGCAGAAGAAGGCACAGATCTGGAAAAAGCTGAAGAAATACTCCAGAATCATAAAATTGAAAAACTGCTCATTGTTGATGCCAATCAAAATTTAAAAGGGCTTATTACCTTTAAAGATATCCAGAAGAAAAAACAATTTCCAAACGCCTGCAAAGATGCTCATGGCCGCTTGCGTGTGGGTGCAGCTGTTGGTATTCGCGAAAATACCGTAAGCCGGGTACAGGCTTTGGTAGATGCCAATGTGGATGTTGTAGCCATAGATACAGCTCATGGACATAGTGAGGCCGTCATTAAGATGGTTGAAACTATCAAATCAAAATTTCCTGAGCTGGATATTATTGCCGGAAATGTAGCCACACCCGAAGCTACCAGAGATCTTATTAAAGCCGGTGCTGATTGCGTTAAAGTGGGTATAGGTCCCGGCAGTATTTGCACCACCCGTATTATTGCCGGTGTAGGTGTGCCACAGCTCTCCGCGATTATGCACAGTTATGATGAAGCCGCTAAAACAAATACGCCAATTATTGCTGATGGCGGAATAAAATTCAGTGGTGATATCGCAAAAGCCCTGGCAGCAGGCGCCGACTCCGTTATGATCGGGAGCTTGTTTGCCGGAGTGGATGAAAGCCCGGGTGAAATGGTTATCCTGGAAGGTCGCCAGTATAAAACATACCGGGGAATGGGTTCTTTAGGAGCCATGACAGGTCCAGACGGCAGCAGCGACCGCTATTTTCAGGATGCCGAAGACGAGATCAAGAAATTTGTCCCGGAGGGTATTGAAGGACGCGTGCCTTATAAAGGTAAACTGGCAGAAATCATTTATCAATTGACCGGTGGTTTGCGAGCTGCTATGGGGTATTGTGGGGCAGCAAACATAGAAGCTCTGAAAAACGACACCAATTTTGTCAAAGTCTCCACGGCTGGTTTGCGTGAGAGTCACCCGCATGATATCAAAATATCCAAAGAAGCTCCTAATTACTCTCTATCGCACTAAACTTTTCACATGGCCGGTTTATTATATAGACCGGCTTGTTAAGAAATTCTTTGGGTTGTTGATTATTTCTTAAAGAGGAAGACTGGATAAAGGGGATTTACCCGCCAACTTAGTTGTATTCAAAATATCCTGTAATTTGATATCGCCATTGATCAGGCTTAAGCCTATAGACTTGCCACCTGTATAATACCCAATACTTGGACTGGCAACTGCAGCAATAGATCCCAGACCCATAGTTGCCAATTCATGCCTGTAATTTATAATCTTTTCGTTGTTTGCCATTTCACTAAGTGGTCCATAATAAACCACACCGATTTTATCATACGAATGCTGCATATGAAGCTGATCAATGGTAAGTTTCATGGCATGTTCAACAGCGTTTTCAAACTGCTTCTTCCGATCTGCCACTGTTATTTCACCACGAAAACACTTTAAAATGGGTTTCAGTGAAAGACCCCTGGCAATTTGAGCATCTAAAAAGGATACCTTGACCCACTCTCGCTTAATCCTGAGATTTTTGGGATCTTCCACAACAAAAAACGTGTAGATCTGCTCAGCAAGTTTTTCTAACTCGTTTGCCAGTTTAGAAAAAGAAATACCTTGCCTTACAAACTCAGCTGCTCTGATAACAAGTAATCCCAATCCTAAAGATACATTTTGGGAATCTATGATACGAATCTGTAAGGGTCTGCCCAAATTGTGTTGCAAACGGATGCGTTTAAATACCGGCATGCCTTTCAATACTGCTTTCCTGGCATTCTTGAGTGTCTCACTCAATCGTCCGGCAACGTGTATGGAAAGAATGGCATCGTATTCAATACATAATCTTTTATAGACCTGGAGGATTTCATCAACTGAAGGCGGTTCAGTGCTGATTTGCGAAGTGCTGTTACTGCTGCAATAGTCGGCGTAAAAATCTTCGTTATTTATATCCACACCATTATCGTAACGAATTTTCCCATCAATAATGATTCGTGATGGAATAATACGAACATTGTATTTATAGACCAGTTCAGCTGGCAAATCTGCTGCGGAATCTGTGATGATGGCTATATTCATAGAGATTTATTATGCTAAAAACACATCAACTTGAAGTATAGTAAAAACAACAACGAGTAAGATTAATTGGGGATTAAGTTTTAAACTATTGCCCAGCAATTTTGCAGCTTGATCGGTAATACAGTTCATAAAAAAAGCGCCCCTTTTCAGAGACGCTTTTAAAAGATCAGGCTTGTGTTTCAATCCCTTCAAGGCGATCTTCAAGATCGGCATACAGATCCTGAAGCTTATCAATGGTATCCTGGTCGGCTTCCCACATGCCCCGGCCATTGGCCTCGAGCAAACGACCCACGATGTTTTTCATGGCCTGCGGATTGGCTTTCATTAATTTCTCGCGCATCGCCGGATCAAAAGCATAGGTGTCGGCAGCTTTTTTATAGACCCAATCATCTACACTCTTGGTAACCGCATCCCAGCCCAGCATGTATGTAAATCGGTTACTGATCTCGGTTGCCCCGCTATGACCATGCTCCATCATACCATCGTACCATTTTGGATTCAGGAGCTTGGTGCGGTATTCAACACGCAAGGCTTTATCCACATCATCAATTTTCACGTCGGCCGTGAAGGATTCCACATAGTTGAGTTTTACATCCTTGGCCCTTGAGTTGTGGCGTTTGGCCGACAGCTGTAAGGATCCCGACGAGGAGAAATAGTGGTCAATATCAGAAATACCGAACTCAACCGAGTCGACCTGATGAACCACACGATCCACCGTACCCATCAATCCTTTCAGGACTTCGGTTTCCTTTTCACCATGGCGCTTTCCACCATAGGCAAAGGCATTACGGCGAAGGAATACGTTATCCAGATCCTCTTCACTCTCCCAGGCCGAGTCTTCAACCATGTCATCCACATAGGTGCCGTATGCACCGGGTGCCTGGGTAAACTGGCGGGCGGTAGCACTTTCAAACGGCACATTATTTTCGGCCATGGTCTCATCAACATGTTTTTTGATATAGTTCATGTCGTGAGGCTCATCGGCATTGGCCGCATCTTTCACCAAGCGATCCAAATGATCCATCAAGATGCCAAACGTGTCTCTGAAGACCGGGCTAAGCTGCATCACCACATCAACACGCGGACGACCAAGGCTTTCCAATGGAATAAGCACATAGCGGCTGATCTTGCCCTGGGCATCGTAGTCGGGCTTGGCGCCAATTAAGCGGATGATGACCGCAACGGCTTCACCCTTGGTTTTAATGGTATCCAATCCCCAAAGCACCTGGGCAATGGTTTCGGGATACTGTCCGTCGTTTTCTTCAATATGCTTTTTGATCAACGAATCGGCAATTTGAGTGCCACGGGCAAAGGCTGCTTCTGATGGAATACGCCATGGATCTATGGCATGGATGTTTCGCCCGGTTGGTAAAACATTAGAACCATCGCGAATAATATCGCCACCCGGCCCGGCCGGCAGGTAACAACCTTTTAATACATGTATGAGCGCATTCATTTCAGAGGTATTATCCTCCAGGGCACGAACAACCTGACGCCCCTCATGTAAGGCCTGATCCAAGGCCTGGATCATCTCATCATTGATCTGGGCATTGTTGGTAAGTTTTTGGAAAATCGGCTTTGGATGTTGTTTTTCAAAAATGGTTTTCTCAACAAACTCTTTGCAAGCCTCATCAATTTTCTCACGTAGCTCAATGGCGTTCTTTTCACCTTTTCTGGAATGAGCTGCCAGCACGGTATAGCTGTTCTGATAGGCCGCACCATCTTCGTGAGTGCTCAGGAAAATGGAAGGCAATGCATGGCAGTTTCCGCGGACTTTCAGAGTCTCGGTAACTGTGATCACCTGTGAGTCGATCGGTGCAGCCTGGCCAAAGACATGCAACGAATTGGAGATCAGGCGGTTTTCAAGTTCGCGCAAGTAGGTGTATAACCGACTTAAATAGTCGGTAAAGGATTCGCCCTGAATGCGAGGACAGTCGTCGTTCAGGTTAAGCTGCTCTACTTTTTCAAATAACGCTTCCTGGGTTTCAGGATCTTCGGATCTGTCCAGACCACGTTCGCGGTAATCGTCAATCATGTCTTTTAATGCCGGCAGTTCTTTATAGAGACCTGATCTGGCCAGCGGCGGAATGGCGTGTGAGACCATGGTGGCCAGCCCGCGGCGTTTAGCCATATTGGCTTCACTCGGGTTATTGACCGGGTAGATGTACATATGAGGAATTTCGCCACAAAGCGCATCGGGCCAGCATCTGCTGGTAAGTCCCAGTTGCAGTCCGGGCATCCATTCTACCGATCCGTGCATCCCCACGTGAATCATAGCATCGGCATTAAACGAACGGCTCAACCAGCGATAAAATGCTATATACTGGTGATGCGGGGTGTTTTCTTTGTCAAAAATCAACCGCATGGGATCGCCATGAACACCCAGGCGAGGCTGAATGCCAATAAAGACATTTCCAAACTGAAGGCCGCCAAGGAAGACTTTTTCATCACCCACTGGCACAATATCACCGGGAAACGCACCCCAGCGTTCTTCAATGCGGTCGCGTTCTGTTTGCGAGGTTAGTTTGCTGAATTCTTCTTTATCCACACACAAGGCATCGGGACTCTGAACTTGCTGTTGATGATCAGTCGTTTCATCCAACTGTTTAAGCAGCACCTCAGCTGATTCGGGTATAGAACCCACATTGTAACCTTCAGCATCGAGGCGTTTTAATATTTCAAGAATGGTAGTCGGTACATCCAGTAGCGCGGCACTGGCTTTTTTACCCAATCCCGGAGGATAATCGTAAGCAACCAGGGCAATTTTCTTTTCTTTATTTGATTTTTTGCGAAGATCGGCCCATTTTTTTGAGAGATCTACAAGCCGGTCCAGACGATCAGGTACGGTTTCAATCCGTCCTTCATTCAACGCCCCCAGCACAATTGGATTGATAGCGCCATCCATTTCAGGCAGGGAGTAGGTTATGGTGGTTTGCATTGGGGCTACGCCAACGCTGTTCCAGGAGTTGAAATCCTGCATATAAAGCGGCTGGGCCACCATATAAGGCACATCCAGATTTCCCAGAATTTCAGCTCGGGCATCAGCAGAGGTACCGGGCTTGGTTGAGCCGGCAGGACCGCCAACCAATCCGAATCCCATCATATTTACCAGGAGATCAATTTTTTCTTTCATCAGCCAATCACGCACAACAACATGGCCTTCCACACCCATCACAAAGATGGGATAGACAAACAAGCCTTTTTTCTCATATGCTCTGATGGTATCATCAATGTAGTCTTTCTCCTGCAGCAAATGCTTTCTGAAGAAAAGCAATCCGATTTTTGAAGCTTTTTTCGGATCAATCCCTGTTGATTTAATCCGCTTTTTAGACCAGGAAAGATATTGGGAAGTATCTTTGAACAATCCTTCCTTATCGGGATGGTAAAGACCCATGTTAGGGGTTTCCACTAACGGGGCAACCTTGAATGATTCTTCAAAATATTCATTCAGGATCAACCTGAACATATTCACCAGATTTTCAGGTGAAGGATTGGTCCAGTAGGCATAAACCTGCATCCAGTTCTTGAAGTCCTTGGCTTTTTTGGGGATCAAAGGCAGGATCTTACGCATCATCTTCAGGAGCTTAACGTATCCAAAAAGCGTATCTTCATCGCGACCTTTAACCAAGATTTTGGCCACTTTTTTAACCATATCGGGCATACCGCCGCCACCGCCTTTAACCACGTAATCGCCAACATGTGTCAATTCCATGGCTTCCGGCATAGACTCATAGACAAAAACGGTTTTCACATCACCCTTTTCAATATTGTCTTTAAACCATTCGACCTGCTCACGAAACTGGATCATGCTGGAAAACACACAATCGGCTTCTAGTAAATCTTGTTGGAGTTTGGGGTTTTTATTCTCTAAGTCAACATCGGTGTATTGGCATACAACAGCTTCATCTTTCATACGATTTATCACATCGGTCCAGACTCTGCGGCTGTATTGTTCCATACCTAATACCGCAACAATTTTTTTTAACTCACCCATATTTCAAGCTCCTTGACTAACATTAAGTGGATTAATGCCTTTATTTGAAGAACAAAAACTAAAGTCGAAAAAGATAATTAGGATTATTTGAAATCCAAATAATCTTTTTGCGTTGCGTAGCTATTGTTATATAAACCTAAACTGTATTAAGATGATGCCTTTATTGTAACCGGGAGTCACTGATGATAGTGCAGCGAGTAATGGTGCAGTTAGGAGTTTTAATTATTTAGCAGGTAAGATTCAGCTTTTATTCTGACTGGTGGATAATAAGTACGAACTCACAACACGCTTCACTTTTTCCACTTGTGCTTTGTCTTGTAAATAAACGCGTATCATCACAAATAACTGTCCATTCACAACCTTTGTACTTTCAATTATTGGCGGTTCAGATAAGGCTACCCAGGATGTATTCATGACTTCTTTTTTTATCCGTTCAATAACATCACTTGTGTTTAAATGTTCAGGGCATTCAAATTCAATAGTTACTTTTTCAAGATGATGGTTGTTTCCATACCTTGATATTTTTTTCCCATATATGTAATGGTATGGGATTGAAGTAATGTTACCCTTATTATTTTCAATATCGAACCTCAGATATCCGGCTTGCTTAACCACTCCATTTATATCTTCAATATCGATATAAGCACCTTCAACAATCTTGCTTTGCAGTTTAAGTAGTACGCCAATTGCAAAATCTCTGATTAAGATAAACAGCGGGAAAGCGGTTAAAACAAAAAATATTGCGATTGAGATCAGAGCAAAATTATGATTGGAATCATATATGACTTTTGCGATCCAAATTGCATACGTGATCCAGGTAAGCAATTCAATCACTGGAACAATATGAAGCAAATGATCTTTCAGGTTAAAGAAAATTTTGAATCGTAAGGTTATGACATTCACAATCCTGAAACCGAAAAAGATAATCGCAGCAAGTATGAAAAATTCTACTATCATATCAGTGATTTTTAAATCAATCCTTTATCGGTACATACTTCATCAATAAGCGGCTCAATATTTCTGCCAAAGGTATAAACCCTGTCTGATTTTCTGACGATCAAACCGGCATTTTCAAGGGATAACAGCAATACTTCGGCTTCAGCAACAGATGTTGAAATTAGCCTTGATAATTTATGGACATCTATATTTTTATGTTGCAGGAACAAAGCCAAAATCAGAATCCACTCTTTAGGCAAGTCGGATAAAACACCCAACGGAATTTTTTCCGGTTTTTTTATCTCAATCATATCATTTTTAATATTGGTAATATTGGCTTTCCATAGATTCAATGCTACTCCAGGCGTGCCGCCTGATATGACGAAATAGCGATTAAAAATGAATGAATAGATGAGCTGAGGTATATTGTCTTCTTCTCTGTGTTTATAAGTTAATGTAATGCCACTGGACTTGTGGCGTCGAATAATCATATTCTGTAACTCTCTTGCATTAAACGGACTGCAAGCAATTGTAGCCAGACTAAACTCATTGATATTGTAAATTTGTTGCAACGCTTTATAGGCATATGTATTACAGTTTAGAATAATGAATACTTTTTGACTGTAAAGTTTTATCAAACTCATCATTTGTTGAATCGCCTGGCCGCCTCCCGGACGTCGCTCCCACCATAATTCAAAGTCGTTCATTACAATGACACTTTCGTAAGGTATGTTGTTAAAAATGTCATTAAAATTGCCGGAGTTGCCTGTTTGGATTTTGAACTCTTTAAACAATACATCAGGGTCAGTTGATCCTTCTACCGGTGGTTGTATCCAGTATGTGTTTTTTGAGGTAAAAAGATGATTTATCGCATACCTGGACAGGGTTGTTTTACCCGCACCATGAACACCTGTAATAAACACTGCTCCGCCATATCCACGCTTGTGCCTGGCAAGCGCTTCTTTAATAGCTTTCATTTCCTGATCCCGTGGTACCCAAAACTCATCAGTAATCTTCGAACTGCTGCTCATAAGGTTCCGGTAAAAAATGGGGACGGATTTATAAATCCTTGGATCGGGTAATAACTTATCAACAAGGTCTAATATTTCTTTTTTTTCAGCCACCCGGCTTTGGTGCTCCTCAAGGTATTTTCTTGAGAATATGATGCTGCTGCTTGCACTGTTTAAGATATAAACCAACCCATTATTCAATTGATGCTTAATAGTATCAGAAAGGTTAGCTAAAGACAATGAGAGTCGCTTGCTTTTGATAACTCTTTCGCCCGACTCAAGCTTTTTACAGGATTCAATAATAGAATGATAATAAAGTTTTGAAAAGGCTTCATTAATGTAACTGCCGGTATAATGATCAATGCGTTCAACAGCCGTTTCAACTTTTATCTTTTCTTCTTCAATTTGTTTTAGCAATTTTTTAAAGAGCGACACATCTGACTCCAGCTTTCCCTGTTCTGAGTTTATCATTTGCTGGTTTCCCTTATGAAACAGCAGCATACTGTTAGCTTCTTTCGACTCAATAATGGCTTTTTTAACCAAAGCCTCAAGATTTTCAAATTCCCTATACAAAGGTTCATTCAATAACACATCCACAAAATAATTTGTAGATTTGATCACATCCACCGTTACCGGGTTATACTCACTAAAAGGTAAAAATTCACTTTCTTTATAAATCGATTCGGGTAATGACAGCTCTTCTGGCAGATCTTCAACCAACGATGAAGCCTTTTCAATTGCTTCGTTAATTGGTATTTTCATCGTGAGCGAATCAGGAAAAGCAACTGGTGAAATATTTGATTGCGGATCTTGTATAACAGTCTTAAGATTTTCAATTAATGCTTTCTGACCCGTAAAAAGAGCCTCGGTAAGAACGGATGATACTCGACTATTTCCTTTTTTGATAATGTTTCCAAACAAGACTTTTTTTGAAAGAACCATCACATCCAGGCAAACTGCATTGTTCAGAAGCAGCATACCTGCACCCCAGTTTTCGGCATAAACCTGAACTTTATCATTTGGTTTAAATTTCTTTTTATCAATTCTTTTTTTGGCAAGTTTCAGATTTTCGGGTGTTCTAAGGTTCTCTGAAAGATCGATACTCATTCTGCGCAAACTACCTATAAAGACTTGAATAAAGGATGAGGCTGTTTTTTCGAACTGTTCATTTAAAACTTCAAATCTCTTAATAATAATGGCTAGTTCATCGTTTGAGGTTGTACCTGTTTTTTGGCTATCCCGAAACAGCTTTTCCAGTTTGTCATTTGCTTCCAAAATCAGGTTTCGCAAATCCATCAGCATGTTTTTTGATGCCTCTTCAAACAGTGCTAGCTGCTGGCCAAATATCACTTTTGTTTTTCTTTGATAATAATATCTAAGAGCCTTACGGTATGGAAATTGAAGCATCTTCTCTTTCTTTTTTGCCGGTAACTGATAGGGCACCACGATTGTCTCAGATGATTGCTCAAAATAACTTTCCAATTGGTTCAGGACGTCGGATATGCCGTTTTGTAATGCTGCTTCCGTTTCCTTTATGATCACCGCATTATCGTTCTGAAATATTTTTAACGTATTTCTAAGAAACGCAATTTGATTGCGGTTAATGGTTTTTTGATATTCATGCTTATCACTCTCCTCAAGCTCTTTTGTTAATGTGGCAAGAGTGTGCCCAGCTGATTCATTAAGGTTTGAAGAAATGGTTTTTATTTGCTGGGTTGCTTTCGTAACGGTTTGATTGCAGAACTCATGGCCAATCTTCATTAAGTCTTCATCAAGTTGCAGAACCTTATTTTTAACAACATCAATTTCAATTTCAGGTAATTGAGCCGGCTGAACCGAGATAACACTGGTAAGCTGACTTGGTTTTGAAACCTGTCTTTCAATAAGGTTGATTTCTTCAAATTCGTCAGAAGGACTTAAAAGCAGAGTACTGACAGGCATTTCACAAATCGTGTTGACTCTTTGAATGTTGTAATCCGGGCGGTGTGCAATACTTTTCTGAGACAAGCCCAGAATAATTAAATCGGTATTATTGGATTCTGATTTAATTATTTCTTCGAGTGTTCGCGAGCCAAAATCATCACTTATAACTTTCACTTCTGCTTCGATCCGTTTTTCCTGCAAAACTGCATTCGTATTACGATATAAGTTATCGTGATACGAGGTGTCGCTATTAATAATCATGATTCGTACATGGGCATCGCGCCACGACGCATCCGACAGCAAAAACCTGAGAATATTTAACGAGAACGAAAGATGCCGGCCTTTTCCATTCCACCAGATATCGATACTATCTTTTTGCTTAAACCCGTTTTCTTTATTGTAATCCAGAAAAACGGCATTTAACTTTTTTACCTGGAGGTCTTTTAACATATCTGAGAGGAAATCGGCATTTTCATCATTTTTGCTCCAACCCATCAGAACGGTATTTGGCTCAAAGCCACTGAAGCCATACACATTAGTCACGGTTTGAATGCCTTCATGAAGCGACTGGCATGCCAGGCTTCTCTTAAAATACCCCTGATTGTTAACATGGTTACTCAACTGATCTGCATCTTCAGCAATTGCCTTTTTCTGATTCCCGTAAGACAGATTAAAATCGGTAAGTGCTCCGAGCTTTCCTGTAAGCGCCAATCCCATTTCAAGCAAGTGCGGCCGGGCTTTTTCCCCACCACTAAATAAAACAATATTAGGCCGCCAGTTTCTTTTTTCAGCCTTACTTTTACTGAGTTTTAACAATGCATTTTTAGCAAGATTTGTCCAAAAACTGCTCCATGCATCGCCGGTTTCGAGGATCAACTCTTTTCGACGGAGGTAAAAATACAATAAGCCCAATACCACGGTAGCACCAGCCAGCGCCAAAAAGTCCAGCAGAATCATCACAATAAAAGCCGAAAGAGCTCCCAACACACTTACAAACCGCGGGACTTTAAAGGCCGGACGGAAATCGGAGCTCGACCAGCTTTCTATAGCAGAGGCCATGTTTAAAAACGCATATGTGGTGATAAAGAACATCGATACAATGCGGGCAATCACATCTAATTCACCAATTAAAATACCTGCTTCAGCAATCACGAAGACAAGCAATAAGGCATTGCGGGGTTCATTGGTTTTACCTGTTCCTTTTGCAAGAAATTTTGGTGCAATTTTATCCATTGCAATGGCTTGCAAAATACGGGGAGCACCTAAAATACTTCCTAATGCCGAGGACAATGTAGCTCCCCATATACCGATAATCACAAGTACCGGTACAAGGGATATTTTAAAGAGAATTTGAGGGTCGTTTGCCAGTACTTCTGCATCTACGGTATAACTATAAAAAAACGCTAATCCGATATAAACCACAAACCCTACCCCAACGGCAAGCATTGCGCCTATTGGCAATGATTTTTTAGGATTTTGAAGATCACCCGACATGGATACGCCTGCTTCGAAGCCTGTTACTGCCGGGAAAAAAATCCCAAATAAGACCATAAATGGGGCTGCTGTTTCTAATGGGGTAAAATTTATTTGCTCTGGAGAAAAGTCATGTTGGCCAAACAAGATGGAAAGTAACGAAAGTCCGATGGCTGCCATGATAAAATATTGTGACTTAATAGCAAGCGAGGTGCTAATAAAGGTAATCGTTGTAACGGCAATCAATACTATGGACCCGGTTAATCGTATCGAATTGATACCACCATCCAATCCCCAGTATTGCAGAAAGCTTTCGGCAAAACCGATCAGGTATAGACTAACGCTGAATGATAAACCAACAAATAACGCTAAACCTAAAGTCCCCCCGATGGGCAAACCCAAACTCCTTGAAATCATGAAATACGTACCACCGGTTTGCACAGGTTTGTCGGTTGAAAGTGAAGCAACACTTAAACTGCTGGTGATAGAGATGATATGGGCTATCACCACAATGCCTATTGTATTTATAAGGCCCGCCTGTCCGATAATGGCCGGAAACCTTAAATACATGATTACACCAAGAATCGTGAGAATGGATGGTGTAAATACACCACCGAACGTTCCGAATTTTCTAGCTTTGGCCATCTTTAAACTGATGATGATTCTTCATGACTTCAACTTGCTCAAATGCAGCTTGAAATTGAAATACCCCAACTATAAAGTAAAAGGCGTATTCCAGCAGGTAAAAAATATGAGATCAAATAAGTAGTTAGAGAGAGATTTTCCTGCAAAACTATAAATTGGTTGTGAGAGAAGCTACCCTATAAATGTTATTCTTCTGTTTATCCATCTCAATATCTTTACAATAACCATTCTGGTGAAAAGTATAAAATTGATCTAAGGTATTTCCATAAAAAAAGGTATCGGGTATTAAATAGTTACTTTACCCGATACCTTTACAGATTCTTTATAAGACCTGAAATATTTTATACTTCGCGCTCTACACCCATTAGTTCTTCATGAATGGCTTTGGCAGCTTTTCGTCCTGCACCCATTGCCAGAATAACCGTAGCGCCACCGGTAACAATATCACCACCGGCATAAACCTTCTCTTTAGAGGTTTTCATGGTCTCATCATCAACCACCAGAGTACCTTTACGGCTGGTTTCAATTTCCGGGGTGGTTCGTTTGATCAAAGGATTTGAGCCATTACCAATAGAAATAACCACCATATCGGTATCAATAACATATTCTGAACCTTCGATAGGCACCGGACGGCGACGGCCGCTGTCGTCGGGCTCACCAAGTTCCATTTTCACGCACTTGATACCTGTAAGCCAACCTTCATCGTTACCAACAAATTCGATGGGGTTGTTGAGCATTTTAAACTCCACGCCCTCTTCTTTTGCATGTTTGATCTCTTCTATACGAGCCGGCATTTCTTTTTCAGAGCGTCGGTAAATGATATGGACATTTTTAGCCCCAAGGCGTTTTGCTGTACGAACCGCATCCATGGCAGTGTTACCACCACCAATAACGGCAACATTTTTATCTTTACAGTCAAACACCGGAGAGTCGTACTCATCGGGATTATAGGCTTTCATGAGATTAACCCGGGTTAAAAATTCATTGGCTGCATAAACGCCGTTGAGATTTTCACCGGGAATTCCCATAAACCAGGGTAAACCGGCTCCCACGCCAACAAATACAGAGTCGAATCCTTCTTCTTCAAGAAGCTCATCAATGGTGATGCTTCTTCCGATAACGGTATTGGTGACAAATTTTACACCTAATTTTTTAAGGTTGCCAATCTCTTCATGAACAATGCTCTTGGGCAGTCTGAACTCTGGGATTCCATAAAGCAATACACCACCCGGTTCGTGAAGGGCTTCAAAAACAGTTACTTCATGTCCCCATTGGATCAGATCGTTGGCGCAGCTTAAACCGGCCGGTCCGCTTCCTACGATAGCCACCTTTTTGCCTGTAGGTTCATTTACTTTTGGCAATACAACTTTGCCGCTGTTGCGCTCATAGTCGGCTACAAATCGCTCAAGATTACCAATGGCAACGGGTTCATTCTTTTTTCCGATCACACAAACCTGTTCGCATTGGTCTTCCTGAGGACAAACTCGTCCGCATATTGCCGGCAAGGCATTATCTTCTTTGATTTTCTGGGCGGCTTCAAGAAACTTACCTTCAGCTACCAGCTCAATAAACTCATCAATTTTAACATTTACCGGACAGCCTGCTATACATACCGGATCCTTACACTGAATGCAGCGAATGGCTTCTTCCATGGCCAGTTCAGGTGTATATCCGTAATTAACTTCTTCAAAATTCCGGGTGCGTTCATCGTGATGCTGTTCGGGCATCTCGTGACGCTTTATTTTCATGCGTTCTTTATTACTAATTTTTTCCATATCCTATTAACTGTTTTCGATTAGAATGACTCTAATAATCTGGTTTTGTAATGATGTAGACAAATGTTCTTTGGTTTTAAGCACCTGCTTGTTAAAGAGCAAACAATGGCAGTTATGAGCTTTGCTGCTCAATCTGGCCCTGTAATTTGCAATGGTGCTCGAAATCGCCTAGTTTATGTTGCTCCAATGCACGATAAACTTTATTTCGATCCATCAGATTTTTGAAATCAACCTGATGAGCATCAAATTCAGGTCCATCAACACAGGCGAACTTGGCTTCACCATCAACAGTTACCCGGCAACCACCGCACATACCTGTGCCATCAACCATTATTGGATTAAGGCTTACAACAGTTTTAATACCATGTGGCCTGGTAACTTCTGAAACAGCTTGCATCATAGGAATTGGCCCTATCGCCAGTACAAAATCAATTTTCTTTCCGGAGTCTATAAGCTCCTGGAGCTTTTGAGTCACAAATCCGTGAAATCCATATGAACCATCATCGGTTGTTACATAGGATTCATCACTCACGTCATTCATTTCTTTTTCAAGAATCACAAGATCTTTATTGCGTGCGCCATTGATGGTAATCACATAATTACCGGCTTGTTTTAATGCAACAGCGGTTGGATATGCAATAGCTGTTCCTACACCACCGCCGATGCTGACTGCCGTGCCAAAGTTCTCGATATGAGAAGGTTCACCTAATGGGCCTGCTACATCCAAAATCTTATCGCCCGATTCCTTGGTATTTAATTTCCGGGTGGTTTTACCTATACCCTGAACAATTATTGAAATGGTGCCTTTTTCAGGATCAGAATCTGCAATGGTCAGAGGTACACGCTCACCCTGTTCATCCAATCTCAATATGATAAATTGTCCGGCTTTTCGTTTTTTTGCAATGCGGGATGCCTCAATTTCGAACCGCTTTACATTTTCGGCTAAAAACTGTGCAGAAACAATGTTAAACATAGTGATAAAATGTTTTTTTGATTTATCCGATTATAAATGTTTCAATACAGGCCACACTACAATTTTTAAAAGATTCCCTCTTGATTCCCTTACATGAAATTAAAATGCTATTATCCATGTTAGACATGCATAATTCACTCAACCCAATAACGAAAATGTTGTTCTGAAAGAATGAACGGGTGGATTAAAAGATAAACTTTTAAAAACTGCGGTATTTACCAGTAGGGTGAATATAGGTTTAAATTATTAATTACAAAAGCTTTTGAATATGTCTACCACCCCGAAATTTACCAACCGTCTCCAATTTGAAAAGAGCCCTTATTTACTTCAACATGCCCACAACCCGGTCGACTGGTTTGCCTGGGGTGACGAAGCGTTTGAGAAAGCAAGAACCGAGCAAAAACCGATATTTCTTTCAATCGGATACTCCACCTGCCATTGGTGTCACGTTATGGAGCATGAATCTTTCGAAAGCGAGGCCATTGCTGAATTGCTTAACCAGAACTTTGTATCTGTTAAGGTTGATCGCGAAGAACGGCCCGACTTGGACAAAATATACATGACCTTTGTACAGGCTTCCACCGGGAGCGGTGGCTGGCCAATGTCGGTATGGCTCACTCCGGACCTGAAGCCTTTTTTAGGTGGAACATATTTCCCGCCTGAAGATCGTTACGGGCGGCCCGGATTTGCTTCTGTCCTTCAGAGGATTACCGACACCTGGAAAAACGAACCCAACAAAATCTTGGATGCCGCAGAAGGTACAGCCCGCCAACTTAAATCACTGACCCAATTTCATGCCCGTGATGATGAGATCAATCTGGACCGCTCGGCTTTGGATAATGGGTTTCAGGAACTGGCTGCTAATTTTGACCATGAATATGGCGGATTTGGGCAAGCCCCAAAATTTCCGCGCCCGGTCCAGTTGGAGTTCATGCTGTATTATGCCGAGCAGCATAAAAACAAGGAAGCCCTGAATATGGCCTTAACAACCCTCAGAAAAATGACCGACGGGGGCATACACGACCTGATAAGCCAACCCGGTAAAGGTGGTGGCGGATTTGCCCGCTATGCAACCGACCGGGCCTGGCATGTACCTCATTTTGAGAAAATGCTTTACGATAATGCGCAGCTCATCACACTATACCTCGAGGCTTTTCAATGCAGCAAAGACGTTTTTTATTCTAATGTTGCCCTTGATATTCTCAATTACGTGAATTTCGATATGCGCTCGCCCGAGGGCGGCTATTACAGCGCAGAAGATGCCGACAGTTATCCCACTCAAGACAGCACCGAAAAGAAAGAGGGTGGTTTTTATATCTGGCAGGCTGATGAAATAAAATCACTTCTGAGCGATGAGGAATACCAGATCATCAGCATGATCTACGATATTCAACAGAATGGTAATGTAAAGGCCGATCCCCATGCCGAGTTCAGGGGATACAATATTCTGCAACGGATCATGAGTAACCAGAAAGCCGCCCAGGCACTTAACACCGATTCAGAGTCCGTGCAAAAAGCTTTAGACAACGCTATTGCCAAACTTTATGATGCACGGTTAAAGCGCCCGCGTCCGCATCTGGACGATAAGATCATCACATCCTGGAACGCGTTAATGATCTCGGCCCTTGCAAAAGCGTCTGTCATACTGCATAATCCGGACTATTTAACACAAGCCGAACAAACCACCGGGTTTATTTTCAAACACCTCTATAATGATTCAAACCAGGAGCTGTACCGGCGTTACCGCGATGGGGAGAGTGCTATTGATGGAAAAGTGGATGATTATGCTTTTCTGGTTCATGCCCTGATCGATTTGTACGAAGCTTCACTCAAACCCGAATACCTCTTAAAAGCCATTACGCTGGCAGAAAAGCAGGTTGAGCTTTTTTACGATACTGAAAATGGTGGGTTTTTCAGTGCTTCGGGTAACGCCCCCAACATTCTGATGCGTTTGAAAGAAGATCATGATGGTGCTGAACCATCGGCCAACTCTATTTCAGCCATAAACTTTCTAAAACTTTCCCAAATGACAGACCGGGAAGATTTTTACGATATCGCAAAAAGCACTATCTTTTCTTTTAACAAAGTTCTGGCGAAATTTGGCACACATATGCCACTGATGTTGGTTGCTTTGGGCATGTTAAGTGGTAAACTCAGCCAGGTTATTCTATCTGGCTCACTTGAACATACCGACATGCAAGCCTTAAGATCTGTTCTCTTCAGCTATTACAAACCAGGAAAGATTGTATTACACGCATCCGAAGAAACCGGCAAACTTATGCCTTTTCTCAAGGAATTGCCTACCAAAGATGCTGAACCTACCGTTTTTATGTGCATCGACTTTGCTTGTCAACTGCCGATTAAAGATCCGGATAAATTGCACGAGATCTTGAACGGTTAATCCATTTTTAAATGATTTATATCATTGATTACCATGCAGGAAACCTGCACTCTGTTAAAAAGGCACTCGATTTTCTGACTGTTCCCAACAAAATTGTCTCATCACCCAGTGAGCTTAAACCTGGTGAAAAAATCATTCTGCCGGGTGTTGGCGCTTTCGGACAAGGTGTTGAAGCCATAATTGAACGAGGTTTTTACGATGCACTCCTTGAACATATCCACAGACAATACCCGATATTCGGAATATGTCTGGGCATGCAGCTACTGCTTTCTGAGAGTCAGGAAATGGGCTCTTTTAAAGGTTTAAATGTTGTAAAAGGCCAGGTGAAGCGCTTTGAGTCGAGCGAGGATAAAGTGCCTCAAATAGGATGGAATTCGGTTGAGATCACCAAAGACTCATTGCTTTTTAAAGGCATTGATCAGGAGTCTTATTTCTACTTTGTCCATTCGTATTTCTGCGCACCTGATGATTCATCTCATGCTATTGGTTATTCGTCGTATGCCGGTGAAAAATTTTGTGCGGCTATTGAAAAAAATGGTATTTTTGCTGTCCAATTTCATCCCGAAAAAAGTGCAGAAATCGGTCTGAAATTACTGAGTAATTTTGCCAACTTATGAAAGTTGATCTTGTTGTATCATGTTAATAATACCAGCCATTGATATCCGTGATGGAAAATGTGTTCGCCTGACCCGTGGCGACTTTGAACATGAAAAGATCTATCTGGACGAACCACGCGATATGGCCATCATCTGGCGTAAACAAAATGCCAAACTTATCCATGTGGTAGACCTGGATGCAGCCCTTTCCGGCGAGCCCAAAAATTCCGATAAAATAAAAGAGATTGTTGATACGCTTGATATTCCTATACAGTTGGGCGGAGGTATCCGTACTGTAGAGCAAGCCAGACAATACCTTGAAATGGGTGTCTATAGAATTGTGATCGGCTCGGCTGCGGTCACAGATCCTAACCTTATTTCCACCCTGATTGAGCTCTATGGCCCGAGAAAGATTTTAGTGGGTATCGACTCTGAAGATGGTATTGCCAAAATCAGTGGTTGGACCGAGTCCTCCAAAAAGCGCGATTATGAACTTGCTCTGGAAATGAAAGAGCGTGGCGTTGAGCGCCTGGTCTATACAGATATCTCACGCGATGGTACCATGGAAGGTCTGAATTGCGAATCGGTGCTGGAATTTGCTAACAAAGTCCAGATGCACATTACGGCTTCAGGCGGCGTTGCTTGTAAAAACGACCTGAATAACCTGTGTAAAATGGAAGATATAGGTATCGACTCTGTTATTATTGGTAAAGCCATGTATGAAGAATCATTTCCCTGCCAAAAGCTCTGGCATTTGAATGAGTCTGGCATGAAACTTGATACCAACTTTTCAACTGCCCGCAAACGTTAGTACCACCCCCGGAAGTCATATAAAAAAAGCCTGCAGAAAATTTAACTTCTGCAGACCTTGTTTTCAATTATCACACATCCGGTAATTACGACTCTTCTTCACCTACCGGCTCACGATCGGATGTGGCCACTATACCAATCTTGTTGTTTAAATTCAGGAATAAGTACAATGGCTTTTCCTGACGCAGAATATTGATTACATCATTAAACCGGCTTAACGGGTAATGAATGGATGGGCCACTTGAGTAATTTGCATTATCCGGAATGGTTGACTCGTCTTTAAAGAAAACAATTCGTCCTACATAGGAATTGCCCATATAGCAATAAATTAATACCTCGTAAGGATGACCGCTATAGTACCATATTTTGTAGGCATCAAAATCTTTTCTGACTGTCGACATGATTACCTCCTGGGTGTTTGGAGTGTTAAGAAAGTAACCGATTTAAGAAATGAACTTAAATTACAGAGCACGTTGACCTATACGCCAGACTCCGGCTTAGTCAACGTCTTACGATTTCTTCTGCATTCAGTTTTTTCAAACTTTCTGAGAATATGAAAAGCCAATTATCTTGGGTTCTGGGAAAGCGATTTATCTATCAGGATGAATGATGAAAGAACATCTGAATAGGGCCCGGACAAGAGGGGGAAATTCTTAATAGCGATGCACTAAGAGCACTATGAGGTTTCATAGAAGTATTTATAAGATACGCCACCCGAAACGTTAGAACGGCGTATCTTCGGAATCGATTATGAAAGCTGATGGTGGCGGCTCTTTTTTGTTCTGTGCTTCAATATCCTCAGCTGCTTTTTCAATTCTGGGCTGTTCGGCTGGTTGAAAATCAGAGTCGGTATAGATCTGAGAAACACTCTCAAACCGCCCGTACTGGCGTAAAAATTTCAAGCGAATATCGCCTATAGGACCATTACGCTGCTTGCCTATGATCACTTCAATAATATCCTTAGTTGAAGAACCATCAGCAAAATTCTGCAGGCCATAACGCTCCGGGCTCGATAAGAACATGACCACATCGGCATCCTGCTCAATTGAACCTGATTCTCGCAGGTCACTTAACTGTGGACGCTTATCGCCGCTGCGTTGTTCCATGGCACGGTTCAACTGTGCCAATGCAATCACCGGAATTTTAAGTTCTTTAGCAATGGCCTTGAGTGACCTTGAGATTTGGGCAATTTCCTGCTCACGATTGCTGCGGCCGTCTTTAACTGCGGAAATAAGTTGAAGATAATCCACCACGATCATGCCAATATTTTTTTCCTGCTTCATACGGCGGGCCTTGGCGCCAAGTTCAATAATTGAAATGCCGGGTGTATCATCAATATAGATCTCAGCCTGTGAGAGCTGATCCATTCGCGACACGATATTGGTCATATCGGATGAAGAAATCTTACCGGTTCTCACCAATTGGGACTCCACATAAGCTTCGGCACAAAGCAACCTGGTGGCCAGCTGGATTTCTGACATTTCCAGACTGAAAAACAACACTGGTGATTTGGACTCAACGGCAGCATTACGGGCAAGGGAAAGCGAAAATGCTGTTTTACCTGTTGAAGGGCGGGCCGCTATAATCACCATATCAGAGGGTTGAAAACCAGCTGTAAGTTTGTCCAGATCAGAAAATCCGGAAGCCACACCGGTAATGGCACTCTTTCGTGAGCGCAGCGATTCTATCATGCGGGTGGCATCTTTTAAAAGCGATTTAATATCGGTTGCTTTTTTCTTGATACCTGCCTGAGAGAGCTGGAACATATCCTGGGAGGCTTGCTCTATCAAATCAAACACATCGGTGTTTTGCTGATACGACTTGGAGGAAATATTTGTAGCAATTGAGATCAGGCTGCGATAAAGCGCTTTTTCCTTAATGTAGTAAGCATAAAATTCTACATTAGCAGCTGAGACTACTTTATTGGAGAGTTCAGCGATATAAACACTGCCGCCAACATTTTCCAATTCTTCATTCCGCTTTAATTCTTCACTAACCGTAATAATATCGATGGGTTCACGCCGGTTGTATAGCGTGAGCATGGCTTTGAAAATGGTTTTATGCTTTGCATTGTAAAAAACCGTTTCACCACTTTCGCCAAATACTTCTATGACACGCTCTATGGCATCGGCTTCAATTAATACGCAACTCAGTACATCCTGTTCACGTTCGAAGGCATTGGGTGGCATGCGGGCTTCTTTGGAAAAATCCGTTTCTGAACGGACTGAGCGTCGGGAACCCACCATTTTATCCAGGGGGTAGGATTGGTTCAGGTCGTGTCCTTTATCTAAAAAACTTCCCTGCATATGCGTTTCCTTATCAAAAAGTTAACTGTGTTTAGATCAGTCGGCTGCGTAATGTTGGTCGTAATGTTTTCGTAAGTGCTGGACATCTTCCCAGCATAAACGTTTCCAGTTCGGATTTCTCAATAAAGCAGCAGGGTGGTATGTTACAAAAACATCGATATTGTTCCATCGGATTATTTTTCCCCGCATAGCCGACATTGACTGTTTATTATCCAATAATACATTTGCAGCAACCCGGCCGAGCAGAAGTATGATCCGGGGTTTAATGATCTGAATCTGCCGCATTAAAATAGGGCTGCATGCCTCTATTTCATCTTTTTGTGGTTCGCGGTTTCCGGGAGGCCGGCATTTGACAATATTGCAGATAAAGACATCATCACGCGTAAATTTTATAGCCGACAGGATTTTATCCAACAACTTACCTGAGCGTCCTACAAATGGCCTGCCTTGTGCATCCTCTTCAGCACCCGGAGCTTCGCCAACTACAACTACTTTGGCATTGGGATTACCTTCACCAAAAACATAATTAGTGCGCAATTCGCCTAAAGGGCAAACTTTGCAGGTATGGGTTACTTCGTAGAGTTCATCGAGTATCTTGTATAGGGTATAACTGTTTTTAGCACTTAAGTCGTCCTGTGATTCAATTTTATCGAATAAATGCCCCTGTTGCATAGTTAATCTTATCCTAAATCATTGGGTCTAGCCAGAAGAAGAAAAAATGGAGTGCTAAAAACCTGAACTGGTCATCTGGCTGGTTAAGGTTACTGGTTAATATTTAGTTAATCTTTTCTGAAGAAACAACTTGATTTTTTTAAAATTTCTTTTGAGGCGTCATTTTTCGACATCATCGGATATTCACTTTCAGAACCATCCTTTTCCAGTATGGTCACAATGTTAGTATCCACCTCAAATCCAGCCCCTGGCATTGTTGAAGAATTCAAAACTACCATGTCCAGATTTTTTTTATGTAATTTTTCAAGGGCATTTTCTTTATGATTTGCCGACTCCAGTGCAAACCCAACCGCCACCTGGTTTTCAGATTTATGCTTGCCAAAATCAGCCAGAATATCCGGGTTTTTCACCAGGCAGAGTTCTAGTGGCTCATCGCTTTTTTTAACTTTTCCATCAATTTTTTTCTCGGGCCTGTAATCAGCCACGGCTGCTGCAGAAATGAACAGATCACACCACTCAAAAAAGCCGCTGGCTTGCTGATACATGTCCTGAGCGCTTTCCACATCGATGCGCTTTACACCTGCCGGGGTATCCAGAAATGTTTTACCGGAAACCAACACCACATCGGCGCCATGCTTTCTGGCTTGTTCAGCCAGGGCAAACCCCATTTTTCCGGAGGAATAATTGGAAATAAACCGCACATCATCAATTTTTTCACGGGTGGCTCCTGCCGTTATCAGGACTTTCTTGCCGTTTAATGTATCAATCTGATTCTCAGCGTTAAAGGTCTCAATAATGGCCTCTACAATGGTTTCGGGCTCTGGCATCCGGCCTTTTCCAACTAATCCTGAGGCCAATTCCCCGCTATCGGGCTCAATAATTCGGCACCCATCAGCGGCAAGCTGCCGGATATTTCGCTGAACGGATTGCGCATTGTACATCTCGCGATCCATTGAAGGGAAAATGAGTTTGGGCTTGTGTTGAGGCAAGGTTAAAAAAGTGGCTGTTAGCATATCATCACAAAGCCCTGAAGTAAGTTTTGCCAGGGTGTTTGCAGTAGCCGGTGCTACCAGGTAAAGATCGGCCCACTCCCCCAACGAGACATGGCAGGTCCAGGATGTTTTAGGATCCAGAGAGGATTGAGGAAAAATTTCAGAGATTACATTTCTCTCCGATAATGTGGCCAGTGTGAGATCAGACACAAATTCAGAAGCATTCGTGGTTAGAACCACCTGAACTTCAGCACCCTGTTTTTTTAATAATCGAACCAGCAAAGGAATCTTATATGCAGCTATGCCAGCCGAAATACCAAGTAATATTTTTTTCCCGTTTAAGATCATGTTTCTGATAAATTTAATTGCTTAACATTACATTTTCAGGCTTAAAAGGTGTCTGTTTCAGATCTGATTTAAACATATCTGTTTTTTGTTTATCTGAGCCCGATTTAAAGATCCTGTTCCATAGCTCAGACCAGGTTCTGAAGTTTTCGCGATAAGCCACACTAAGTCCCCAGATCTCCGACACCTGATCACCGAATCCATAGCCAACACTGTTGCGGTTCAGCCCAAATGTGCGGTAAGCTTCAACCACCAGATTATTTGTAAGTTGATACTCCAGCCTCTGAGCATTGGAGTAATAGCCGGCATTTTGATTATCCAGCTCGGTTTTGGAAGTTGTGCCGGATGTAATGAGTTTCAAACGCCCGTCTGTACCTGGCACAGTAAGCGCCACGGTTAAATCTACCCCAACAGGTGCGCCTTCTGCATCGCGCGTAATATTCAAATCAACAGACTCAAGCCCGGATATACCCGATGCCAATCGTGAGAGCTGTGCCGAAATCAATCCGGCTCCTGTAGAAAGTCCCACGCTTGAGATAGCTGTGTTGCTTTCAAAACTTTGGGAACTTCCAGGTTTATTGTACCATTGATTGGCAAACAGAAGGGTCATGACATTCAACTGTGCATTGGGATCAATGGTGCTTGTTCTTTCACCAAAACTTTCTGAGGCCGAATATGGCTGGGCTTGCTGATTGAAATAATATCCCATATCAACCTGGGGATTATCCAGTGTTCCGCCTACATACAAAGACAATGTCACATCATCGATCTGATTGGTTTGGCGATCCAGTATTCTCAGATCCCGGTTGGCAAAGACATTTTCCATCTTGCCTTCCCGAATATCGGTATTGTTCCAGGTAACACGGGCTTCTGGCTGAATATCAAAAGCAGCGGTGGCAAAATTATATTTTCCCGATGTCATATTTACAACACCCGTAGCCGTATACTCCTGGCCGGTTTTGTTGACGGTCATCAACAAATTATTGATCTCGGTTTGCAGTTTTTCACCGCTGTACCGGTCGAAAATCATGTTGAAGATTAAACGGCGGTTATTCTTTAAGATAAAGTCACGAATGAGAAGTTTATCCAAAAACGTGGTCTGGAAAATATTTTCCGACTCAGTCTGATCGTCTTCAAATAAGTATAAAGTTTTATTGAGGCTTGAGTTAAAGTTATCCAGATCAGTCTTCATAGGATCGGGTCTTGCAACAAATTTCACAAATCTGCTGGCTTCGGCCACTTGAGAGCTACTGGCGGCCTGAGAGCGAAGCATGGAAAAATTTGCGTCATCCACAAATAACTCCCCCCTGAAGAGAGGATTGTCCAGAGTACCGCTAAGTGACAAATTTTGCGAGGAACCTTCAACCGTCCCCCAAAAAAGCTGGTCGCCGCTGTCGGTTTTATTTAATAATTCCAGACTTGAGCAAGTACCTTTTAGATCCAGCCGATCCACACTAAAAAAATCCATAATTATTTCACCTGTCAAAACACCGCTACCACCGGAATAATCCTGAAACACCATGTTTTCTGGTCGGATATAAGAATCGGTTATGTCCAGATCACCATTAATTATATAGGTTACTCCGGAAGGTTCCACAGTTGTGATAAAGTTTTTCAACGTGCTCTTAATTTTAATACTGGGGTCGCGAAAATAATTACCAACGGAGGCTTTTACAGGTATAGGGCCATTTGAATTTTTAAAAAATGGTAAAAAATATTCAATCACTTTTGGGGATATATTTGGTGAACTTAACCGGACATCTATTGGCCTGGTATTTAAAAAACGCTCTTCTACAGATACAAAACTCAAATCTATGGGCAGCGTGCCATCCAGCTTCAATTGGTTGACTTTATACCGTTTCAGTTTTAATGAATCGGTGCGGATGTTATTGCGATTAATATCCATGTCCAGGCTCAGAAGTTGCTGCTTGTAATTTGAAGACAGTTCTACATGCCCGACATCAATAACCATGTAAGCCAAATTATCTATAAACAGATCCATATCCAGTTGGGGATCTTCAAGAGTCCCGACAATCTGTCCATTCAGATTTAAAATCCCTTCAAATCGTTTATCTTTTTCATCAAAGATAAAATATCGCAGTTCCGAAAGATCCAAATCCTTAATCTTCAGGTCGATTTCGCCATACCCGGCAAGCGTAAGCACCCCTTCAAGTCTAATAAGCTGATCATAGTTCTGGAGAATGACATTTTCGAGGGCAATTTCCTTTCTGCTGAATCGAATCCGGGCATCGGGATTGAGTTGCCAGAGAACCTGAGTGGTGGCAAAACTGAAATTTTTCAAATCGATATCATAGAGATCATCATTAAAATCTATCACGGTTTCTAAATCCACCAGACCGTCTGTAGATTTTTCAGAGGTACGAATATTGAGATAGAGATTTCGTTTTTTGTAATCGAATAAAACATTGGATCCAAAAAAAATTGAATTGCCTAAACGGAGTTTATCGGCATCAAATTCTACAATATTTAAAAACCGGCTGCTGTTTTCTGATGGCTCAGCTATGAGTGAATCGGTGTAATTGATGGAGTATTTTAAAGCCAGGGCTGCGATCTGGTCTTTGAACCTAAGCGACTCCAGATTGGCATTGCTTCTGAGCTTCAACTGATCTTCTGAGCTTTCAATAACACCACGGAAAGTCCCCTCCGCTTCAAACTCGCCTATTTCAAAAATCCGGGCTACTTTTTTGGGATTCTTCAGATGGGCATCAAAAACCATTTTCAGATTTGGAAACTTAAACACCGAGTCTTCGGCAACGTTTAAGTCCGCAGAACTAAATCCTAATTTTTCAGATATTGAAAATTGTTTGCGGAAAATGTTGTTTTCTGAGAGTTCTTTTAAAATGGCGCGGGTTTCATATTCACCAATAGTTTTCAAGCGGCCCAGGTCAAAATCGCCAAACGCATTAAACTCGATAATATCACTTGCCACTTCAATGGATGAGCCTTCGGTATCCTGCTCGATTCTGAATGACGCCGTGGTTTCATGCTCGATTTCAACTCCACGGAGCATGGAGGAGTCGAAACGGACATCGGCAGCAGCCGATAAATCACCCAGTTCCCTGCCGCTGGCGTTCATGTTAAAGACAAAATTTAAATTGCTCGGGTAATCCTCATTATTAAGTAATGTTCTCAGGTTTAATCGTCTTGCTTTTCCTGAAGCTTTCACTTTAACAGTTGGTGTAGATATATCTGCATTGGCTTTAAAGCTTAAACGCTGCTTACGCGAGACCAACGCCATATCGGTCTCAATAACTTGATTTTGAAGTTTCGCATTGATGATACCATTGGATATCCATCGGTTGGCAATCATTGTAGAATCAAGTTTCAGGGCTACTGTGGCCTTTAAATCATCAAATGTTTTTCCTGACCCGTTAAAGTCGATGCGGCTATTTAAGCTACTTTTATAGCGCTTATCATTCATCAGCGTGGACAAATCCACATTGAAGGCATCTATCCGACCAGAAAAGCCCGGGGTTTTTGCCAGCCAATCACTGGCCCTGAACCGAATGCGTCCCTTGCCAGATCCGGAGCTTAAATCCAGGTCTGCGCTAAGCTTTTGCTTGCTGCCGGATAATGAACCTTGCAGCACCACATCATTAATATGCTTGTAGGATGTTAATTTCTCAGAGTTCAGAAGCTGGCTGAGTTCATCAATGTTAAGTCGGGTATCGGTAAGAAAAATTTCACCCTTGAGTTTGTTGAGATCATGTACATTATTCAAATGACCCCTCATCCTTAACTGATTTTCACCAACCATGGCCACGCATTTTTCAAGGCCTAACTTTTGAAATGTGCCTTTTATTTTTACATCCAGTGCCAGTGTTTCGAAGGTTGAAGGCAGCTGATCTGTAAAGAGACTGATATCCTCTCGATGCAGCTGATTGGAATTGAGCTGAACAAATACCGGTTTGTCTTTTAGTGTTTTCAGACCAGGTTTGGCAAATAAATCAACATCCCTGATAGAGGCCGAAAGCGTGAGATTTGAGCGATTTGTTTGTGCATCTAATGCTAAAATCTCAGCCTGGGTGTCAGAAAAGAAAAAGTAAGCGGATGTCTTATTCAGCTGGAAATTGTGTTGAGGCAACTGGTATGTAAATTGATTGAGTACACCGCTTATAAATTTCGGTGCCGTTTTTACATTACACTTTAAGCCTAAGTCTCTCAATTCAAGAACCTGGGTTTTATGAAACCCATTTTTTACCTTCCACAGTCCGGTTGGTAAAACATCTGATATTCGTTTAGTTGTCTGCCTGAAATCCTCTTGCCGGTACCAGTTAACAGACAGGTCCCTGATCTCAAAATTTTCACAATTGATTTTTGGAAGTCTTTCAAACAAAGAAACAGAATCCAGAGCTGATTTGGCGGGCTTTTGTTCAGGGAGTAATCTATCGAAATTCAATTCACCGCTTTGGGATTCATGAACTTCAAACGAAAGTCCCGATAGTAAAAGGTTTCTGATGACAACGCCTGAGTAACCACCTTCCAGATAGTTAAAATAACTGAGTTTAATAGCAATGCTATCGGCAGTAGCACTTGGGCGATACTCATCTTCGATATAAACCTTACTGTTGAGTAGTTCTACTTCAATGGGGAAATTGATGTTGAGTTTCCATATTTCCAGCCGCCCATTAAAATTCTTTTGAAACTCCTGCTCTAAACGGTGTTTCACATATTGGCTAACAGTACCCGTTTTCATCAATAATCCCACAAGAACCGTCAGGGTCAAAAAAACTGTGGCAATGAACAAAAACGTACGAGCCAGGTATGTAAGCCCTTTAATCACTTACTCAAGAGTTAGTTGTATTTATAATTTTCTTTATTGTATTTGTGGTTGAGCGTCCTTCCAGAAATGATATGGTCTGCACTTTTCCACCGTGCTTTTCAACAACATCCCTGCCGACAATTTTATCCAGGCTCCAATCACCGCCCTTTACCAAAACATCAGGCAAAATGGTCTCTATCAGGTTTAATGGTGTGTCTTCGTTAAATACAACAACCGCATCAACGGCTTTTAAACCCAGTAGCACAAATGCCCGGTCTTGTTCGGAATGAACCGGCCGGCTCTCTCCTTTGAGCCGCCTGACTGAATCATCACTATTCAAACCGATAATTAAAATATCGCCCAAAGCTTTAGCCTGGTTTAAATATCTGACATGTCCGGCATGCAGTATATCAAAGCAACCATTTGTAAATACGATGGTTTTACCCGCTTGTCGCTGGTTATCTGTATATATTTTGGCCTGGTCCAAACTAAGCGCAGCCTCAGAAACATCACCTGAAGGTATTATGGTACTCATTAAATTTCTATTATTTTCAACCATTAAGTTTTATACTTCTCCACAAATTTATAAGATACAACCCTTTTTTATTTTCTGGGTTGCACAATTAGTCTCTAACCAGATTTAGATGAAGTTGCCGTTAAAAAAAATCTCCCATGCGCTGGAATATGTATTATTTGTTGGCATGGGAGTTATTGTTCGCAAATTAAGTATTGAGCAGTGCTATCGGTTGGCTAATTGGTTAGGCGGATTTATCTATTATAAATTAAAGCTGCGGCGAGATGTTGTTGAAAAAAATCTGCAATTGTCTTTCCCTGAAAAATCGTCTGAAGAGCAGAGCCAGATTGCCCTGGAAGCCTACCAAACCCAGGCCATTAATTTGCTCGAAACCCTGCGCTTACCACTGATCAATTCCGTTGAGAAAGCTAAAGCCGTGGTTGAATTTGTAGCTTCCCCTGAGTTTGAAGCCAATCGGCGATGTGGGAAAGGATGCGTGGTGGTGTCGGCCCATTTTGGCAACTGGGAGATCATGACCCATTGCAGCTCGGTATTTTTAGGATCGCTCTCCATTGTCACTAAAGCTCAGTCCAACGCTTTTGTCGACCGGAAAATGTCGGAATGGCGACAACTGTTCGGTAACAAAATCATCGGTATGAAACAAGCCCCCAGGGAATGCATACGCGATCTCAAAAACGGACGGATCATTTGCTTGCTCAGTGATCAATCCGGGCCTAAGGATGGTTACTATCGTAAATTCCTCAACCAGGACGCCTCGGTTTTCTTAGGCGGTGCTGTCTTTGCCCTCCGTTGCAAGGTGCCACTGTTTATAACCATGTGTGTGAGAACAGGTGTAGGCACCTATCGGATGGAAGTTAATGAAATACCCAGCCATGACTTGAAAAGCACTCCGGAAGATGTCCAGCGCCTGGCCGATCGATACATCACGGCCATAGAAAACGTGATTAAAGCCTATCCGGGTCAGTGGTTCTGGATGCATAACCGATGGAAACACAAGCCTCCGGCTAACCTGGTTTAACAATTCCTTATTTCTTTAAACCAACTGGTTTTAACGATATTACCCTGATATGTTCCGAATCGTATCTCAAACTTGTATTATGCTTGAAGCCAACTATTTTTTTCCACTGGTGTTTGTGTTCAGCGCACTTGTGCTCACGTTTTGTGTTTGGCAGCTTATCAGGCATTATTCGGTAAAACACACATTTGAATATCCGGCGCTGGATGTCACCTGCCGTTTTTACCCCGGCTCAGCAAATACGTTTCAAATTGCCATCAAGCGTCCTTACCTGGATGGCGTTATTCCACTTAATGCCCGATTTAAAATCATGAATCCCTCTCAGGAAAAAGTGGCGGTTTTTCATCGTGTGAGTATCTCTGAGCAGCGTAAGGATCTCTCGGGCAATCGCATTGTACCGGTTGGCGAGTTCGAAGTAAAAGAAGCCGGGGAGCATGTCCTGATCAACCAAAACCAGGATAAATTTCACTCAACCGATGTTATTGTAATTGCACCAAAAAACAGCTCAAGGATTTTCTGGTTGATTTTGGCCACATTACTCAGCTCGGTGTTATCAGCAGGCGCCCTGGTGCTGTCCATCCTGTTTTGGAGTGGGCAGATTTAGCCCCTTCTGAAACAAAAACACCCCGCACTTGTAAAAACTTCTATTTCCTTCTCAAAAACCTTAACCATCTGGCTCTTCTTATGAACAAACTCACCTTTCTGGTAATTTTTATTTTGATGGCCTCGTCTGTGATGGCTCAACCCACGCAAACCATGCAACCGGTTGCCCCGGCCAAGGATTCAAAGATGAAAAAAGCTTATGAGCTGTCTAACAAGTTGATTCGCGAACGCCTGAAAACCGAAAATGATACCAATACGGCCATCATTGAAGATATTTCCAAAACAGACCTTGTGGTGATTGACGGCACGTACGACCACATTCATCTGGTTCTGGATGTTCTGAAACTCCCCTACCAACGCATCGGGCAGCACCAGGTTAAAGATGCTGATTTTCAACCGCATCAAACTGTTTTTGTCAATTGCGCAAGCGGGTTCCCAAAAAATGCGGCCAGAAAGCTTTCAGCCTTTGTTGATCAGGGCGGGCAATTGATAACCACCGACTGGGCGCTCAAGCATGTACTTGAAATAGCTTTTCCCGGATTTGTAGCCTATAACAATAAACCCACTCGAGACGAAGTGGTTCGTATTGAAATGATCAATCAGGAAGATCCGGTGATTAAAGGCTTTCTGGATGAAGAAACCGATCCGGTATGGTGGCTGGAGGGCTCGTCTTACCCAATTAAAATTCTGGATACGTCCAGTGTGGATGTCCTGATAAAATCCAGGGAGCTTAAACAGCATTATAACGAGTCGCCGGTATTGATCAGGTTTAACTATGGCAAAGGGGTGGTCTATCACATGATCTCGCATTTCTATCTGCAACGCACCGAAACCAAGAACGCCACACAGACAACTACGGCCAAAAATTACCTGCAAAGCAAAGCTGGCGCCAAGATGGCCGATGAAATGGAAGAAGATGCCAAAGATCTAAATTATGGTGAAATGCAATCGGCCAATACCTCGGCCGAGTTTATTATGCGGGCCGTGATAAAACAAAAGAAGAAAATCTTAAACCAGGAAAAATCGGCTGAATAAAAAAAGGCTGCCCGGGGCAGTCTTTTACATTTTCTTAGCTTACAGTTATTCGCCCATTGTTGCCTGAACAATTTGCTCGGCTTTTGCATTCGGCAAATACATGTACCGGCCACCTAACGCCTTGGCCAGCTTTGGTGCTTCGCCCCTGGAGAGGTAGTTCATTTGGGTATCAATTACAACCGAATCCACACCATCGGCCTGGATGATCTTTGCAAATGATTCTACTTCTTTAGCGATTTCTTCTTTGGTTGGCTTGCGAGGTTCATCCGTTCCATTATCATCAATGTTGTAGGCAATATTACCACGCCCATCCGTAATGAGAACCAGCATAGACTGGTTAATGCCTTTAGAGCGCATTTGAACCGCTTCCTGCCAGCCCATGTACAATGCCGAAGCCAGCGGCGTGCCGCCACCTGTTGGCAATACATCCAGGGCGCGTTTGGCGCGTTCAACACTTTGCGATGGTGGCAATAAAACCTGGGCCATTTGACCACGGAAAGCTATCAGGGCTACCTGGTCGCGATGCACATAAGCGCTTTGCAGAAGCTGGCTTACAGCACCCTTGGCCTGGCGCATACGGTTAATCGCCATCGAACCCGACGCATCCACGATAAACACATACAACGTGCCGGCTTTATCACGGAACTTCTTGATCCGAACATCATCTTTCATGATGATCAGAGAGTCTTTGCGATGCTTATACTCTTCTTTTCGGCTTTTCTGCCACGGTGAAGCTGCGATCAGGGTTGGGATAATTGCAATTTTACCACTGCGGATCTCGCCCATTTGCGAGCGGATAAATCTTCCGCGGCGGTTATTCAACGCTTCTCCGCGATGCCCTGAACGGCTTTTGCTCTTTGCCGCCATAGAAATATTCAGGACACTTTCCGGTATCTCGGCATCAATAGCCTCCATCAACAACTCTTCAATCTGATCCGGGGTTTGCTCCTCTTTGTTTTCAGGATCTGAATCCGTTCCGTCATCATCATCAGACTGGCCGGTTTCTTCTTCCGGAGCTTCATCCATTTCCGGAGGTGGTGGTGGCGGTTCCTGCTCTTCAGCTTCAGCCTCAGGGACTCGGGTTGCCCGTGGCACCAAAACTAATTTCGCAGCAATTTTTAAATCTTCTTCTTCAACATCATTGCGGCCCGAAAGTACGGCACTGGCAATGGCAGCTTTTATAGCAAACACATCAGCACGGTTACCTTCAACACCTAATGCCAAAGCCGATTGAACCAATCCTTCGATTTGTTCCTGTCGAATAGCAACCTGGGGCAATTGTTCCCGTGCGGCCTGAACCAGACCACCCAGCATTTTCACTTCATCATCGGCATCTTCGTTGGGCGTATCGCGCATTACTTTCTTGACAATCTCGTAACGGGCGCGGGAATCGTTTTGTTTTGTAAATGGTACAATCAAACCGATACGGTCCATCAAGCCCATACGCACATCGCCATCGGTTGGATCATATGTACCCACAAGCATAAATTCGGCGGGATGAACTTCACTTAAACCTTCACGCTCTACCAATACCGCGCCTCTGGACATGGCATCCATGACATGAGAGGTAGCAGTTGCTTCGAGCAAACTTAACGAATCCACATATAAGACCCCTTTATGAGCACGGGCAAGCAAGCCCTGCTCAATGATGCGCTCACCGGTAGCAATGGCCGCTTCAAGGTCTAAACCCCCAATCAACCGATCTTCTGTGACATTTAATGGTAAATCCACAAAAGGTGTTTCTTCGGGAAGGACACCGGCAAATGCACGGGCCAGTGACGATTTACCCGAACCAACCGAGGCCGGGATAATTACACCACCTAATGAGGGATCAACGGCCAAGAGCAACAAGGCTTGCTTGGCCATATCTAAACCAACTATATCTGTAAAGGCAATCATGCCACCTCCACTTCTCCTAGTACTTTCTCTAACTCTCGTTCTACTTTTTCACCCGGATCAATCGTTTCAAGCGGATCTTTACGCAACCTGTGACGAATAGCCGGTACAGCAATGGCTTTAATATCTTCCATTGTCACTTTCTTTCTACCCTGAAGAGCAGCATAAGCTCGTGAGGTACGGGTTATGGTCAATTCACCTCGGTGACCATCAATACCTAAATTCATACAAAGCTGAGCAACCATGGTTAAAATATCATCCGGCATAACCACCTTCTGAACCAACTTCTTGGCTTTAGTAACCTGATCACGCAACTCTAATTGTTCTTTTTCCCATTTTTCAACAAAACCAAATGGATCCTCATCATACTCACGACGGCGTTTTACAATTTCAACACGCTTTGCAACATCGGTGATAGTGTTAATTCTGGCGTGAAGACCGAATCTATCGAGCAACTGCGGACGAAGTTCACCTTCTTCGGGGTTACCGGAGCCAACCAACACAAAACGGGCAGGGTGGCGAATACTAATACCTTCGCGTTCAACCACATTCACACCACTGGCTGCCACATCAAGCAAGACATCAACCAGGTGGTCGTCCAGAAGGTTTACCTCATCAATGTAAAGAAAGCCCCTGTTGGCCTGTGCCAGCAAACCTGGCTCAAAAGATTTAACACCGCTGGTTAAGGCTTTTTCAATATCAATGGTGCCACAAACACGGTCTTCCGTGGCGCCAAGTGGCAGATCCACAACCGGTACGGTAACATCTTCAGTTTTCGGGCGGGTGCGCTCGTTACCCGGAAGTTTTTTATAGTCTTCAGATGAGCGATTGTAAGAATCGCCGATCACCACTTTAATGAGTGGCAAAACATCAGCCAAAGCACGAACCGTGGTACTTTTTCCGGTACCGCGGTGTCCCATAACCAGAACACCCCCGATTTTTGGATCAACTACATTCAACAGCAAGCTGAGTTTCATTTCTTCCTGGCCGACTATAGCCGCGAAAGGAAAAACCGGTGTTTTTTTCTTGTCCTTAGATGGTGCAGCCGTAGTTGTGGGTTTCTTCGTAGTCGTTTTTTTTGTCCGTGTGGTTGGTTTTGATGCTTCACTCATAGTTGAAATATGCTTAGTTGGATTAACTCGAAAAGCTAAGAACAGACTTTTGATTTTCAGTTCTGACTAGTGCTATTCTGAGATCTTGTTAAGTTATAAGATGAAAATTTAACTCGTTATCATACACAAATTAACCCGACCATTGTGTCGTAAAATGGTGTTTGTTCGTTTTCAAATGGTGATCTGTGTATTTGAAAAGTTTTACTGCAACAACACTACACTTTGAAGATGCTAAATTTGAGCCAGTAAGGTAGTTGTTAAAAAACAAATCTAAAAACGAATTTTCTATTTTTTGAGCATAAATTTGGTTTTTTTGTGTTTCATTCTCATAAATCACACCCCTTTTTTTAACTTATATTTAGTTGAGCAGGAATTAGAAGCAACAAATACATGGCTTAAAGCACAATCAATATGCAAGCTAATTCTAATAAAGCACCAAAAGAGAAGCATACTATCACCCTGATTGGTTGTGGAACCCTCGGCTCTTTGGTTGCAAAACGCCTTAAAAATCAGGGCCACACGTTTAATTGCCTGATCAACAGAACGTTAAACAAGGCAGGCGATCTGGCTGCAAAACTTGATGTTCAATCGTATGGAACCCAGCCGGAGCTTATACCACAAGATACCAGCATGATACTTATTGCAACACCAGATGATACCATAGAAGGCATCGGCAAGCAATTAAGCCAACTGGATCTTGATTTTGAGCATATTGCCATAGGCCATTTTTCCGGCGCCCTCTCTACAGACGTTTTTGATGACTTAACTATAAATGGCGCCACTAGTTTTTCAATGCACCCTTTCCAAACGTTCAGCAGCGCTTCATGTCTTTCTCAGCCAACCGAGTCGCTCTTTAACTGTTTTTTTGGACTTCAGGCAACTGATAACAGAGGGTTTGAAACCGGAAAACAACTGATCCATGATCTGGGAGGTAAAGTGATGTACATACCCAAGGAATCTAAAACATTGTATCATGTGGCAGCTGTTCTTGTAAGCAACTATACGGTTACATTAACCCACCTGGCCTCTGAAATCTTATCATCCCTTGGTTTGAACCAGGACGATGCGTATCAGGTGTTTGAACCGATCATGCAGCAAACACTAAAGAACTTAAGCGCCTCCCGGCATATACAGGATGCTTTAACCGGACCGGTTGAACGCGGTGATGCCCGGACTCTCACAAAACACCTTAAAGAACTTGATTCTCAAATGCCTCATCTCTTACCGGCATATGCAACATTTGCCATGGAAACAGTTCGGGTAGCTATCCAAAAAGGATCAATAAATCCAACGCAAGCCGGAGAACTCTTGAAGATTCTGGAAGAAGCCCTGCTAAAGGCTAGTAAATCCGATACCCAAGAGTTTTAACCAGGCAGCTTCTTCCCCCGTTGTTATGTGACGACCCACACATGCCTTGCCCCCTTACATATTCACGATGCTTTTAAGCCCGTACATTAGTGATGGTAATAGACCTTTAACCTTATCACTATCCATTTATCAAAATGTCACATTTAGAAAAATATCACCATCACTCAAAACTTGCCCAACGGTTCATGACTACCAATCAAAACCAAGAAGCCATTAATCATTGGAAACTGGCTTTACGGTACCGCCCAACAGAGATCATGCCTTATTTCAACCTGGGTAAATTGTTGTTTCATAACGGTGAGAATAAGAATGCCCTTGAATTTTTATATCGTGGCTGCCTGATCTCGGTAAGCGCCAGAAAACTTATCAAATCGCAAATGATTCTGGACTTGATGACACGTATTGATCCTGAACATAAATCCACTCTATGGGCATCAAAAGAAGTAAAAAATCTGAACCTGACTTTTGTGATGTACACTTAATATCTAAATCCGGGTATCATGTTAAACCACATCTATATTGAACGCGATTTGTCTCAGACTTTGATAAAAAGAACAGGCAAACTTGCCTCACAGGAAACCAATGGCAAGGCTACTACAAATAAAGTTTTTGCCCCAATACAGACCAATTCAACACAAGCCGTTAATCATCATCATGGTTTGTGCCGGCTGATCTGTTTTATGTCTTGAAGTTGATCAACCCGATCCCCCATATACTTTTCCTGCCAAACCACTTTCTCAAGTAAAGATTTTATATCCACATCGATCAATGATATATTTGGCATACTTTTTCAGATAAAAACCATTAGGAAATGCGAAAAACTCAACTTTTTGCACTGCTCATTGTTTTCATCCTCGGCTATACCGGCTTGGGTTGCAAAACAGACTCCTCACCAACAATTGCACCCAAAAACCAAATCGCACTTGGTATTGCTGCCGATCTCGATTACCTCAATCCCTTACTTATTCAGCTTTCACTTTCTCGAGAAATATGCAATCTGATTTTCCCAACACTTGTCAGACCCTATTTTGACAGCGCTTCAGGTGAGTTAAAATACCAACCACGTCTAGCCAAAAAATGGGAGTTTTCCGGGGAAGGCGATCAAGTTGTTTTCCATTTACGTTCGGATGCCAAATGGCAGGATGGCAAACCGATTACCTCACATGATCTTAAATTCTCTTATGAACTTTATGCAAATCCCAAAGTGGCCAGCACACGCCAGCATTATGTTATGGATTTGCTGAAAGACGATTCAGGCAACGTGGATTTTGAGCGTGCCGTTCAAACCCCCAACGACACCACCTTGATTTTAACATTTGAAAATCCCATGGCCCATAACATTATCCTGGATCACTTTTACGACCTGATGCCGGTTGCCAGGCATATTTTTGAGCGTTACAACCCGGAAGAAATTCGTCAGAAATCAGCTGAAATACCCATTGTGGGCGGCGGCCCTTATAAAGTCCTGAAATGGCAACGCCAGCAGGAATTAGTTCTTGAAAGCAACCCAACATCGGTATTGCCTTATGGCGGTAAAATTGAAAAACTATCCTTTTTAATTATCCCCGAATACACCACCAGGCTTACATTGCTAAAAACCGGTAAAATTGATGTGCTGATGTCTGCCGGTGGTATCAACCCAAAAGATTCCGATCAGCTGTTGCAGGAAAATCCAAACCTGACTATTAAATCCGTACAGAATCGGAATTTTGATAGTATAGTCTGGTTGATGATTGATGGGGAAGCGTTTCGTAAAAATGGCCAGATCAGACCGAATCCATTATTTGGTGATAAACGAGTCAGGCAGGCCATGACACATGCTATTGATCGGGAGGCTATTGTTGAAGGATTCATGGGCCGGGAGCATGCCACCATCGTCAATACCTCTCTTTCGCCGGCCTATACAAAAATCCTGGATACAACCTTGCATCCATACTCCTATAATCCGGAAATAGCAGCTGAGCTTCTCAGCCAGGCAGGTTGGCAGATCGGCTCAGGCGGGTTACTTGAAAAAAATGGCCAACCGTTCGAATTCGATCTGGTAGCACCAACCGGAAATGCACGACGTAATTATGCCTGCACCATTGTTCAGCAAAATCTGAAAGAGTTGGGCATAACCTGCAACATAAAATTTGCCGAAACGGTGATATTTGTCCAGAATCAGAATGAATACCGGTATAAAGCTGCCATGTCGGGACTATCGGCCGAAACCCTGCCGTTTCAGCTCATAATCTGGGGCTCGGATTTTGTGCGTTCACCCTTTAATTCTTCAGCGTTTCAACACCAACGCTTAGATGAAGTGATAGCAAAATTAAATACACCGCTTGAGAATAGTGAATCCACAAAACTCTGGCACGAATATCAAAAAATTTTACACGAAGAACAGCCAAGGACATTTCTGTATTATTTTGACGAGCTTGAAGGATTTAACAAGCGGATTAAAAACGTGGAAGTCAATATGCTGGCGGTTTTGTATAACGCCTTCGACTGGGAATTAAATTAAAGAATTACTTTCCTTAACAACACTTTTAGTTTGCACTCGGAGCGGTTTTATATTAGATTTACGCATTTTCATTATTAGTTTGAGTTTTTGATTAATTTTTATAAAGGAGAATGAATCTATGCCTCGTTATTCACCTGAGCAGCTTAGAAAACGAAATAACTCGATTTGGACCAAAGTTCAGCTTTACTTAGCACCAATACAGTTTATTGTCTTTATTATAGGTGTGATCTTAACCGTAATGTATTACAATGGTTCATTAGAAAGTTTCGAAATTGTAACCTGGGCATTGCTGATTAAAACCTTATTCCTGGTTGTATTATTTGTAACCGGTGCCTTTTTTGAAAAAGAACTATTTGACATCTGGGTTTATTCACCAGAGTTTTACTGGGAAGATATCGGAAGTACTGTCGCAACCATTGTGCATTTCCTTTACTTTGTATTGGCTTATTTAGGTTTCTCTCAGGAAACTCTCATCTGGACAGCTTTTGCTGCTTATTTCACCTACGTGGTCAATGCTGCTCAATATCTTGTTCGTATCTACCTGGAAAAACAGAACGAAAAACGATTGAAATCGCAGGGTGTTCAAGTGGTTTAATCATTATTAAGCAGTTTGGAATTATACCATGAAATCAAAAGCGGTTGTCTTTTCATCCCCCGGCTCCATAGAACTACGAGAGGTCGGTCTCCGGCCTCTCAGTAACGAAGATGTTCTGATCCAGACAAAGTGGTCTTCAATTAGTGCAGGTACTGAAAAAATGCTGTTGGATGGACATTTGCCATCCATGCATATGACCTCCTACCCGGTAATCCCCGGTTATGAAACCGTCGGTAAGATTGTTGAGTGCGGTCAGGATGTTTCAAAATCCTACATGGATAAATATGTATATGTCTCAGGATCACTGGGATATACCGATGTAAATGCTGCTTTTGGAGGTTCTTCACAATTTATTGTCTCTCCGCTTCACAAAGTAACCCTTCTGGATGAGTTGCCCGAACCAATCGTAGGCATTGCACTGCCCTTGGGAGCTACAGCCATTCATGCAGTAGAACTGGCTGATGTAAAAGACAAAAAAGTGATCGTTATTGGCCAGGGAGCCGTGGGATTATTGGTATGCGAATTTGCCAGGGCCTTTGGAGCCCAGTCTGTTGTAGCCACTGATCTGTATGAATCCAGACTCTCCAAGTCTGCAGCCGATATTAAAATTGATGTCAGTAAAACTGGCCTGAGCGATGTTCTGCCCACCATGGATTATGATGTTATTATTGATTGCTCGGGCTCGATGAAAGCCATCGAAGATACCCTCAGGTATTTAAAAATGCATGGCTCTGTGGTTTTTGGTGGTTATTATGAAAGGGTGAATTTGAAGTATGAGCAGATCTTTATGAAAGAACTCAAATTGATCTGTGCCAAGCAATGGGCCATGGGTGATCTGGACAGGGTTCGGGATTTTATGGCCAAAGAACTGATCAACTTTAAAACGATATTTACCCATTCAGAATCGGCCTGGCATAATATTGCCAACCATTATGATACAGCATTCCAGGACCCCTCTTGTTTGAAGATGGTGCTTTCTTGGGATAAATAAACCATGTTGCCTCGGTTAAGGATTTATTAATTTTTAGGTTTTGAAGGTATGTCTGTTCGTACACTGGCGATTTATGGGAAAGGTGGCATTGGTAAAAGTTTCTTGACCACCAACCTCACCGCAGCATTAGCTCATCTCAATAATCGGGTTCTGCAAATTGGATGCGACCCCAAGCACGATTCCACCACATCACTTTTTGGCGGGTTGTCGCTTCCAACCGTTACCGAAGCTTATTATCAAAAACAGCAACATAATTCAAAACTTGGTATTGAAGACGTGGTCTTCAAAACCCAACTTGAAGGTATCAAGAACCAGATATTTGGCATAGAACTCGGCGGACCCGAAGTTGGTCGCGGATGCGGCGGCCGAAGTATTATTTCAGGATTTGATATTTTAGAAGAATTGGGACTGTTTTCCTGGCACCTCGACTACATTCTGATGGATTTTCTGGGAGATGTGGTTTGTGGTGGTTTTGCCACACCGCTTTCCCGCTCACTGTGCGAAGAAGTGATTTTGGTGGTTTCCAACGATCGGCAATCCATTTTTGCAGCCAATAATATTTGCCTGGCCAACAACCATTTTAATGCTTATGGCGGCCAGTCCAAATTGCTGGGTATGATCGTCAACCGCGACGATGGCGGCGGCGTGGCTGAAAAATATGCCGAAGCAGCCGGGATCAATATTTTAATGAAACTCCCCTACTCTTCAGAAGCCCGATCCATTTCCGACAGTTTTGATGTCCTGGTTCGGCATGAAAAATTCCAGGATACTTTCTTAGACCTGGCCGCTCAGTTCATGGATCGCAGCATACCGTATTGCAAACCTAAAGGGCTCAGCTACGAAGAGTTCATGTTACTCTTTGGGGAAGTGGAGTTCAGGCGCCCGCAATCGGCAGAGCTAACAGACCTGGTCGATAAGGAGCAGAATCAAGATGCTTCTGAAGTGGGATCTGATGACCCGCAACAAGGCCTGGATCGGTTGGATGAATGCATAGCAAAACTGCCTTCACCGGAAAAAGATATTTTAATTGCCCACGATAAAAAAGGGCTGAGCCTGGAGGATATTGCTGCTGAAAAAAAAATAGGCCTTCAGGAAACTGAAGACCTATTAAAATCGGCAAAGGCGCAACTTAAGCAATTATTTTTCTCTCACGATTAAGCTTCTGCAGCCAATTTCTTTTTCTTGGCTTCTTTAGCCCTCAAATTAGAATCCAATGTTTTCTTTCTGAGACGGATGGTTTTTGGTGTTACTTCAACCAACTCATCATCGGCAATAAATTCAATAGCTTGTTCGAGTGTAAGTAGTCTGGCCGGTGTTAATCGTAACGATTCATCAGCGCCGGAAGCACGCATATTGGTGAGCTTTTTGGTTTTACACACATTAATGTTCATATCAAACTCACGATTACACTCACCTACAATCATACCTTCATAAACCCCAATACCCGGCTCAATGAAAAATGAACCCCGGTCTTCCAGGTTGCTGATGGCATAGGCAACCGAGTCGCCATTTTCGGCCGAGACCAATGCGCCCGTACTTCGGGTAGGAATCTCGCCTCTGAATGGTTCATACGCTTTAAAGACATGACTCAGGATACCTTCACCCTTTGTATCCGTTATAAACTCGGTATTGAATCCAAGCAAACCACGCGTTGGGATTTCAAACTCAAGCCGCACCAGACCACCTTCGAGTTGGATCATGTTTTTCATCTCGGCTTTTCGTTTTCCCATTTTCTCAATTACAATGCCAACAAACTGATCCGGCACATCAATAGAGACACTCTCAATTGGCTCGCACAACTCACCCTTCTCGTTTTCTTTAATAATCACCTGAGGCCGCGAAACAGCCAGTTCAAAACCTTCACGACGCATGGTTTCTATGAGTACGGAAATATGCAGTTCACCCCGGCCGGACACTTTAAACGTATCAGCGCTGTCGGTTTCTTCCACTTTCATGGCCACGTTGGCCAGGACTTCTTTAAATAGACGCTCGCGGATATTTCTGCTGGTTACAAATTTACCTTCTTTTCCGGCAAACGGCGAGTTATTTACAGAGAAGAACATCGAAATGGTCGGCTCTGAGATCTCTATGGTATCCAAAGGCTCTGGCCGCTCAGGGTTGGTTAAGGTATCGCCTATGGAAATGGCATCCAGACCTGTTACCGCCACAATATCTCCTGCGCCGGCGCTTTCAACTTCAACCTTACCGAGTTTATCAAACACATACAACTTTGCTACTTTTCCATTGATCAATTCAGCCTCACGGGTAATGCAGATAAACGGATCCCCTTTTTTCAACGATCCTTTAAAAATCCGTCCGATAGCTATTTTACCCAGGTATTCGCTGTAATCAACAGTATTTATAAGCATTTGGAATGGCTCTTCAACATGAGCTTCCGGCGGGGGCATATATTTTATGATCTTGTCGAGAAGCGGGGTGATATCTTTGTGTTCATCTTCGAGGTTTTCAATTGCAAAACCGTTTTTAGCTGAAGCAAACACATAAGGGAAGTCAAGCTGCTCTTCGTTGGCACCTAACTGGATAAACAGATCCAGTACCTTATCCAAAATAGCATGCGGATCGGCATTTGGCCTGTCGATCTTATTTATCACCACCATGATATGTAAGCCCAGTTCCAGGGCTTTTCTAAGTACAAACTTGGTTTGAGGCATCGGGCCTTCAAGCGCATCAACAAGCAATAGGGCGCCATCAACCATTTTTAATATGCGTTCCACTTCCCCGCCAAAATCAGCATGGCCGGGTGTATCTACGACATTTACTTTAATATCGTTGTATGTAAAGGAGGCGTTTTTTGCAAAAATGGTAATACCGCGTTCCCGTTCCTGAGGGTTGGAATCCATGATGCGGTCTTCTACTTTCTGATTCTCTCTGAATGTTCCGGTTTGTTTTAAAATTGCATCAACTAATGTAGTTTTTCCATGGTCAACATGTGCAATAATGGCTATATTTCTTATATCTTCTCTGACTAATGACATGGTAATTATTTCCCAAAAATTCGTTCTGATTAATTAAGGCGAGGAATATACAATAAAGCAGGGGCATTGTCTACTAGTCTTGTATTAAGAATGGTTTTCTTTTTTTCTACCCATTGTCTTTAATGAGATTTTCATAAATTGTAAGGCTATTGCCACAAAATAAAAACCATGGATTCAGCTGTTTCAATATTATCGTTTGGGGTTGCCTTTCTGTATCTGATCACAACAACCTTGTACATTTACCATTTTATTAAAGAACTTGATTGGCTGAAAAAGGTAAAAACCCCGTTACTCGTCCTGACAATTCTATTGCATCTGGTATACCTGACCACACTCACAGTTAAAAACGGATACCCGCCCATTGGTTCGGTCTATCAAATGATGACCATGATCGCCTTTACCTTGTCTTTAATATATCTGACAGTTGAGCTTTACACTAAAACAAACGCTTTGGGTGGCTTTGTCATTACGCTATCACTCATCTTTCACGGGTTGTCCTCTATTTTCATCAGTAACGCACCGGATGTCAATCAATCACTTATCGATAATTGGATTATTGAACTTCATATTGTTGCAGCTCTGCTGGGTTACAGCGCTATATGTATTGCCGGCATATATGGGCTCTTGTACTTGATTTTATTCCGTCAGATACAAAACAACTATTACGGCTTGCTTTTTCAGCGGCTTCCGAACCTTGAGATCATCGAAAAAATGAGTTTTCACTCGGTTATCACGGGTTTTACATTCATGACTTTCTCAATTATTGCCGGAGTATCGCAATTTACCAAAACCGACGAATCGATCTTAGTCCGGATACTGGATCCAAAACTTTTAGGAGTGATCATCATCTGGATACACTACGGGGTGGCTTTAACGGTTAAACAACAGTTGGGATGGAATGGCCGAAGGATGTCGATCTTATTTGTCACAGGTCTGATCCTGACATTTTTATCCATCACATTTTTTAACTTGTTTTCTCCAACTTTTCACAGTTAGCTAAATCGTTCCTGGTTTTTAATATTTTCATCCAAACCGGTAAAATATATTGAGTTGCAATTTTGAATTGGGAGTTGTATGGCCTATATTTTTCGGGGTAAGTAACTTTAGATAAGTGGTGAGTAGTTTCATAAAAAAGTTAAAAAACTGGCACAAACTATGAACTTAATAGCAGTAGGTGTTAATCATAATACCGCATCGATTGAAATACGAGAAAAAGTAGCATTTAGCGACAAAGAAGCCCGTGCTTTACTATCTGATCTTATTGAAAGTAAAATTGCCTCAGAGGCCTTGATACTTTCCACCTGTAACCGGACAGAATTGTATGTTGTACCAGGCCTGCCAGAAGTTACTGCCACTTATCTTAAAGATTATATCATTTCCCAAAAGGGCATTCGAAAGGAAGTAACCCGCGAGCATTTCTTTAACTATTTTGCCTGCGGTGCCGTTCGACATTTCTTTAATGTCTCATGCGCTATTGATTCCTTAATTTTAGGCGAGGTTCAGATTATCGGCCAGGTTAAAAATTCATATAACCTTGCTGTAGAAATGAAAACAACCGGTCCTTTGATCAACAAAATGTGCCATACCGGTTTTAGCGTTGCCAATCGTGTTCGAACCAAAACAAAACTTACAGCTGGTGCGGTTTCGGTAAGCTATGCCGCTGTTGAACTCACTAAAAAAGTCTACTCTGACCTCTCAACAAAGAATATTCTTCTGATCGGTGCCGGCGATACTGCCAAACTTGCAGCTAAAAATTTACTGGATAAAAAAGTTAAAGATTTTTATATCACCAATCGTACCCGGGCCCGTGCTGAATCTTTGGCCGAAGAGCTTGGAACCGGTAAAATCATAGATATTGAGAACCTCTACTCTGAGCTTCATAATTTTGATATCATCATAACTGCCGTAGGCGGCACCAATCATATCCTTGAAGGCCAGCATGTTACAGAAGCCATGCAAAAACGCCATCGCCAGCCTATGCTGATTCTTGATTTAGGATTGCCCCGTAATGTTGCCCCTGATGTTTCAGAGGTCAACAATGTGTTTTTAAAAGACATTGATGATCTGAAAATGATCATTGACAGCAACCTTGAAAAACGCCGGGCTGAGTTACCAAGAGTTAAACACATCATACAAAAAGACTTAATTGAATACGCCAAATGGTATTTCTCGCTTGAAGTTAAACCTACAATTCAGGATCTTCAGGAGAAATTCTTTGCCATTAAAGAAAAAGAACTTGAGCGTATTAAAAACAAAGTATCTCCGGAAGAGTACGAGCGCATGTGCATTCTGTCCGATAGAATTGTCAAAAAGTTGCTTCATTATCCAATCATCACGATCAAAGAGCAAAGCAACGATACAACCGACCCGGTCAATTTTATCCGCTCGGTGTTCGATCTCTCAGAACAAACCGAAGAGTTTCCTGGTTTAGCATTTCCAATCAACATTAAAAATCAAGATAATTGAAAGACAAATTAGTTATCGGTACCCGTTCAAGTGCATTAGCTTTATGGCAAGCTGAATTTGTTAAAGCTGAATTAGAAAAACACTATCCGCAATTAGACATTTCTCTGCGTAAAATCAACACAACCGGTGATAAGATTCTTGACTCACCTTTAGCTAAAATTGGTGATAAAGGCTTGTTTACCCGCGATATCGAGCATGTTATGCTTCGTAATGAAATTGATTTAGCCGTTCATAGTTTGAAAGATCTGCCAACCATAACCCCGGATGGATTAATAATTTCGGCTATTTCCGATCGTGAAGATACCCGTGATGTTTTAATTGCAAAAGGTGACTATACAGTCAAAACCCTTCCAGAAGGTGCTGTTGTCGCTACCAGCAGTTTGCGACGCCGCTCTCAGCTATTATCGTATCGCCCCGACCTTAAAACGGTTGATATCCGTGGCAATCTAAATACCCGATTTAAACGATTTGAAGAAGGTGATGCCGACGCCATGTTATTGGCTTATGCCGGTGTATACCGTCTGGAGTTTTCTGAGCATATCTCCGAAATTATTGCACCGGATGTTATTATTCCAGCTGTTGGTCAGGGAGCATTGGGAATTGAAACCAGAATTGATGATAACGTAACCCGTGAGATAATAAGTGTTCTTAATGATAAAGAAACCGAACTTTGTGCCAAGTGCGAACGCGCGCTTCTGAGAACGCTTGAAGGCGGTTGCCAGATCCCAATTGGTGCTTCAGCCCGATTTGAAGATGGTAAGTTTAAGTTTTCGGCCTATGTAGGCTCATTAAACGGCGATCGTGCAATTCGTAAAAATGTCGAATTCCAAACTGTAGATAGTGTGGAAGCGGCAGAAAAAATTGGTATCGACCTGGCCGAAGAAATGCGCAACGAAGGCGCTGATGAAATCCTCAAAGAGATCCGTCCTGAAGAGGCATGAAAACGGTTTTAATTACCAGACCTAAAGACCAGTCAAATACTCTCGTTTCAGCCCTTAAAAAATACGGGCTTGGTTATGAACTTTTCCCTACCATAGAAATTAAAGCAATAACAGACTGGTCTTTACCTGATTTAAGTAAGTACCAAGGTGCATTTTTTACCAGTGTTAATAGTGTTCGCTACTTTTTCTCAAACCTTGATGACTCCCATAAAGCTCATGCTGCTGATGGCCTGAACCGACTCAAGGTTTATGCCGTTGGCAAAAAAACGGCGGAAGCCCTTGAGACTTTTGAAGTTAAACCTCAACCCATTCCATCCCGGGCCTATGCTACCGACCTGATGGCCATGATCAAGCCTGAAGAAATCAGGTCAAAAACATACCTGTTTGTTCGTGGTTCATTATCATTAGGTATTATACCTTCCGAGATCAATAAATTTGGTGGGTATTGTGATCAACTTACTGTTTATGCCAACCAGGCACCTGTTGTTGAGGATAGTGAAAAAAACCGCATAAAATCCATGATAGAATCTGGAAAAATCAACTGCATCGTCTTCACAAGCCCTTCAACTGCAACCAACTTTTTTAGCTTGCTGGAGCTGCAACAAATACCCCAGTTTATTAAAATTGCCTCAATTGGTGATACGACCTCGGCAGCATTAAAAGATCTTCATATAGACACCGATATCATGCCATCCTATTCTACTGCAAAAGGGATTGCTGAGGCTATTTCTGGCTCACTGCATTAAGCATTTTCGGGAACCCTTAAAATAAAATTTGCCTCGGTTGAGCATGTATTCTGAAAAAACGTATGGTTTAGCACGTTTGGTAATTTTACCTCGGGTAGTCCAAACTTCATTTTAAATACCGGCCTTAAAATGTAGTATTCCTCAGAAAATATCTGATAACCACAACTGAGGGCTGCCGTTTTAAATTTTCCCGGACTCAGTTTTATGGTGTTAATTCGAGTTACTTCCTCGACATCTCTTAGCTTCTCCGACCGGATCATTTTTATGAAAAGCGGTTTAGGAAGAAATTGGATATATGGAAATTTACCCCAGAAATTTTTTAAGGTATGCTGATGAGCCCCAAATGGTGAATAAAAAGGAGGAAAGGTAACAAAAAGGTAACCGCCGGGTTTTAAGAGCCTCTTGATTCGTTTTAATGCCAAACCTGTATCTGTAAGATGTTCAATAACATCTCTGAGCAAAACCAGGTCGAACTGTTGTGCCCATTCATCCGGAATTTCCTCTTCAAGAATGTTATGACTACTTAACTCAATAACCTGACCCTTTTCTTTAATGAAATCACGGCCATACACAAGCCGCTCCTGGTGAATATCAGTACCAATTGCCTTTTGAACACCTGCTTCAGCAAACGTAGTCAATACACCCCCTTCACCGCATCCAACTTCAAAAACATTATCACCGGTATGGAAGACATTTTTTTTGGTTAAGAAAGGGACCAGAACATCTTTACCCAAGCTGTATTGGTAATTCCAGTTGTAACGAATTTGCCCCGAGAGGTCTTCCATGAGAATATCACTTAAATAGTTAGGTCAATGATAAAAAAAATAAATAAAAAAAGCGGCTATTTTTTAGCCGCTCTCAATTTTCCTAATGACTGTCACTCTAGTGAAAGTTTGTGCTTTAAGCACATATTATGATATTTTCAAGGAGACTTACTTCTATGTTATTCGTCCCTCCTTTCATATTTAAACAAAAAACACTTATTTATACTTTTCGGTAATGCGTCGTATTAGTTTCAATTTTTTTCTGTGGTTCGTAAAAAAAGTTGTTCTCCAAGTGTTTTATTGGCACTGATCAATCCTTGGCCATAAATGGTTGATTTACCTGTATAATCAAAGCACATACCCCCGGCTTCTGAAACGATGGGAATAATGGCAGCACAATCCCATGGGCTCATTTCCGGTTCCACCACAAGATCGGCCTGCCCTGAAGCAACCAGCATATGGGCATAACAATCTCCCCAACCACGTAATAGACCGACCTCGTTTACCACCTTATCTAAAGAATGATCCGTAAGTGATGTTAAAAACTTCCCATCGGTAAATGCCATTGTAGCCTGGCTTAAATCAGATACATCTGAGACACTTATTTTTGAAAAATTTTTATAGGCGCCATAACCACGTTCGGCATAATACATCATTTTCAGAGCCGGGAAATTCACTACGCCAACCTCTATGGTTTGTTCAATTTCCAAGCCGATTAAAACGCCATAAAGTGGCACGCCATGAATAAACGATTTCGTTCCGTCTATGGGATCAATGACCCATTTGCGTGAGTTGCTGGCTTTCTCATCACCAAATTCTTCACCCAGGACGGCATCATTTGGGTACTTTTGTTTTAATAAATCACGAATTAAATGTTCGGTATTTCTATCGGCTATGGTAACCGGGGACTCATCTCCTTTTTTTTCAACTTTGAGATTTTTTTGGCCGAAATACTTTAAGGTTTCTTCGCCGGCCAGTTCAGCCATTTCAAGGGCGAATTGAAGATCTTGTGTCATGTGGTTTTTTCAATAATTAGCCAGTTTTAAAGCTTCCTCATAAACTTTCTGGTCGTTAAGTAAGATTTCGTTTTCCAGAATTTTAGCAAATCCTACTGGTGTATCTAAAGACCCTAAACGATATACCGGGGCATCGAGCATCTCAAAATAGCTTTCGGCTATTCTTGCTGCAACTTCTCCACCAAATCCACCAGTCTTTTTATCTTCTTGAACAACCAACACTTTGTTGGTTTTGCTGACGGTTTGTTTAATGCTATCCATATCCAGCGGAGCCAGGCACCTTAAATCCAGAACTTCCACAGAAATGCCATGATCCTGCTCCAAACGGTCTGCTGCACGCATGGAATGGTGCACGGTAGTGCCATAGGTGATGATAGATAGATCCTCCCCATAGCGGCGGAACCTGGCTTTGCCAAACGGGATGAGAATATCGGGTCTAAGGCGCCGTGTTTTGGCCCAGGGGTGATTATACAAAAACTTGGGCTCAAGCATCACGGTTACACCTTTGGAACGCATCGCCGACCGGATAAGCCCCTGAACATCATCAGCAAAGGCTGGAGCTATGATCCTTAGCCCTGGAAAGGTGGTAAAGGCGCCTTCTACATTTTGCGAGTGATACAACCCACCGTTAATGTATCCACCTGAAGCAATACGGATAAGCAAGTTTGGGGTGTATTGTCCATTTGTTCGCCAGTACTCGTGAGAGGTCTCAACAATTTGCTCCATGGCCGGCCAGATGTAATCGGCAAATTCAGCTCCTTCAACAATCACATGAATATCTTCGCGGTATCTTGAAAATCCGTTGGCTGTGCCTACAATAAAATCTTCTGCAATTGGAGCATTAAAGATCCGGTGATTGCCGAATTTTTTCAGCATGCCTTTTTCAGCATTAAACACGCCTCCTTTATCTTTGGAAGCTACATCCTGCCCCCATAAAAAAGTATGTTCATTATGTTCAAACTCTTCAATCTGGGTAAAATTTATGGCCTGAAGGAGTTTGATCACATCTTCCTGATAAAACTCATCGTCCATTTCCGGACTATCCAGATCGTGAATTTCTCCGCTATTCGGGTGATATTCAGGAAAGACAAAATTAAAAACACTCGCCGGATCGGGAGAAGGCGCCTGTTCTGCTTTTGGCATCGCAAGGCTTAACTCTTCAAGATTTTCAGATTCAATGTCTTCAAGCTCTTTCTTTGAAAGCATTTTTGAATCTGTCAGGAACTCACGAAATTTTGGTAATGGATCGCGCTTCTTGGCTTCTTCCAGTTCTTCGGGGCTGCGATACAACAAGTGATTATCAGAATTGGAATGTGAGCCGATACGCTCACAATCGGCATGAACCATAACCGGACCCTGGCCCGTCTTTATATATTCAACAGCTTCCTGCATCGCTCGCCAGGAATCCAACACATCGGTACCATCACAGTAAATGATTTTCAGATACTTAAACCCGGAGAAATTTTCTGCCACAATTACATTGGCTGTTTGTTCGTGCACCGGAACCGAAATACCGAAGCGGTTATTCTGGATCACAAATACCACCGGAAGTTGCTCTCTTGAGGCACCATTAACCGCTTCGTAGAAATAACCTTCTGAACAGGCTGATTCACCACCAGAATAGAAAGAAATTTCATCGCCCTTGTATTTTTTAATTGCTCTGGCCACACCTACGGCATGCAAGGAATGGTTTCCGGTTAATGATGATCCGTTTTGAATTCTGATCTCAGGTTTGGCAAAATGGTTCGACATATGTCTGCCACCACTGGCCACATCGGTAGCCCTGGATAATCCATTCAACAGAATTTCTTCGATTGTTAATCCTCCAGCAAGAGTTGTGAGCATATCGCGATAGTAGGGAAAAAGAAAATCTTTAGATTGCCGGAATGTAAGCCCCAATGCCAGTTGAATACCATCATGTCCCTGATATGGAGCATGATACGACCAACCCATCCCTTTTTTTAAATATCCGGCTGCTTTAAGATCCAGTTGTCGCCCTAAATGTAACAGCCTATAACACCTGGTTAAAAAAGCTTTATCCGTTTTTGGATCTTTTGGTGAAGCGGGGCGGGAATTCTGTTTCGATTTTCCTGGTGCAGTTTTTGTTTTGGGCATGAGTTAAACTCTTTAGATTTCAATAGCCTGTGAAGAATACTTTAAAATAAACCTTTGGAAGTGTTTAAGAAACGCTTACCCAAAGAACTATTCAAGAATTTCAGGCCGGGTACATTTACTTTACCTTTAAATTATTAACAATTTCAGTTAAATTAACCGTTCTTATGCAGCTCGAACAATTATCTGTTGAGACCCCGAAACGCATAGATATTGGAGCAATTTTCATAAATAAACCTTATCTTCGGGTATCAAAAAAAGAAGTTCTAAACCATAAACAGCAACTTAAACAATCTCATATCATCCATGACTATGATTACTGAATCTGTGAATCAACTTAATCTTATTCAACGCCCACGACGTCTCAGACAAAGCGATGCGATTCGTCAGCTGGTTCAGGAAACCACCCTGAGCACCAACGACCTGGTTTTTCCTTTATTCGTATTAGAGGGTGAAGGTAAAAAAGAGGAAGTCCCGTCAATGCCAGGAATTTTCAGATATTCTATTGATCTGGCCGTGAAAGAATGCCAGGAATTATGGGATTTAGGGGTTAAAACCATTGATTTATTTGGTATCCCTGAAGTCAAAACAGAAGATGGTTCTGAAGCTTACAATGAAAATGGCATTATGCAACGCGCGCTTCGGGCAATTAAAAAAGAACTGCCTGAGATGTGCATTATGACTGATGTGGCCCTGGATCCGTTCACACCTTTTGGTCACGATGGCCTGGTTCGCGATGGCGAGATCATCAATGATGAAACTGTTGAAGTGTTATGTAAAATGGCGGTTTCACATGCCGAAGCCGGCGCTGATTTTGTTTCACCCAGCGATATGATGGATGGCAGAATAGGTGCAATTCGCGAAGCTTTAGATGATGAAGGCTTTATTAATGTTGGCATTCTCTCCTATTCAGCGAAATATGCCTCTGCTTTTTACGGTCCGTTCCGCGATGCCCTTCATTCAGCACCGCAGTTTGGAGATAAGAAAACCTACCAGATGGATCCGGCCAATACCGAAGAGGCCATTAAAGAAATTGAGCTCGACATTCAGGAAGGCGCCGATATTATTATGGTTAAGCCAGGTCTTCCTTATCTGGATATTGTTCGCCGCGCCAAAGACCTGTTCCAGGTTCCGGTTGCGATCTATCATGTTTCCGGTGAATACGCCATGACCATGGCTGCAGCTGAAAAAGGTTGGATAGATGGACCCAAAGTGATGATGGAAACCTTGCTCTGCATGAAGCGTGCCGGTGCCAAAATCATTTTTACTTACTACGCAAAAGAAGCTGCTAAAATCCTTAAAGGAAAATAATTTTCCTTGGCTTGTAACACAATCGTTAAAGGGGCGTTATTTTCGCCCCTTCATTTTTCTAAATCAATATTTTCTTTCCAAAACAAAGAATTGTTCTTACTTCAACCAATCATTGTCTTTTCATGATCAGATATTTAACCTCGGGCGAATCACATGGCCCAGCCTTGGTTAGCATAATTGAAGGCCTTCCAGCCGGCATAGACCTTACTCCAGAAGCTATCAATACACAACTTAAACGCCGCCAACAGGGTTATGGCCGGGGTAAGCGAATGGCCATTGAAACAGATAAGGTTGAAATATTATCCGGCGTCCGATTTGGTAAAACTATAGGTTCCCCAATTTCGTTGCTCGTTAAAAATAAAGACTGGGCTAACTGGACAACCAAGATGAACCAGTTCTCCGAGCCCGAAACAGAGGTACCCACCATAGATATTCCAAGGCCCGGCCATGCCGATCTTAGCGGTCGTCTGAAATATGGCTTTGATGATATACGTCCGGTTATTGAACGCTCTTCTGCTCGTGAAACTGCCGCCCGCGTTGCCGGTTGCAGCCCGGCCCGTGTATTCTTAAAAGCCCTTGGTATTGAAATTGGCAGCTATGTTTCGGGGATTGGCAAGACCATTGAGCCACAGTTTAATCCTAAAGTTGATCAGTTGCTTCATAAAGGCGCGGAAAACTTAATGTCTGTAGCAGATAGTTCCCCGGTTAGAATGCTGGATAAACACCTGGAAGAACAAGCTATAGCCGCCATTGACGAAGCCAAATCCTTAGGGGATACCCTGGGCGGAGTGGTTGAAGTATTTATTACAGGCTTACCCATTGGTTTGGGTAATTATGTCCATTTCGACCGGCGTTTAAGCGCCAACCTTGCCTCTGCAATCATGTCAATTCAGGCGGTGAAAGGATTTGAAATTGGCCATGCCTTTATGAATGCCACAAACTTAGGCTCTGAAGTCCACGATCAGTATTACCTTGAAAACAATAGCTTGCCCAAACGCAAAACAAACCGGGCTGGTGGTTTGGAAGGTGGCATGACAAACGGCGAAGTTATGCATCTTCGCGTAGCCATGAAACCCATCTCTACCCTGATGGCACCGTTAAATTCATTTAATATGAAAACCATGCAACCGGTAGCTTCGCATATTGAGCGTAGTGATACGTGTGCCGTGCCGGCTTGCGGGGTAATCGCTGAAGCGGTTATTGCTCCCATACTGGCCAACGCCATCTTGGAAAAATTTGGCTCGGACTGTCTGAGCGATATCAGTTCAAACCTGGAAGCTTACAATCAGCGTATTAAAGATCAGCTGCAATCGGGTTAATATGGATCAATCCGATTTACTTTCTTCTTTTAAAAGCTTGTAATTGCCGGTATTGGATTGATCGGTGAATACAAACGTTTTGCTGATGGGTGGGTCGTAATGCCAAATCTCACGCGTTGGCTGGTTAATCGGAAATTCTCTTTCCATTTTCCTCGGTTTGCCGTAAAGGATATAAATTTTTCCTCGATCGGTACGCCATCCAAATTCGCGGGGTGTATAAAAATTAAAGAATGTATAGTCAACCCGGCTGAAAAACTCGTTCATAACTTCATTATAAGCAGTTTTTGGAGTTGGGTCCTTGGCTTTCCAGAATGCATTAAACTTATTCCTGCGCTCCTGGCTACTTCCCGAAAGCAATGCTTCGGTTTCCTCCGGTGTTAAAATATGCTCCATAAGCCTTAATGCAAGATCAATATCGTAAAGTGGATATGGCATATTAACCCATGCATTTTCAAAAGTATGTGTAGTTGAAAATGTGTCCGATTTAGTTTTCGCAATAAGCTTTAGTTTGTATTTGGCGTTCAGCAACGAACTGGATGAAAAATCAACAATTGCAAGCGAGAGAGATTTGTCGAAGGTTCGCTTGAGAGTAATCTCGGCTGATTGCAGATCGTTGAATGCCCATGAATCCGGCTCAATACCAATAAACTTGGCTTTTGCCACCGCTCCGGATCTGATAAGCGTTTGCTCTTGTTCATCCTTTACCTGAAAAATCTCATACTTAAGGCTATCTACTGGATTCTGACCCATGTTTCGGAGTGTTACCATAGCCATATACTGCTTACCGTAATTGCCTTTTTCTGAAATGGCCAGTGGCGAGATATTAAGCTCGCTTTCGGTGCTTCTTATGCCAGAAAAAAATATCGGATCGGACAGCGCTATGCCCGGTGGGCTTTGTTGCCAGAGCTTCAGCTCTTCGGTATGACTTTTAAGCCGCTTTTGAGTATTATTATCGTAAAATTCGGCTATAAGCTTATACTTGCCATATTTCAATGGCAAAACCATAGCACCGGATATATATTTATTTTTTTCCTCAGTATCGCTGAATTTTTTCACAACCACGTTTCGCTGCAACAGATTTCTGTTAACAGCTTTTTTCTCTGTAAGCACTTCCACAGAAAAAGATAAAGACGACTCGTACAAACCCTCTTCAGTCTGATGAAAGGCCAGAAAATTATAGGGCACACGAAAATTAACCAGAAGATCAAGGGAATCTTTGGAAGTGGTTGGAAACTGCAGGGTTTCTATAAAAAATTTGGGCTGGCTGTATTTACGAACCAATTCAATATAGCGCTCCTGTGCAAAGGTTTCTGAAAACTGAAGACCAATGAATAGAAGAACTAAACCAATTTTTTTCATGGTATGACATTTTAATCAATAAGATGTTCTTACCATTTGCTGCTTTAAGAGGCAAAAGGTTTCATAGAATACATAATATATTTGGATAAGACTAAACGAGGCAGAAAAAAGTAGTGAGTTGCCCCCCTAACTAGACAACCCACTTGCGGCTGGAGAGAGAGAAATATATAATCAACTATTTATACTAATCTCAATTATCGTGCCAAACTTTTAATCCTTTAATTATCTTTCCGGCAAAGGCTGTTTTTTAAACAAATTTTTCTATACTTGAAGCTTTCAGCATACAAAAGATGTAGACTTTTGTACACTTAATGGGTTTAAAATTCTCAAGTTTTTTATGAAATCGGACAATTATGTAACCAGTATCTCCAATCGCCGTGCCCGCCACGATTACCAGATTTTAGAATCCATGGAATGTGGTATAGAGCTTAAAGGCACGGAGGTGAAATCCATTCGGCAGGGGAAAGTAAGCCTGGCCGAAAGCTACGCGATGGTCCATCGGGATGAAGTAAAACTGGAGAATATGCAAATTACCCCCTATGAACATGGCAGCTATGATAATCATGACCCCAAGCGCAGCCGCAAACTGCTGCTTCACAAAAAAGAAATACTTAAGCTCAAGCAAAAAATCTCAGAAAAAGGCTTAACACTTGTACCGTTAAAACTCTATTTTAATGCCCGGGGTATAGCCAAAGTAGAGCTGGGCATTGCCAAGGGTAAAAAGCTTTATGATAAACGCGAATCTATCAAGCAGCGCGATATAGACCGTGAAATGCGCCGTTTAACCTAACCATACATCTGTAACATGTTGTTTCCTTCTGTTCAAGAACAATTAGATTTAATTGCCAAAAATACCGTCGAGATCATCTCCGAAGAAGAGCTTACGGCTAAACTCAAGAAAAGTATTGAGAGCAAAACACCGCTTAAAGTTAAGTTGGGCGCCGATCCTTCCCGGCCCGATCTGCACATCGGGCATGGTGTGGTGTTGCAGAAACTCAGGGATTTCCAGGACTTAGGCCATACGGCCATTTTAATCATCGGTGATTTCACCGCCCAGATCGGCGATCCCTCCGGAAAAAGTAAAACCCGGCCGCAGATCACCCCGGAAGAAACTCAGCAGAACAGCCAATCTTATTTTGAACAAGCGTCCAAAATTCTTGATCCACAAAAAACGCAGATCGTCTATAACTCGCACTGGCTTGGCAGCATGTCCTTTGCCGATGTGATCAGGCTATCGAGCCACTACACTGTGGCCCGTATGCTGGAGCGCGATGATTTTGAAAAACGTTACCAAAATAACGAGCCTATTTCCATCCACGAATTTCTCTACCCGCTGGCCCAGGCTATGGATTCGGTAGAGCTCAAAAATGATGTTGAAATTGGCGGCACCGACCAAAAGTTCAACTTACTGGTTGGGCGCGATTTGCAGCGGGAGTATGGCCTTCAGCCCCAAATCTGTATTACGCTTCCCATTTTGGAAGGCTTGTACGGAAAAGAAAAAATGTCAAAGTCGTTGGGCAACGCCATCAGTTTCAACGATTCCCCGGACGATATGTTCGGGAAAGTGCTCTCTATTCCCGATAACCTGATAGAGAATTACTTTAGGCTGGCGGCCCAATACTCTACAGCCGAAGTTGAGAGTATAAAATCCACCATAGAAACCAAACCACGTGATGCCAAGCGAAAACTGGCCTTCGAGATTGTAAAAAAATATCACACACAAGAGGCCGCCAAAGCTGCCCAGGAGCAGTTTGATCGGGTATTTATCCGCAAGGAAGAACCAGACGATCTGCCCATCACCGAAATTGGAGCCGGTGATATTGCCGTTGCCGATCTTTTGGTGGAGCTGGGTGCAAGCCGTTCAAAAAGTGAGTCACGGCGATTGATTACGCAGGGTGGCATTACCATCGACCAGGAAAAAGTTACCGATTTTAGAGCCATAGTTGCGCTTGGCAGCCAGCCCATGCTGATAAAAGTTGGGAAAAGACGCTTCTATAAAGTCACCAAAAAATAATATTTGCTGATATTATTTTTCATCTTAAATCCGTGATATTCGTATATTTGTGCCTCAATTTTCTGCCAGAAAAACTTTAAACACATACAACATTGACTTTTGTACCGACTCGAGTGTTTTTTACAAAAGGTGTAGGGCGTCATAAAGAATATCTCTCCTCGTTTGAGTTAGCCTTGCGCGACGCCAAAATCGAGAAATGTAATCTCGTTACCGTTTCAAGTATTTACCCCCCAAATTGTAAGCGACTTACCATTGAAGAAGGTTTAGAGCACTTGCAACCCGGCCAGATCACTTACTGCGTTATGGCACGAAACTCCACCAATGAACGTAACCGGTTGATCGCTTCCTCTATCGGTGTGGCTCTGCCGGCCGATTCCACTCAATACGGTTATCTCTCCGAGCATCACCCGTATGGCGAAACGGGCGAATACGCCGGTGAATATGCCGAAGATCTGGCAGCCACCATGCTGGCCACCACATTAGGCATTGAGTTTGATCCAAATACGGCCTGGGATGAACGTGAAGAAGTTTATAAAATGAGCGGTAAGATCGTCAAGTCGTTTAATGTCACCCAATCGGCCGAAGGTGATAAAAACGGGCTTTGGACAACGGTTATTTCCGCTGCCATATTATTGCCATAAGCCTAAAAATGAAAGCGGTGACTTTGTTTCACCGCTATTTTTAACTTCAGACAAGCTTATTTTTGTATTTGATTGATCATTTGCGGAATAAGCTTGGCTACTTCTCCTGCCGCATTTTCAAAGGCTTTTACGCTGGCCTGGTTGTAATCCAGGTGCAGGCCTTTAATGTCGGACAGCGCATTTTTATATATTTCCTCTCCTGTCTTAAGATCCACAACAGCAAGGCTCAGATCCACATATGCTGAGTTCATACCGTGCAAACTCATTCCTTTTCTGGATTTAGCCTGGCAGGTTATGGACAGATCAGCCTTTTGTACATTACCAACAAAAGAAAATCCCTTCTGCGACAACCGATTCTTAAGCTTTGGCTCCACATACAGCACGTTTCCCGGGTTTGAGAAATGCATTTCCACCACATCCAAATAAACCGCCATTCCGCTTACACTCAGAACAAACTGCGCTGTAGGAGGTTGCAAATTCAGGATCATGTTTTTTAATAAGGCTGAACCGGACATGGGCAGGAGTTTATCCATATTCAGCGAGGCTTCCACTACCTGAATCTTATCCATGGCGGTTATCTTTCTGATCTTGTTGTACACTCTGCCCATGTTATCGGTTTTCATGGTGCGTAACAGCTCACCTGAGCCGTGTTTAAAGGCAAAACGAACGGGAAACCGCCCGGGTTTTTCCGAACCCCGGACACTCACCTGCAAAGAAAGCGGTTCGGTTAAGCCCATACCGGTTTTACCTTTAAGGGTTGGATTCATGGGTGTTAAAGACAGCCGGTTTTCGATGGCCTGAAGGCTGGCATAGATCTCGTTGGCTAAATACACACGCTCCCCGTCTAATTCCATTTCCATGGGTTCCATTAAATAGGCATCTAACTGCGTTAGTGCTTTGATGTATAAATTTAAAGCTGTTGCTGCCTGTCCGGCTTGATCGCTTTGCCGTGCTTTTGTGTAAAAGTCTACAGCTGCCGATGTGGCCCTATCATACTTTTTCTGCTTGTTGCTCAGGTACAGGGCCCTGGATAAACGGTAATACACCCAGTAGCTCTCGGAGTCTTCCCATTTTTGGACCAGTTCATACCCTTCCAGGCTGGCCTTAGTCGATGAGCGGATCTGCGAGAGCACTTCCTGTTTTACCATACCCGATTGCTCCACCATGGTCTGGACATGCTCGCCTTTAATGTTGATCATGATTTCGCTGGCAATATTTTTTAACGCTTTATCCCTGGCTATCCGGACATGCTCATTACCTGTACTTTGTTTGGCAGCCATGGCAATCCCAATGTAGTGCTCTTTGGAGAGCGGCTGACGCTCTACCCAATCCGGTTTTTGGGCACCGGCTATAGCAGGTAATGCCAGGCTACCCAAAAGAAATAACACTGCTTTAAAGAGCCATGTGCGCCGTGAGCTTCTCATATCTCGCATACGTGTGATGTTTATTTTTTTACTCGGATAGAGAGATTAATTACTTGGTCCGATAATATAACACATTAACCCTGAGTGCTGATTGACGCTTTCAAAACCATAACGCTTTTAAATTTTGTACCGGTGCCTTTTAAAGTGGTTTTCATAAAAACCTATCTCGGGATCAGCATTCACTTACGTTATAATAAGTTCACTTTTATATTGACTTGAGTATGTTTTCACGTTATACTGTTACATTCATATCACACCTTAACTACTTTCGTTTTTTTCAGTCTGCTCGCTTCGTTCTAAGTTCTTCCGGAATAATGTTTTACCAACGCACTGCTGTGTATTCCTTCTATATATCAACTTCAAACTCAAACTTGAGGAGGAAAAAATATGTCTGACAATTTACACGAACAAGAATCTCATCCGCAGGAAAACCGGAGACATTTTTTTTAAAAATTACTCGGTGCTTTAGGCGGTGTAACTTTGTTTTCGGGTATTCAAAATGCCTTTGCCCAGAAAAAAGAACCACCATCAACGATGTTTTCCGACCCATTTCTTGGAAGTATCGTGATGTTTGGCGGTAATTTTGCCCCAGGAGGCTGGGCATTTTGCGACGGGCAGTTGCTGCCAATTAATTCCTACTCAGCCCTTTTCTCTCTTCTTGGCACAACTTATGGCGGTGATGGACGAACCACGTTTGCACTGCCGGATCTTCGGGGTCGCCCACCTGTTCATACCGGATATGGACCGGGTCCTGGGCTATCAATTTATACTTTAGGGCAAAAAGGGGGTGTGGAAAATGTGACGCTTAATATCAACCAGATCCCAAGTCACACCCACAAGATTAATTCCTACGATGGCCGCCCGGATTCCGATACGCCTGCAGGACATGTCCTGAGCACATTGTCTGAACTCATTTATAGTTCAGACTCACCTAATGTAATTATGAATGTGGATAGCATATCGAATACTGGAGGCACTCAGCTGCATAACAACATGCAACCGTTTCTAGCTGTGCATTACATTATTGCGTTGCAAGGGCTTTTTCCACCTCGCAATTGATTGGACTAATACTTATTAAACATAAACCAAGCTAGCCATGTCCAAACCTATAGTTATTATACGTCTGTGGCTGTTATGTTTCTCAGGCGCTTTGCATGCCCAGAGTATCTTCTATACAGATGCCGGTGATTGGGAGGTAAAAAGCGCAGATACAAGCGGAATGAATGTCAATATTCAAAACGTTGTATCGTCGCAACCCGATCTGGTACCGGGAAAAGTTGCCGTTGATAACACCACAAATAAAATCTACTTTACCGATTTCTTCGGAGATCGGATACTGCGTGCATACACCTTTTCGAGTTTTGTAGAAGTATTGGTTGATAGCACCGATAAACCCCCTGGGAATCGCCCTTGATGTGGGAAACAACACCATGTACTGGGTGAGTAAAAACACCCACAGGCTCGAAAAAGCTGATCTGGATGGTCAAAACCGCACCATCATCCTCGATAGCAAGTCTCTTCAACTGCCGGATAATCTCCGGTTAGACCTTGTAAATCAAACGTTGTACTGGAACGGGACAACACCCGATAGCAGCAAAGATATTATCCAGCACTGCGATCTGAACGGCCAGAATGTTGATACCGTGGTTATTGCCCATTCCGGCGATATCATGGGATTTGATCATGTGCCAAGCTCAAACGAGTTGTATTATTTTTGGGCCGATACCTCTTCCTTAGAGTATATCCGGATCGCGCCAACCACCTCCACAAATCAGGACGCTTCAACCAATCCAATATTTCACGATTTTGGCCCGGACGACGCCTTAGTCCAAGATATCACCGTAGATACCACAAACTCAAGAATCTTCTGGACAGATACCTATAACAACCGGATCGATATGCGCAATTCAGCGCCCTTCAGCCTTGTTGAAGTCCTGATTGATCAGAATGTTAATCATTTCCAGGGTTTTACGCTTTCTGGCACCACATCTGAACTGCCAACGATTATCATTACCGCGATCATGCAAGATCCGGGTGCTGTGGCAGACGCAGATGGGGAATGGTTTGAGTTCTACAATCCGACTGATGATAACATCGACTTGAGTGGCTGGAAAATTAAAGACAATGATGAGGATGAGCATATTATCGAACCGGATTCCAATTTAACCATTCCGGCTTATGGATTTGTTGTTCTTGGAAGAAATGCAGATACCTCTGCAAATGGCAATGTTAAATTGGATTATGAATATGCCGATTTCTTACTTGGAAATGCCGGTGATGAGATTATCCTGACCCTGGATGATGATACCGGTATCGACAGTGTGAAATTTAACGGAGGTTGGCCTCTGCAAAGCGGCCAATCCACCGGCCGGAGGCACAGAGAAATACGGCTTTGGGTTACTGGACGGCTCGAATCCATTTTTTAGTTTAACCGATCTGGGATTTGGAAACACCGTTATTACAGACTTCAGAGTCTTTATTGGTGAAAAAAATCCAAACCTGGGCAAAAATGATAAAGCCATAGGCAGCTACCTGGTTGTTAATGGATCGCCAAATGGTGCAACCCTAACCATGTATTACACCGATGCACTATTTGAGGCCTCCGCCCTGAGTTCTGAAGAAGAACTTCAGTTAGCCACCTGGGATGGCTTTAGCTGGTTTAAATACCCAAGGGGCGCCGGTTCTGATGTTAATGCCAATATTGTAACTGCCGAAGGTGTATTCTCATTCTCGGAATGGGTGATTGTTGGTGGTGATAGCGACTCACCATTGCCTGTAGAACTCGCTTCATTTACAGGTTCCCAAGTTGAAAATGGTGTGAAACTTAACTGGAAAACTGCTTCTGAAACAGACAATGCCGGATTTATCCTATACCGGAATGGCCAGTTGATAGCCAGTTACGAAACATCCAATGAGCTGAAAGGCCAGGGTACAAAATCTTCGGCAACGAGCTACCAGTACCTGGATCAATCCGTTCAGGAAGGCAACTATGAGTATAAAATCGTAAGCCAGGATTTATCTGGTCTAAAACATGCTTATACTCAAACGGTTAATTTTGAAGTCGGCGAGTTTCAGCAACAAAATCCGAAGGAGTACAAATACAGTTTAGCTCAGAATTATCCGAATCCGTTTCATCCGACTACCACCATCACATACACCATGAAAGAAGCCGGTGTGGCCAGCATTAAGGAGTATGACTTGCTGGGGCGGATCGTATTCAAAATGAACAAACCATCCGTGCAAGGAGCCAATAACTTCACATTTGATGCCACACGATTTACAAGTGGCATATATTTTTACCAATTGTCGGCCAAAAATTACTCAAGCCCGATAAAACGAATGGTTCTGATCAAGTAACCCTAAAACTTAAAGCCGGCTTGAAGCCGGCTTTTTTTTGACATTCTAAAAAACAAACTTCAACAAATAAATTAACAGTCAATACGAACTGTTTCTTGCAAAAATTGGTATTTCGGCAAGTTCAATGCCCGATTTTTAACCACTTAAACGATTATATTCTCTAAACAATACCCAACCGACTAATAGTAGTTGGATCTGTTCTAAAAACTGCATTACAATACATCTGCAAATAATCCTTGCCGGGCATTATTTACCCATGATTTTAAACTTTTAAACCAAACCCATCATGAAACTAGAAGTATTTTTTGAAGATAACCTGAAGATCAACGCCAAAGTCGGCGATCACACCATAAAAACAGACCAGCCGATGCAATCGGGTGGTGAAAATTCCGCACCGACACCTTTTGAACTGTTTCTGGCTTCCATCGGCACCTGCTCAGGTATCTTTATTAAACATTTTTGTGCCAGCCGTGGAATTGATGTCAGCGGTATTAAACTCACGCAAAAACATAACTTTAATCCACTAACCGGCCTTATTGAAGCCATTGATATTGATGTACACCTGCCCGAAGGTTTTCCTGAAAAATACCATGGCGCCATCAAAAAAGTTGTGGATCAATGTGCTGTAAAACGCCACCTGATGCAACCACCGCAAATTAATGTAAATCCCATCCAGGGCTGAGCGTTTAGTATGTGGCAGACAATGTTAAGCCGAATCTCTATCAATTCGGCTTAACCCTTGTCATGCCCCGATTTAGTCGGGGCTTCCATTAGCCTACTATGTACACGAAACCTTCCTGTTGGGATTCTAATAAATCTATCTAAGGTTCCACTTACCACGATAGTTCTTCAAGCGTTTTCCCACTTGATTCCCAATTCCGGATCATCAAATTGCTTGACACAGACTAGTCACGCTATACCTCGTTTTAAAACCATCCATAAATATATCGTTATACTGCCAGCCCGTTTATAGATGTCGTATTTTTATGCCATCATCATTATGGATCACCCGGATAAACCTGACGATGACGTGAAGGTAAGCGAGTTGATTTTTCAGTACAGTAACTATCATGTTTTTCAATCCGGTTTATCATTAACCCGGGTGTTTTAATAATATTAATTCCTTTCCTGAATAAATTCCGAGGCATCTAGCTAACGGCCTGCTGAAGCGATGCAGAAAAGCTAACGAAATGTAAAACAAACTGAATAATGGTATTTCAGCTCCACCCAAAGTCCCATTTTGGCATGTTCATTCCAATTATTCAGAGGTTAGCTTCCCCGGATAACCTTTTCTTTTTTTTCCATTTTTTCTGAACGAACACAAATATTATTGCATTTATTAAATAACTATTGTTAAATTAATGACTGATAGTCATATTATTAACACCGTATAATTATTTATGGGAATCACCGAACGAAAACAACGGGAAAAAGAACAGCGACGAGAGGCCATTATTGATGCCGGTGAAAGCGTTTTCTTTTCCAAAGGTCTTGAAAATGCCACCATGGATGATGTGGCCACTGTTGCAGAGCTGAGCAAAGGCACCCTTTATTTGTACTTCAACAGCAAAGAGCAGCTCTACCTTGCAATAATCATGCGTGGGTTTGCCATTCTGGACCGGTTGTTTAAAGAGGCCACACAATCGGCCATGAATGGCCTGGACAAAGTCAGGGCCATTGGACGTGCCTACCAGACATTTTATGATAAATACCCCAACTACTTTATGGGACTGTTGTATTACGAGTCCAACATGTTCAGCCCCGAAGAGATCTCGGAGCTTCAGGAGAAATGCGATGTTCATCAATCCGAACACTCACTCAACCAGCTGGTAGCCGCCATTGAAGAAGGCCAGCGTGATAGGAGTATTAAAAAAACCATCGAGCCAATAAAGCTGGCATTATTACTCTGGAGCATGTCTACGGGGGTTTTTCAAGTCTCTCATTATAAAGAAAAACTGGTTTTGGAACGCCGCGGGCTCAACTCGGAGGATGTTATTAACACATTTTTCGAATTCATCGGAGAGTCGATAGGAACACAATTGCAAACTTAATACTCAGATAGCCATGTCTAAATACCTGCTCATACTTATGGCTTTGCTTTCCTGGCAACCCCTTCAAGCACAAACAGTTCTGGAGACCTATGTTGAGATTGGCTTAGAACAAAACCTCGGCTACATCAACAAGAAATTAGAAACACAATTCACCCAATCCAGACATCAGGAGGCTATTGGCGATTACTTACCTTCGCTCACCCTAAATGCCCGATACAGCCGTGCCGGTGGCGGAAGGGAGATCCAGTTTCCTGTTGGTGATCTCTTAAACCCGGTTTATGATCAGCTGGATCAGATATCCGGTAATGATAACTTCCCAACCATCAACAACGAACTTGTCCCATTTCTCAGGGAAAAAGAGCATGAAACAAAACTCAACCTGGTGCAGCAGATCATTCATCCGGCCATTTTTTTCAACATTCGCGCCACTTCCAGCCTCAGCGATGCCCAAACATATGCCCAGCGGGTTTATGCCCGGCAACTGGTCTATGATATTAAAGAGGCCTACTACAGTTATTTGAAGTCACGGGAGGGTGTGGAGATAGTTAAAAACAATATTAAAGTTGTAGATGAAAATCTCCGGGTTAATGAGAGCCTTTACCGAAACGACAAGATCACCAAAGATATTCTCCTGCAGGCCAAATCCAGGCGGTTGGAAATGGATGAACTGGCAGCTGAGCAGAAAAAGCAGCACCGGTTGGCCAAGTATTGGTTTAACCATCTTTTACATCGCGAGCTTACCAGTGAAATTTTACTTATGGAAAGACAGGGTGAGCCTCAGAAATCAGACACCCTTTTCAGCAACGAGCAGGTTGAGCGTCGTGAAGAACTTAACCAGTTAAAGGCCAGCCTGGACGCCTCTAAAGGAGGCATTAAAGCTGCCACAAGCCAATTTTTACCCACATTGCTCCTGGCAGGAGAGTTCGGCTACCAGGGCGAAGAATACCTGTTTAACAAGAATCAGAAGTACTGGATGGTTTCGGGCGTGCTTCAATGGAACCTGTTTAACGGGTTTAAAGATAAAGAAGCCCGCCAGCAGGCCATTATTCGAAAAAAGCAACTGGAGTCCAGGCTGGAAATCACCCGGCAAAAGATTGTTCTGGATATCCAGCAATCCCTGGATTCCTACACAGTAGCCCTGGAAACATTCAGAGCTGCCACCAAACGCCTGGAAACCTCCAGGGAAGCCTTCCGGCTCACCCGGAAACGCTACCAGAACGGTATGACCAGTTACATCGAATATCTAAACGCCGAGAACGCCCAGTTTACATCTCAACGCCAGGAAAGCCTGGCCTATTACGATCTCAGCATTGTTATAGCCAATATCGAACGCGCCAGGGCGACCTATCCACTCACTAACTAAGGACAGTATCATGAAAACGAACTACTTATGGCTTCTTGGGTTGATCTTTCTGGCAAGTGGTTGCGCAGCAAAGGCCGACCGCAAAACCCAAACCCCTGCTGTGGCGGTCAGAACTGCACAGATTCAACACACCGAGATGAGTTTTCCGATCAGAACGGTTGGAAAATTAACCCGCGATACCGAAATGGCCTTGTCGTTCAAGATTGGTGGGATTATCCATCAGATCTATGTGTCCGAAGGCCAGAAAGTCAGAAAAGGGCAGCTGTTAGCTTCACTGAAAACCACGGAGATCCGCAACCAGGCCCTGCAGGCTAAAAATGGATTGGAGAAAGCCGAACGTGATTTTAAACGCATCAAAGAGTTGTATGCCGATAAAGTCGTTACCCTGGAGCAATATCAAAACACCGAAACAGCCTTGAATATTGCCCGTTCCAATCACGAGATTGCCCGGTTTAATTTAACCCATGCCCGGATTACAGCGCCGGAAAACGGTGTGGTGTTACACAAAATTGGTGAAGCCAACGAGCTGGTTGGCCCGGGAAACCCTGTTGTGGTGCTCTCTTCCAGCCAGTCGAAATGGACTCTTCGTGCCGGGATTGCCGACAAACATATCCGTAAAATACAGATCGGTGATCCGGCCCGCATCCGAATGGACGCTTATCCCGATCAATCATTCAGGGGTAAGGTTTCCATGGTTGGCGCCGGAGCCAATCCCAGAACTGGCATGTTCGATATTGAAGTAACCCTGGCCGCAACCCAGGTGCCTCTTTTTTCCGGATTGATCGGCAGTGTAGAGATCACCCCGAAGAAAAAACAACCTGTGGCCGTTGTCCCGATTGAGGCCCTTTCCGATGCTCATGGCATGCAGGGCTCGTTGTATGTCCCGGGTAAAGATGGCAACGTTGCGGTTTTAAAAGAGGTGGAGATAGTTGAGATCGCTTCGGGCAATATTGCAGTGAGCAAGGGCCTGGAAGAGGCACAGAAGGTGATTACGGAGGGCTCGGCGTATCTGACAGATGGCGCCCCAATTCTTCAGCAACCACAAGCGAAGTAAGTCATGAAATTCACAAAAATTGCCCTGGATAATTTCCAGTTTACCACCGTTATGTTTGCCATGCTGGTGATTCTGGGTGTGGTGTCTTTTTTAACCATGCCACGATCCGAAGATCCCCAGGTTTCCCCTGCCGGAAGCAGTATTGTGGTGGTTTATCCCGGTGCAAGCCCGGAAGATTTGGAAACCCTGGTCGTGGATCCGTTGGAAGAAGCGATCAATGAACTGGATGATATTTACAAATTCAGCGCCAGTATAGAAGACGGCCTGGCCTTTGTTCGGGTGGAGTTTTTTTCGGGCAGCGACCCGGATGAAAAATACTCGGATGTGCTGCAAAAGGTTAACCGCACGCGCGAGTCGCTTCCCGAGGATATCCTGAACCTGGAAGTGATCAAATTTTCCATTGCCAACGTGAATATATTCCAGGCCGCCCTGGTCTCCGACTCGGCTGAGTATGCCGTACTTGAGCGCAAGGCCGATGAACTCAAGAAAAAGCTAGAACTTGTCCCCGGCATTAAAAAGGTGGAAACCTTTGCTCTTCCGGAGCAGGTGGTGGATGTGAGCGTGGATATCGAAAAAGCAGCCATGATGAACATCCCCCTGCAACAGATCATGGGCGCGATCCAAAGCAATAATCTGAACATACCGGGCGGGCTGCTGGATATTGGTAATAAAAAATTCAACATCAAAACCAGCGGGTTTTACCAGAGTATTGAAGATATCCGAAATACCGTGATCCACGCCCGTGAAGGCACAACTGTTTTGCTCAAAGACGTGGCTGAGGTAAAGATGGGTTATGCCGATAAAAAATATTACGCGCGTTTTAACGACAGGCGAGCCGTTTTCATTGCCGGGCCTCAGAAAGAAGCCACCAATATCTTTGATATCATGGATGAGGTAAAAGCCGATCTTGAGGAATTCAAGGCTACGCTCCCGGCAGGTATTGAGATGGAAATGGTCTTTGATCAATCCGAGTCGGTTTCCACGCGCATCACCCAGTTCTTTATAAATCTCCTGCAGGGTATTTTACTGGTGGGATTCGTGATCTTTATCGTTTTTGGTTTCCGCGAGTCGGTGATTATAGCTATTGCCATTCCGCTCTCCATTCTCATTGCCATCGGATTTGTGGATCTAAGCAACTACGGCCTGGAGCAAATGTCGATTGTGGCGCTTGTGATTGCATTGGGGCTTTTGGTGGATAACGCCATTGTGATCACCGAGAACATGACCCGGTTTATCAAAGCCGGACACTCGCTTTATAAATCGGCCCTGAAAGCCACCTCCCAGGTAGGTTGGGCCATTATCAGCTCAACTGTAACAACAGTGCTGGCGTTTGTACCGATGATCATGATCCAGAACACTACCGGCGATTTTATTCGCAGTATGCCGGTTACGGTGGTTTATACCCTTCTGGCATCGTTGCTGGTGGCCTTGACAATTACACCATTTCTGGCGACCAAGATTTTAAAACAAAACGCAACATCCCAGCCCAGCAAGATTACCCATTGGATCGATGACTTTGTCTCGAGCCACTACCGCAGCATTCTGGCCCGGGCCTTAAAGAAACCCTGGATTCCGCTGGTGGTATCGGTTGCCGTGTTTTTAGCTAGTGTGATCTTTATTTTTCCCATGGTTGGGGTGAGCTTTTTCCCAATGGCCGAAAAGCCCCAGTTTCTGATCAACATTGAAACACCCCAAGGCTCAAACCTGGTCTTTACCGATAAAGTAGCCCGTGATGTAGAATCCAGGCTTCGGAAGCGAGAAGACATCAAACATTTCGCCACTAATATCGGGCGCAGCAACCCACAAATTTACTACAATGTGTGGGTGAGGTACGAGACCCCAAATTTTGCGCAAATCTTTGTTGAGATCACCGATAACGACCTGGATATGTTTAAAAAAGTGACAACAGAACTCCGGGAAGCCTATGCTTCGTATCCGGGGGCAAAAATAGAGGTAAAGGAATTTGCCCAGGGCCCGCCTGTGGATGCCCCGATCTCCATAAAAGTCATAGGAAATAATCTGGAGACCTTGAAAAAACTGGCCGGAGATGTGGAAACGATCATAAGGGATGAACCGGGCACGATCAATCTCTCTAATCCATTGGGCACCTCCTCAACCGACCTGCATGTGAATATCAACCGCAGCAAAACGGCTATGCTGGGTATTCCGATCTCAACCATTGATTTTACGGTGCGTGCCGCGCTGACCGGGGCTGAAGTTTCCCAGTATCAGGATGAAGAAGGCGAAACCCATGATATTGTGGTGCGCCTGCCGGTGAAAAATAAACCCACCATCGACGATCTGAAAAAGATTTACCTGCCAACCGCATCGGGCGCACTTGTCTCACTGGAACAGGTGGCGCGGTTCGAGTTTAAGGAAGGCCCAACGGCGATCAGCCATTTTAAAATGCAGCGAAACGCCAATGTTACAGCCGATGTACTAACGGATTATTCGGTGACCGACGCCACAAACAACATTGTGGCTAAACTGGAACAAATGTCCTGGCCGGATGGGTATCGTTTTGAGATCAGCGGTGAGCAGGAATCGCGCCAGGAATCGCTGGGCGGGTTGGGTCAAGCCGTGATCATCTCCATGTTATCCATCTTTGGCGTGCTGGTGCTTCAGTTCCGCTCGTTTGTGCAACCGTTTATCATTTTTGCCGCTCTGCCACTGGCCATTATCGGATCAATTCTTGCATTATTTGTGGTTGGACTCTCGTTCAGCTTTACGGCGTTTATCGGCCTGACATCGCTCATCGGGATTGTGATCAATAACTCCATTATCCTGGTCGATTTTACCAACCAGCTTCGCCGCGATGGTCTGGAGCTCCTGGATGCGCTGAAACAAGCCGCCGAAACCCGGTTCCTGCCTATCGTTCTGACTACGGCCACTACCGTTGCGGGGCTGTTGCCGCTTACACTTGCCGGGGGAACACTCTGGGCACCACTGGGATGGACGATTATTGGCGGGCTCATGGTCTCGACGTTTTTAACACTCATCGTTGTGCCAGCACTTTACTCACTTGTGGAAAAATAATGCCTGATGGAATATGCCCCTCACCCTAACCCTCTCCCAATGGGAGAGGGAAAAGTTAACTTACTCCGGAGAGGATTTAGTTATAATCAAATTTGATGAAGGTGCAATTTGTCAAGAGATTATCGCTCTTGACAAAATCTAATTGGAAAGCAATTCCGGCAGCCAGGTAACCAGTTTGGGGAAAAGAATAATGGCGATCAAAGCAATGGCCTGAATGGCAATAAACGGAATAATACCGCGATACAGATCGCCTGTCGTGACTTCCGGCGGGGCCACCCCTTTTAGATAAAACAACGAAAATCCAAATGGCGGGGTTAAGAAAGAGGTTTGCAGGTTCATAGCCAGCAAAATCCCAACCCAGAGCAAATCCACGCCCATTTGCTGAAATATCGGGGCTACAACCGGTACGATGATGAAAATGATCTCAATAAAATCAATAAAGAACCCGGCAATAAATACCGCCAGCATAACGAGGGCCAGAAACATATAAGGCCCCAACTGGGCATTCATGATAAGCTCGGCCAGGTAACGATCGCCGTCCATCCCACGAAACACCAGCCCGAACGCGCTCGCCCCCACCAAAATAATAAACACCATGCTGGTTAAATGGGTGGTTTCCTGCATTACGGATTTCAGGGTATCCAGAGAAAAGCGTTTTTGGGCAATCGTAAGAATTGTGGCGCCAAAGGCACCGATGGCTGCCGCTTCCGTTGGTGAAGCAATTCCGGCAAATATGGAGCCAAGTACAGCCAGAACCAGGAGAAAAGGGATCACAAATGCTACAAACACGGTCTTTAGCATATCCTGGTCCTTGAATTTCTCCAGTTCTTCTTTTGGCATTGCCGGGGCTGATTCGGGTTTTAAGAAGGCTACAATAACGATCCACAATATGTAAAGCCCAACCAATGCCAATCCGGGAATCAGCGCACTGATGAACATATCACCGATCGAAACATTGAGAATGCTGCCCAGCAGCACCAGAACAATACTGGGCGGGATGATCTGTCCCAATGTGCCCGAGGCCGAAATGGTGCCGGTTGCCAGTTGTTTGCTGTACCCGCGTTTCAGCATGGTGGGCAGGCTGAGCAATCCCATGGTCACCACCGTAGCCCCAACTATGCCGGTTGAAGCAGCCAGGAGCGCCCCGACAACCACCACTGAAATGGCCAGTCCCCCGCGAAGCCTGCCAAAGAGCAGGGCCATGGTTTCCAGCAGGCGCTCGGCAATGCCCGATTTTTCCAGCATCACGCCCATGTAGACAAATAAGGGTACGGCAATGAGCACATAGTTTGTCATGGTGCCCCAAATGCGCATGGGCAGGAGATGAAAAAAATCCAGACCGAACGTGATCAAACCAAAAAACAACGATACCCCGCCGAGGGTAAAGGAGACGGGAAATCCCATAACCAGGAGCCCAAAGAGGGTCACGAACATCAAAAGCGGCATCAGTTCCTCAGGCACGTTCCTGCTCCTCTCCGGCATTGGTTGTTCCAAACAGGATTAGCCCCGATTTAATGAGCACGGCCACACCCTGAAGAAACAAGAGGAAAAATCCGACGGGAATGGCGGCTTTAAGGATATAGCGGGCCGGCAAGCCGCCCGGATCGGGAGAGGTTTCACCGATCATGAATGAGTTCAGAACAAAATCCCACGACGTCCACATGATCAAAAACGAAAACGGGAGTAAAAACAAGATATTGCCTGCAAAATTCACCCAGGCTTTTTGTTTCACAGAAAACCGGGTGTAGAGCACATCCACGCGCACATGCTTATCGTGTTTATAGGTGTAAGCGGCGCCCAGGAGAAACATCAGGGCAAACAAATGCCATTCCAGTTCCTGCACCCATACCATGGAGCTTTGCAGAAAATAGCGGGTAAAGACATCATACACCACAACCGCCACAAGCAGGGTTGCCAGCCACGAGACTGCGCGGCCCACATGCTCATTGAGCGATTCTATGGCTGAAACCACCTGTTGAAGACCTTTCACCTTGGCAATGTGTTTTGGCTTAAAATGAGGTTAAGGTAAATCTTTGGCAGGATTTCAACAAATCCAGAGGGCTTAAACGATATGAAAAAATGGGCGGGTTAAGCTTCCAATGCATGGTGAAAATAAAGATCTGGCGAGGGGAACAACAAACAGCATTCTCAAACAGGCAGGATTGAAACAAACATGATTAATCTTTTTGATCAATCACGAAATGCACATTTTATCATGCTTATCTCAATTTTATCAAAAAAGAATAGGTTTTATTGCCCCCTCCTTATGGGAGAAGGGATAAAATAGCCACTTTGCACCAAAAACGTTTTATCTAGCACTTCTGGCGGTTTCTAAACAAATGTTTGGTATCTATATTTTTATTAACCCGATTCGTGGTTATTGCGACTACTTCAAAAGCATCATTTTCATTGTTTTGCTAAACCCATCCGCTTTAAGACGGTAAAAATACATGCCTGAGTTCAGCTTACTGCCATCCAACGTGAAGGAATTTTGACCTCACCTGGCTTGCATGGTTTTTTTCAATACAATCCGACCCAGCAAATCAAAGACTTCCAGACTCGCTAAGCCTTGTTTTTTCATTGTATAAGTTATGGTAGTTGTTGGATTAAACGGATTCGGGTAATTCTGCGCCAGGGTAAAGCCGGCTGGTTTTTGAAATAAAATCTCTTCGACATCAAGAATGTCTTCCTGTATTTTTAACAACCAGATATCCGATCCTCCATTTCCATAAGAATATGTTGATCCATACAGAAAAAATTCGCCGTTTTGAAGTGGAAGTAACCCTCTTGCAGCATCCCAATCGGGGCCACCATAAGTTTGTGTTTTAACAGTATCTCCATTCGAATCCACTAAAAGCAACCAAAAATCGTAGTTTTCGGTAGAATATGTTCTTGTGAATGCCGACACCACCAAATTTTTATTAACATCCAGAAATGCCTCTTGACCCCAGTCTTCTTCTATGCCGTTATAGCTTTTATTCCATAAGCTGTCTCCGCTTGTATAAACCTTCATGATCATCAAATCATGTGTTTGGTAAATGCCATTTTCACCTATCACGAAATAATCATTATTCTCATCATGCAGTATAGATCTGCCCCTGTTGTATTCTGTACCGCCATAATGCTTTTCCCAAACCTTATCAAAACCGGCATTGAATTTTAACAGCCATACATCACTGGCGCCATTGGTTGTTGAATGTGTATAGCCGGCAATCATATAGCCCCCATCATTGGTATTTATGATTTTATATCCGACATCATCCTGTGTGCCGCCAAACAATTTCGACCAGGTGCTATCTCCATTTTCATCCGTTTTAATGAGCCATAAATCCCTGTTGCCGGCGCCAAACGAATTGGTTTCGCCAACAATTAAAAATCCATTATCGGGCGTTTGAATTATATCATGTCCAAATTCATTGCCAGTACCGCCATAGGTTTTGCTCCATAAACTATTGCCGGATGTATCGGCTTTTACCAACCAAATATCTTCATTACCCATTCCGGATGACTTTGTCTCTCCTATTATAATAAGTGCCGTATCTGAGGAAAGAATAGCGTTACGGACATTGTCTACATTGTAACCTCCAATGGTGCTCGTCCAAATGGTATCACCATCCGAATTAATTTTAACATGCCAGCAATCACCGTTTCCTGACCCATAGAAATCTGTATATCCAGATATAATAAAATTCCCATCAACCTTTTTATTGATTATTCGGGCACTTTCATCACCGGAACCCCCATAGGTTTTTTTAAAAAAAGTTTTAAACTTGTATGAAGCAACCTGGGCTTGCAGGGTGGGGAAGTAAAAAAAAACAAAGTCCGAGTAACAACGATAAGGCTATCTTCATGTGAAGCTCCTTTCGAAATAGGGTTTTTTAAGTTATGTTTTGGGACATTTTAAATGTAAGGTCAAATCCCCTGATTTCGACCAGAACTTCTTTTTATTGAGCGACTTTAATTTAAACTTTCCAGGTTCCGGGTGAGTTTTTCCAAATTAAGCTCGGCAGCTTTTAATTTTTCTCTCTCTCCTTCTACTACTTCAGGCGGTGCATTCTGAACAAACTTTTCATTGCTCAACTTGCCCTGAAGCTGCTTTAGATACCCGCCCACTTTCTGGATCTCTTTTTGTAAGCGCGCTTTTTCCTTATCGAGGTCAATTAATCCTTCCAGCAAAATATAAAGCTCGTTGCCATCGACCACCGCACCGGCAGAGGCAGCAGGTTTTTCAATCGCCGTGCTGACTTCTATCTCGGATCTCGCCAGGCGCTCCATGTAAATGGCATTTTCTTCAAGAAGCATTGCCCGCTCATCAGATACGGCTTTAATTTTCACTTGGGAAATGGTTGAAGGCGGCACGTCCAATACACTGCGAACGCTTCGGCATTCGGTAATCATCTTCTTGAGAAACTCAACACTTTCCAGGGCCTGTTCATCGATGCAAGAGGCATCGAACCGGGGGATTTCCTGAAGGCTGATGCTGTCTTTAACCTCCCTAGAAAGTATGGTTTGCCAAATCTCTTCGGTAATAAACGGCATCACAGGATGCAGGGCCTTGAGAGCGGTTTCAAACACATAAATGGCATGCACCACCTGCTGTTTTTTTTCAGCATCCGAAGTTGCATTCTGGAGTGAAACTTTCATCAGTTCCAGGTACCAGTCGCAAAAATCACTCCAGATAAATTCGTAAAGCTGCTTGGTGATATCATTCACCCTGAAATTTTCATGCGCCTGATGATACGCCGCCAGTGTTTGGTTAAGCTTGGCATAGATCCAACGATCGGGCGAGTTCATCCCATCGATAGTTGGTGAAAAATTGCGATACAGCGCTTCAAACTCCTCATCACTTTCGAAAACCTCGTTGCGGTTCATGAACAAGAACCGGGCGGCATTCCAGATCTTGGTAGCAAAGTTACGCCCCTGCTCGCATTTCTCAGCCCCGAACAACACATCCTGACCCAGTGGCGCGAGATAAATAACCGTAAAACGCAGGGCGTCGGTGCCGTAATCATCCATCACCTTTAACGGATCGGGTGAGTTGCCCAGCGATTTGGAGAGTTTGCGTCCTTTCATGTCGCGGATGATACTGGTGAAGTAAACATCGCGGTACGGGACATCGCCTTTAAAATAGAGGCCCGCCATGATCATCCGGGCAACCCAGAAGAAAATAATATCCGGGCCAGTTACCAGGGTGCTGGTTGGGTAAAAGGCTTTGAAATCGTCGTTGCAATCGCCATCGCCTTTCCAGCGCAGAGTGGTCATGGGCCAGAGCCAGGAGGAGAACCAGGTATCCAGAACATCGCTGTCCTGGGTCAGTTCTTTGTTGCCGGCCAGCTCTTTGGCTTCCTCTGCATTGTGGGCCACAAAAATATTGCCTTCTGAGTCGTACCAGGCCGGGATGCGGTGCCCCCACCAGAGCTGCCGGGAAATGCACCAATCCTGGATATTCTGCATCCAATGGCGGTAGGTATTCTTCCACTTGGCCGGATGGAACTTAATTTTGCCCTCTTCCACCACTTTTAAGGCCGGTTCGGCCAGGGTTTTCATCTTCACAAACCATTGCTCGGAGAGGAATGGCTCTACCACCACACCAGCGCGTTCGGAGTAGCCGACATTGTGCTCGTAGTCTTCAATCTTTTCTATGGCCTCGATGGCCTGCAGATCTTCGGTGATTTTCTTTCGGGCATCAAACCGGTCCATGCCTTTGTAACCAAACTCGTCGGTCATTTCCCCGCTCTGTCCGATCACCGAGATCACCGGGAGTTTATGGCGCTGGGCCACGGCATAATCGTTCGGATCGTGCGCCGGGGTGATTTTCAGGGCACCGGTACCAAACTCAATTTCAACATAATCATCCGCAATGATCGGCACTTTGCGGTTTGCGATCGGCACAACAGCCTCGCGGCCAATCAGGGATTTGTAGCGATCATCGTTGGGATTAACGGCTATGGCCACATCAGCCAGAATGGTTTCGGGACGAACGGTTGCAATGGTGATACACTTATCCGGCTCATCGGCCAGTTTATAACGAACATAAGTGAGCGGATCGGTCTGGGTTTTCATGATCACTTCCTCGTCGGAGAGCGCGGTATGCGAAACCGGGCACCAGTTAATGATGCGTTTGCCTTTGTAGATCAGCCCATCGCGGTACAATTTCACAAATACATTGATCACCGCTTCGGAGGCCGACTCATCCATGGTGAATAAGTTTCGCCGCCAGTCGCACGAGATCCCCAGACGCTCCAACTGCTGCAGGATCAGGTTGCCATATTCATCCCGCCACTGCCAAACTTCCTCCAGGAATTTTTCACGGCCCAGATCGTAACGCGAAATTTTTTGCTTGCGAAGCTTTTTTTCCACCACGGTTTGGGTGGCAATGCCTGCATGGTCGGTTCCGGGAAGCCAAAGGGCTTCTTTTTGCATCATGCGGTTGTAGCGGATAAAAATATCCTGGATGGTATGATTCAACACATGCCCGATCGTAAGGCTGCCGGTTACATTTGGCGGCGGCATTAAAATGGTATAGGGTGATTTTTTATGCTCCAGCACATTTTCGCTGTGAGCATGGTACAATCCGAATTGATTCCAATGGCTGGTGCTCCAGGTCTGTTCAACACGTTTAGGATCGTAGTTTTTATCTAAATTTTTAGAAAGCAGTGATTGCGCGGACATGTTTAAATCTAAAATTTAAGGCGTTTATGAATGGCTTTTTTTAATTAGCAACCCCGGTTGCTCTTCAAGCAAACTGATAGTGGGTCTGAAAATCAAAAATAATTAGCGGAATATATCGAAAAAAAAAATGCCATTACGAAAGGCAATGGCATTTTTAATCTGTTTTGAAGCGCTTATTTAGGCTCGGCTGCCGGTCGTTTGGTGAAGACCTCGTCTATGATACCGTATTCTTTGGATTCAGACGCGCTCATCCAGCGATCGCGTTCAGAATCCTCCCGGATCTTTTCCTGTTCCTGGCCGGTATGTTTGGCGAAAAGTTCTTCGAGCAAGCGACGGATATTTTCAATTTCCTTGGCCTGGATCACAATATCGGATTCCTGACCCTGTACGCCACCCGATGGCTGGTGGATCATTACCCTGGAATGAGGTAAGGCAGCACGCTTTCCTGCTGCACCCGATGCCAGGAGGAATGCTCCCATACTGGCAGCCATACCCACACATACGGTGGAAACATCTGGTCGGATATACTGCATGGTATCGTACAAACCTAAACCGGCAGATACGCTGCCACCCGGCGAGTTAATGTACATGAAAATATCGCGTTCCGGATCTTCAGATTCCAGAAAGATCATTTGAGCCATGATCAGGCTGGCGGTATGATCATCAACCTGGGTACCAAAAAAGATGATGCGCTCACGAAGCAGCCGCGAGAAGATATCAAAAGCCCGTTCTCCGCGTCCGGATGTTTCGATCACCATCGGGACCAACATGTTGTTGATACCTTTTTCAATTTGTGGTGAGTACAAGTTTTTTTGTGCGTAATGATCAAAGCCAAAATTAATGTTTGCCATAAGACATAAAGTTAGATCGTGTAAAAACCAAAAATCCTTTATTTAAGGATTGGTGTTTTAACACCAATTGTTAACAGCAAGGTTCCCGTTAGGGAAAATTCCCCCGGTAAGAAACCAAAGGGATTCTATGGTGATAAAAATTTCATTGGTGGTGTAAATAGATTACCGGCCGATGGATCGTGTGGTTTAAATTTTGTGCTTCTCGAAATAGCCTTCACTGTAGCCAGTGTCTGCTTATCAACATCGCTGTGCTTAAGGTTAAATTTAACCACTTTACCATCAGGGTTAACTGTTAAATCGAAGGAAATATACCCTTTTAAACCCCTCTGACGCCAAGCCCGGTCAATAACGGGTGAAAGCTTTCTTTCCAGGTCGTCCAGAACGGGCTCCATTTCTTCGTAAGGATCTGCCAGATTAGCTTTAGCCTCTGTACCGGTTGGTTCATCGGCTGCTTCCGGACCGCTTACATACTCACGCTTAATAACACCGCTTTTGTCCTGATCACCTTCGGCAAGTGTCTGGTTGTACTTATCCATTAAACCCACCTGGGAAGCTGAATCTGGTTTTAAGAGATCTGAGTCGTCTCCTTTTTTACATCCTGAGCAAGCCTGGAACATCATGCCGGAAACGCTGAGTGTGGTGATGAGGAGGACCGATCTTGAAAATTTGAAAGTCATGGTTTTAATAATTTGAGTTCATAAACCGTTGGATTGAAGAAGTTACAAATAATAAGTAAAAACCTAAAAAACCAAATACTTAAGACATCGATAATCAGAGAGTTTGAAAGGCAAAAAAAAAGGCCAACCTTTTTGGGTTGGCCTTGTAACTGCATAGCAAGTTGGCATTAATACATGCCGCCACCCATACCTGGCGCACCGGCAGGCATTGGAGGCATTTTTTCTTCTTCTTCTTTTTCAGAAATAATGGCCTCGGTTGTCAGCATTAATCCGCTAACAGAAGCTGCATTTTCAAGAGCTGTACGGGTTACCATGGTTGGATCGATAACACCGGCAGAGATCAGGTTTTCATAGACTTCTGTACGAGCGTTGAAACCATAATCATCAGAGCCTTCTTTTACTTTCTGAACAACCACAGAACCATCAATGGTGCCTGTGTTGGCAACGATCTGGCGAAGAGGTTCTTCCAAAGAACGGCGAAGAATTTCCACACCGGTTTTCTGATCTTCGTTTTCACACTCTACATTGTCCAGTGAAGAAGCTGTGCGAAGCAAGGCAACGCCACCACCGGCAACAATACCTTCCTGAACAGCAGCGCGGGTAGCATGCAAGGCATCTTCCACGCGGGCTTTCTTCTCTTTCATTTCAACTTCAGTGGATGCACCAATGTTTAAAACAGCTACACCACCAGAGAGTTTTGCCAGGCGTTCCTGGAGTTTTTCTTTATCGTAGTCGGAAGTGGCTTTTTCAACCTGATTTTTGATTTCGTTGATACGGGCCTGGATATCTTCCTGAGTACCTTTACCTTCAACAATAGTGGTGTTGTCTTTGTCGATGGTTACGCTTCCGGCCTGACCGAGGTAAGCCACCGTAGCATTTTCGAGTTTGTAGCCTTTTTCTTCAGAAATAACCGTACCACCAGTCAGAATAGCGATATCTTCCAACATGGCTTTTCTGCGATCACCAAAGCCTGGAGCTTTAACCGCAGCGATTCTCAATGTACCGCGCAGCTTATTAACAACTAAGGTTGCCAAAGCTTCACCTTCGATATCTTCTGAAATGATCAGCATTGGTTTGCCCGACTGAGCCACTTTTTCCAAAACTGGCAACAAGTCTTTCATGTTGCTGATTTTCTTATCGTGGATTAAGATGTAAGGCTCTTCCAAAACCGCTTCCATGGTTTCAGAGTTGGTAACGAAGTAAGGAGAGAGGTAACCACGATCGAACTGCATACCTTCAACCAATTTAACTTCAGTTTCGGTACCTTTGGCTTCTTCAACGGTGATCACGCCATCTTTACCAACTTTTTCCATAGCATCAGCAATTAGGTCGCCGATCACAGAATCGTTGTTAGCAGAGATGGTTCCTACCTGTGCGATCTCTTTTTTATCGGAAATAGAACGAGACTGGCTTTGCAGGTTAGATACAATAGCGCTCACACCTTTATCAATACCACGCTTCAGATCCATTGGGTTTGCACCGGCAGCCACGTTTTTTAACCCTTCGCGGTAGATAGCCTGGGCTAAAACTGTAGCGGTAGTGGTACCGTCACCGGCAACATCACTGGTTTTGGAAGCTACTTCTTTAACCATCTGAGCACCCATGTTTTCAACAGGATCTTCAAGCTCAATTTCTTTTGCAACAGTTACACCATCTTTGGTTACGGTAGGTGCACCGAATTTTTTGTCGATAATCACATTGCGTCCTGCCGGTCCAAGTGTAACTTTTACGGCATTGGCTAATTTATCCACACCATTTTTTAGCATGCTGCGTCCTTCAGCATCAAAATGAATTTCTTTTGCTGGCATGTTTATATACCTCCAGTTTATATGTTAAAATTTAGTTTTGTTCTTATCCAAGAATGGCAAAAATGTCTGATTCACGCATGATCAGGTAATCTTCACCTTCAACGGTAACTTCAGTACCGGAATATTTACCATAAAGCACTTTCTGACCAACAGAAACTTCAGGAGCAACTAAGGATCCGTTATCTGCAGTTTTACCCGGACCAACAGCTACAACTTCGCCATGCTGAGGTTTTTCCTGTCCGGTATCGGGAATGTAAAGTCCACCTTTTGTTTTTTCTTCGGCCGGAGAAGGCTTTACAATAACGCGATCTGCTAATGGTTTGAGATTCATATCGTTATATTGATTTTGGGTTTAAAAAATATAAGTACAATTAAAATAAGTACTTAGAATTACTTAACTATTAGCACTCGCCACAAAAGAGTGCTAATTTACCCGAATTATACAAAAGAGCACGACAAAATACAAGAACTTTTTAGCACTCTTAGGTAATGAGTGCTAATTTAAACATTATCCGGAACTTCTTTTAATGGAAATAAAGAAGCCCCGGTCAGGTGAACCGGGGCTGATATGAGAGCATGTTTTTCGCCCGGGATTATTTGAGCAAGGTCATGGGACGGGTAATGGCCTTTTCATTATTGATTTGAAGCCTGTAAAAATACAATCCGCTACTTAATCGCTCAGCGTTAAAAACCACTTGGTACGTGCCGGGTCTTTGATATCCATTCATTAAGATTTCTACTTGCCTGCCCAATACATCATAGACATTTAAAGAAGCAAAACATAGCTCTTTTAAATAGATTTTAATGGTTGTGGTTGGATTAAACGGATTAGGATAATTTTGATCTAGTTTATAGACTTTTGGTTTTAAACCCTCAACAGTTTCAATCATAACAGAGCTGTTACCTAAAGTATCTATGATGGTAGTGGGGTCAATGATCAGGTTTGAAATCATTTGATCTTCATGAACATACAAGGTATCCATATCAAAATCGACACCCTCGCCGGCATTTTGACGGCAATCCAAATCAGTGAGATTTAAGCTTTTGACCACATTTAAAACCAACAGATCATTAAAATAGCAATTCAACTCTTCCAACGTGGTGTTCTTACTAAGATCCAGAGAACTGAGTAAGTTTTCTGAACAATCTAATAAACTGAGTAGAGTGTTTGCTGATACATTAAGCGAGGTGAGAGTGTTTTCCTGACATTCAAAAGAACTTAGTTTGGTATTTGCTGAAACATCTATCGAGGTGAGGTTATTTTTATAACAGAAAAATGTCTCCAGGTCGGATAAATGGCTTACATCAATGGTATCCAAATTTAAACTGGCGCAACCCAGCCTGGTAAGCAACGGATTATTGGAAATATCTAACGTATCCAGAGGATTATAGGAACAATCGATATCCTCCAGTTGAGTGTTTTGAGAAATATCCAGGGTGTCCAGATCATTAAAATTCACATATAAGATTTCCAGAAGGGTATTTTGGGAAACATCCAAAGACTCCAAATTATTAAATGTAAAATGTAAAAAGGTGAGATAAGGGTTTTGACTTACATCTATCGTATTAAGGTTGTTTATATAAGCCCGGATGACTTCCAGATCACTACACCCGCTAACATCCAGATATCTAATATCACTTTTTACACAATCAAGATAAATCAACTTCGTATTATTAGACAGATCTAAAGAATCTATCTCGTTATCGTGGCAGTATAATTTTTCCAGGTCTGTAAAAGAGCCTATACCGGTTAAATCCCTGATTTTGCTGGTATCACCTGAAAGCGGCGCAAGTTTTAATTCAGTGACCACGCTTAGATCGGGAACATTAACCGTACCACTTCCAAAATCTGTAATGCCGTAACTCGTACTGTGATTTATATCGTGGTTTATTAACGCTGTCCTGAAATTTGAGTCCGGAATTGAAATAATATTTCCGGAAACAGAAGCTACTTTGTTATTTGTCCCGGTTTGAGCAACAACAAAGTGTTGGCATTGAAAGAAAAAAAGTGCCGCAAGTAGTAGAAGTTTTTTCATAATCGGGGTGGTTTATTTAAAAAAATGTGCATTTATACTTACTTATTAATATAATAAGGAAATCATAGATTGGTTTTTGAAAATGCATGAAATGTCACTGGCCTTGAATATTGTTGAGATCATCACCAACAAAGCCTGCGAGGAAGAGGCTGAAAAAATTACTGAAATTGAGTTGGAGATTGGCGAGATGGCCGGCGTGGAGCAACACGCCCTTGAATTTTGCATGGAAGCTGCCTGCCGCGATACTCTTGCAGAAGGTGCCGTGGTAAGCTATCACCCTGTAAAGGCCCTGGCCATATGCGGGGATTGCAAACATGAGTTTAAACCGGACTTTTTATTTACCCGGTGCCCAAATTGCAACGGGTTTAAAGTAGATGTTGTTCAAGGTAAAGAGTTTAAAATCAGATCCATTAACATAGATTAAAAGGAGTTCTCATATGTGCGATACCTGCGGATGCAGCCAACCCGATAGCGCTGTTACCATCAGAAAACCCGGTGAGGCCTCTCAGGCTGAACACGCCCATGCTCATGGGCATGATCATACACATGCCCATGATCACGATCATCACCATCACGATCATGGGCACGATCATCATCATCATCACGACCATTCTCAGTCATCCAAAAAGATTGATATAGAACAGGATGTCTTGCAGAAGAATAATCTTCTGGCAGAACGAAACCGGGGATACTTTGAAGCCAAAGGCATTCTGGCACTAAACCTGGTCAGCTCACCCGGTTCAGGCAAAACAACCCTTTTGGAACGAACGATCTCGGACCTGAAAAACAACCTGTCCTTTGCGGTGATCGAAGGCGACCAACAAACCATGCGCGATGCCGAGCGCATTGAGCAAACCGGCGCACCCGTTGTGCAGGTCAATACCGGTACCGGTTGCCACCTGGATGCCGATATGATCAACCGTGCTGTAAAAAGCCTGGATCCGAAAGAAAAGAGCGTGCTGATGATCGAAAATGTCGGCAACCTGGTTTGCCCGGCCCTTTTTGATCTGGGTGAAGCCATGAAGGTAGTGGTTATCAGTGTCACCGAAGGAGAGGACAAACCACAGAAATACCCCACCATGTTCGATGCCTCCCAGGTATGCGTGATCAATAAAATCGACCTGCTACCCCATGTAGATTTTGATGTTGAAAAATGCAAAGCCTATGCCCTGGAAGTTAATCATCATTTAAAATTCTTTGAACTTTCAGCCAGCACCGGCGAAGGTATGAAGGAGTGGACATCGTGGCTGCAAACACAAACCCAGGCTCTGGCCAGGGCTTAAACCATGCTCTTTCCCCGGAGCAACGCGTTCAGGTCCTAGTAAAAGGCATTGTACAAGGGGTCGGATTCCGGCCCTTTGTGTATCAACTCGCCAAAAAGTATAACTTAAGGGGATTTGTTACCAATAACGAATTGGGTGTTGAAATTGAAATAGAAGGTTCCCAAGAAGACATAAAGAAATTTTATGGCGATCTTCAAGAGAACGCTCCTCCCTTAAGCCACATTTCGGTCATAGAACAAACAGACATAGATATTGAAGGCTCTCAGGATTTTGTGATCCGACCGAGCCATCGTGGCCTTGCCCCGGCCACCTTAATCTCCCCGGATATGGCTCTGTGCCACGACTGTCAAAAAGAGCTTTTTGATCCGGCTAATCGCCGTTATCGCTACCCGTTTATCAACTGCACCAATTGCGGACCACGTTATACGATCATTGAAAGCATTCCCTACGACCGGCCATATACTTCTATGAAGCACTTCCGGATGTGCCCAAGCTGCGAGCATGAGTACAACGATCCCATGGACCGGCGGTTCCACACCCAGCCCAATGCCTGTGCTGATTGCGGGCCGACGCTCTCGTTGCATGGCCGGGACAGGTCGATGATCAATACAGATGATCCTGTGGCAAGAAGCATAGACATGCTTTCATCCGGAAAGATCCTGGCCATAAAAGGATTAGGGGGATTTCATCTGGCCTGTGATGCCCGAAACCAAGAAGCTGTAAAAACCTTGCGCCAGCGAAAACATCGCGAAGAAAAACCGCTGGCTATTATGGTACCCTCGCTTAAACATGCCAGGCAGTTTTGCCATATCAATCCTGATGAAGCGGCGTTGCTTAGTTCCAGGCAGGCACCCATTGTGCTTTTAAAAAAATCCGGCGACTATCTGGCCCCAGCCTTAGCCCCCGGAAACGACCGACTGGGCGTAATGCTGCCTTACACACCGCTCCATCACCTGCTGTTGAGCGGCGCACTGGATGCCGTGGTCATGACCAGCGCCAACCTCTCCGATGAGCCCATCTGCATCGAAAACGATGAAGCCTTTGAGCGGCTTGGCACTATCGCCGATGCCTTCCTGATGCATAACCGTGACATCTACCTGCGCTGCGATGATTCGGTAACCCAGTATACTGGTGGCAGCATGCGGTTTCTGCGCCGCAGCCGGGGGTACGTGCCCAAACCAATCACCATTAAATCTCAGGGCGCACCGGTGCTGGGCGTTGGTGCAGAACTGAAAAACACTATCTGCCTGGCCAAAGGCCCGGAAGCGTTTCTGAGCCAGCATATTGGCGACCTGGTAAACCTGGAAGCTTACGAGCACTTCAGGAAAACCATCACGCATTTTGAGCGCATCTTTGAAACCAGGCCCGAGTTGATCGTGCATGACCTGCACCCTAACCTGCTCAGCACCACCTGGGCTCAGGAGCAACAAGGTCCCGCACTCGGGGTGCAACACCATCACGCGCATTTAGCGGCCGTCATGGCCGAGCATCACCTCGAAGATCCGGTGATTGGCATCATTTGCGATGGCACGGGCTATGGCACTGATGGCAACATCTGGGGCGGGGAGATCCTGATCGGGTCGCAGCATGAAGTGCGCCGGTATGGTTGTTTTGAGCCAATGCCCCTGCCGGGCGGCGATGCCGCTATTAAATCCCCCTGGCGCACGTCTCTTGGTTACCTCTATACCACGTATGGTAAGGATATTCCGGAACTGGCTTTTCTAACCGAAATACACCCTGAACCTGTTTTGGAGATGCTTCAAAAAGACATCAACTGCCCGCTTACCAGCAGTACAGGCCGCTTATTTGATGCAATCGGGGTGATCTGTGGCGGCAAACCCGATATTCGGTACGAAGCCCAAACAGCCATTGAATTTATGCAGCACTGCACCAGGCTGAATCACTCACCGTTTGATATCGAGATCAAAGAACACCATGGTTTGCACCTGATGATGGTCTCTCCCATGATCCGCTCAGCGGTTCAGTCCGTGCAAGAAGGGGCCACTATAAACACATTATCGGGCCGTTTTCACCGCACGCTGATTGAACTGCTTAAAAGTATTGCCATCAAGGCCCGGGATGATAGCGGACTTGGGCAGGTGGTGCTGAGTGGCGGGGTGTTCCAAAACCACGTATTGTTTGAAGGTTTGATTTTAGCATTAGAAGAGGCCGGGTTTGAGGTCTTTACCCATCACCTCTCCCCAACCAACGATGGCGGTATTTCCTTAGGCCAAGCCCTGATCGGGCGCGCTTACCTGGATGGAAAATACAAGGGATTTGTGGGGTGAAGACACCCAAATCTTCGGAAGGCTTTATATCATTCAATTACCGCCAGGTGAGCATATCATCATACTTCAGTAACTGCCCGCCAAAAATGTCCAGCGCACTGCCCACTGTAAAATCGAGGTTACCTTGCCCGAGGTCATGGATGGTCTGAATGTCTTCCATGGTATGGATTCCGCCGGCATAGGTCATAGGAATGGCCTTTTCAGAGCTATTTGCCCAACTGCCCAACAGTTCAACCACCTCGGTTTGTATACCTTTACACAACCCCTCCACATCGGCAGCGTGAATTAAAAATTCCGCGCACGATTGGGCAAGCATGTCTAAATTTTTATGACTGAGTTCAAAGTCTGTGAATTTCTGCCAACGATCCGTGACTACCCAGTACTTGCCATGCTTTTTGCGGCAACTTAAATCCAGCACCAACCGCTCACGGCCAACTGCTTCCATAAGCTCATTGAGATGCGATTCATGGATCTCTCCATCTTTGAACACATAAGAGGTTACGATCACATGGCTCGCTCCTTTATCCAGGTACTCTGCTGCATTCCCGGGCTTGATACCACCACCCAGTTGCAAACCACCCGGGTATGCAATCAAGGCTTTAAGCGCCTCAGATTCATTACCCGGGCCAAGCTTGATCACATGCCCGCCCTTCAGGCCATCCTCTTTATAACGATTGGCGAAATAAGCCGCATCTTCAGAGGCCACAAAGTTTTGCACCACCTGATCGGCTTTATCGCTTAGCGAGCCACCTACAATTTGCTTCACCTTGCCCTGGTGAATATCAATACAAGGACGAAATTTCATAAATTTTTATTCTATCTCTGATTAGACATTATTTTAGTTATTGAAATCATAACTACATAAAATTATTGAGAAATAAATACGGAGGTTTTTATTGCAAATGTCTTGCAATAAATTTATGTTGAACCAGTTTATTAGAACTTAAGATACACTCTGATGTCGCATCAACGAAAATACACTATGGGCAGTCGGGGGCAATGCATCTGTCCAAAATGTGAAACCAAAGTTACTCATCAGCCCGGCATTCCATGCCTTGAAACCCAATGCCCGAAGTGCGGAGCCAAAATGCTTCGTGAACACTCCATGCATCATCAGGCTTTGGTTGCCAAAAAGCACAGCAAACCATAACGATGCAAGTGTTCATCCTTGCCCATATTTAGTCCGGGCCGGCACTGTCTCTTCAGCTTTAAATATTTTTATCACTTAGGGTTAGCTGTATTTTTTTTACACTCAGGTTTTTCAAAGCGCACTTACTTAACCGAAACTTAAGATTTACAGGGCTTTGAACCTGTGAATCCGTGTGTTTTTTTTGTATCTTGCGGGTTTAACTGCCAATCTAAAAGGCAGTTTTTTGCAACTTGGGTACATTCAACACTTTCCTGTTTGTTTATCTCAGTTTAAGATTGTTAACACCAGAACTCATTTATATGGCACGCGATATCACGTCACATCTAAAAAACCGTATTCTCATTCTTGACGGCGCCATGGGCACCTTGATCCAGCGCTATAAACTCACCGAAGAAGATTTCCGGGGTGAGCGTTTTAAAGATCATTCCTGCTCGTTGAAGGGCAATAACGATATTTTAGTTTTCACAAAACCCGACATTATTAAAACCATACATCGTCAGTTTTTGGATGCCGGTTCTGATATTATAGAAACCAACAGTTTTAACGGCACGTCTATTTCACTGGCTGACTACGAAACCCAGGATCTTGCTTACGAGCTAAATGTTGAAGCGGCCAGGCTGGCCCGCGAGGTGGCTGATGAAGTCACTGCTTTAACTCCCGAAAAACCTCGTTTTGTAGCCGGTTCAATCGGGCCTACCAACAAAACCCTGTCGCTTTCACCCGATGTAAATCGCCCGGGATACCGCGCAGTCTCGTACCAGGAAATTGTTGATGCTTACACCGTGCAGGTTAAGGGATTGATCGAAGGTGGTGCAGATTTATTGCTGATAGAAACCGTATTTGATACCCTTAACTGCAAAGCTGCGCTTTATGCCACCGAACAGGCTTTTGATGAACTTGGCATACGCCTGCCGATCATGATTTCCGGAACCGTGGTGGATGCCAGCGGCCGAACCCTTTCAGGGCAAACCACAGAAGCGTTCTGGATATCCATTTCGCATATGCCCGATATTTTTAGCGTTGGTTTGAACTGCGCACTGGGGGCCAAACAAATGCGTCCTTTTATTGAATCTCTCTCAAACATCGCCACCAGTTATGTAAGTGTGTATCCAAATGCAGGTTTGCCAAATGAATTTGGAGAATACGACGACAGTCCCGAGTACATGGCCTCCCAGATTGAAGATTTTGCCAAATCAGGTTTTGTTAATATTGTAGGAGGTTGCTGCGGAACCACCCCGGAACATATCAAGGCGATTGCCGAAATTGTTCAGCCGCTCACACCTCGCCCTAAACCTCAAAATCAACATGTGCTCCAGCTTTCCGGGCTGGAACCCTTAAGGGTGGATGAGACAACCGGATTTATTAATATCGGTGAGCGAACCAATGTTACAGGCTCAAGAAAATTTGCCCGGTTGATCAAAGAAGGTAATTATGATGAAGCTCTTTCCATTGCCCGCCAGCAGGTTGAAAATGGCGCACAGATCATTGATGTGAATGTGGATGAAGGCATGATCGACTCCGAAGCTGTAATCCAGGAGTTTCTTAACCTGATCGCTTCGGAACCCGAAATTTCACGTGTGCCGATTATGATCGACTCATCAAAGTGGTCGGTTATCGAAAAAGGACTGCGCTGTGTACAGGGCAAAAGCATTGTCAACTCCATCAGTCTCAAAGAAGGCGAAGCCGTGTTTAAAGAACGTGCCCGCCAGGTTATGCGTTACGGCGCTGCCGCTGTAGTGATGGCATTTGATGAAAAAGGCCAGGCCGATAGCTACGAGCGTCGCATTGAAATCTGCAAACGCGCTTATGATATTCTCACAAAAGAAGTCGGCTTTCCGCCCGAAGATATCATCTTCGATCCAAATGTGCTCACCGTAGCTACCGGAATCGAAGAGCACAATAATTATGGTCTGGATTTTATTAATTCCGTGAAATGGATCAAGGACAACCTGCCCCACGCAAAAATATCGGGTGGGATCAGCAATATTTCCTTCTCGTTCCGGGGAAATGAACCGGTTCGCCAGGCCATGCATGCGGCGTTTCTGTATCATGCCATTCATAACGGCCTGGATATGGGTATTGTGAATGCCGGGCAGCTGGCCATCTATGAAGATGTGGATAAAACCCTGCTGAAACGCGTGGAAGATGTTTTGCTGAACCGAAGAGCCGATGCCACCGAACAACTGGTAGACCTTGCCGAAACGTTTAAATCGCAAGAAAAAAAAGAAGACACCCGGCAAGCCGAATGGCGAACCCTATCGGTTGAAGAGCGGCTGAAATATGCCCTGAAAAAAGGCATTGTAGAGCACATAGATGCTGATACCGAGGAAGCACGGCAAAAATACCCTTCAACCCTTGAAATCATTGAAGGTCCATTGATGGATGGCATGAACGAGATCGGGGATTTATTTGCCGATGGTAAAATGTTTTTGCCTCAGGTCGTTAAAAGTGCACGCGTCATGAAAAAATCCGTAGCTTACCTGATACCATACATCGAAGAAGAAAAAAAGAAATGCCAGGATACCAAACCGGCTGCCAAGGTGTTGCTGGCCACAGTAAAGGGCGACGTGCATGATATAGGTAAAAATATTGTTTCGGTAGTGCTTTCCTGTAACAATTACCAGGTGGTGGATATCGGGGTTATGATCCCTTGTGAACAGATCATTGAAGCGGCCATCAAAGAACAGGCCGATGTGGTTGGCCTGAGTGGCTTGATTACGCCTTCTTTGGATGAAATGATCCAGGTTGCTTCCGAAATGGAACGCCATGGACTGAAAGCGCCGCTATTGATTGGTGGGGCAACAACCTCAAAAGTTCATACTGCTGTTAAAATCGCGCCTCATTACTCTGCACCTGTGGTACATGTTCTGGATGCCTCTCGCAGCGTACCGGCTGTCAGCAGCCTCGTCTCTGAAGACGCCAAAGATGCCTACGTGAGTAAACTTCGTCAGGAGCAGGCTCAACTGCGGGAAGATCATGAGAAACGCCATTCTAAAACCAAGTACCTGACCATTCAACAAGCGCGGGAGAATGCCTTAGCCATAGCATGGGATAAGTTCAGTGCACCAAAACCCAAAACACTTGGGCTTCAGGCCATGCCCGAGGTATCCCTGGAAACCTTAAGGCCTTATATTGATTGGACACCATTCTTTGCCACCTGGGAGCTGAAAGGCAAATACCCAAAAATCATGGAAAGTGGCAAGTATGCCGAGGAAGCTCAAAAACTATATAAAGACGCCCAGGTGCTTCTGGATAAGATCATATCTGAAAAATCGCTCGCAGCAAAAGGCGTTTGTGCGTTTTTCCCGGCTAGTAGCGTGGGTGATGATATTGAGATCTACACAGATGATAACAGAACTGAAGTTCGTACTGTATTACATACACTGCGCCAACAATCGATAAAACCTCAGGGACACCCAAATTTGGCAATTGCCGATTTTATCGCCCCCAAAGAAAGTGGTGTAAAAGACTACATGGGTGCATTTGCTGTTACCGCTGGACATGGTTTGGAAACACTTTTGAAGACTTTTGAAGCTGAACACGACGATTACCATCGTATTATGGCCCAGGCCCTGGCCGACCGCCTGGCAGAAGCCTATGCCGAGTATTTACATGCACTGGTCAGAAAAGAGTTATGGGGATATGCCCCAAGTGAGAACGCATCACCTGAGCAATTGATTGCAGAAGATTATCAGGGTATAAGACCGGCCCCGGGTTATCCGGCCTCACCCGATCACACCGAAAAGCCGCTCATTTTTGATTTATTGGATGCCACAAATCATACCGGCATATCATTAACAGAAACTTATGCGATGAATCCTGCACCATCTGTTTCAGGCTTTTATTTTGCCCATCCCGACGCCATTTATTTTGGCCTGGGTAAAATTGGCAGAGATCAGGTTGAAGATTATGCCGCCCGAAAAGGTATGAGCAGGGAAGAAGCTGAGAAGTGGTTATCACCAGTACTTAATTACGACGCTGCTAAAACAGTGGAAACCACCTGATCAGATCACATTAGGGTGAGCGTAACATAAACTTACAAAGCTTTCCCGCTTGGGTAATTGCTTAGTCTCGTGTTCAGATTTTTGAGAGTTTTTATTCTCCTGAGAGACATTATGATGCCAGAATGCCTTCCACAGCGCTATCTTCTGTCCGTCTAACGTGACAATATGAGAGGTTGGTATTCTGGGGAGAATAACCGGAACCGGATACCCTTCGTTATAAACTGATCCCTGAGCCGTACAAATCATTTCCAAAGACTCATCTTTTATAAACCATTGGTTTATCTCTATCATTAAGTCTGGAATTATTTCAAAGATATCTTCCCATGCTCGACGGGCATTTTCCTTACCAATAACTTTTATGGTCTTATCCATGATCATACAATGATCATCGGTAAGCAACTCTAACAAACCATCTAAGTCTTTTTGATTGATAAACTCTATGAAAGATGAAACGACATGTTGAGGGGACATGCTAACTGCCTGGTTTTTGTTTAAATAAAGTCTTAATTGTTAAATCTAAAAAAACTTCAGATTATTAAAAACAAGAACCGGGGATATTTTTTTCTCAGGAATTAACCATCATTGCCTATTGCGCCACATGGGCACGTGCTTAAGGCATCTTCGGTTAAAGAAATATCTTTTGGATCCTGGGGTTGAAGTGCTACAAATGAATACGACTTTTGACGGTTTCTAGTGAATACTTTCGGATTTATATCTACACATAAACCACAATCGTAACAACTGCTATCAACATAATAGGCGCCAGGGGCATTATCAGGAAATTTTTTTTGAACGGAAGCGGGCATAGAGGTATTACTGTTTTTTATTTATACTTGCAAAACAGTTGCAATATACAGAACCCATTCATGTAAAAAAATAGCCCCCGATAAAAATATCAGAGGCTATTCACAGGACACAAACAATGAAAAAATATCATCTCTTAATACAAGATGAACCAAAGAACAACTTGAAAAAAATTGAAAAGAACATTAAAAAATCAATTACTTCTTATCGCTACCCATGCTTACGCTGAAGTTATACTTAACACCTAATGAAAAAGTAAGTGGGCTTAAGTCGTTATCCAGGCTGGCATAGCTGATAATACCACGGATCTGTGCATTTTTTAGAATGTTGTGGAATGCACCGGCTGTTACACCAAAACCTTTTGCCGGACCATCACTAACACTTCCAACTGAAGCAGAGAAGTCTGTATTCATGTCTTTAGCCATTACAGTGCCTGTAACGTAGATGTAATTAACCGCATCGTTGAATCCGGCAACATCAACGTTTTCAAAAGAAGCACCTACTTTAAATCCATCAGCTTTGTAATTGGCATAGGCGCGGATACCTTTTCCATCTGTAGGAATGTTAGCTAAAACCGCAGCTTTATCGCTATTCATAGCATATACAGCACCTACATTGAAAGACTCAGCTTCATAAGCGCCACCAACAAGGAAAGAGTGAGCATCTTCGGCAGTATCATCCAAGTATACACCAGCAGTTAATTTAATACCGCTTAAACTTGGTGTTTGGTACTGCAAGGCATTGTCGGTAAAACCATTGGTTGCTGGAGACAAACCATATGTAGCACCACCGGCACCATAACCACCACCAGCACTGATTGTGGTTAAGTTGTAAAACGGATCCATTTTAAATCCGGGTAATTTGTAGGCATTTGTCATACGGCCAAACATCAATTGTCCAAAACCGCCTTTAAAACCTCCAAAGAAGAAACGCTGGTTGAATGCTCTTCCACCATTTCCATCAGCAGAAGCGCCGGTCTGTAAATGATAGAATGCTTTTAGATCTTCTTCACCCCAGGCACCTTTTGCACCGAACAAGCTTACGTTGTCTGAACCCTGGAATCCTTTAACACCTGTGTCCTCATTGCGATAGTTATAAGAATAACTAAAGTTTCCATAAATGGTTGAGTTAGCTTCTGCATAAGAAGAAAATGTTAGAATAGATGCTACAGCTAACAGTAAAACTTTTTTAATCATCTGATCTCCTTGATAACGTTAATAACGTTAATATTTTTGTTAAGTGATTTTTTTATAAAATGCTATCATCATTGCATATAGGTAGAAAGATACCGGACATTTATCACAAATGTATCACAGTTTGCAAATGAGTGCTATTTGTGAACTTTTTTGTCATTTTTTTCTGTTTTAAATTCAGAACTTTCTCGATAAGTGCTGTTTTTAATTGGGTTTCCCGCTCAAACTTACCCTGATAGGCCAATTGTTCCTCTTCAAGATCGTAACAAGTCGTGTTATCAATGTCTACAATCGCACATGAAAGACCCGACTCCTGGAATGCCTGATGGCGTTTTAGGAAGAAGGCTTTGCAGCAGGTACCCACAAAGGCTTTCGAACCGGCGGCTTTTGCTGAGCTTAAAATCCCGACAAAATTTTCATAATTATTCACTGTAATCACTTTCATGCCCTGCTCGCGACCCATCCGATAAGCTTCTCCAACAGTGCATTTCCCGCACTCTGAGCAGTAATTTTTGTAGCGGTATTTGCAAAAATTGGGTTTTGCGCAATACGGAACCAGCATCACATCGGCTTGTGAAACAATGTCGCTTAGATTTTCCCGACCACGCGTTTCTATGGCACTGATCTCTTCAACACTCAACCCCATGTCCAGGCAGTCGACCTTCTTGAGCAAGGCTCTTAAAGCATGCAAAATATTCTCCCGGCCAAATTCTATGCCTTCAAACTTATTTGAGTGCATAAATTCTGTGGCACGACTTAAGACATCCGAAAGCGGCGATTCTTTGAGTGCGGCTTCAAGATCGAATAAAAATCTTCTTGGGGTGATCAGGACATCACCTGTCATAATCAGTTGCTTGAGACGCTTTTGCCTGATATCGAACCGTGCTGAAAGTTTCAGCAATCCACCCTTGCTTTTAGAAACCGACTCGATGGTTTCACACTGGGCCTTTGGGTTATCATAATCAGGTTCTATCCACTCAATATCTTTCTTTTCAGGACATTTATTCTCAAATCGCTCTTTTTCAATCGCAAGCGGTTTTTGGTACTCAATCTTCCGGTCCAGCAAAGCAGCCAAATGTTTGGCTAGGGTCGATTTAAGTAGGTCTAAAGTTGGCACCTCTGTACATAATTCCTTAAGCGACACCACACGCTGGCTGGCAGAGTTCAGTTCTTTAGCCGAGAGTTTTTCTACCGGAATTTTAAGGGCCTTAAGCATATGGGCCATGTTGAAATCAACAAGCAATGTTCCCTGAAAAAAGACCACTTCATCTTCGAATATGCCCCCGGTACCACTGATCTTACGCCCATCCACTTCGATATCGTTTCGCGGACGAAAAGCGGCCTCAATGCCAAGCTCATTCAGGGCATCGGCTACAGAACGGCATAAAGCTGCCGAGATCTGGCCCATGGAAAAAGATTTAGGGAACGACGATTTATGTGCGATCATCTCCCAACCCAACTGGCCTTCATCAAAATAAATAGCGCCGCCACCGGTAATCCGACGATTCATTTCTATACCTTCCCGCATGCAGTAATCAATACGCAACTCATCAGTGATACTTTGATGATAACCTACCAAGGCAGATGGCGTAAATTGCAGGAAACGAATGGTATCGGGTGAGCGATCTTCCAACCGTGTTTCCATTAAAGCTTCATCCCAGGCAATATTTTCTGCTGCCGATAATAAACCGGTATCCAGCACCCTGATTTTAGCTTGTGGCATACACCTGTTCTCCGGTTTTGGCCATTGAGCAACAAGAATATCTGACTTCGGGTGAAAGACCCATTTCGGAAGCAACTTCCATAATACCATCGGCAGGAAATGCGATGCTGTCGATGCCTGAGGCTACAGCATACAAATCCAGTTTTTGTTTATACTCACCACCGGGACGCGCGCAACCCAGAATCACTTCGGTTTCAGGTAGTTTAGAGCGACACTCTGCAATAAATGCCCCGGTTTCTTCCGGGGAGGGTGGTGTAAATAGATCATGATGTGCTGCATAATGAGGCATCACCACCACCAGGATCAGGGACTGGACCGGATAGCGCGAAATCATCTCCAGGGCTTTATACTCCCCTCTCATTTGCCCGTAATGCAAGCCCATAACTATATGCGGGGCAATTTTCATCCGGGTGGCTGCCAGGCGTTGAAGCGACAGCTCAAAATCTTCAATAGTTTTATCCAGGTGATAAATATCCTGAATGGTTTTGTTCGAGCCAATAATATCAATCATGGCTGTTTGAACACCTGCGTCTTCTAACCCAAATGCGGTTTCTTCATCTACCAACCCGGTATGAACAGCCAGGTTCAGGTTGAACCTTTTATGAATTTCCCGAATGGTGGGTAAAAACGTCTTCAGGGGCAGCTCGTTTTGCTTGTCCGAACCTCCGCTGATCAGCATGCCTTCACCTCCCGACATTGCAATATGCCCGGCTACCTGAAGTAATCGTTCAGGGGTTTCTGCCTCAATCATGCTGGAAAGCAGTTTTCCTTTACAATGCTCACACTGCAACTGGCACTTTGTACCGGTAATGGATACAGAAGGAAAACTTTTTTTATGGCAATGATTGCTGATCTCAGATGTAGCATAGTTTTTAAACGATGGCAGGTAAAATTTAATATCCGTTCTTTTACCCGCTTCTCTAACTTTTTCAGCCCTTTTCCAAAGCCTGGCATCCAGCTCAATATCTTCGAACTGTTCAACATCTTCAATTTCTTTCGGGATGATCTTGCCATCCATCTGACGCCTAACATGAGCCACATCATCTTTGTTTAAAGCAAAAGGATAACTGCGGATATCCGATGGCGGGCCATCGCCAAATGGCCGGTTACATGCTGTAGGCTTGCAGTCTTTGGAGGGGCAGCCACAGGTTTCAAAAGGTACACCGGTATTTACAATTTCATCTAACGACTTATCATCAAGCCCAAAGTTTAGAATTTCACCATCGGCAGAAAATTCCATTTTTGAGGCTTCAGACAATTTCATATCAATTAAAAACCTCGCCAACTGAGTTCTGCGGTACTGGGCAGCATTGCAAGGCTCACGCGTTTCCAAAAACGAGTTCTTTTCCGGGTTAAAGCTGAACAAATGGGTTGAACCGCCCATATCGGATACTTTCTGGACCACACCCACCATTTCTTTTTCAGTTTCACCCATACCACTGATGAGGTGAACACCTATTCTACCGTCACCAAAAATCTCACGGGCCTGGTCTAATGTTTTCCAGTAACGATCCCAATTATGCGGCCCTTTAATCCCACGGCCACGATAGGCTTCGAACAAGTCGGGCCTTGCCAAGTCGATAGCTACAGTAAAGCGATCGGCTCCTTCGTCATATAATTTTTGAATCTCACTCTCTTTTAAAGTAGTGGGATTTGACAGGATTGAGATTGGCAAAGTTGAATGTTTTTTAAACATCTTCAGAACCTGCAGGGTATCCTGATTGCTGTTCGGATGAGTGATGGTACTAATGCAGGCACGTTCTAAAATCTTTGATTCGTTTGCTTTTTCAATAATCAATTCTGTGGGGTACTCCGGCCATTCAACCCGTATAAAGCTTTCGTCTTTAATAGGGAGTTTATCACCTTCTGCTTTTCTCGACAGGCCGCAATAAGCGCAGCTAGCCCGGCAACCTCCGGGATAAGTTAAAAGCAGGTTCAGGCAATAGAGTTTTGAATTGCGAAGAAATACGCCTTCTTTCAGGCCTAGAGTCATGGCAGCCGCAAGGCTGATACGTAGATAGTCCGGACTTGAATTCATAGTTCGTCTCGTTTTATGCACCTCAGGAGTTTTCTTTAGTCTTGCTGAGGTATTTAGTTTTTATAATAGTCATTAAACCCGATCCATATTTGTTGGTAGGTTTCAGGTTGTATCGGGTTGGTGTCGGCGATCAAGGATTCAAATAAAAATCGTTTGCCACGATCTCGCTCATTGGCATGTTCAAAAATATCCATCACCTGCTCGATATAGTCATCCAGGTCAGATTCTTCAAGGCTCGAAAGGTATTGTGAACCTGCCTTGCCGGCCAATTCTCCGGTAAGTGTAGCACGGTAGATCCCCTCACCCGAAACCGGATGGGTAATCCCACAGGCATCTCCGGCATATAAAATCCGGTCTTGTTTTAAACGTGTAATGCCGGTTACAGGTATCAATCCGCTTGAAAACTCGATAGGCTCTTCACCAAGGGCAAACTCATTTTTGATATCCTGAAATACATCTAAAAGCAGTTGATTTAAATTTAGGGTGTGGGGGGGGAGCGTAACCGCCAACCCTAAATTTGCTTCATGTTGTTTAGGAAAGAGCCAGGCATACCCACCCGGTATATCTTCCCTAAGCCAAACATGAATATCACGGAGAGATTTATTCAGAGGTACACGCATTTGAATGGCACGTGCCACCTCTGCCGTCTTTTTTGGTCCCGAGGCATCAATCACCAGTTTGGATCCCAGTGTTCTTGTGGAGCCATTTTGCAAGAACAACTTACCATTTTCAAGCACCCGGGCACTGGTTTTCATGGCATAGTTCGCCCCGGCTGTTCTGGCTTTTAACGACAGGTACTGGTCATATAAATCACGATGGATTACATAACCAGGCGAGTCGCTGGCATGAATATCACCATTCGGTAAATGGGTAATCATCTGATGAACAGACTGAGCAATTACAGACTCCGGCCCTTTAAAACCAGCACGATGGACAAACTCGGCACATTGTACCGGGCGCCCGATCTCTTTACGTCGATCAACCACCAACACATCCCAACCGGATTTGGCTAACTCGTAGGCTGCTGAGCTACCTGCCGGGCCGCCTCCAATTATCAGAACATCATGATGATTTTTTTGCTCAGACCTAATTAACATATTCGAACCGTTAAATGAACAATTGAATATCTGCATCTGAAGCATACTCAAGGAACATGGCAGCACCGCCAAAATCCACACCATCAATAAAATCATCTTTGGTAAATCCAAACACGTCCATAGTCATCTGGCAGGCAATAAATTTTACGCCAACTTCCTGACACATCTCACGAAGTTCTTCAATTGTGGCTACGCCTTTTTTTTCAAAAGTTTTCTTCATTAAAGATGTAGCCATGGTATTAAAACCAGGTGTGTTACCTGAAATAAAACGCGGTATCGACCAATTGATATTCTGAAACCCTTCACCGCCAAATGGCATTTTCATTGGCATAGCCGGATTGGTAGCTGGCGCCACTTTTGCTTCAACTTTTTTGTTGAGCAATGTCAGGCCGTAGAATGTAAAAAACACAACCACTTCCATATCCATCGCTGCTGCTGCAGAGGCAAGAATAAAAGGCGGGTAAGCCCAATCCAGGGTTCCCTGAGAAGCGATCAGCGCAACTTTTTTTGGTGTCTCACTCATGATCTGATTCCTTATGATTTTTGGATGAAGAAAGTATAGACGTTTCCATCCTGGCTATTATCAAGTAAGACATTTCCTGTTTTCTTGGCCCAGGCCATAACATCATTCGTAGACCCCGGATCGGTTGAAACCATTTTTAAAATCTCACCTGAATCCATTTTATCAATCTCTTTCTTTGTTTTCAGTATCGGTAAAGGACAGTTCATTCCTTTACAATCCAAAACTTTTGTTTCTGTAATCGTAGACATGTTCTCTTATCGGTTTAGTGTTATAAAATTTCTAAAACAATTATTTGATTTTTAATCCTGAGCTCGTTGAACGCTCATTGATTGCATACACTGTGTCTAAAATAGGGGCCTATTATCACAAATGTATCACACCCCCCCCCCTCTTCAGGAGAAGTATATTTTTTTTGATTTTTTCTTTAGTAGAGACTGAAAAATGAAATCAAATCAGGATAAAACTTGCCTGTTTTGGCAATAGATGGGAACGGCTCCGCCTCACACGTAACCACAAGGGTTAGCATAGCATAAGTTGTTTCTGAATTAGATGTCTTTTTAAGGCTGAAGCAATAAAAAAGAAACTAAAAAGCTACTCGCCGGATACAAAAAAACCACTTACAGCAACAGCCAGCACGAAAAGCTGCAAGAGTGTAATAATAATATAGGCTTTATCTTTGTGTTTGATATACAACAAAGCCGCAGCCATGAGGCAAAAACACGGAGTAAGTGTTAAAAGGGCAATACTTGAGAGCGAAAGGGCATCAGCACCGGGAAGGTAAGTTATCCAGTCCCAACCTTTATAAGCCAAGTTTTTAGCAGCAAGTTCTTTGGCACTTAAACCCCAGTTATCAGCAATATCCTGAACAGAGACTGAAAGTGGCAATAGATGAAAGACATAGACCACATAACCCAGAACTACCAAAATAAGCCCGGTATTGGATAGTCGTTCCAATATGGTGGCGTATCTGGTTTCAATTTCCCTGGAAGCTGATTCTAAGGCCGCAATTTTTTCTTCGCTCATCTCCATTTTACACACCTATCCCTTTTAATAGCGATCGCAGACCGGCAATTGCCAGAATTCCAATAACAATGTTACGAATCAGTTTCGGATCAAACTTGGGAAGTAATTTTGCACCAATTTTTGAGCCAGCCATCATACCGGTAATAGCAGGTACAGCAATCAAAGGCAAGACCGCTCCTTTTAAAATATAAATCCATGATGCTGCTGAGCCGTTTATTGAGAGCACCAAGCCACTGGTGGCAACCGATACTTTAAGCGGCACGCCCATTACCAGATTAAAAACCGGCACATTGGCCCATCCGGCCCCAAGACCAAACATGCCGCCAATAAAACCGATAATTAAAAATAAAAAAGCACCAATAGCTGTATTATGGACTTTCCAATTAACATCCTGTTTTAGATAGCTGTCGTAATACCCGCCATAGATTCCAAGAAGCCTGGAAAAACAATCCGGATTTTGTTCTTGAGGTAAGGTAGATTTTTTTGATTTCACCATTAACACAACAATACCTAAAATGGTGATACCTAAAGCGACCTGAACAGCCGCTGCAGGAAGCGCCAATCCAACCAAAGCGCCAAAAATTGAACTGATTGAACCTAAAAGGGCCATCGGCAGGCCCAGTCTTAAATTGGCCATTCCACTTTTAAGCAATGGCGAGCCGGCTGAAAGTGCCCCGGCAAGGGCTACCAACAAACCAACACCTCTGACAAAATCCAAATGAAAGGGAAAAAAACCACCGACAATAGGCACAAATAATACACCACCGCCTACACCGGCAATAACGGCTACAATGCCTAAAAAGAAGGAAAAAACAAATAGAATTAAAATCCACATCCACCATACCATTCCAGTACCTGGCAAAGTTTCAGCCCCAAAACTGACATCGGGCAAAAACAATGCTGCTATCACGATCAATACAACCGCTAATATTTTTACCGGAGTAAGGTCTTTCATGAATTACTTTGCTAAGAAAACAAGTGGCATGGATAAAATTTTAGATTAAATAGTCTTAAACAAATGTCAGACAGGTTTCCCGATTTCATTGATTGCGCGGGACAATAGATCAGACATCTGATGCCGAAGCAGAAAGAAATAAATGCCTGCATTTGCAGGCATTATAACCAAAGGAATAAACTCTAACCTGTATCAAGAGTCCAGTTAGTCAATATCACTACATAGGATCTATTTATAACCCACCCATATTTTGGCTTTATTTTTTGATATAAAAGGTCTCTTCGGCCGGGCGTAACGGGCGGTTAAGCCAAAGCGGACGGCGCAGGCCATTCGGGCCCGGAGCCGGGCGGGTCATGGCCAGCCACTCTTTATAAACTTCAAACGAGCGGTTGGTATCTACAAACACATCGCCATAACTGTCTCCTTCGTGGGCTGTTTCCAGACGCACTTTTTGGTGCCAGCAGTGCATACCGCTGATCGGATCGGGATGTACCGGAAACGTAATATTCTGATGTACACCACCATCCGACCAGAACACTCGCTCTGAATCCGGGTCCTCACTGGTGTAGGGTTCAATACCTTCCGTGACCTTCATTTTCCATTTACCATCACCCTGCCGTTCTATAGATACCGTGTTGTTTGCCCAGCGATTGGCCTGCGGATCCTGGTCTCTGCGCCAGCGTCCGATGTGGTGCGAGCACGCCACAACGCCCGGCCTTATAGACTCGGTTACCCAGGCACGGTTAATATGGTAGCCAATGTCGGTATTCACGCGAACCAGATCGCCATTTTCTAATCCCATTGCTGCAGCATCTTCCGCATTGATCCAAAGTGGATTTCTATGCGCAATTTCAGCCAGCCATTTGGCATTTCCGGAGCGTGAGTGAATCAGGACCGGAAGTCGGAACGTTGGCACCAGGGCAAACTCGTTGTTCTGGCGGTTGATCTGTTCAGGATGAACATGGCTTTTTATATAGGTCGGTATTTTATACTCCGGCCATTTCCAATCGATCATGGTTTTGGAGTAGAACTCCTGCTTGCGCGAAGGTGTTGGAAATCCAGTGTAGGCTTTGCCATCAGCTTGCAGACCAACCGGTTTCTCATTCTGATAGATGGTGTTGGTGTCTTCATTTATCTTTGCACCAGACATCGCATCACCTGAGAGCTTTTTTTTGTGGGTATTATATACATGGCTCTCAATTTCAAACGCACCAAATTTTTTCATGTACTCGAGCGGTGTTAACCCATGCTTTTCAGCTTCGGTTTTCAATTGAGGGATGTGCTCAAACATGTATTGATAATACTCGTTAATGGTGATCTTTTCACCTTTGCGGTATGGCGATTCAAAAAACTGCCTGATACCCATTGAGCCGTCCGGATCAATTCGCCACGACAGATCCAGCCAAAACTCATCTTCTTCCCAAACCTCACCCACATTGGCCTGGTAGGTAAATTCCACCGGTTTATTCAATCGCTCGTGGGCAACACGCAACACCGGCTGACGGAATGCAAGCCATTTACCGGAATGCGTTTCGTAACTGACAACATCATGCCGTTCAGCACTGTGGCCCATCGGCAGAACATAGTCGGCAAAGTAGGCTGTTTCGTTCCAGGTTGGGGTTAAGGCAATATGCATGCCTATTTTGGATTCATCTTCCAGGGCTTCTATCCAGGAAAATCCATCGGGATACGTCCATACCGGATTAAACACCCGGGTGAAATACACATCCATTTTCCCACGACCTTCTTTGAGCATATGGGGCAACAGGAAACTGGGTTCGTAGTGCGCCAAAGGATATTCATCCGGAAAATGCAATGGATTCCAGAATTTATGCGGCTCGGGTTTGGCATGAAACGTCGGTTTGAATTTATTCCATGCGCTTGGCGCCGTACCACCTTTTGTACCCACGCTGCCGGTAAGAACATTCAGAAAATGCAAGGTGCGCGAAACTGCCCAGCCGCCAAGGTTGCCGCTGCTGGCACTGCGCCAGACATGCGTGGCAAATCTCTCACCGGCCTCACCGATCTGGCGGGCCACATCGATTACGGTTTCAGCCGGAACGCCGCTTTCCTGCTCGGCAAACTCCGGCGTGTAATCGGCATATTCTTCTTTTAAAACCTCGATAAACGATTCAAAGGTCGGCTCACGATCAGCGTATTCCGCGGCAAGATATTCTTTCCAGTTCACCCAGTTTTCCAGGTAATCTCTGTTATACAAACCCTCATCAATAATTACTTTGGCCATCGAAAGCATCAGGGCCGGTTCGCTGCCGGGATACGTTGGCAACCAGTAATCCGACATGCTGGCCGTGTTGGACAAGCGTGGATCCATTACGGCAAGCTTGGCACCTTTCGTCCTTGCTTCTATAATTCGCTGAGCATGTGGATTAAAATAGTGTCCGGCTTCGAGGTGAGCGCTTACCAGCAAAATAAACTTCGCATTGGTGTGATCCGGTGAGGGGCGATCAAAAAATTGCCAGATGGCATACCCGAAACGTGCCCCCGAAGAGCAGATATTCGTGTGGCTGTTGTGGCCATCAACCCCCCAGGCCTTGAGTACCCAATCCATAAAACCTTCATGGCCGGGACGGCCCACATGATAGGCTACCTCGTTATTTCGTTTCTCCTGAATGGCTTTTCGGATGCGGGCTGAAATATCGTCCAGAACAGAATCCCAACTCACCTTTTCCCACCTACCGCTTCCGCGAGGGCCAACTCGTTTCATGGGATAAAGAATGCGATCGGTATCCTGAATCTGGTTCAGGGTAGCCGGTCCCTTGGCACAATTGCGTCCGCGACTGGCCGGATGGTAAGGATTGCCGACAAATTTCTTGATCGACATGGATTCTTTATCAATGTAGGCCAGAAGACCACAACCGGCTTCGCAATTGAAACAGGATGTCGGTACCAGCATATACTCGCGTTTCTTTTGCTCAGGCCAGCTCTTGGAATCCAGCTCAACCCAGTTGTCCCATTGATCTTCAGGTGGGTACTTTGCCTTTTCGGTACCGTTACTTTCCAGCGATTCTGACTCTGATTCCTGATGAAGGTTTGGAATTATTTTTATTGATTCGGCTACTTTTTCAATAACAGACGGCTTGTGTAAATAACTCATATCAAATCCTAATTAACTTAATGAAACCATTTGCGGTGCTTTTACCCAGATTTTCTCAGTTACCCATGCACCGAGCAGAATGAGAATGGACGCCAGAAAAAGCATGGCAAGGTTGGAAAAACTTAGCAGTAAAATAATAGGTAAAAGATGACCTAAAAGCAGGCTGCCAAACCAGAAATCAAGTTTGAACTCGCCATCTAAAATAGACTTGGTTGTCTCTTCGGCTTGTTTGGTTGGGTGCTTGCTGAACACTTCCAACGAAATGGAAATCAGGTTCAGAAGCAAACCGCCAATCAGCCCCCATTTGATGATCGCAGATGCCTCGGCATTGAGTCCGAGTAAGGCTAAAATCATCATTAAACTCGAACCACCGATCACCAACGAGGTTACGAACATATGAAATGCCAGCAGCGGGCTTTGCCAGAAATCGCGGCCTTTAGCCGAGCCGAATAAAAAGGCCGTGTAGATGGCTATTACAACAGCCGAGATGACCGACCCCCATAACATAATAGGCTCCAGCCATGCCAGTTCCAGATATTTGCTTACACCCCAGAAAGCTAAAAATGCACCATAGCCTGTAATGGCAAAACCACCTTTTACAAGCCAGGATTTAAACTGCGGGCGGAACATGACAAATGAAAACCGATCGGGTCTATCCAGGTCTTTAACCAGAAAAACACCGGTTAGCGCCAGAAAAACAAGGGCCAGTCCAATAACGGACCACTCTACTGCCGGGGCTAATGTCATGGAAAACATAGAAGTGAGGATAAACAAGGTTAGTACCATGCCCGAAGAAATCCCTTTAGTGAGGATATAGGCCGGTACTTCCCATCCCCAGACTGCACCCTTGGAGGGTGTATCATAGACATTTACGCTGGTTTGATGAGTTCTCTTTTGGGCTGAATGTCCATTTTTTGAAGCTTTTCCATTATGCGATTTTTTGGCAAAATGCCCTACCCCGCGTGACTGCTGGCTCCAGAGATAACTTTCATCTGATGGCACATTTAATGGATTGAGCGTTTGTCCATCACCATCGATATAATACACATTTGGCGAGGTGCCTTTTTCAGCTTTTCTTGTCAAGGTTTGCTCTGTTGATACAAGTTTAGAGATTTGACTTTCCGGATTATCCAGATCACCGGATATAATCGCTTCTTGAGGACAGATCACTTCACAAGCCGGTTTATATCCTTGCACTTTTCGATGAGCACAAAAATTACACTTTGCCGATGTGTGCGTATCCGGATCAATGTATAATGCATTATAGGGACAGGCCTGCGAGCATGCTTTACAACCAATGCAACGACGGTTGTCGAAATCCACAATGCCATCATCACGTTTTTGAAGAGCCTCAACCGGGCAGATATCCACACAAGGTGGTTCTTCACAGTGATTACATCGCAATACCGTGAAATATCGGCGAACGTCAGGGAATTTGCCACGCTCGACATACTTTACCCATGTTCTGTTAACTCCTATGGGAACTTCATTTTCCGACTTACATGCTACCGTACACGCATGGCAGCCAATGCATTTACGAGCATCTATAACAAATCCGTAATTCATGTAAAATGATTTAGTATCGGGTTAGTTGCCTAGAACCAACCTTTCAATTGTTTATGAATCTCTTAACTGTACCTGGATTGTCACTTTTAGAAGTATAACCAGTGACAATTTTTCCTGACTCCTGTTCTGCCAGGAGCATCTACTTACCTGCATTGGCAGGTTCAGCGTAAAATCTTTGATATTCTGATTGAGTCTTTAACAATCAGAATCTGCTGGCAAGCTATTGGCCTGGTTCAGAAAAACGTGCTTATTTTAAATAAACATCTGTTTTTCAACCCCTTGTTAATGCTCTTACTTAATGTGGTCACCAGCGACCACGCCGAGTGCAACGATCCGGATAAACGCCCGAATTGATTGCTGTCCGGCTCATCGCACAGACCACAATTAATCACAATAAAAAAGGAGCACGACTAACCTTTAATTAAACCCAGGTAGGTTTCTTCTAATTTTTCATAGGTTGTTTGCCCCACAAACCGCTCACACTCGGTCAGGTCTTTATAAAAAATGGATGTCGGGATCAGTTTTACACCTTGTTTATTGGCTTCTTCCAATCCCTCTTTGGTCTGCAGAGTACATGTTTCCAGCCGAAGATCGGGATAGTGCTGAGTTAAATCCCAGCCCGGTTTTACGGCATCACCACATCCACTGCAGGCCGGATGTGTAAAGATTTTCAGTTTAATCTCCAGGGACATTTACTGATCAAAGCCTTCGCAATGAATGCACTCTTTAAAGTCTTTTTCAGCCATGTAAGATTTAAACCCTTCGGTAGCACCAGCAGCGTCCACCAGTTCGGCCATGTCGCCATCAAGATTATCAGGTTTTAATTTCACAATCCATCCATCTTTGTATGGGCTTTTGTTCAGCATTGGCGGATCGTTTTCTACCGTATCATTAATAGCTACAATTTCACCAGAAAACGGACTCTTGACCGGGCCAACCCATTTACCGCTTTCCACGGTGGCCACACTGCCATTCTTTTTAATAGACTTTCCTAATTTTTTGGCTTTGCAGTGAATGATGCTACCGGCCATTGACTGGGCGATGTCGGTCATACCAAGGGTTAGAGTGCCGTCATCATTTAATTTCACCCAGATGTTGTTATCAATATGGTATTTTAAATCGTCGGGTAAGACGCAGTTATTAATCTCTGCCATAGTTTGGTCTCCTTAAATGGTTTAATAATGAAGTACAAGATCGCTGTCCATACCGGCACCGGTAATATGTGCAGCACCAACCACACCAGCACATTCACTGATGAGATCGTCCTCAGTCATGTCGTGCAACTGCAAGGCAGCTGAACAAACGCTCATTTTTACATCAGCATCATAGGCGTCTTTGATAAAATCATAGACCACTTTACCGCCATCTTTGGCAAACAGGTTTTCGGTTTGTCCTTTTTTCATTAACAGTACCCCATCGATCTGAAAGATGATCTCCACTTCGTTATCCATAGCAGCTGCAACCGTGGCCATATAAAATGGTGTGGCACAACGCTGAGGGGTTTGCGGACCCGAGGTTACCATTATTAATACTTTTCCTTCTTCAGACATAATGTTGTTTGAATTGTTTAATTGTTAAAACTCTGCATGCTAAAGAGATTATTAAAACTGTGGGTTCCCGGAGCTTGTTAAAGGGAACCCGACATTTAAAATCTCAGCTCTTAATGATCTCTAAAACATGTACTGATTTTTTCTACTACTTCCAGCCCCTGAACCGGGGCCTTCGGGCTTTAGTTCAAAGACATATTAGCTTTGCTAATATCAGCTGAAACTTCAGGTTTCTGGGCTGGTTTTTCAGCCTTCTCTTCTGCTTTTTTCTCTTCAGATTTTGGCGAAGTCTCTTCAGCCTGTTTTTCATCCAATCCCATGGCTTTCCAAACCAGATCAACGATATCGACGGTTTGCATTTTGCCTTCCAACCCAACGGTTTTAATGGCATCCGAGAACATGGTCATATCTTTCGGGCAGGCCACGGCAAAGTGATCTACACCTAGCGATGAGGCTTCTTGCATCCTGAGTTCACTGGGACGTTGCTTAACATCTTCATGATCCGGGATCCAGATTCTGCCGCCACCGGCACCACAACAGAACGAATTGGACTTGTTGCGTGGCATTTCAACCAGTTCTGCACCACATTTCTCCATCACCTGGCGCGGTGCATCATAAATGTTGTTATAACGACCCAGGTAGCAGGGATCGTGGTAAGTGGCTTTAATATCAAGCTTCTTTTTCAGGTTGATCTGGCCAGAATTGATCAGATCCAGTAAAAAGGTTGAATAGTGCTGAATTTTAAATTCACTTCCGAAAGCCGGGTATTCGTTCTTGATGGTGTTATATGTGTGCGGATCGGTTGTGATGATCTCCTCGAACTGGCATTCGTTGAGCGACTCAATGTTGGACTCGGCCAGAACCTCAAACAAACCTTCTTCACCGGCACGGCGAACATCGTTTCCGGCTGATTTTTCTTTTTTACCCATGATGCCAAAATCGATACCTGCTTCCTGCATAATCTGGGCAAACTTGCGTGTGTTTTCCAGGCAGTTCTGGTTGTAAGAGGCATAATCACCGACAAACCAAAGGTATTTCACAGATTCTTTTGTAGCATCTTTAATTTTGAAATCAAGCGGTTTGGTCCATGCGCTGCGCTTACGGGCCGACTCACCCAGTGAGTTTCCTTGTTCATCCAGGCCTTTTAACGCATCAGCCAATTCACCCGGCATTTGTGCATCAAACACCTGGTTACGACGCATATCTATTAAATCCATGATAGGTTCGTTACCAACCGGACAGATGTTTGCACAAGCAAAACAAGTGGTACAAGCCCACACACCATCTTCAGAGATGGCATAATCCAGAAGTGCTTCCTGGGTTGGGCCTTCTCCGGCAAGTGCTTTGGCATTGCGGTTGATGTAATAACGCTTGTTGATCTCGAGGGCTCCCGGGCTTAACGGCGCTCCGGATTCATGAGCCGGGCATACATCCTGGCATCGGTTACACATAATACATGCGTATGAGTTCAGAACCCGATTCAGAGGAAGATCGGAAAGCTCTTTGGCACCTGGTTTTGATTTATTGGAAGGTTTTTCCAATTCACCGACCGGATTATCGCGACGGAATGCCAGGTTCAAAGGAGCAATCATCAGGTGAATGTGCTTACTTTTTGGAAAATAAGGCAGGAACATTACGATCAACCCCATGGCAAGCCACCAGGCTACGTGAATACCTATTTCAAGATTTTCAGCACCATAGAACATCGGGGCTACCATGCTGGCCGTAGGCATAAACGGATCGAAATACTCTTTTTCAGCCAGGTGAAAAACCGTTCCGAGCCATCTTGAACCAACATGCACAATAATGAAAACACCCACGATCAGGGAGTCGCGCTTGATACCCCCGGCTGCAACGGCCGGCTGTAATTTCACATTCTGGTTAAACTCAAACGATTTTGGTTTAAAGGCAAAGCGACGCACTAAAAAATAAACTACGCCACTGAGCACCGCAATACTGAATAAATCCGAGAGGATGTTAAATGTCTGAGCGATAGGATTGGTACTGGCCACTGTTGTCCAGCCGGCCACATACGCTTCCAGTACATCATTCACATTTACCAGTACATAAAAACTGAATCCGAAAAAGATCAGGGCATGAAAACCACTGGCCAGAGGTCTGGATTTTGAAATGGTTTTCTGAGCACCCACATCCACCAGGGCTTTAATCAGGCGTTGAATAAAGTCGGTTTTGTGCATGGAGGGCTGCCCTTTCTTTACAATGGCAAATACCTCCGAGAAACGTTGAAACGCTATTGCACCACATACAATAATGAGCAGTATAAATGCAATCTGTTCATAACTCGTTAACATGAGATTCTCCTTTAAATTGTGTTTTCATTAGATCTATTCAAGTTCATCCATCAATTCCTCAGTCACATCAAACAGATCACCAACAATGCCGTAATGGGCCACATCAAAGATCGGGGCCTGAGGATCAGTATTTACAGCGATAATGGTGCCGGCACTTTTCATACCTTCGATATGTTCCGGAGCACCGGAAATGCCCAAAGCCAGATAGACTTTCGGTTTAACTTTCAAGCCGGATTTACCCACCTGGTAAGATTTTGGAAGCCATCCGGCATCCACAATCGGACGAGAGCAGGATATGTCGGCACTGAGGGCTTCGGCGAGTTCTTTGGCAGTATCAATATCATCTTTGCTGCCAATACCTCTGCCAATAGACACCAATACCTGGCTTTGAGTGATATCCACATCTGAAGCTTCCGGCTCAATCAGAGTTTTAAAGCGAACTTTTCCGGCGCCTTTTTCAACCTGAACATCTTCCACTAAAGCTGCACCGCCACTTTTACCGGTTTCAGGATCGGCAGAACCAGCCAGGACCATGGCAATAGCCTTTGCGCTTACCTGCACATCGCTGTTTAATTTTCCGCCATAAAGCTGGCTGGTGCATTTGAATCCGGAGCCTGATGCTTCAATAGCATTACAATAGGAAACGATCGGAAGCTCAAGTGAAGCGCCAACCTGTCCAGCGATATCCACACCCATAGAGGTTGAGCCGATCAAAACCAGATCCGGAGATTTGTCTTTAATAACGCTGCTTACAATTGCGGCGTATTCTTCAGGATTATATTCCTCGCTGGCATCTGCCGCCAGAACCACATCAGCAGCACCCAATTCAGAGGCTTTGGATTTCATACCACCAAATACAAGGGCCGAGCAGGTTCCGCCTGTTGAAGAGGCCAGGTTGCGAGCTATACCGCACATTTCAAACGAAATATCTTCGAACTGGCCTTTTATATGTTCTGTTACAACTAATATGTTTGCCATAAGTCTAATAAATTTTAAAATTGGTTATTGAGTAATTTCAAGAGCATTTATGCGATGCCCAGTTCTTTCAGAACTTCAGCAAGGTCTGAACCCGATTCCAGCATTTTAGCGCCTTCTCCTTTTGGCGGTGGGGCTAATGCGAGCACTTCTACCCCGGCGATACCAGCAACGGCAGAGGCACTCAGGCTTCCCAATTCAGCCGAATCCTGGATTTGCTTGATTTTACTGACAGGTGCATAACGCGGTGGTTGCTCAGCAGCCTGAATACCTACCACAACCGGCAGATCTGCTTCGAACTCACCCATAATACCACCGGAATACTCTTTGTAAATACTGGCTACACCACCACTGACTTTAACACCGGTTACCGCGCTTACGCAAGGTATACCCAAAGTTGAAGCTACGATCGGCGCTAATTGCCCTTCGCGATCATCCACCGACTGAACACCAACCATGATCAGATCGCCACCTTCAGCTTTAGCCGCTTCGGCAAAAACTTTGGAAAGCTGCAAACTGTCGGTCACATCACCCGAGCACTCAACCAATTGCGCTTTAGTTGCTCCTTTTGCAAGGGCCGTGTAAAGTACCTTGTCGGCACCTTCACCCGATTGGGTTAGAGCCACAACTTCATCGGCTTCACCACGCTCTTTAAGTAAAATGGCCTCTTCAAGTGCATGCTCATCATACTCGTTAAGCTTGAACTTGATTTCGGAATCGTCCAGGGCTTTACCTGAACCATCCACTTCTAAATCTTCTACCAGATCCGGAACCTGGCGCAGTAACACAAGAATTTTCATTTTGATCTCCTCTATCGTTGATAGGATTGGTTTTATTAATAACGAACTGGACACACTTATCTAACCACCCAATAATTGGGCAGTTAGACATTTTTATGTGCTATAAAACTACTTAATCAGCAATGCATTCATTGATAGCTTCCACAATATCCAATACCTGTAACTTACCTTCTGCGTTTAAGGCTTTTACCGCGTCTTCAAATCGTGAGACTTCGTAAGGGCAGCATACCAAAAGAACATCGGCTCCGGTTTCAATAGCCTCGCGAACGCGATTGGTGGAAAGGCGCTCAGACGTATAGTTGGCCACCAAACCGTCCAGCCACATACCGCCACCACCGCCACCGCAACAATAGCTTTGCTCTTTGTTACGAGGCATTTCAATAAACTCGGCTCCGGGCAGGCTGTTGATCAGGTCTCTTGGGGCCTGATACTCGTTGTTATGCCGGCCAAGGTAACATGGATCGTGGAAAGTAACTTTCTTATCAAATGACTTTGTCATCAACTTCTTTAATGCATCAAGATTCTCAGCCAGGTACTGGGTGTAATGGGATACATTTCGCTCATTACCTGTAATCTTTGGATAATGCTTTTTAATAGCGTTGTAGGCATGCGGGTCGTTAACCAGAAGGGTTTGATGCGGGTGTTTTTCAAACAAGGCATCGTTATGGTTGGCCAGGTCTTCAAACAAACCTGATTCACCAACCAGTCGCTGAGAGTCGCCATCGGTTTTCTCGGCTTCTCCAAGCATTCCAAAATCAACACCCAGCTTATTAAAGACATTAACCATTGCCAGGGCGGCATCGTTACCACGGGCATGGTAGGCATAAAAATCACCTACGAACCAAAGCACATCCACAGATTCGCCTTCTTCGACTTTAGCCAGGTTCTTGACAGAATCTTTAACCGGTTTCATCCACTTGGCGCGCTTACGGGCCGACTCACCCATCGGGTTGCCATATTCGGAAACACTTTGCAACATTTCCTGAATCTCATCCGGAATAAATCCATTCAATACCGCTTTTTCGCGGGCTGCAGGGATAATCTCTCCCATATTAACATCCTTGGGACATACCCGAACACAGTTTTTACAGGTGGTACACAACCACAAATACTCATCTTCAATCAGGTTAGTGCCGGTTTGCAACTTGCGATAGATCTTTCTCGGGCCGTAGCTTCCGACATACTCTACCGGGCATGAGCCCACACACTTGGCACACTGGTAACAATTATTGATGCTTTCGGCACCGGGGATATCGCGTAACTGTTCTAATCCTTCTATGTTGTATTCGGTTAAAGATCTTGGAACAAACATCTTGTTCCAATGCCCCGAAATATCCATTCCATCTACAACCGCCTGTTCTAACTCAATAGAATCTTGATACTTATGCTCAGACATTGATTTTCCTCCACATTATTATTTCCATCGGATAAAGATTAATTTTTCATGGCAAATGCACATGCCTTCATGGCCGCATTACCGCCCATAGAAACCGAATCTTCAAGATCGGCAGGGCCGGTAGCTGCTCCGGCAACAAAAATGCCGGGCACAGATGTTTCAACCGTATTAAGCGGTCCGCCTATAGTAGCGATATACCCATGCGACTCTAACCGCAGGTTAAATACACTGGCCATATCTTTTGTCCCTTCACTTGGCGACATACCGGTTGAAAGCACAACCACATCCATCGGGATTTCCATCGGACGCCCCATCGTGGTATCTTCACCCTTTACAATCAGCTTATCGCCCTGTCGGGTGATTTCGGTAACAATACCTTTGATGTAGTTGACTTTGTATTCTTCCTGGGCCTTCCAGTACAGCTCATCTTCCCAGCACCCGTAAGCACGCAAATCGATATAGAACACAAAGACTTTGGCATCGGGGAGGATCTGCTTGATTTCAATGGCATCTTTAGATGCAATACCACAACAAACTTTGGAACACCACTGATTGCCAATCTGGCGATCGCGGCTGCCAACACACTGGATAAAGCAAACACTTTCGGGTGTTTCCCCGTTGGAAGGCCTTACAAACTTGTGCTCTTTGAGCATTTTTTCGGCATCAGTCAGGGTAATCACATCATCGTACTCGTAGTACCCATACACCTGGGTTTCGTGGCCGGGATCAAAGTGCTCAAACCCGGTGCTTACGATCACGCCAGACACATCTATAGATTTGCTGCCGGAGCCATTCTGTACATTTACTTTTATGTTTGCTCCTTGGCCTTCAACAGAAGTTACTGTGCTGCTTGTCAGGACTTCAATGCCATCATAACCCGTTACAGCCTGGATCATTTCACCCATAGCATCTTCAGCATTTCTGAAATCAGGTGTTAATGCGGCATAATGCTCCTGTATAGGAGTACCGCCTAAAGCGTCGTGTTTCTCAACCAGAATTGCTTTGCGGCCTAAATCCGCAACTCCTTTTGCAGCAGCAAGCCCTGCAGGGCCACCACCGATAACTAAAATTGGATTATCAGCCATTAAACATCCTCCCATGTTAAAAATTGTTTTTGACCAGATTTAATTGGGTCCAGAGATTCTTCAAACTCTGCCCATGCCTTATCGGCATCAATTCCCATTTTTTCTAAAAGCGGCTTGTGGTTTATTCCATGCCAGTGAAGCTGGACAACCTTATATGGATGAGCGCCCATGGCCAGTGCCGCAAACTGAACATCGCTCATGACCGGCAAGCCTACATTACAATTGTGGGCTTTTGCCGCAAACTGACTTTTATCAAGTGTGGTTAGACAACCGGTATCCTGTGTAAGCAATACATCCGGATTGGCTTCCTCTTTCATACGCTCAATCTTACGTGTAGCAGCAAACGACCTGGAGAACTCGCGGCTCACCAAAATATGACGGAATCCGAATCCGCAGCAATCATGCCAGGTTGAGTAATCGGCCACGTTGGCGCCGAGCTCATCAGCAATGGCTGTCATAACAGCCGTTCGCTGTCCGTTGTAGTAATCATCTTCGTAAATGGCATCTTCAGAGATCAACTTGTGATAATGACATGCCGGATGAACTGTAACGGTAATATTGCTCAGGTCCAGAACCTTACGATCTGCAATTTTATGGCGCATAACATGCAACCACTCGGAGTAATGCACGATCTCTTCAGGAAATGCAAACGGCATATCCAGACGGTTCATGATCTCTCTGACTTGTTTGCGCAATTCGGGGTAATGCAAGAGCTGCTCGCGGGTTTCTTTGTAGTGTCCGTAACTGGTTCCACAGTGGATATAAGGGAAATACCCGTCTACCTTTGCCTGTGAGAAATTACGCACCGCAATTGCAGCCTGCGCCGGTACATTCGATGCCGATGATGCATAGTAGTTCCAGGCCGTACATGAAGTCTGATCTTTCGGATCAAAATAGTCCAGGTTAAACTGACGGTGCAACCAGTAAATTGAGGTGGGATATCCCGGGATATGACCACACTGTCCGCATGATTTGTGATGCCATCCGCCTTGCAGAGGGATCTTTTTCATCTTTCCATACTTTGTCATCACTTCTACATAAGGCTCCGGCACACGAATAACTTCCAGTTCACCTTTTTCTTCCAACTCAAAAAGCTCTGCGCGATAATCTATTGATTTCTTATTTGGCTTACGGTTGAATTTGCGTTGATCCAAACCAATAAAACTGGCCGACTTAGAATTTGTTGTTGTTTGATTTACCACTATTCCTCCTGCGATTTATTTTTCTTCTAAAATGTTTTCCACTTCATCAGCATCCACATCATACTCTTCCATCAATTCTTCAATGGTTTCACCCAGGATGTCATAAATGCCTTCATCAACTTGCTCTATAAGATCCAAATTACCGGTAAGCTTGAAAATCATGTAAAGCTGAAACTTGGTTTTCTGGCTTACATCCCAGGCAAGCTCTGTAGTGTGCAGGGTATCTGGCGGAATAGCACGGCGCCATACATCCAGATTATCTGCGACCACTTTTACATTGGGCCCCCAATCAGGGAAAAAGTCGGGCTGAAGCATATCGGGAGCTACCTGAGTACCGGTCGACATCACCTTGTAGATGATACGGCTATATGTCTTTAAGGCATCCTTAGCCGATTCCAACCCGTTTTTCACAGCCACTTCGCGCATAATAGTTACAATACCTCCCGGACTGTTCTGCCTTGGGCATCGAGTACTTGAAAAGCACTGGGAGCAATCCCAAATCATATCGTTCATTAATTCATAAAATGAATCCACATCTTCTCTGGAAAGAGTTTGCACAATTACCCGGGGTGAAAAATCACAAAACCGGGCAGTTGGACACGCACCAACACAAACCCCACACTCAAAACATCCTTTCATGACATCTTTCCAACGGATATCTGCTTTCACCTGATTAAACAGATCCAGCTTCGTTTCGTATGGGACATCTTTATACTTATTATCCCTGTAGATTACTCTAGACATATTTCTATCGTTTTATCGCTTACAAAAGATGGCAATTATGATGCCTCATTACCCTAACGTTCTTACTAAGGCTTACTGATCTCCTTGTTTTCCAAATGCAAATAGTGTTGATTTGCATTTAGACCTAAGATATCCGCATAAAATCACAAATGTATCACAAGGCGTTTTTTATTTACCTCTTTTGATTTTTTTTGCATTAGGGTGATTTGGGCACTTCGGCAAGACTCGGGTAAGGCTAAAAATGGGATAGTTGGGGGAGGATTTATTGGGTTAGCTTCGTCAAAGATGAGGGGGTTTTTTGATATGATAAGGAAGTCTCTCAGCTGTGTGCTTTATTTCAAAAGGTCAAACAACTTGGTTTAGAGGCTTTTTTATCTAAAGCCAGCACAGTCTGGCAACCGTTTTGTTTAGCACAATGTGGAATAATAATGTCTGAGAGATCATGAGAGTCTTCAGTAGCATTTAGAATAAATTCTTGTAAAACCGGTTTATGCTGAAAATCAAAAATGGGCATATAGAACAAATCGGCTATTGAGTCGATTATATCTTCTCTTCCAATGTTATATACAGCTTCCTATACCCATATCAGTTCCAGCAAAACAAGCAATGGTAAAAAAGCTCTGATTTATTTTCTTCTGCCTCTTTGAACAGATGATAGACTTTTTTTAGGTTTTAACGACATAAGAAAATGAACAGAGAATCATAATAAAACTTGCCAACGAGAATGATTACTTATGATACACGTTAAATAACCATCTCAACCAAAACCTCAAGTGGGGATTTTACTCTCCAGTTTCCGGATGCTTTCGGATATTAATCCAATCCAATGCCCGTTAAGTTTTTCAAAACTTTGAGCCTTGCTATCAATAAACTCCGCAGTCAATTCAGAGATCAGTGCCGGATCATTGGCCAGGGTTTCCACCAACACCCACCGGTTCCATTCGGTTGAGATCCGCCAGTCGGGATGCTCCAGCATAGAATTTGGCAACCGATAATGAAATGTGGGGCGTCTCTTGATCAGCATTTTTTCCAACTCTTCTTTGCCGATGGCCTGTTCATCTATAACAGCAAACAATGGCAGCATATCCAGTGCCCGGTGTCTTGTGGGATTGTAGTACACATAATCCTTAATCAGGTGCCGCATATCGGGTTTGTAGGCCGGATTAAGGACATAGTGGATGTAATCATTTTCGAAGTGATCTATAAACGGGCTGATCTTGCGCTTAAAGTCCACATTACTGATTTTAAGCAACCACTCATGTAAGAGTATATAAGCGCGAATGAAATTCAACAACAATCCGGTATCGTTAAGGGTTGGTGTTTCGGGATTAAAATGCAGGCCAAACGCCGAAAACGGTGAAGCTTTTGTGCCATGGGCATTGCCAAAATGAAGTGCCTGCCTGAGTTCTTCGATCACCTCTAACTGCGAAATGGGAATAGGCGGGGTGATAATTTCGTAAGGGACAATGGTATTTGAGACTTTTGTGACCAGATCCTCAAAATTGCTGCGTGTTTCCGAGGTAAATTTTATACCTAAACTGCCCAGAACTTTTTTATAGGCATTGTCGCGAACAATGGCCGAATCGAGAACCACCTTAAAATTACCGTAACGTGCGTCTTCAATCCTGTACTCAAAAGGCGAAACTTGATGTACCTGACCACCAAAAAGTTTATGCGTAATACTGGTGGCTGTTTCCAGATCCATTTTCGCAAACTCTATTTCAACGCCCACCCGGCGCTGCTGGCCGTTGGCATTGTTGAGCTGAGGTGGTTTTTTAAATTCTCCCATAGATGGGTTTAGAATTAGCTGGCGTTAGAAAATAACGAAATCAGTATGCCGGCCGAAACAGAGGCATTCAAGGATTCAACGGCCTCCGGCTTCCCCTTGATTGTCACAACCTGATCGGCAAGGTTTATAATATCCCGGGAAACACCTTTTCCCTCATTACCCAATACAATTACTGATTTTTGGGACCGTTTTAGGCAGTTTGCATCCACACCATGTAATCCTGATGCCAGAATATGATAACCTGAAGATTTGAGATCTGGTAAGAGTTCGATTAAATCGGTTTGCTGAATCAATGGCAAGGCATAGAAACAACCAGCTGAAGCTCTAACTGTTTTTGGGTTGAAAGCATCAACAGTTGAATTGCCGCATACAAACAGGTCGGCTCCAAACCAGGCCGAAGTCCTCATAATCGTGCCAAGGTTACCCGGATCCTGAATACCATCACATACCACAATCAGGGATTGTTTAACCCAAGCCAACAACTCAAGATGATGAGCCAGATCTAATTGTGGTTGTTTGAATACCGCACAAATGCCCTGTGAGTGTTCGGTATCGGAAATACTTTTAAAGTCTTTTTCAGGTGCTGAATATAACCGGTCAAAAACAGCATTATCCAGATTATCCCAATATTTAAAGCCCTCGCTTACAACCACCAGCTCAAGCATATCCTTCTGAGGCAAGGCTTTGAGCAATTCAGAAATGGTTCTGAGGCCTTCAGCTAGAAAACATTTTTCCTGATCTCGAAATTTTTTTTGCTTTAATCTCGCTGCATAACGCCGTTTTTGCTGGCTTATTGCCGGTACATTAACCAATTGCACCATATGGTTGCCATGCATCGCAAACATCGGTAGGCTCAACTTCGAGGTTTGCATTTCCGCATACCTGATTTTGGCGATCCAGGTTTGAGCAGTTCTCGCATTTCATTTTGCCACCATTGCTCTTACGGATTCCTCGCATGCGTTTTAATACTTTAGCAGGAATTGTCTTTTCCTGTGTTGCTGCAGTTGGCTCAGCTGCCATTTTACCATTGGTTAGGCTGGCATCTTCGAAAATTTCAACAACATGTTCACTTTGATACTTTTCCTGCTCGCCCGACATGCAACGCTTTATGTACTCGTTAAAACTGTTTGAATCGAGAGAGATTTTTGGATGGCAGGTTTCAGGATCAGATTCATGTGGCATATGCTTCACCTGCTGCTCAGAAGTTTTTCTTTGAACTACTGTTTCCAGTGTTTGCCGGACTTCATTGGCAGAATGCGAGTTGTAGCCCATTTGTTTGGCCATTCGCTCAATGGTTTTATCATCCATCTTATCAGTCATTTCTTTCATTTTTTCAACACCGCCATACATGTTTGCACTTCTGATGATCATGGTTTCAAGAGAAGGAGCGGCAGATGGTGCTTCAGGCTGTGAGGAAAACTCCCCGTTGTTGTGTCGGGTATATTCAAATCCAGGAGTTTTCTTGCGGGATAAACCTTTAAACGGATTCTGCTTTAGAAATTCATCATCTATGGCATACCCTTTTTCAAGCATATCCTCCTGAACATCTTTGCCGGCATTGGCTCGGCGCATAGACACCGACTCCAGCTTTACCCTTCCGGGAGAAAAAGCCTGTAATGAAAAAAGGAGTAAAATACTGGCTACAAACAGACCGAAAGAAAGAAGGATTAATTCAATATCCTTACCCAGGGTTACGATTAAGACAATCTGTGAAATAATATATATAACGGCTGCGATTAAAATATTTTTTGCAGTGCTTTGATTCATACTTCCTCCAATGAGTTATACTTTTACAAACTGACCAACATGAATGTATAAACAATGGTGGTTTTTTATAAGGCAGGTCCATGATGGTGTAACAAACTATCAAAAAAACAAGCACAAACACCTCGTATCATGAAAGGAATATAGTGAGAGCAGGCATTCATTTCAAAAAAAAATAGGCAGGACACTTGCTTAACGTTACTACTAATATTTCAGGCTTTCAAATGATTCACTGTTGTATTACAAGCGCAGGCCATTTGATGCCGGGATCAGATAATTGGATTCAAAACTGTTCCCAAAATGGTATGAATATACTTGTACCTGAGGCAGTTCCTGGGCAATCTGTTCAACATCCTCCAGGTCGGTATGAACCGGATCTTTTGCCACGGTTGTATCGTGAAGTAAAATCTCGGATTCGGCAAACCATTCCGGAGACTGAATGTGGTAATTCTCCTTGTCGATATCGCCATTGGCCAAACGCGCATCAATAATATCACGGCGATAGAGAACATCTCCGGAGATACTGATCTGACGGTCGTTATATGTCAGCCGAAGCCCTATGGTTGGCAATGTGTGATAGTTCTCCCTGGCTTCAATATTGCATCCGTAATAATTATTGAAAATGCTTCTGTCGTATATATCCAGAAACGTAATATGCTTGGTTATATCACCAAATAACGGGTTAAATATCTGCTGAAGTTGGTCATAAACCGGTTGCGAAGAAATGAGGGGTAATGTTGAGCCAAGATCAATTTTACGTTTCAGAATGGCACTGAATCCTTCAATATGATCCTCATGGCAGTGGGTAATGAGATACTCAGTTACCTCATCGGGATGAACCTGATGTTTAACGGCTTTTTCAAATGGTCTTGCCGGTGGATCCACCCATACCAGTCGATCGGCATAATAGAAAATAAAATTACTCGTAATACCCGGACGAGTGCCGATACCAGTACCACCGACTGTTATTCCCAGAGTGTTTTGATCATGATAAAGTGGTTGAACCTGGGAAAGAAGGGTTTCTACATATAATGAAGCAAGATTGTCCTGAAAAGTTGTTGAATATTCATCAGAGTCGAACACTATATGGTTTTTGTCGTAAATTTTCACACCTTTTGGATTCGACATATCTATAGTCACAGATCCTATGGTTTGGGTCGAGTCTGTCGGACACCAATCAAAGACATCATCCACCCATTTGCGGTCAACAAATTTAACCTGTTTATTTCCTTGATCATCCTGAACAAAATCGCCGTTCATGGTGATATCTAAACGGGTATAGAGACTCTTAATATAAGGCTCTTGTCCAATAAACTTTAACCGGTGAGGCGATTGAAAATCAATAAATCGAGAGAGCCACAACTCAAATTCAAATCCGGTTTGAGTATCCCCGATCTGGTTGATCACAGGCTCGGTCATGCAAATGGCAACCGGAAGTTTTTGTAAATGCGGGAAGTAGGTTTTTAAAAGCTCAGGAACCGTATTGACCTGAATAAGACCAGCTGAAGTTTCAACCAGGTAGGCACTTAATGCACCATCGGGACCACTTACACGATAAATGCCGCCGCCCAATGAGTAAAAATTGTAACCGATCCTTTTAATAGATCTTTGCCGAGTCTTATGAGTTATTTTCATAATAAACCACGATTTGAGAAGGGGTTAAGAAATTGGTTCCTTAAGCTGTGCTCTGTAGTTACTAACATATCTCATGTAATTGGATGGTGAGGTCTTTACATTTTTAAGTTCTTTTTCATTCAGATCCCTCACAATTTTAGCAGGTACCCCTGCAACCAGTTTTCCTGAAGGCACAACAAAACCTTGTTTTACTAAAGAACCAGCAGCAATCAGGGAATTAGGTTCGCATATGCAATCATCAAGTAAAATAGCACCCATTCCTATTAACACAAAATCCCGGACTGTACAGGCATGTAAAACTGCATTATGGCCGATCGTAACATCATTTCCAATGTTCAACGGTCCGGTATCGTGTGTTACATGAAGTGTTGCATTGTCCTGTATGTTGGTTCTCTCTCCAATTCGAATCGGACAAACATCACCCCTTACAACTGCATTGAACCAGATACTGCTGTCCCGGCCAATTTTTACATCCCCAATCACATAAGCACCTTCAGTAATGAAAACACTGTCGTGAATATCCGGCCAGATTCCTTTGTAAGGTAAAACTTTGCCCATTGATCAGTTAAAGTATTTAATGGCATTGGCACCTATTGTGACAAAAGTCACATCCTGTAAAATGCCTTACAATTAGTCCATCAAAATAAATTAAAAAAACTTCATTATGAAAATTCCGTTATATTTTAGCACAGTTATTAGTAACAGTGAAGTTTTATTAACCATTCATAGCAATCCCATAACATTGGCCGAAGAAACCAAATCCCAGTTAAGTTGTCGCGAGCTTAAGAAAGTATATAAGAAACGAGTGGTTGTTAAAAGCTCTACCGTTCATGTAAACCAGGGCGAAATTGTAGGGCTTCTTGGCCCTAACGGAGCCGGTAAAACCACTACCTTTTACATGATTGTTGGGTTAATCTCACCCGATGGTGGCGAAGTTTTCTTTAACGATCAGAACATCACCTCCATGCCTATGTATAAACGTGCCAGGCTGGGTGTTGGGTATTTACCCCAGGAGCCTTCGGTGTTTCGCAAACTAACGGTAGAAGAAAACATCCTGAGTGTATTGCAATTTACCTCTCTTTCAAAAAAAGACCAGAAAGAGCGAACCGAGCAATTGCTGAAGGATTTCAATATTGCCCATATCCGAAAATCCACTGGTTTCTCCCTGTCGGGAGGTGAACGCCGGCGAACAGAAATTGCCCGGGCACTGGCCACCGAACCTAAATTCATTTTACTTGACGAGCCTTTTGCAGGAGTGGATCCGATTGCGGTAGAGGATATTCAGAACATTGTTTCCCATCTTAAAGACCGTAACATAGGTGTGTTGATAACAGATCATAATGTGCATGAAACCCTCTCAATTACCGAGCGGGCTTACTTGCTTTACGAAGGTGATATTTTAATGCAGGGGACAGCCGAAGAACTGGCCTCAAGCGAACAAGCCCGAAAACTTTATTTAGGTGAAAAATTCTCGCTTGAGCGCTTTTAACTCTTTGCAGTTAATACATTAAAAAACAGCAATTTGTGGGGTCTCGCCGCTGCATATTTTTGATTTTTTATATATTACCTCAAATAAATACAAACATTTTGCATTGATGTGCCAGTTACTATGCCGGATACCAACGATAAACATATAGAGAACGAGAAAGTCTATAACGGACAGCAAGCCTCCAAAGGACTGGTTAAGGGTGAAGTATTTATTTACAAACGCCACGAATTTACTCCCGAAAGAGACATTATTTCCGAATCGGATATTGAAAAGGAAATCTCCCGTTTGAAACAAGCACTATCCCGTTCTAAAAAAGAACTGGAAAAAATTGAACGTGTAACCGAGCAAAAACTTGGCGAAGTGTTCTCGGAGATCTTTTCAGCCCAGATCATGATGCTCAGCGATCAGTTTATGCTGGACCGGGTGTATAAACGTATCAGAGAGGAACGCAAAAGCGCTGATATTATTATTGATGAAGAGATCAGCCGCTATCAGGATATGATGTCGGCAGCTACCGACTCTAACCTTCGTGAGCGCTCGCAGGATATAAAAGATCTTAAAGAACGCATTATTCGCAACCTGCATTCGGGCACATTGCTTTCGAAGATCAAATCCAATACTATTGTTATTTCCAGCCTGCTCAACCCGGCCGATGTGATTTTATTCAGCAGGCAGGATATTTTAGGATGCGCCACAGATGGTGGTGGGGTAACCTCTCATGCCGCCCTTATATGCCGATCCCTAAATATACCCATGATCGTTGGGCTTCATAGTGTCTCGGAAAAAACAAAAAATGGTGATATGGCCATTATTGATGGCTATACCGGTGAATTGATCATCAATCCATCCAAACAACGTTTACTGGAATATGATCAAAAACTCAAAGCTGAGACAGAATGCGGAAAACGCCTGGAAGAGTCGCAGAAACTTCTGAGTCAAACCAAATGCGGCCATCCTATAAATTTGTATTCAAACATCGATTTTAAAGAGGAAATCGACACCCTGAAAAAAGTAGGCGCTAAGGGCGTGGGCTTATATCGAAGCGAGAGTTTATTTATATCCTCGGGTAAAGCACCTACCGAACAGGAACAATACGAATATTATCATGATCTGGCCAAAAACCTGGCTCCATTGCCACTTGTCATTCGCTTGTTTGATGTTGGTGGGGATAAGCTGTTGATTTCAGCCTACAAAGAGCAGAATCCCAACCTGGGATGGCGGGGTATCCGCATATTAATTGATGTACCCGAGATTCTCGAAAATCAGCTCCGTGCCATTTTACGCGCCAATACTTCGGGTAATATCAATTTGCTGTTACCGATGGTGGCTTCTATTGAGGAAATTGAGATAATCAAAGCGCATATTAGCGACATTATCAAAAAAATGGTGCATGAAGGTTATAAAGAGCCTGAACAATTGCAACTTGGGGTCATGATTGAAATCCCCTCTGCCGTAGAGATTATTGATGATATCGTTCAAATATGCGATTTTGTTAGTGTTGGTACCAACGACCTCATCCAATACACCCTGGCGGTAGATCGCAACAACGATGTGGTTCAGGATCTTTACCGAAAGTTCCATCCGGCAATTGTACGCATGCTGGCCAAGGTAATCCGAAGTGCCAATCAGGCCGGTTGCCCGGTGTCTGTTTGTGGCGAAATAGCAGCCGACCCAATGGCAACGCCTCTTTTACTAGGTTTGGGGCTGGAAGATTTCAGCCTTGTCAATTCCAGTATTCCTGAACTTAAAGTGACTCTTTCCAATGTTACGCTGGAAGATTGCCGCACACTGGCCCAAACATGCCTTTCTTACAGCACAGCCAATCAAATCGAAGAGGAACTCCGTTCTTTTGCCCAGGAGCATTGCCCGGCTTAATAGGCCTTTATATGGTTCATTTGGGATCTTCGACCCGGATTTTTGGCTTGTTTCATGCTGAAACTCTCTCTATTTTGTTGAAGTTTTTCAGAGACCGATAGCCAGTAAGTTGATATGTACAGATCTTTTCTGACCCTCTTTTTGATTGTAGGATTTTCATCCCTGCTCCATGCCAGGGAGCCCTCCCCACTCTTATACAAAAAAAATCCGGCTTCATTTCAACCAAACACCAAAGCCCCTCAGCCAAGGACATTGGTTCTTAAGCTCAAAAGCCGTGATACCATCCAGTTGTCGGCCCGAAGCCTTCAGGTTCAATCAGGGATTCTGGATTCATTAAGTCTAAAGCCAATATGGCGCAGACCTTCAACTCCCAATAAGACTTTATCACACTTTAACAGGGCAGCTTCCATTCATAAGACTCGTTATTTTAAGACTGAACTTCAACAAGCGCTTTCAGACCCAGAACGCCAATCCCTGATTGAGCAGCTCAGAACTCACCCCGATGTGGAATCTGTGCAATGGAACCATTATTATCCGCTGCATACCATCAGACCGGCGTTTTCACCAAACGATTCGGCCTATGCAAGTCAGTGGAACCTAAGGATCATTCAGGCGCCAGAGGCCTGGGAGATCACCACAGGCGATAGTGCCGTGAAAGTTGGAATTATAGACACCGGTATTGATTACACCCATCCCGATCTGATTCCCAGTTTATATATTAATCCGCAGGAAGACTTGAACCAGAACGGCACATTCGAGCCCTGGCCTTACAGTGAAAAACGCGATCCGGTGACTTTTGAACTTGATCCCGGAGGGCTCAGTGGTGATTTCGACAGCCTGGATCAGGACCAAAACGGTTACCCGGATGATATCATCGGGTGGGATTTTACCAGCCAGCCCCTGAATATCGACCATCTCAACGGCTTTTCTGATTTTCAGGATCCGGATGCCGACCCGTTTGATGATAACTCCCATGGAACGGCCTGCGCCGGCATCGTGGCTGCTTCAGCCAATAATAGTATTGGTCTGGCCGGGGTGGCACCTTCCTGCAAGTTGGTTGCCCTGAGAGTGTTTACCGCTGCCGGCTATGCCAACGATATCGATATTGCCTCGGCTATTGTCTATGCCGCCGATAACAACATCCGGGTTCTGAACATGAGCTTCGGCGACGTGGTGCTCTCCCCGCTTTTGAAAGATGCCATTCAATATGCTCACGACAATGGCGTGGTGATGTGCGCCTCTTCGGGCAATGCGGGCGGAGACAAGCAGCACTTCCCTTCCGGGTATGATGAAGTGATCTCCACAGTCGCTACCACCCCATTCGACGATGTGACAAGTTTTTCTACCTTTGGCATCACCGTGGATATTGGTGCACCGGGAACCGGCATCACAACCACCATGCCTTTTTACAAAGACTACTACACCAATTCGTTTGGCGGAACCAGCGCTGCGGCCCCTCATACAGCCGGCGTGGCTGCATTGCTCCTTTCTCAGAATCCGGATTTAACCCCGGGCCAGGTTCGTGGTATTCTTACATCTACAGCAGATGATATCGCGCTGGCGGGATGGGATCATTTCAGCGGCGCCGGGCGGGTAAATGCAAATCTGGCCCTTCAATCTGTCGGCTCCCCGATCGCACAGATCTTATCCCCTGCCTATGATGCCGGAATTGGTGACTCATTGGACGTGGTGATAACCGGCACGGCAACCTCACCCAATTTTCAACGCTTTCAGCTCAGTTACCGGCCCGGCACTACTTTTGGCGGAGAATGGACCCCGATTTCCGAAAATTCCAAACAGCGTATCAAGGATACCTTAGGGATTTGGCAAATTGCACCTCTACAAGACAGCTCTTACACCTTGCGGCTCACGGTGTATCAGGCCAATGGCAAAACCATTGAAGCCAGACAACGGGTATTTCTGGATCGCTCAAAACCCCAACTCAGTAACTTTACGCTGATTGATGCTTACCTGAATGACCGCCATGGTTTGCTCTTGAGTGCTGAAACCGACGACCTGTGTGCTGTTAAAGTACACTATCGCCCTCAAAGCTCTTCCGAGCCCTATACTATTCTGACCCTACCCGATATAAGACGAACACACGAAACTTTGCTTCAATCGGAGAATGTGCAACCCGGCACCCAATATTCGTTTTACCTTACGGCTGAAAATCGAGCCGGCCTCCTGAGCACATCCGATACGCTTAACGGGAGCCTGGATCCTGAAATAGTACCCACACCATCCGTATCAGGTTATCAGTTCAAGGATCAAACCGCCCGGGCTTTACCAAAAGGGTACTATTTAGGACTGGTGGAGGATTTTAACCAAAACGGCCGGCCGGAAATCCTTATGAATGAGTCCCTGCCGCTGGAAGGCAAAAAATACGGCTCGCTTAAACGTTTTGAATATAACGCGGTTGAAGAGGAATTTGTGCTGCTGGACTCCGTTCCGGGGCCCTATATCCCAAGGGATCTGGCTGATTTTAATAAAGACGGTAAACTGGATGTATTGGTTCAATCCGGTGGACGTACCATTTTGTTCAGCCAAAACTCACCCACCTCGTCACCTTTTTCCAGCATGCTCTATGCCGACTCCCTGACGGGTAATGTCTGGGGTGCCCGACTTGCCGATACCAAAAACAATGGTGAGCTGGAATTAATTGCCCGAAACGACACCGCCTATTTCATTTTAGATCAGAATTATAACCAGATTGCCATTCTGCCAAATCCCGTGAAATTAGCCAAAGATGGCTCCAGACCTGCCTTTGAAGAACCCAAAGCATTGGTGAGTGATTTTGATGGTGATGGCCGGCCAGAGATTCTTGTTGGCGACTACGATGCCAATTTCATCATGTATGAATACAGTGGCAGCGCCAATACCTACAACCAAACCTGGCTCTATCTAACAGATTATATTGGTGGCAGCAATTGGCTTGTAAGCGGAAATTTCCTGGACAATGGCAAAACACAGTTTTTAATTGGTTATCACAGCAATGAAAATCAAAACTCACAGAATGATTACGATCCTCAGGTTTGGGTGTTTGAACTCTACCAGGCCAGCGGCGATAATTCCTATGAACAACTCTGGAAAAAGGCTTTTTATAATTACAAACCGGCCTTTTATTTCTCCAGCGCCACCGCGGCCGGAGATTTGAACAAAGATGGCAGGGACGAGTTGTTCATACTTGCTTATCCAAATTTGTACGTGTTTTCCTGGTCGGATGCCACACAAAGTTTTCAAGCAGACTGGATGAACCCCAGGGCTACAGCTAATGGCCTTATCATAGAGGATATTGATGGCAACAATCTAAAAGAACTGATTTTTTCGGACGATCTGACTGCTAAGATTTATGAATACCAGCAACCTACCGGACCTGCCCCACCCATAGGCATTCGTTTTGAATCGCTTAGCGATACAACCCTTCAGCTTAGCTGGTTGCCGGTTGCTTCTGCCTCAGGCTACAACATATATCGAGAAACGTATTTATCCCCGGCAACCAGGCCAACCACATTGATCGCTCAAACCGCCCAGCCTGAGTTTTTGGATACCACCGTTACAGGTAAAAACAACCAGTATATCTATGCCATTACTTCCAGGTCGGGGGGTTTGGAAAGCGATACCGGACGTTATTTTATTGCACGTCCTCACTCAAAACCCAGACTTATTAATGCCACTTTTAATAATGGCTTTTTGAGGCTTGGATTTTCCGAGCCTCTCGATATTCTCTCAGTTAATGCTTCCAAAATCACGATACAAAAAGAAAGTGGGCCACTATTTTCTCCTGGTTCGGTAACGCTTGCGGGAGGGGGGTACAGCCTGGTAGCCTCCTTTAAACCATTAGTTTTGGAGCCTGGGACTTACACAGTTTCACTCGGCGAGCTCTGGGATGAAGACTACGGAAGGCTCGATACGGCTTACAAATCTCATTCATTTGAAGTGTCTCAATCGTCTGCAGCTTCATTTTACATCTCTACAAGCAGGGTGATTTCGGCAAACCAGGTAGTTATTGATTTTAATAAGGCCGTCTCTGTTGGCACCGCCTTAAAGCTGGATAATTATTTATTAAGTCCGTTTGGCAGAATTGCGAAGGTAGAGTTACAAAACGCCCAAAAATCTATTCTTATCATTATAGAAGGTACAGATATCGGTGGACTTGGTATTTCCCAGACCCTGCAACTGAGCAACCTGGTAAGCCAGGATGGCACACCAATAGATACCCGGAACGGCGGTAATATCATTTCGTTTGATGAAGTGAAAGAAACCCTTAGCAAGGCATTTATCTACCCTAATCCATTTAAACTGGCACACTCAGGTCAAAACCTGATGTTTGCCAATTTGACCAGATCGGGCACCATAGATATTTACAGTCTTAGTGGCCGGCACCTGCAGCATATTGCTTTTAATACACCTAATGGCGGGGTGATGTGGGATGCTAAAACTAAATCCGGCGAGCCCCTCTCTTCTGGTATTTATATCTACCGGATTAAAGGCCCTGAAGATGAAGAAAAAATTGGAAAGTTTGCCGTTATAAAATGAAACAGGCTGCTTAAATAATAGCAGCCTGTTTCAGGGTAATTATTTTATCCTGCAAATCTCACCAAAGAACATGATTTGAGAGCAAATGTTATAATTATATGGCTAACTGGCTGTGATACTTGTCACATTAACCCGCGTTGATTCTAACTCTTAAAAATCGGGTTTATAAACGATTGTGCATCGATCGCTGTTTATGTTGCCATAAAAATAATTAAACCTAACTCATCGATCATTATGCAAAGCAATGAATGGACCACTAAGAAACCCATTAAAGACCAAATATTCCTGGTAACAGGCGCAACGGATGGGATCGGGAAAGTCACAGCCGAAGAAATTGCCAAAAAAGAGGCCACTGTAATTTTAATTGGCCGCCATGCCGAGAAAACCAAATCAGTGACCGAGGAGATCCTTGAAAACACCGGCAATAATAAAGTTGATCATTTTATAGCCGACCTCAGCTCACAGGAGCAAATTCATAAACTTGTTGATAAATACAGTGAGCGTTATCCACATTGCGATGTTTTGATAAATAATGCCGGGGCTTTATTTACATCGCGCCAGGAAAGTGTTGATGGTATTGAAATGACATTTGCCCTGAACCATCTGAACTACTTTTTACTTACACATTTGATGTTACCAAAAATGCCAACCGATTCGCCGGCAAGAATTATTAATGTGTCTTCTATGGCACACCAGGGGGGTAGCATTAATTTTAAAGATATCGAACATAAAAACTTTTATAACGGATGGGGAGCTTACTCACAGTCTAAACTAGCCAATATTCTATTCACGTATGAACTGGCCAGAAAACTCGAAAGCAGCAACATTACAACAAATACCCTGCATCCGGGTATTGTAGCCACAAAATTTGGTGCAAATAACGGATTTATGGGATCTATGTTAAGAACAGCCATGAACCTGATCTCGATTTCTGCCGAAGATGGCGCTAAGACACAAATCTATTTAGCCACTTCCGACGAGCTAGAAGGTATTACCGGAAAATACTATGATAACTGCAAACAAGTATCCACATCAAGGGAGAGCTATAATACCGATGTAGCGCATCGCCTTTGGGAACTGAGTTTAAGTATGACGGGACTCAAAGAACCTTATGGCAAACTTGCTGCTTAATCCTTAATTTTAAATCCCTAATAATCCAATTTGAGCGGTTATTAGGGATTTTCAGTTTATTTTTCCCCTATTACATGTCTTTGCTCTTATAGCTTCTTTAAAAATAATTCCACTCAAGCCACTATGAAAAGTATTTGCGTTTTTTGCGGCTCAAACGAAGGCTCACACCTACTTTATAAGGATATGGCAAAAGAACTTGCCAAAGAGCTGGTAAGCCGCCAAATGGTATTGGTATATGGTGGTGGTAGTGTCGGATTGATGGGCGTGCTTTCAACAGAGATCATGAAACTAGGTGGTGAAGCGATTGGTGTTATCCCAAAATTTCTCGCCGATAAAGAGCTGGCCCATTCAAGTATCACCGAACTCCATGTGGTTGACTCCATGCATGAGCGTAAAGCCAGAATGGCTGAACTCTCTGATGGGTTTATTGCTCTTCCCGGTGGTATTGGCACGCTGGAAGAACTTTTTGAAATTTATACCTGGGCCCAGCTTGGCTTGCATACCAAACCATGTGGGGTGCTTAATGTTAATGGCTACTACGACCATCTTATTGCATTTCTTAACCACATGGTTCAGGAGCAATTCATGAAGACTAAAAACCAGGAAATGCTTTTGATAAAAGACAACGCTCCTCAGCTTTTAGAAGCCATGGCCGAATACCAGTCGCCAAAAGTGAGTAAATGGATTAAAAATCAAAATCAAACCTAACAAATACTGAACTTTTAGTCTGCAACTTTCTGCCCATAAACAGCTTAAACTATTAGTAGGTGGCATGTTAAACACTCAATTATTTTGAAATACATGCCGAAAAAAAGTAGATTTACAGTAGCACCATTTGGATTTCATCAATCAAAAAAGGTTTCATCATGTTGTATAATCGTTTCATTCGGATTATTGAAAATCATGCCGAATCGCTCACCAGAAATTGGATCAAGGAAGTCAAGTCGAATCCAGGCACTAAAAATTATGCAAAATTATCTAACGATGAATTGCATAACATCGTCTATGATGTTTATAAGAAGCTTGGCCATTGGATAACCAAAGACGAAACCCTCCTGAAAGAAATTTGTGAATACTTTATTACCAGTGCCAGAAAATTAAATAAAGAAGGTTTTCCGCTCAATGAGGTGGTTTATGCAACCATTCTGGCCCGGGTTGAACTATGGAAATACCTGATGGCTCAAGGTATGATTACCGACACTGTAGAACTAAACCGTGCGTTGGATTTTTCTCAGCGTATCAACTACTTTTTTGATAAAGCCATTTATTTTTCAACTATTGGATATGAGACAAGCCATGTAGAAGAAGACGAGCTACATAAGCCTAATGGCTTTTTCGATAAATTGTTTGAGTCTTTTAAAATACTATTGATCAAAGACGCCACCGAGGATTTGCCCGATAAAATTTAACCTGTGACAGTTAAACACAGTAGGTTCCCCCATTGCGTTATTCTCGGGCCATCATTTCAAACCGGTTGTTATGTATTGCAACTTGAGATCCTCTCCCCTTTTGAAATAATAATCGGGAAACTCAACCAAGGTAAATCTGTATTATTTAAACCAGGTAACTATCTGTATGTGGGTTCTGCAATGGGCAAACCTGAGCGTTTTCCATTGTATCGCAGGGTGCTGAGGCATTGCAAACGCTCTGGAAACAACCCGCCCCAATCGATATTGCCATTTTTGCAGGAGTCCCTGATTAGATCCGGTTTAGGCAACCCGGGAATCAAGTTCGGCAACAAGACATTGTTCTGGAATATAGATTACCTGCTCAATCACCCCGACTGTCAGCTAAACAACGTTTTAATCCTCCGATCAGATAAATCTCTTGAAATTGCTGTAGCTACATTGATTCATGAAGATCCGGAATCCGGGATTCCAATGGCAGGATTTGGCGCCAACGACTCGGCTTTAAAATCGCACTTATTTTACGTCCCCCATGAAAACGCATGGTGGCTAAACACAGAAAAAGCGATAAGCAACTTGGCAGAGACTTCCTAAAACTAGTCCAGACTCATGCTGTCGGGTTTGTAACTTTCGCTGACTGCTGTTTTGAATTCTTTGGAAATCTTAAAGGTGGGTACAAATTTTTCTTTGATGGTTACCTTTTCCCCGGTTCGAGGATTTCGGGCCAGGCGCTTATTTTTCTTACGCACATTGTATGTTCCAAATCCCCGGATTTCAATACGCTCTCCGGCTTTCAAGGCTTCGATTACCGATTCAATAAATCCATCAACTACCGTTTCCGTCTCTTGCTTGGTTAGGCCGGTTCTTGAAGCAATGATACTAACTATATCTGCTTTAGTCACGGTTTTTATGAATTAAAATTTGTAAAAAAGACATGCATTTAAGTGACTAATAAAACAGCCATAATAACCGTTTATAAATCAATCACTTACACAATTTAAGCTTAAAAATAGTAAATTCAATTATTTCTCAAAAAAAAGAATTTTTATAGAGATGATTAAAAGGAGAAATCCGAAGCTTTTTTTCAAAACAATGCTGGGGATATTAACAGAAATTTTTGAACCAAAATAGGCGCCTAAAAACAAGCCTAACGCTATCAGCAAACCGTATTTAATATTATCCAGGGTGATCTTACCGGAAAAATAATATTCCAATACGCCTAAAAGCCCAACAGGCAGAAGCAAAGCAACCAGTGATGTACCACTGGCTGCATGCTGATTAAAACCCATAAATAAAAGTGCCGGCACAATAATCAGGCCGCCGCCAATTCCGAATAAGCCTGATAGAATTCCGGCTGAAAGTCCAATGATCAGTACCCAAAAGATATTTATATCCATTTAACTTACCGGGGTTAGCGTTTCTCCCTTGATAAGTTTTTCAATCTCATCGGCATCCAGAACTTCTCGCTCAACCAAAGCTTTTGAAAGTCGATGAAGGGTATCAATATTCTCAATCAGGATCTTTTTAGCATTAGCCATGCATTGATTAACGATCTGGCGGATCTCATTATCTATCTTCATTGCCGTATCTTCACTGTAACCCCTGCCTTGGCTCATTTCCCGGCCTAAAAAGACTTCATGACCGGCATGTCCATAATTGATCGGACCTAAATTCTCACTCATACCCCACTCACATACCATTTTACGTGCCAGATCGGTAGCTCGTTCAATATCATTGCCGGCGCCGGAACTGATTTCGTTAAAAATAATCTCTTCAGCAGCACGTCCACCCATCGCATAAGTGATCATGGCTATGAGATACTTTTTGTCGTAAGTATAACGGTCTTCTAACGGCAGGTATGAAGTAACACCCAATGAGCGACCTCTTGGAATAATGGTTACTTTATGAACAGGATCTGAACCTTCTGTGTATCTGGCTACCAGCACATGGCCGGATTCGTGATATGCCGTAATCTCTTTTTGTTTTGGTGTAATAAAGACACTTTTGCGTTCTGGTCCCATCAGAACTTTATCACGGGCTTCTTCAAAATCCTCCCTGGTTACAGATTTGCGCGCAGAACGAGAGGCTAAAATACTGGCCTCATTGACCAGGTTAGCCAGGTCTGCACCCACAAAACCGGGTGTACTTTTGGCAATGGTAGACAGATCTACATTATCGTCCAAAGGTACTTTCTTGGTATGTATCTTTAATATTTCTTCACGGCCAATTATATCGGGCTTATCGACCACAACCTGGCGGTCAAAACGACCCGGGCGTAAAATGGCCGAGTCCAGAACATCAGGTCGGTTGGTAGCTGCAATTAATATCACATTGTCGTTGGTGCTGAACCCATCCATTTCAACCAATAACTGGTTCAGGGTTTGCTCACGCTCGTCGTGCCCGCCACCTAAACCGGCGCCACGCTGACGGCCAACGGCATCAATTTCATCAATAAAAATAATACAAGGTGAGTTGCGCTTGGCTTGTTCAAACAAGTCGCGTACGCGTGATGCCCCTACACCCACAAACATTTCCACAAAATCAGCGCCCGACATGGAAAAATACGGCACGCCTGCCTCACCGGCAACGGCTTTCGCCAACAAGGTTTTACCTGTTCCCGGAGGGCCTAAGAGCAAGACACCTTTTGGAACTTTACCTCCAAGGCGCTGAAACTTTTCAGGTTCTTTTAAAAACTCTACAACTTCACCAAGCTCTTCCTTGGCTTCATTTACACCGGCAACATCTTTGAATGTGGTTTTAATATCAAACTCAGTGATCATTTTGGCTCGGCTGCGGCCAAAATTGAAAATATTTTTAGCCTGCCCGTTTTGATTGGAGACCCTGCGAATCACAAAATAGTAGATAAACCCAAGCAATATCCAGGGGCCAAGCATGATGAGGAGATTCACCCAACCATCACTGGCTGGTTTTACTTCGAAGCGAACACCTTTTTTTACAAGTTCATCAGCAATGGAGGTATTGAACTCGGGCAAACGCACCATAAAACGCAATTGATTTTTAACCGTTTTATCTGTGAGTTCAATTTTCTCGTAACGTTTCAACTCTCCTGTCAGGACGCTTGAGCCATCACCACTTTTTTCAATCACGCATTCAGCGATCATGTTTTTATCTAAAAGTCTAATAAACTCGTTGTAAGTGATCTCAGGCTCGAGATCTGACTTGAAGACTTTTTGAAGCATGATGAAAATCACTAAAAACAACATACCGAAAAGCACTAAGCGGATAATGCGCTTAAAGCCATCGTTTTGCTGTCCGCCACCACCGGGGCCAAAACCGCCAGAATTGAAATCATCGTCCTGAACAGGCTTAAACCGGCTCCTGATGTCTTGCTTCTTTTTATTAGAGTTCTGAGTTATTTGCTTTTGCTTCTCGTTGTCTGACATATATGTAGAACTTAAACCCGTTAATTTTTAGTCTTGCCTGTATCTTTCAGGCAATAAATACTCTTTAAATTGCGTTTCATTTGCTTGTAATCTAAACCGTAACCTATAACAAATTGTTTCGGAATCCTAAACCCGACATAATCAACCTTGAAGTCTAACTCCGATACACCTTCTTTATATAGAAGAGAACAAACTCGCAGGCTGTTTGGTTTGTGTTTGCGAAGTTCATCGCAAATGTATTTGATCGAAAGCCCGGTATCAATAATATCTTCTGCCACGATCACATCTCTGCCATTTAAGTTAGCATCAACAGATTTAAGCAGACGAATCTGTCCGGAGGATATTTTCTCATTTCCATAGCTCGAGAGTTTGTAGAAATCGATTTCCAACTCAAGGGATTCAATTGTACGGATTAAATCCGACAAAAAAACAAAAGCACCATTGAGAATACCAATAAAAATAGGTTGCTTTTGAGCGTAGTCCTGTTCAATTTGAGCGCCCAGTTCCTGAATTCTGATCTGGATCTGCTCGTAAGTGATCATTTCTTCAAACGGCTCATCATCAATGTAAATAATCTCTGAAGAAACGGATTCACGCGACTTTTCAGACATAATCTTGCCAAGAAGATGTTAAAAAACACAATAGCATGTAATATACAAATAATATTGCTTTATGGCAGATTACCCTTGCATTTAGAAATCATAAAAACCGATTTAAATCTTCAATACCAATTAAATTGACTATATTTAAAGATTTTCTAACCGTAATCTAATAAAGAGGCAGAGTGATCTGATCGACCATGATAGAGAGTATGACAGGTTTTGGCAGTGGTGAATTTTCCAGTGATGGCTTTAGGGCAACAGCCGAAATGCGCTCTGTCAATAATCGGTTCACTGAAATAACTCTAAAACTTCCCCGGCAATTCAGTTCCAAGGAGCTGGAAGCTAAAGAGCTGATCCGGGCTAAAGTTAAACGCGGTAAAATAACAGCTCAAGTTCAATTTGAACGCGGCAAGGATGCTGATGCCCCGATACGCATCAAGGAAGATATGGTAAAAGCTTATTCTGACTTACTGTTCTCGCTAAGGGAGATGTCGGGCATCAAGGAACCGGTTCAGTTAGATCATCTCTTAAAATTCTCCGATATTTTTGAACCCATTACCAATCAGTCGGATGAACTGGAGAAAGAATGGGATATTATTCACAAGGCACTGGATCGGGCTATTGATTCGCTTCGCGACATGCGATGTAAGGAAGGTAAGGAGCTCTTTGAGGACTTCCAGACACGCATATCAATGATCAACTCATATTTAATTGAGATAGAATCACTTTCCAAAAACAGTATAGAAGACACCAAAAACAAGCTGCGCCAAAAGATCCGCGAGGTCCTGGAAGATGAATCCAAAATCAGCAGGGAGCGCCTGGAGTTGGAAGTGGTTTTAATTGCCGATAAACTTGATATTACTGAAGAATGTGTGAGATTTAGAAGCCATAATAAATATTTTCTGGATGCGTTGGAAAATGATGAAAATGATGCCGGAAAAAAGCTTAATTTCCTGTTGCAGGAACAGGTTCGGGAAGCCAATACCATTGCTTCAAAATCCCAGAATTCAGAGATCTCGCAAAAAATTGTCCTGATCAAAGAGGAATTGGAAAGGCTCCGCGAGCAGGTTCAAAATGTCCAATAAGGCAGGCTGAAATGAGCACATTACCCGAAGCATATCTTTCAAAAGGCAGGATCATTGTCTTTTCGGCACCGTCAGGAACCGGAAAATCAACCATTGCCCATGCTATTCTTGCCGATACACCTCAACTCAGGTTTTCAATCTCTGCCACTACCCGAAAAATAAGGCCCGGCGAGGTTGATGGTCGGGAGTATTTCTTTTTGAGCGAAGCTGATTTTAAAGAAAAAATTTTCAGCAGCCGTTTTATTGAATATGAGAACTTCTTTGGCAACTACTACGGCACTCTTAAAGATAAAACCAACGAGGCGCTTGCTGGCGGCGAGCATTTGCTGATGGATCTCGATGTAAAAGGGGCTTTAAATGTTAAAAAAATTTATAAATCCGATGCCCTTCTCATCTTCATAAAGCCACCAAGTTTATCTTCGCTTAAAGAAAGACTTATTAAACGCGACTCAGATAATGAAGCTGAAATTGCCAACCGCCTGAAACGCGCAGAGTATGAGTTATCTTTTGCAGAAAAATATGACAAAATTGTTGTTAATGATGATTTAGAAGTTGCGATATCACAAATAAAAAGTTTAATTTACAGTTTTTTAAATTTGACCACATAATCCTTTTATCTATGTCGATTGAACCGGTAAGTTTTGATAGTATCAATAAGCAGTCAAGTAATATCTATGAGATCACTGCCTCGTTGTCGCTTCGTGCAAAACAAATCAACGAAGAATTACGCAGTGAGTTGGAAGAGAAATTATCACCGTTTCAACTGAAAATTAAGAATCCCTCTGAAGGCGAAGCTGATAAAGTCTTTCCTGAGCAGGTTGCCATCACCGTTGAGTATGAACAAATGCCTAAACCAACCCGCCTGGCTTTAGATGAGTTGCAAAATGATGAGTACACCTTTAAATATCAGGAATCAACCGTTCGCCGCAGACCATAGCGTTTATCAACCCAAAAAAACGACCTATGCTCAAATTAACAGGAATCAATCAAATTACGCTTCGTGTAAATGATCTGCGTGTTTCCGAGGAGTTTTACATGAATGTATTAGGGTTCAAACTCCACCACCGCCTGGGGATCAACATGACTTACCTGATCGCCGAGGACGACACGCTGGTATTGGTTCGAGCAGAAACCCCCAGCCCAAATGAAGCCCGCGATATTCGTGTTGATCATTTTGGGTTGAAATTAAACACCGATGAAGAAGTTGATGAAGCAGCTATAAAGCTTCGGGAAAATCATGTTCATTTGCTAACCTCTCCGGCAAAACGCCGGGATGGCCGCGCCTTTTTTATCATGGATCCGGATGGCAACATGATTGAGATCTATTCTTCTACCGGAGAAATATTTCCCAACGACGATACTTCAGTTGAAACACCTGTTGTAAGCCGTAGAGGACGCAAAGCAAAATCTGTTGAAGACCCGGATATGGAAACTGATGCCGATGGCCAAAAAAGGCGCCGTAGCCGAAAATAGAATTAGTATAATCGCTTTTTCAATTCCTGTAAATAAAAAGACTCCTGCTCTACAAGTCCTCCATGTAAGTGTATTGGTAACGCTTTATTGTGTTTCACTTTTTGTTTGAGCGTATCAACATAAGTCTGGACAAGCTTTGCCTGGTTAATTAAAATTGATCTTGCATTTTTATTGTTTTTTTCGGCTAATTCAAATACAACCTTGCTAAGTGTTTGTATTGGAAAACGCTTTTGATAAACCTTCTCAATCAGGTTCTCTCTGGAAGTAAAAATCGGTGAAAAGGCATTGAAAAATTCAGGATCTTCTATAAGTCCGTCGTAATGTTGAAGCAACAGTGAGAGTGCGTTTTGGCTTATTTGATAGCCACTGCCGGGATCGCCAATGATCTTACCATATCCACCAACCTTTATAATTTCGCCATCACATTTGGCCGCAAAAACAGACCCTGTTCCTAATATTACCATCACACCGTCGCCATCTGCAAAATATAACCTGAAACAAAGCTCCAGGTCGCTGCCCACAGTTAATAACCCGGGTGTTGCCGGTGACATGTTTTTAATGATCTCGGCTTTTAACGCTGCTTTCCGTTTCCTGCTCTCTAATCCGGCTAAACCAATAATGATGTGCTCAGCAGGGAATTTTTGCAAAAGATCTGAGAGGGTTTTTAAAATTGCTTCTGCATGACCAGACAGGATATTAAAATTTCCCTTTATAGAGGCTAAACTGGAATGGGTTTGAGTTAATTCATCACAAACAAAAACTTTTAAACTCGATCCACCGCCATCAATATAAAGTGTTTTGCCATCTGCCATAAAACCATTCTTCACATCAGAGGGGTTTAAGAGAATTGTATCAGGTTTTTTTGAAAAGCGTGTATTTCTTAAACACAACTAAGGCTTCAGAGCCAAGATCTTCGGGTGCAAACATTTTTACTTGCGTACCTTCTATATCCAGTAAATATTCAAATGTGCTGCCTTTAAAGTAGCGTTCAGCTACCTTGGCTTTAAACACATTACCAGAGGTATTTTTTTGGGCCGGTGTAATATGTTCAGGGCGCACAACCAAATCAAAATATTTTCCTTGCAGATCTTCATCATGCTGAAACAGCAAACCACCTTTGGTTTTTAGCAACTGTTTATCCAAACGCTCGGCGTCCAGGACATTTGCATAGCCCAAAAAGCTGGCACCATATCGTGTTTTAGGAAACTCATAAACCTGAATAGGTGAGCCAAGTTCACAGACCTCCCCTTTTTCCAGGATCATCAATTTATCTGAAAGCATCAGGGCTTCTTCCTGGTCGGGTGTAACAAATATAAATGTGCGTTTCGTCTCTTTCTGAATGGTTCTGAGCTCTATCTGGAGATTTTTCCGCAACTGGGTATCCATATTGGCAAATGGCTCGTCGAACATTACCACACGGGCTTTAACAACAAGTGCACGGGCAATGGCCACCCGTTGTTGTTCATCAAGAGTTAGCTCATGACACTCCTGAAACATCCCATCATCAATATGGAGGATCTTAAGCATATCGAGCACTTTGTGGCGTATTTCTGCCTCGGCCATTTTCTGCTCACGTAAGCCATAAGCCACGTTGTCAAACACATTCAAATGCGGAAACAAGGCGCGGTTTTGAAAAACCATAACCGCAAACCTTTGATGGGCAGGCAGCACTTCGATATCCTGTTCATTAAAATAGATTTTACCTTGGTCAGGTTTTTCAAGGCCGGCAATAATTCGCAGCAAGGTGGATTTTCCGCTTCCAGCTTCGCCTAAAACCGAGAAAAATTCACCATCATTGCAGCTAAAGTTCACATTATTTAACGCGGTTTTGCCCTTGTAGCTCTTGGTAATACCTTCAACTTTGATTCTCAAAATTTTCCTGGTTTTTGATTATGGTTGATTTTCCTTTAACGATTGCTCGATGATCTTCACAGAAGCACTGGCCCCAATTCTGTTTGCGCCATGTGCTATCATGGCTTTTGCGGTTTCTAAATCCCTTATTCCACCTGAGGCTTTTACCCCAAGCTTATTGCCCACAACTTCTCTGAGTAAAGCCACATCTTCGGTTGTGGCACCTCCCGACAGCACACCTGTGGAGGTTTTCACATAATCGGCGCCAGCCTCCATGGCTAAATGAGCTGCCAGAATTTTTTCATCCTTTTCCAAAAGTCCTGTTTCCAAAATACTCTTCAAACTGGCCCCTCCTGCGTGGCAAACCTGAGCCAATGCTTTAATATCTTGTAATACAATATCTGAGTCACCTGATTTTAATGCTCCGATATTAATAACCATATCCACTTCTGTAGCCCCATCCTTAATTGCTTGTTGTGCTTCCAGGGTTTTTATCCTTGTGAGATTTGCCCCAAAAGGAAAACCGGCTACTGTGCAAACCGCTACGGATGATGCCCTAAGCATTTTGGCACACTCAGCAACATAGAAAGGATGAACACAAACCGAGGCAAAGTTGTAGGCCAGCGCCTCGCGGCAAAGCGCTTTTACAGCATCTTTTGTTGCTTCGGCTTTGAGCAGGGTATGATCAAAATATTTTGAAAACATAATGGCTTACACTTCGGGCTATTTCAAGAGCGCTTCAAGAAATTTCTTGCGGTCAAAGATCTGCAAATCATCAATTTTCTCACCCACACCGATATATTTGACAGGGATGTTGAGCTCTTTGGATATCCCTATTACCACACCTCCTTTAGCTGTACCGTCCAGCTTGGTTAAAATCAATCCGGTCACATTTACAGCTTTTAAAAACTCTTTGGCCTGGTTAATCGCATTTTGTCCGGTAGAAGCATCCAAAACGAGCAAGACTTCGTGAGGAGCCTCGGGCACTTTCTTCTTGGCCACGCGCATAATTTTGGAGAGTTCATCCATCAAATGAGATTTATTATGGAGTCTTCCGGCCGTATCTACCAGTACCACATCAATATCTTTAGACACAGCAGAACTTACAGAGTCGAAAACTACCGAGGCCGGATCGGCACCCTGCCCCTGACTGATCATCGGCACCCCGGCACGTTCGGCCCAAACTTCCAGCTGCTCGGTTGCAGCCGCCCGGAACGTATCTGCTGCTGCAATCAACACCTTTTTTCCGGCTTCTTTGTAATTATAAGCCATTTTTCCAATGCTGGTTGTTTTTCCAACACCATTCACACCAACAATTAATATCACATAAGGTGTTTGAGGTAACGAGGCTTCAAAATCCACCACATGATCCAGACGAGCATCAACCAGCATTTTCTGGATTTCATCCACAAGCATATCATTAAGCTCTTGGTCAGAACTGTAGCGTTCTTTAGAAGCTCGCTCAGAGATTTTATCTACAATATCTAGCGTAGGTTGTACGCCAACATCGGCAGCTATTAAAATATGCTCAAGCTCTTCGAGAAACTCATCATCTATAGTGGTTTTACCTTTGACGAGCTTATTGAGTTTTGTTGTCAGGTTCTCACGAGTTTTCGTGAGGCCTTCTTTAAGGCGCGTAAGTTTTAGTTTGTCAAAAAATCCCATGTATCAAGAGCTTGAGGATTAAAAAGTTTTTATCTTTTCTGTAAAAGTTTAGTTTTAACGCTTTAGCGCCTACTAATTTTGCCTGAATATAAAACTTCTTAAAGTAATGTCATTTACCAAAATATCCGAAATTGGTGAATTTGGACTGATTGATAAAATTTCTGCTATTGTTTCTGATACCACCAAGAATAAACCAATGCTCTCCTGTGGTATTGGTGATGATTGCTTGGTGTATGAACGTGAAAATGGCATTTGTGAGGTTACCACAACCGACCTCCTGATTGAAAATGTCCATTTCGATCTTCTGACAACACCAATGGAGCATTTAGGCGGAAAATCGCTAAGTGTTAATGTCTCGGATATTTGCGCCATGAATGCCCGACCGTTGTATGCCGTGGTATCTATTGCCGTACCCCAGACCATTTCGGTTGAGATGATAGAATCCTTTTACACCGGCATGAAAAACGCTGCTCTGCAATACAACCTGGCCATTGCCGGTGGTGATACATCTGCTTCTCAAAACGGCCTGATGATTTCGGTAACAGTTATGGGTGAGATCAGTTCAGACAAACTGGCCAAACGCAGCTCGGCTCAGCCAGGTGATTTTATTTGTGTTTCCGGTGTTTTGGGCGGTTCAAATGCCGGTCTGAAGGTATTGATGCGCGAAAAACAACTCATGCTGGATCATCTTAACCAGGAAAATGCCAGCGAAAGCTACCAAATACAACTTGATGAGTACCGGGATGCTGTCTCTCGCCATTTACTACCTAAAGCACGGTTGGATATTGTAAACAAGTTAGACAACCTTGGCATTGTACCAACCGCTATGATAGATGTCTCAGACGGACTGGCTTCAGAAACCCGCCATATCTGTATGCGCTCCGAGTGCGGTGCTGTGTTGTATGAAAACAAAATCCCGATCATGAGCCATGCCCGTGAGGTTTCTGATGAATTCAAAGATGATGTGATGACTTATGCATTGTTTGGCGGCGAAGATTATGAACTGCTCTTTACAGTTAAACCTGAAGATCTCACAAAAATTGAAGAAAAGGATGATCTGACCATCATTGGCCAGATCAAGCCAAAAGAGTATGGGATTAAACTCACGGATATTTTTGGGAAAGAGATCGACCTGGAAAAACTAACCGGTTTTCAGCATTTTATTCCACATGCCGAAGATGATAATCTTTCGGAAGAAGAAGATATATGGGGTGAATCTTGATTGTATATACTCCGGGTAGCCCTATTCTGTTGTCTTGTTATTTACATCTTCGCAAATATTGAAATCAAGCGTTGGCATATCCTGGTCGGTATCCTGATTGACCTCCTGATCGTAGTTCAGCATTTTATTTACCGCATCGTATTCGGTAATGTAGGATTGAACTGTGTTTTTGACAGCATCAAAAGTAGGCTCATTTTCCTTGAAGTTCTTGCAACTGAATTGAAAATTAGGGCAGAAGGTTTCAAGAAAATATCCGGTGTAAGTTTCCTCTTCATCATTTTCGTTGATCCGCACTGCCTCACGAATCTCCAGGGCGTAACTTAGAATGTAGTTATTGGATTTGTCGAAAATGGCAAATGCATACATGATGGGGTTTTCATCAAGATGATCTTTGATCAACTCCTCAGTTGGTAGTGGGCTGCAATAGGCATCAACAAAATAATCTTCAGTTTCAATATCTTCTACTTTTACTAATCGGGCCCAACGCGGACTTAATTGATTTTCCCTGTTCATAACACCTTGTTTATTGATCCAATAAATTTCGCTGTTAAAATTAAACGATATTTTCATATTGAATCGTTTAATTCTGCAAAAAAAAGCTTTGGTTACAGATACTTTGAAAATAAGGGTGAATGATGTGAAATAAAAAAGGAAATATCAGATCAATAATTTGATTTTTTTTAAGCAAATGTTAAATTTGGTGCTCTGTTATTTGCATGCCGAAGTGGCGGAATTGGTAGACGCACAGGACTTAAAATCCTGTGTTCATTTATGGACGTGCGGGTTCGAGTCCCGCCTTCGGTACATCTAAAGTTTCATGCAATAAAAAAAGCCGGCTGATAAGCCGGCTTTTTTGTTTATTTCTGGTCTTCAACCGTCTCATCAGACGATTTTTCCGGGGAATCAGACTGATCGTCCTGATTTGAAGATTTATCCCCTTTATCAGACTTGGCATCTTCAAAGACAAGTGCATCGGTTTTCTTGTCGTATTTAATTTTAACCGTACTGCCCTCTCCGAATTTACCTTTAAGCATTTCCTCGGCAAGTGGCTCTTCAACATACCTCTGGAGTGCCCTGCGCAGGGGCCTGACTCCAAACTGTTGATCGAAACCTTTATCCACCAGAAAATCTTTGGCCCGTTTGAGTATATCAATAGTAATACCCATATCCTGGATACGCTTGAAGAGGCGTTCGGCAGAGATATCGATGATTTTGTAGATATCGTCTTTTTCGAGCTGATGGAAGACCACCACATCATCAATACGATTTAGGAATTCCGGATTGAACACGCGTTTCAGAGCGTCTTCAATAGTGGATTTTATGGAATCATATTTACTCTTGTGATCTCCGGCGGCTGTGAATCCCATTCCGGCACCCATGTTCTTGATATCGCGGGCACCAATGTTGGATGTCATGATGATAACCGTATTGCGGAAGTCGACCCGGCGTCCCAGTCCATCAGTCAGAATACCATCATCAAGCACCTGCAACAAGATGTTGAAAACATCAGGGTGAGCTTTTTCAATTTCATCAAGCAAAACCACTGAGTAAGGTTTGCGGCGTACTTTTTCAGTAAGCTGTCCGCCTTCTTCGTAACCTACATATCCGGGAGGTGCGCCCACCAGGCGGCTTACGGAGAATTTTTCCATGTATTCACTCATATCAACCCGGATCAAACTTTCTTCTGAGTCGAACAAGTAGCGGGTCAGTGCTTTAGCCAGCTCAGTTTTACCAACACCAGTCGGTCCAAGGAAAATGAACGAACCGATAGGTCTGTTTGGATCCTTCAACCCGGCGCGAGTACGCTGGATGGCCTTGGTTACTTTCACAACAGCTTCATCCTGTCCAATTACTTCACCCTTTAATGCCTGATCCATGTTCAGTAATTTTTGTGACTCAGATTGAGCTACCTTGAGCACAGGAATACCTGTCATCATGGATACCACTGAAGCTACATCCGGCTCATTGACATCATAAACCATTTCAGCGGTTGTCTTTTCCCAGTCCTGTTTTGCCTTTTCAAGGGTTTCGTATAATTTCTTTTCCTGATCGCGCAAACGGGCTGCTTCTTCAAAATTTTGAGACTTAACCACCTGATTTTTCTCAACTTTTATATCTTCGATCTTTCCTTCCAGATCCAGTATTTCTTTAGGTACATGAATATTGGATAAATGAACCCTGGCTCCGACTTCATCTAAAACATCAATGGCTTTGTCGGGTAGATGCCGATCGGTAATGTATCGATCTGAAAGTCTTACAGAGCTGTCGATAGCCTCAGGTGTGTATAGTACATTGTGATGGCTCTCGTACTTTTCTTTAATATTATTGAGTATACTGATAGTTTCTTCTACCGAGGTCGGCTCAATCATGATCTTCTGGAATCGACGATCCAGGGCACCATCTTTTTCGATGTATTGACGGTACTCGTCCAGCGTAGTTGCGCCAATGCACTGCAAATCGCCACGGGCAAGAGCCGGCTTGAATATATTGCTGGCGTCCAGCGAACCAGAGGCTCCACCTGCACCAACAATGGTATGAAGCTCATCGATGAACAAAATCACATCCTTGGATTTTTCCAGTTCGTTCATTACTGCTTTCATGCGCTCTTCGAACTGCCCGCGGTATTTTGTTCCGGCAACCAAAGCCGCAAGATCCAACGCCACCACTCGTTTATCATACAATACCCGGGAGACTTTCCGTTGCACAATTCTCAATGCAAGACCTTCGGCAATAGCAGTTTTTCCAACCCCTGGTTCACCAATAAGCACAGGGTTATTTTTCTTGCGTCGGCTTAGAACCTGTGCCACACGCTCAATTTCTTTTTCTCGTCCGATAATCGGATCGAGTTTGTCTTCCTGGGCGAGTTTCGTTAAATCCCGTCCAAAATTATCCAGAACTGGCGTTTTTGTTTTTTCCATCTTTCGAGATTCATATTGTTGTTGATATTGTCCACTGCCACCTTCTTGTTCGGAAGAAACGGAACTGACCGTACCACCGGATTTTCCGCTCATAATGTTTTCGAGTTCTTCACGAACTGTATCATATTTGATACCGTATTGAGATAAAATTTGTGCGGCTATGTTTTCTTCGTCTTTGAGTAAAGACAACAAGAGATGTTCTGTGCCTATAATATCTGATTTGCATATTTTAGCTTCCAGATAGGTGATCTTCAGAACTTTTTCTGCTTGTTTGGTTAATGGTACGTTCCCTAGAGTTAAGGTACCGCCTGTTGACCTTACAGCATCTTCGATGGAGCGTTTCAGCTTGTAAAGATCGCATCCAAGATTTTTAAGTATCCTGACGGCTATTCCTTCTCCCTCACGAATGATACCTAAGAGTAAATGTTCAGTGCCAATATAGTCGTGGCCTAACCTTAAGGCTTCTTCACGGCTGTAACGTATGACATCCTGAACCCGGTTTGAAAAATTTCCTTCCATATTGTATTTGGACTTGTAACCCTTGTTTAGGTTTTTTTCTTATCAGATAGTTTTATAACGGAAAGATCAATCACAATCATTCCCCTATATGGCATTCAATAAAAATAATCTGCAAGACAATTTTCAGGCTAACGCCGGGGCCATTTTCTTAGAGCTATAAATGAGTATAACACAACAATTTGCTTTTACAAAAGATGCGGTATTGTGTTTCTTAAAACTGAAAATTTATTGATACTCTTGGCTCTACCCGTTTAATTGGTGTATAACCGATAATTTCATCTCCCTCTCTAACCGGCAAATATGTCCATTGATATAGTATAGACAATAACATATAGGGTTGAGGGTAATAGCCAAATTCTATAACCGAGAGACTTCTGTCATCGAGTTTAAATAAATCAGACTCTGCAGTGATATCACGTTTAAAATAATCGGCTTTGAACAACACTTTAGGGATCAGTTCTTTTAAGCCGGCGCTTAAATGCAACAACCCGCCACGCTCTGTTTTGTATAATCGTTGATAGCTGCCATAAACTTTCACAACATTCAGCAAAGAGGCCCCCAGATCACCATAAACACCAGGGCCGGGAGAAGTGAAGTTGGCCAGTTCGTTTGCACGGGTTAAAACATAATCGGGCTCACCTGTTAAAACGGTTTGAAAACGATCCTGCTCATAAAGTGCATCAAAATAAGAGAACTGAAATTTATCACCCAAAACACGATGTTCAAGACGGGCTGAAAATGAGAGAAAGCTGGTAATATTTTTAATATTAGCACTCACACCTAACAATCCACCTGAACCAAATCTCTGAATTTTAACAAAGTCGATATAAGTTAAAATATCCAGGTAGCTTGTTTTAAGTAGTGGCAATCCGATATCAAATCCCCAAACGATAAGAGACGATGCTTGATCGGCAAGTTCGGGATTAAATGCCACCTGTCCGTTTTCTTCAATTAACCCCAAACTAGCCGGGGTAGCCACAAGGTTTGAGTTGTTGCGAAAATCACCTACCCAGGTCAGGCCTACTTCAAGTCCGTTCAGAATGGGGTAGTTTGTCTGCTGAAAGGGCCTGAAATAGGTCCGAATACCGATCATGGAAAATCCTGCCAAATCGTTGATCATGGATTCAAACCCGAACCGGCCAAAGTCCATGTCGTATTCCAGGCCGATTTTGCGGGCATCATAACTTCCATTGTTCCTGTACAAATACATAATAGAGCCATGGCCAAGGCGGGTATTTTCGAGTTGCCCGAGACGCACATAAAGGCTATCGTATTTTTGGCCGTATCTGATGTATCGGATCAGACGCAGGTAACTCGATGCCCCATCATCCCAATCTTCTTTACGTAATTTTCCGTCTGTGCCAATTCTTAAATTCAAATTCAGACCAACACCAACTTTTCCAAAAACAAGCTCAGGGGCTAAATACACATTGTAATAGACTTCATCGCCAAAGACAGTTAGGCCTAAACCACTGGTAAATGAATTGGTTGTTGGATTTTCCTGATATAGCGAAAAACTCTCTGTATTTTGGGAGGAGGTTTCAGAATTGTCAACTGCCTTCAAAAGGCCAGGCTGGATAAGCACCATCAGCAGTACAAATCCTAAAATACGGTAGATCATATTGAGATTTATCAATGTATTGGTTTGTGTCAGTTTTTTATACTTTAAATCTACTAAGGTTTCCATTAAAGAAAAATGACAAACTGATCATTGTCGGAATATTTTGCAGACCATGACCAAACAATCTGTTTACAAAAAAATACAACTTCAGGACAACAACCCCCTGCATAAGGAATTATCAATCTATCGTGAAGGAACTGTTCATCAGATTGATATTGAGGATGTTAAACATACCATTTATGAATCATTAAGTATATCAGCTCATGACTATGCTGCACTGTTTCATTATGGCATTGTTGAAAGACTCAACATACTCAAGTTCATATCTGAAACCGACCATGGTCTGGATAGCTGGGATGAAGCCATTTTACCAAAATCCGAAGTAGCAAAATTAATTGATCTCCTTCAGAAAGAACTCACTGAGCTTGAAGGCAAATCACATGAAAATGTGATGGTAGGTTGGGTGGATGATCCGGAAAAAATAAGTTTCTGGCGTCAGATTGATACAGACAACTTCAAGAGGTTTTTAATCAGGTTAATTAACTTTTCGGAAAACGCCCTGAAAAGCAATCGAGATATGGAATTTGTATTGTAAGGGTTTGTCAGAGTCGGCGTGGCGGGATTTGAACCCACGACCCCTACCACCCCAAGGTAGTGCGCTACCGGGCTGCGCCACACGCCGCAATCAACTTAGAAACGTAAATATACAATCATTTCTAAACTAACCAAGATATGCTATATTTTTAATCTTTGGTTGCTTTGCCAACCCGTTTGCATTGATTAAATTTTTGATTTTAATCCGGTTCAATTGATCGTGCTTTTCAGCACCGGGAGAAGCCTGAATAATTTAATACTGATAACATGGGGTACTTAAAAACAGAAAAAAGTGAAGTTTACTATGAAGATTCCGCTGATAGCTATCCGGAAGTTAAAGACAAACCTGTTGTTTTATTTTTAAATGGCTGGGCTCTATCGGCCAGATACTGGACTCCTGTTATTGAGGAACTTACTCCCGACTATCGTTGTGTAACATTGGATCAAAGTGGTACCGGACGAACCAAACTGATCTCTTCGCTTCACGACTATACCATTCCCTATTTCGCCGATGAGGTCTCTGCTGTTATAGATCATTTAAACCTTGCTCGCCATAAGCATCTGCATCTTGTAGGCCACTCTATGGGTAGCATGGTTACCACAGAGATCCATCACCGATTCCCGGATGAGTGTATTTCCGTTACGATCATAGCCTGCGGTATTTTTGATTACAACTGGATGCAAATGCAACTTTTAAGCTGGTTTGTTGAGTCGTCCATGAACTTTAAATGGATTTTTAACCTCGGCCCGTTTAAATCCGGGTTAATTGAAAAAGCCACAACAAAACCTATCTCACAGGAGTATGCCGATATCATTGTAGATGACTTTATCAATACGAATACCGAAGCAGCCTCTCAAGTTGGCACACTGTCTCTGGATAAACATGCACTGGATGTCTATACCGCCCAGGCCCTGGCTATTAAAACCCCGCTTTTACTCTGTGTCGGTAAAGATGATAAAACCATTCCGCCTGAAGGCATGGAAACTTTATATGAAAAAAGACAACAACACAGTTCTTTAAGCACCCGGTTAATTCAGTATGATAACATTGGGCATTTACCCATGCTTGAAACCACCAAAGAGTTTGCAGCAGCTTTAAAAGAGCATTTTGCTTTCAGCGAAAGCCAGGTTAGTGATCTTAAGCCTGCTTAAGAGGAAAGGGGCAAATTTCTGGACGGGAAATTTTGTATTAAAATGTATATTTACTGCCTCTTAGCGATCAAAATCATGATACACAACATACTATTATACGTTCACCCATGTTTGGTTAAGCCAGTTTGATATGTCCAAAGAACCGAATTCAGATCAATCATCCGACTCATCCTATTCGTCAGACAATCGGGAAGCCTATTTTAACGATCCCGAATACCGAAAAAAACTCTCTAAGCAACAACGCATCTTGCACGGGCTTTATGTGGCGTTCCTGTCTTTTGTTGTCTTAATCGCCCTCAGCGGTCTTGGAACCATAATCTACCTCTCGCAAACCCTGCCAAGCCTTGAGCAATTAGAAAATCCAAAACCGGAGCTGGCCACCACGGTCTACTCGGCAGATGGTAAATTGCTTTCGAAATATTTTCTGAAAAACCGCACCAGTGTGCCGCTTGATTCAGTTTCCCAACATGTTATAGATGCTTTGATTGCTACGGAAGATGCCGACTTTTATGACCACTGGGGATTTAACAGCCGCCGTTTTGTCATTGCTATGATAGAGAATGTTGTAACCATGCGCAAACAGTGGCATGGCGCCAGTACCATCACCCAACAGCTGGCACGTAATCTCTACCTGACCTTAGACCGTACGGTTACCCGTAAAATCCGTGAACTTTTAACAGCCATCCAAATTGAGCGGCGCTATACCAAAAATGAAATCCTGTGGCTGTATTTGAACACTGTTTATTTTGGAAACGGTGCCTGGGGTATTGAAGCTGCAGCATGGACCTACTTCAACAAACCCTCTATCCAGCTGACACCCGATGAGAGCGCCCTGATGATCTCGCTTTTAAAAAGTCCGCGCGACTACGATCCCATTAAGAATCCCAAAAATGCCAAATCACGTCGCGATCTCATCCTTCGCCTGATGGCTAAAGCAAATTTTATTTCTGATCAACAAGCCGCTGCTTATGCCGAAAAAGAGATCACTCTGGATTTTACATCGGTTACCGACAAGGGTGAAGCGCCTTACTTTATTGAATACCTGAGAAGAAAGCTGAAAGTTGAATCAGAAAAGTACGGGTTTGATATTTACAAAGACGGCCTGACCATCTACACCACCCTGGATACCCGCATGCAAGCCCATGCAGAAAAATCCGTTGAAGAACATTTACCATGGATCCAGGAACAGTTTGATGAAGAATGGCGATGGCCATGGAAAATCAGAAATGCGATCATCCGCGAAACCCCTCGCTTCAAACAAATGCGTAAAGATGGTGTTACCGAGAAAAATGCCTTGAAAACTCTTAAAGCCGATAAAGAATGGCTGGATCAGATCCTGTATGAAAAATCGCGTGTGGAAGTTGGCTTTGTTGCCATTGAGCCTTCTACAGGCCATATCAAAGCCTGGGTGGGCGGAAAAGATTACAAACCCGAAGATTACCGCTACCAGTTCGACCATGTCTGGCAAGCCAAACGTCAACCCGGCTCTACATTTAAACCATTTGTTTATACGGCTGCCATTGATGAAGGCATTCCTTCGAATCATCAACTACTCAATCAACCATTGGTGATCAAAACCAAAGAGCGGGTATGGACTCCGGAAAACTCAGACAAAGCCTCGGGCGGGATGACAACATTGCGCGATGCTCTTAGAAATTCACTCAACCAGGTAACCATTCGCCTGGTAAACGAGTCGGTTACGCCATCCAAGATCATTGAGTATGCCCGTCGTATGGGTATTAAAGCACCCCTGGATGAGAATTTTTCTATTGCTTTGGGCACATCAGCCATTACACCCTTAGAGCTATGCTCGGCATACGGCACCTTTGCCAATAACGGCGTTCATGTAGAACCAATCAGCATTTTACGGATTGAAGATAAATTCGGCCAGCCCATCGTGGAATACAAGCCCGAGAAAAACAAAGCCATTGATCCCAGCACCAATTATGTAATGGTATCAATGCTCAAGAGCGTTGTAAATGCAGGTACCGGTATAGCCACCAGAAAACGATATAAATTTTACGAAGAAGCCGGCGGTAAAACCGGCACCACCCAGAACAACAAAGATGCCTGGTTTGCCGGATTTACTCCTCAAATGGCTGCTGTTTGCTGGACTGGTTTTGATGATGAGCGCATCACCTACACGTCAATGAAATACGGACAGGGTGCCCGCGCCTCTTTGCCCATCTGGGCCAGATATATGAAATATTGTTACGACGATCCCGAGCTAAATCTGAAAAGCCGCTATTTTCAACGCCCGGGTTCAGTAAAGGGAGTTCCAATCTCAAAAAGCACAAACTTGCCGGCAGCTTCCGGCGATCAGGATGCTTATGTGGAATACTTTACCAGAAAAGGCTGGGAAAATTATAAAAACTCCCTGGGCGATTTTCAGCGGTTTAATCGAATGGATACGCTCAGCGGCCGCAAAAACACTCGTTTTCTTAATATTGGGCCTCGCAAACCCAAACGTGGCGAAGGTGAGTTTTAACACACAACTTGCTTAAAAAACTTAAATTACATTCATGAATTCTGTTCTTGTACTTGATTTTGGCTCGCAATACACCCAGTTGATTGCCCGCCGAATCCGTGAAATTGGTGTTTATACCGAAATTTTACCTTTCAGCACGTCAATTGAAGAAATAAAATCGCACCACCCCAAAGCCCTGGTTCTTTCGGGTGGCCCAACCAGTGTGTATGAAGATTTTGCCCCGATGCCAGATGAAGGCATTTTCGACCTGAATATCCCGATCCTGGGTATTTGCTATGGTCTTCAGGTGATCGCCAAGCACTTTGGCGGTAAAGTAGACTCGGCTCCCAGGCGCGAGTTTGGCCGGGCTCATATCAATATTTTTAAAGCTCAGGGCTCAGACCATGCTCAAAGTTGCTTGTTTGAAAATGTACCCGACTCGGTGGTCTGGATGAGCCACAGCGATAAAGTGCATCACTTACCTGAAAATTTCCACATCACGGCCAAAACCGATAACTCGGAGCTGTGTGCCGTGGAAGTGGATCAGGCCAACAGTGCGCATAAAATTTTTGGCGTGCAGTTTCATCCCGAAGTCCACCACAGCGAGCATGGGGCTAAAATTCTCTCTAACTTTGTTCTGAAGATTGCCGGTATAAAACCGGACTGGTCGCCGGAAAGCTTTGTGGAAAGCGAAATTGCCCGCTTAAAAGAAGAGTTGGGCGATCAAACGGCTATTTGCGGGCTCAGTGGCGGTGTAGACTCCACCGTGGCAGCTGTGTTGGTTAGCCGCGCTATTGGTAAAAACCTGCACTGTGTCTTTGTAGATAATGGCTTGTTGCGACATAATGAAGCCAAAATTGTTGAAGAAAAACTCAAGTCCCTGAACCTGCAACTCACCGTTGCCCATTCACAGGATCTGTTTTTAAGCCGGCTGAAACATGTGGTCTCGCCGGAAAAAAAGCGCAAGATCATTGGCCGCACCTTTATTAAAGTTTTTGAAGAATACATCCATCAGGAAAAGTACCTGGTGCAGGGCACCCTCTATCCCGATGTGATAGAAAGTGTAAGCGTTAAAGGTCCCTCACAGACCATTAAAACCCACCATAATGTTGGCGGATTGCCTAAACGCATGAAACTTAAACTTGTCGAGCCGCTTAAAGAGCTCTTTAAAGATGAAGTGCGCAAAGTAGGCAAACTTCTGGATATTCCGGATGAAATCCTGGGCCGCCATCCATTTCCCGGACCGGGTCTGGCAGTTCGAATACTCGGCTCTGTAAGCGAAGACCGCTTGAGTGTCTTGCGCCAGGCTGATGCCATTTTTATTGAAGAACTTAAAAAACAAGGACTTTACAACCAGGTATGGCAAGCCTTTACCGTACTTCTGCCGGTTCAAACCGTTGGTGTGATGGGAGATAAACGCACCTACGAAAATGCCGTAGCCTTGCGGGCAGTTAATTCCATGGACGGGATGACAGCCGACTGGTCTAAACTCCCATACGATTTCCTTGGGCATGTCTCCAACCGGATCATCAACGAGGTTCGTGGCATTAACCGTGTAACTTTAGACATTTCATCCAAACCACCGGCAACCATTGAGTGGGAGTAAAAAACTGCTATGAAAGACATTATTCTGTTCGTTTTTACAGGTGAAGATAAAATTGGACTGACCACCGAGCTAACCGAGGTGTTTGTCAAATACCGGATTGATGTTTTAGATATCGGCCAGGCCGTGATCCAGAATTCCCTTTCGCTGGGCATTCTGGCTCATATTCCCAAGGAATTTGAATCGGCACCGATTTTAAAAGATGTGTTGTTTCGTGCCCATGAACTTGGCATACAGGTTCGGTTTTACCCTATAGAAAATGAAACCTACGACCAGTGGGTGCAGCATCAGGGCAAACCACGCTACATTATTACATTGCTGGCCAGAACCATCACCTCCGAACATGTGGCCCGAGTATCTCGGATTTTGTTTGAAAACAAGCTGAACATTGAGCAAATCAGCCGGCTGACCGGCCGTATCCCATTGGAAGAAACCCTGAACCCAACCCGTGCCTGTATCGAACTCTCGGCGCGTGGTGTGCCGCTTGATCAAAATAATATGAGAGCACAATTCCTGGAACTCACAGACGAGTTGGGTCTGGATATTGCTTTCCAGGAAGACACCATATTCCGGCGCTTCCGCCGGTTGGTGTGTTTTGATATGGATTCCACCCTGATTGAAGTTGAAGTGATAGATGAACTGGCCAAAGAAGCCGGTATCGGCGAACAGGTTGCTAATATTACTGAATCGGCCATGAGAGGTGAAATCGATTTTAATGAAAGTTTCCGCCGCAGGGTTGCCCTGTTAAAAGGCCTGGATGAATCCGTTCTGCAGGGTATAGCCGAGAGATTGCCCATCACCGAAGGCGCTGAGCGGCTGTTTGCCACCCTGAACTCCCTTGGGTTTAAAACGGCTATTCTTTCTGGCGGCTTTACTTACTTTGCCCGCCACTTACAGAAAAAACTGGGTGTTTCGACGATTCATGCCAACGAACTGGATATTGAGGATGGCAAAGTCACCGGAAAAGTAAAAGGACGGATTGTGGACGGCCAGCGCAAAGCCGAACTCCTGAAGGAAATTGCCGAGGCCGAAGGCATTCGCCTGGAACAGGTTATTGCCGTGGGAGATGGCGCTAACGACCTTCCGATGCTGAGTTTAGCCGGATTGGGTATTGCCTTCCGCGCTAAACCCATCGTTAAGGAATCTGCCGAGCACTCGATCTCTACCCTGGGTCTGGATGGGATCCTTTATTTATTGGGATTCCGGGATGTGGAAACTGCTTAAGATGAATTGATGCCAATTGACTATGACCTAAATACGGACTATATTATGGTCACAATATTTAATGCAAGACACTTATGAAATACAGCGAATCCATTAAGCCGGTTAGTTATTTAAAATCACACACCTCAGAAGTAATTCGTGATATCACCGATAACCACAAAACCATCATCATTACTCAGAATGGTGTGGCTAAAGTAGCTGTCCAGGATATAAAAGAATACGAAGAGATGCAGGAAAGTTTGGCATGCCTAAAAATCTTAGCCCTCAGCTCAGAAAATATTAGAAATGAAGAAACAAAACCTCTCAAACAGGCTTTTGAAGATATCTCCCAAAGAATAAACTCAAAACATAATGAAGTATGAGGTTTTTCTAACCAAACAAGCTGAAGAAGATATTATTGAGATCTACGACTATGTAGCTAAATATGATAGCGTAAGAAAAGCCCACAATCTTATAGAAAAGATACATGAAAGCTGTTTAAGCCTTAAAAAACATCCAAACAGAGGTCATAGTCTTCCGGAACTGGAGAGGATAAATCTTAGAGACTTTTTAGAAATCCACTATAAACCATATCGTATTATTTACCAAATACGTAAAAAGGAAATTTACATTCATAGCATTTGTGATGGCCGGAGAAACATGCAGGAAGTGCTTGCCAAAAAATTACTTCGGATCTGATCAAATTAAATGTTCATATTTTAATGTGAAACCAATATTCCCCTAATTTGATAATTTTTCTTTTACCAGGTCTTTAAATCTTGCCATAGCGTCATTCAGTCCGGCGAGATCTTTACCACCGGCTGTGGCAAAGTTTGGCCGGCCCCCGCCGCCGCCTTTTACTACTTTTGCTACCTCACCAACCAGTTTGCCGGCCTGCAATTGTTTGGTCAATTCATCCGAGACCATGGCCACAAGGGACACCTTGTCACCGACCACAGCACCCAGCAACGCCACCCCGTTTTTAAGTTTGCTATTCAATGCCTCACCCAGATGCCTGAGTTCATCCGCGCTGGAGGCTTGCATAACTTTAGCTATAACATTGACGCCCTGGATCTGTTCAGCCTCATTTACCAGATCATCCATTTGAGAAGCTGCCAGCTGCATTTTCAGTTTCTCCAATTCATTTTCAAGGTCTTTTCGCTCATCCATCAGCTTTTGGACTTTCTCCATAACAGCTTGTTCGGATTGAGCATTGAGCATCTCACGCATGGCTTTTAACTGGTGGCTTTGCTCACGAAACATCTCTTCGGCCAATGCACCGGTTACGGCTTCCACGCGACGAATTCCCGAAGCAATGGACGATTCGCTCACGATCTTCAGCAAACCAATTTCGCCGATATTGTCCAGGTGCGTCCCACCGCAAAACTCAACCGAGTAGCCCGGCACTTCTACCACCCGAACCCTATCGCCATATTTATCACCAAAAAAGGCCAAGGCACCCATTTTTTTAGCGTCTTCAAACGGTACATCTTCATGCTTATTGACCGACTTGGCAAACCGTACCTGTTCATTGACCATACTTTCGATTTGGGAGATCTGCTCATCAATTACGCGCTCAAAATGGCTGAAATCAAACCTCAGTCGATCCGGGCCAACCAGCGAGCCTTTTTGCTGAACATGCTCACCCAACACTTTGCGAAGCGCTTCGTGAAGCAAATGTGTGGCCGTATGGTTGCGCGCGGTATCGCTGCGTAGCTTGCCATCCACTTCAGCCTCGAAGATGCCGGAGCATTGACTCAGGTCAAACCCTGAAAGAGCTATCTCTTTTTGGGTTGATTTGTCCATAATCCGATCCACCACATGAACAATGCGCTCACCATCTTTCTGAGTGTCGCAAATATGGAAGACCAGGTTTTCATGAGCCAGCGTTCCTTTATCGCCAACCTGTCCGCCGCTTTCGGCATAAAATGGGGTGCGATCCAACACAAGCAATAAATGGCCTTTGCTTTCTTTAGCCTCCCTGACCACCGATTTTGAGGACAGTTGTTTGTAGCCTAAAAATTCCGAATCCGATCCATCGGAGATCATAGTCCATGAGCCTTCGTCCTGCATCGAGGCGGTTTTTTCTTTGCGGTCTTGCCTGGCCCGGTCTTTCTGCTCTTTCATGTGCACTTCAAACCCCTTTTCATCCACCGTAAAACCGATTTCGGAGGCCATCAGGCGGGTAAGATCCATCGGGAAACCGTAGGTATCGTAAAGTTTAAAGGCATCGGCGCCTGAAATTTGCGTGTTGCCCTGCGCTTTCTGAGTCTCGACCACTTCCCGGAAAATGTCTACCCCATGATCCAGCGTAACTAAAAAGCTCTCTTCTTCCGACTTGATCATCTGAGAGATCAGTTCCCGGCGTTCCACCAGTTCAGGGAAAATCCCGCCCATGGTCTTGCAAAGCACATCGGTAAGTTTGTATAAGGTGGGCTCGTTCTGTCCCAGTTCGCGGGCATATCGAACGGCGCGGCGCAAAATCCGCCTAAGCACATACCCGCGTCCTTCGTTACTTGGTGTGCCGCCATCGGCAATAGCAAAGGCAAGGGTTCGGATGTGATCGGCAATCACGCGCATGCCCATATCATCCTCGTTATCCATTCGCGCCGAATAGGTTTTACCGGTGATCTTTGAAATTTCTTCTATGATCGGTGAAAAAATATCCGAGTCGTAATTTGAGGTTTTCCCCTGCAAAACAGCCGTTACGCGCTCAAAGCCCATACCGGTATCCACGTGCTTTTGTGGCAGCGGTTCAAGCTCGCCATTCTGCTTGCGGTTGTATTGAATAAATACCAGGTTCCAGATTTCAATAACCAGCGGATCATCGGCATTAACGAGTCCGGCGCCGGATTTATCTGTTGTTAAATCGATGTGGATTTCCGAGCAAGGCCCGCAGGGACCGGTTTCACCCATCTCCCAGAAATTGTCTTTTTCATCGTGCCGTTGAATATGCCCGGGATCAATATCGGTGTGATGTTGCCATATCTCGAACGCTTCATCATCATCTTTATACACCGTGGCATAGAGCCGGTCTTTAGGAAGCATCCACACATCGGTCAAGAGCTCCCAGGCCCACATAATGGCTTCTTTTTTGTAATAATCGCCAAACGACCAGTTGCCTAGCATTTCAAAAAACGTGTGGTGATACGTGTCGCGCCCAACATCTTCCAGATCGTTATGCTTGCCCGAGGCCCGGATACATTTCTGAGTATCGGCCGCGCGGGTATATGGTCGGGTTCCTGTGCCCAGGAAAACATCTTTGAACTGGTTCATCCCGGCATTGGTAAACAGCAATGTCGGATCTTCGGCCGGAATAACCGGTGCTGAACGCACGATCTCATGACCTTTTTGCTTGAAAAAATCGAAAAACGACTGGCGAATATCGGATGACTTCATAATTGAATTAAACCAACTAATCTTTTCTGAAAATCATATCCCCCGTTTTGGTGGATTATCTTACTTGCAGGGAAGTTAAGAAATTTCAGAAGCCAAACATAAATAGGCAGAGATATGATTTTTTAGAAAGACAACTTTATTTCAGGCTGATCTGTCCATGGATGGGGATTTCCCTGCTGGAGCTCATCAGTCTCTGATCTCTTGTGGAATAACTCTTTCAAATTTTGGTGACACGGCTGCCATTTACCTATCTTTCATGCTGAGTAATGGCAACCTGTTAATCATTCTACTTCTATCCATCTTTTCAACATGACAAAAGCCGAGGCTGAAACCAATATCCAGCAGCTCCGTGATGAGATCAATGAGCACAATTACAAGTATTATGTGCTGGCCCAACCCACCATTTCGGACTACGATTTTGATATGATGCTCCAGAAATTGATTGACCTGGAAAAAGCCTACCCCGATCTTATCTCGCCCGATAGCCCCTCACAGCGCGTCGGTGGCCAGATCACCAAAACCTTCCCGACCGTTCAGCATCGAAACCGTATGATGAGCCTCTCAAACACCTATTCCAAACAGGAGCTCCAGGATTTCTTAGCCCGTGTCGAAAAAGGACTTATGGCAGAAGGCATCCATAGTACCGAGTATGTGGCCGAGCTTAAATACGATGGCATTGCCGTTAGCCTCGTTTATCGGAATGGGATGCTGGTTCAGGGCGCTACCCGTGGCGATGGCTCGCAGGGCGATGATATCACCGCCAACCTCAAAACTGTCCCAACCATCCCGCTTCGGCTTCGCCAACATCCCGAAGATGAGATCATAGTAGGTTTAAACCAGGGCGAGTTTGAAGTACGCGGTGAAGTATTCATGACCAAGGCTGATTTTGACATGCTCAACAGCGAACGCGATGAAGACGAACAGTTCCAGAATCCTCGCAATGCCACAGCAGGCACGCTCAAACAGCAGGACTCGCGTGAAGTGGCCCGCCGAAGGCTCACCATGGTGGCTTATTACCTGGATGCCGACACCCTGGGAGATGTCACTCATTTCGAGCGGCTTGACCTGCTGGCCAGGCTGGGATTTCATACCGGAAAAAAAAACGAGCTCTGCCAGAGGCATGATCAGATTTTCAGCTACCTGGAAAAATGGGAAGCCGGGCGCGATAGCCTGCCCTATGAAATTGATGGGGCAGTGATCAAGTTGAATAATGTGCGGCACCAGAGGGTTTTAGGGGCAACCAGTAAAAGTCCGCGTTGGGCCATTGCCTATAAATTTGCCGCACGCCGGGCCGAAACCATTCTGGAAGATGTGGTGTTCCAGGTGGGTCGGATCGGTACCATTACCCCGGTGGCACACCTTAAACCAATAAAGCTCTCGGGCTCTACCATTTCACGCTCTACCCTGCATAACCTCGATGAGATCCATCGGCTGGATGTTCGAATTGGCGATAGGGTGATCATAGAAAAATCCGGGGATGTGATCCCTAAAGTAGTGTCTGTGGTCCTGGAAAAACGTCCTGCGAGCGCTCAGCGTTTAGAAGCGCCGAAAACCTGCCCCTCTTGCCAAACCAAGCTTGTAAAACCAGACAATGAAGTGAATTGGTATTGCCCTAATGAAGCCTCGTGCCCGGCACAAGTAAAAGGCCGCCTGGTGCATTTTGCTGCGCGCAATGCCATGGATATTGATCATTTAGGCGAAGCTGTTATTGAACAGCTTATCAATGCCGGGCTTATTGTAGATCCCGGCGATCTTTACATGCTAAAAAAAGAGGATCTGCTACCACTCGAACGTTTTGCTGAAAAATCAGCCCAAAACCTGATTGATGCTATAGAGAAAAGTAAAACCCGGCCCTACGACCGGGTGATTTATGCGTTGGGGATTCGCCATGTAGGGCTCTCAACCGCCAGAACGCTTTCCCGCGAGTTTCCATCGCTCGATGCCCTTAAAGCAGCCTCTTCGGAAGCCCTCAGCGAAACCGAAGATATTGGCGGGATTATCGCAACAAGCATTGCCGGCTACTTTCAAAAGTCGCATGCCCAAACCCTTCTTCAAAAGCTTAAACAAGCCGGTGTTCAGTTTAAGGTTGAGAAAAAAGAAACATCGCTCCCCCAATCCTTCTCCAATGAAACAGTGGTCTTTACCGGCTCGCTGGAGTCGCTTGGGCGCGACGAGGCCAAAGAACTGGTAGAAGCGCATGGCGGAAAAGTAACCGGTTCAGTAAGTAAAAAAACTACGCTGGTGGTAGCCGGGGAATCGGCAGGAAGCAAGCTTGAAAAAGCCCAAAAACTCGGCATTCAAATCATTGATGAAACCGAATTCAAATCCAGGATTGATAATGACTAATCATCAGGACATAAATGAGGCGCATAACCGATGGGCGGCCACTTACGATAGCGCCCGTAATCCCACCAGGGATGTGGCCCATGATGTGGTTCAGCACTATCTGAAAGACATCACTGGCGATGAGGTGCTGGATCTGGGATGTGGCAGTGGGTTGAACCTGTCAAAGCTGGCCTCTGTAGCTGAAAATGTCACAGGGGTAGATGGTTCTGAAAAGATGCTCGAAGAAGCTAAGCGAAAACCCTTGCCACAACATGTTTGGCTGGTGCATCATAACATTCTGGAACCCTGGCCGTTTTTGGATAATCATTTCGATGCCATAGTTGTGTCGCTGGTATTAGAGCATATCCGGGATCTCAGCTCTTTATTCAAAGAGTGCTGCCGTACGCTTAAACCTTCGGGGTGGATGCTGGTCTGTGAATACCATCCCAAACGACAGGCCATGGGCAAATCAGCCTCTTTCTATGATCCAAAGGAAAAAACTGATATCACGATCCCCTCTTTTGTGCATACCCTGGCCGAGTACAAACAAGCCGCTCAAGACGCCGGGTTTGAATTTTTGGGAGAAAAAGATTGGCAGGCTCGTGATGAAAACAATGCCCTGCCTCAGGTACTGTCTTTTCGGTTAAGAAAAGCATTATAACTTAAGCCTGGCCAAATTCTTTAGTGATCCAAGCCTCGATATGCCTGTTCATCACATGCAGTTTGTCCGTAAAAAAATGATCGGCTTCGGGGACCACATGAATGGTTTTCGGCTCAGCCAGGGATTTGGATAACGAGGCAATATCTTCGGGCGGACAAAGCTCATCGTCCTGGCCCCACACCACCAGTTTTGGTTTCGGTGACCCCATGAAATCCTGAGCCGAGAACATGCGTATAGGCAACCCCAGGCCGATCAGGAAATTAACACGCTCATCTTTGGCCCCATGCTTCAGACCAACCCAGGCTCCAAAAGAAAACCCACACACCACCAGTGGCAAGCGGTGTTGATAGTATTCAGCTGTTAAGAAATCAATCGCCGCATCCACATCTGCTTCTTCGGCGATACCTTCCCCGTAAGCACCGTCACTGGCCATAACCCCGCGAAAATTAAACCTCAGCACTGCACCACCCAGGTCTGAGAGAGTTTTGGCGGCCGAAACCACCACTTTATTATGCATGGTGCCCTGGTAAAGTGGGTGAGGATGGCATACAACCGCTAAAAAACGTGGCGAATGTTGCGGGTTCAGAAGAGCTTCCAGTTTTCCAGCGGGCCCGGGAAAAATAAGAGATTTGGTTTGTTTAGCTGGTTTGGGTTTGTTCATCGGATTATTCAAATTAATGCTTAAAGTCCTGCTTATTGTGGGATGGTTTTTTTATTTTATCGGTTTAGAAATCGCGACCGGATTTAAACGTAATGTCACAGCTGCAACAGCAAGAACATACAGAACAAAACAGAGAGCCGCAATCCCGGGCCTCCGAATTAGATGAGTTCGACAAAGAAGATCTGATGCAAAAAATTGAGGCATTGATTTTCTCAAGTGATGAAGCCTTGTCCTATTCCATGATCCAAAAAGCATGCGAAGCACCAATGCTAACTAAATCTGTTTTGGATGAATTGGTTTCAGCGCTTAATAGCAGCTACCAGGAAACCGGCCGCACGTTTCGTATCCATAAAATTTCCGGCGGGTATCGTTTTTTGACCGAAAAACAATTTCACACTACTATACAAAAGCTCATTCAGCCAAAGTTGCAACGCCGTCTCTCACAATCTGCCCTGGAAACATTATCTATTGTGGCCTACAAGCAGCCGATCAGCAAACCCGAAATTGAGCAGATCCGCGGTACAGGCTCGGATTACGTGGTAAAAATGCTATTGGAAAAAGAGTTGATTGAAGTAACCGGGCGGGCCGATTCACCCGGAAAACCATTACTGTATGGTACCACGGCGCATTTCCTGGATTATTTCAATTTTTACTCACTGGACGATCTGCCCAAACCCCGTGAGATTGAAGAGCTACTGAAAGAAAATCAGGAGCAGGATATGTTGAAATTCAATCCGAATGAACCTGAAAAAATTGTCTTGGTAGATAATCCGAACGCCGATCAAGAGTAAAACCTGCTATTGCAGAACCAAATATGCTTAAACCCAAGTCAAAAACCACGCGTAAAAAACGAGCAACCCCGATCAAAACAGATGAGGTTCGTTTAAATAAGTTTATTGCCAGTTGCGGCGAGGCCTCAAGACGCGCAGCTGATGAACTGATCACCAGCGGGGCAATTACAGTAAATGGAAAAATTGTAACTGAATTGGGTTTAAAAATCAATAAAAAAACCGATATCGTTAAGCTAAAAGGAAAAGCACTGCATGAAACCAATCAAAATTTTTATATTTTACTCAATAAACCGAAAGATACCGTTACAACCACCTCTGATGAACGAAATCGGAGACATGTTTTAGACCTTATCACCATTCAAGAACGGGTTTTTCCGGTTGGCAGGTTGGATCGCAACACCACCGGTGCGTTATTAATCACCAATGATGGCGAGCTTACCTATCGATTAACCCATCCTTCCTACGGTGTAGCCAAAGAATATGTAGCTACATTGGATCAGAAGGTGCCTGTTGAAGTCATGTCAAAATTTCAATCGGGGTTTCATTTAAAGGATACTGGTGAGCGAGTCAGTCCCTGCAAAGCTAAAATTATTGATGATGGTTTTCATGTCTGGCTGTCTATTCATGAAGGCAAAAACCATCAGGTACATCGGATGTTCTGGTCTTTTGGCATTACCGTTAAAAAGCTCAATAGGGTAGCCTATGCCGGGCTCACCCCAGCAAAACTCAGGTTAGGCCACTGGCGATATCTGACAACCAAAGAAGTAAAGTCACTTTACAAAACAGTTTCTTTAGAATTTGATCACACACCATTAAAACCAAAAACTTCTTAAAGGAGCCACCAAAATGTTTAAGCGAAATGCTTTTTTATGGATCATCTCATTGTTGCTGGTTGCCGCCTGCGGTACTCCTCGTGAACAGTCTGTCATTAAAATGTCGGCTGCCGGTGAAAAAATCGGACAGGCCCAGGAACTGCAACGAAAAATTGATTTAGGCGAAGGCGGTCCTGAGCTGCAAAAACAAATTGATGAACTTAAAATTGAAGCCATTAAACTCTCGATGGATGCTATTGAAACAGATACATCCAACATTGATGCTTACTATAATTATGGCATCATTCTTCAAAGTATTGGCCAGTTCAACAAAGCCATCGAGCAATATCAGATTGGCCTAAGTAAACTTCCCAAACCACCGTTTGCACCTGAAATGAAAGATTCCCTGCAAAACCTTTACAACAACTTTAATGTTGGCCTGGTGGTTTGTAATAAAAACATGAAAAATTATACGGCTGCTATCAGTTATGCCTCAAACATCAAGCAGTATTTCCCTTCCCGTTATGCCGAGGCATTGTTTAACTATGGATTTTACTTGCAGGCTACTATGAACGAGAGCCAGGACCCAATTGCTCAGGTCGACTCAGCCATTAGTGTGTTTAAAAACTCCATGCGCTGGTATCGTGAAGCTGCCGGCAGAGGAAGCGCCGACCCGCAGCAGGTCTACCAGGCCGCCTACTACACTGAGCAGGCTTACCGCTCAAAAGCCAAAGTTTCCAAAGGCAAACCAAATTATAATGGAATAATTTCTGCATACAAAGATGCCAGTGCAGCCAATCCAAACAACGCCGAAGTGTATGTTCGCCTGGCTGCTGCTTATGATGAATCAGGGCAAAGCCGTCAAGCTTTAAAAGTGTATCAGACAGCGTTGGAAAAAAATCCGGGCAACAAAACAGTTCGTAACAACTATGCCATGCTTCTGGCTGAAAAAGGAAAAACGTCTCAAGCCCAAAAAGAAATGCAGTACCTGATCGACAAATTCCCCGATTATGCGATGGGTTACTTTAACATGGCATCTGTGTTACAGAAAAAAGGCATGAGCCTCAGAAGCAGCACCGTGCAAAAGTATCTTAGAAAATATGTAGAACTGGCCAAGTCCGACCCAAGCCAGGCGCAGAATGTTCAGCAGATTGAGCAGCTTTTACGCTAGTACAGCTACCAATTTTTTAATAAAATTATCGCCTGAATCCTTCTTGGGATTTAGGCGTTTTTTTTTTAAATCAACTCTTGCTGCACTTTTTTCTGACCATAACAAGCAGGATGTATGCAAAACGAAACGCCCTCAGCACCAATTCTTAAAAACAGGTTGACCAAAGGCCATTATATGTTATGGTTTTGGATTATCTGCAGCTGGTTTGTTTTCAACACTTCCCTGCCGGCCAGCACCCCAAAAGAGGTCCTTAAAAAAAAGGCGTTACATGAGAAACAACTGCAAAGAAAACTCAATCATATATTTAAAAAAAAGTCGCCCAATCATTTTTTTTGGGGCGTAGAGTTTTATGACCTCACAAATAACAAATCCATTTATTCGCTCAATGCAGAAAAGAATTTCCTGCCGGCTTCAAACCTAAAGCTGGTTATCACAGCCGCAGCCCTCAATTACCTGAAACCCGACTATCGTTACAAGCTCAACGCATATTTAACCTCGCGGCATGAGTCAGGATCCTTTATATACAATGGCGATCTTCTGATACAAAGTAACGGGCATCCCTGTATCAGCAGCTACTGGCTGGATGATGAACCCACCCTGCTTTTTAAAGCGCTGGGCGACTCTCTGCTTCAAAAAAACATTGTCATGATCAACGGTGATCTGATTGGCGACGATGGTGAGTTTCAAGTTTCTGATTTTGCCATGGATTTCAGGGGCGGAGATGGCGACTATGTGAGCACCTGGGAATTCGAAGACATGCTTTACGCCATGGCCTCTCCGGCATCAGCGCTTTCTTTTAATGAAAATATGCTGGATGTGGAAGTATTTCCGGCTAAAACCATTGGTGAGCCGCCTATCGTGGAAACCTCTCTGGAAACATCGTTTTTTGTTATTCTGAACCAGGCATCCACTACAGCTTCCGGCATAGAAAAAACCCTGCGAATCACCCGGCAGTTTGGCACCAATAATATCTTAATTTCGGGCGATCTGCCACTGGACGCCAGAAGTGTCTCTGAGCCTATTGCCATCGAGCAGCCGGCTTTGTATTTTCTGACCATGCTCAAAGAAACCCTGCAAAAAAAAGGCGTGGCCATCTCCGGCTCACCCCGTCGAATCAAACCCAACGAAGCGTATCCGGATTATACACTTGAATCATTGGCAACTTTTCATTCGCCAACCTTGCTGGAGATCCTGAGATATATCAACAAAGAAAGCAATAATTTTTCAGCTGAGCAGGTTTTGCGGAGTTTAGGAAAAGAACTCACCCAAACAGCATCACAAGATTCAGGATTAAGCGTTGTTAATCAATTTTTAGCTTTAGTCCACCCTGATGAAAATCAATATCGTATCAAAGATGGCAGCGGTCTTTCGCGACATAACCTGGTTTCACCTATGGCATTGCTAAGCGTGCTCAAGTATATGTATGCTTCATCGATGTTTGAGGACTTTCGTCAAAGCCTGGCGATTGGCGGTGTGGATGGCACATTGGAGAATCGGTTCAAACGTTCATCGTTACAGGGAAATATTTACGCCAAAACCGGCTATCTTTCATCTGTTAGAACCATTTCCGGTTATTTGGAAACTTCAACCGGTAAATGGATCGGGTTTTCGCTGATGGCTATGAATTATACCCAATCGACAAGTTCAATAGAAGCTTTGCAGGATGAAGCACTTGAACTCTTAAAAGATTGGTGATGACTATTTTTACCCCCAAAAATGCTCAACATCATAAAAACAATAGCTATTTGGTTGTGTTTGCCAGGACTGGCTTATGCCCGGTCCGACCTACCCTATACTGATAGCACACGCTCAGGGGCCATTACCAGCATTTTGCTTGAGCAGCTTTTGGAACAGGATGAGCAATCAGATAAACGCAACGAATTGCTTTTCGATGAGCTTCGGCAGTTAGAGCTCAGGCCTGTGCCCATAAATACGGCATCTTTTCGTGAGCTGCTTACCATCCCCTTTCTATCGGCAAAAGACGCCCGGAGGATTATTGACTATCGCTCTCAAAACTCCGGCTCCTACAATACAATTTCAGATTTAAAGCCAATCCTGGCCGAGAAAACACTGGGTTATATTGCCCCGTTCATCACATTTGATGATCCTGACAATACAGGGATGTTTAAAATGGATCTGCTCTCACGTGCAAAGCTCGAGACACCAGCCAGGGAAGGCTTTTCAAATGGTGCTTACAAAGGCTCAAGGCCCAAAACCTATCATCGGCTGCAACTTCAGTACAGTGATCATATTTTTATCTCGGCTTTAATGGAAAAAGACAGTGGTGAAAAATCTTACCACGATTTTTCGGCTTTTGGCCTTGCCGTTAAAGATATCAATGCCCTTAAGTTATTGGTGCTTGGCAATTATCATTTGCGTTTTGGGCAAGGTTTGGCAATAACAACAGACCGCTATTTTTTTAAAAGCCCGGAAATCTATCATTCAGTAAAACAAAGTGGCTCGCGCAGCCGGATTTATGCTTCTTCCAGAGAGTGGAACTATTTTACGGGTGCAGTGGCCGAACTGGAGGTTTCTCCCATAAATATGTTTTTGTTTTACTCCAAAACCAAACGCGATGCCTCTGTTACTGACTCGGGATTTACCAGCCTGAAGCTGGATGGATTGCATCGTACAGACCTTGAACTCAACAAAAAAAATCAAATTGATGAGCAAACCCTTGGCTCGCACCTGGAGTTCTTTGCAAAAATATCTTCAGTGCAGGCCAGGTTTGGCACAACTGTGTTTCAAACCACCTATAACAAGCCTTATTTACCAGAGCCAATATTGGAAAACCACTGGCGTTTTCGCGGAAGAAAAGCCACGATTGGCAGTCTTGATCTGGATTTGACTATTAACGAAACCAACGTATTCGGGGAACTTGCCTATAGCCATGAGCAACAAGCCCGGTCTTTCCTGGTTGGGCTACGATCGCATATCAACCCAAGACTCAGTTTTAGCGCTGTCTTTAGGAATTATTCACCTGCATTTTACTCACCTTATGCCTCAGCTTTTGCCGAAAGTGGTGATGACGCCCGAAATGAGAGAGGTATTTATTTGGGACTGGGTTTAAAACTTAGTAAAAACATCTCGATTTCAACTTATTACGACCATTTTAGCTTTCCTTATATAACCGGCAATACCCTTTTCCCGGCCAACGGGTTCGATTATGTACTTTCGGTAAATATGAAGTTATCACCTTCCCTGCAAACACGTACAATGTTTCAAATAAAAGAAAAAGACGACTCAAGAACCCAGGCAGATGCATTCGGGGATGTTTATCGGCAGCCGGCCGGAAACCATACCCTGAGGCTCAAACAGGATTTTATTTACAAAATTGCTAAGCGTTATCGTTTGAAAACCCGGGTTGAAGTAAAAACAATAAGAAGCCAAACAATGGATAACTCTACACGGGAAACTGGCTGGTTGATCTATGAAGAACTCGCTATGAAAACAAATGATTGGCTGGATTTCACTTGCCGGATTGCCTGGTTTTCTACCCCCTCGTTCAACAGCGCCATTTACGCTTATGAACCGGATTTACCTTTACTGGCCAGTACAAAAGCTCATTACGGCAACGGCCACAGGCTGATCTTAAATGCTCGGTACAGGTTTTCCGGGTCTTTTTCACTTTCAGCCCGGATTGCCAACACATACAGAGCGGATGTTACTGAAATGGGATCAGGCAATGAAACCATTCCTTCAAATTCACCTTTGGATTTAGGGCTGGCCCTGCAAGCTTCTTTTTAACCTTTAGCTATGGGTGGCGGCTCGGCTAAGCCTGTCCATAAGTGCCCGTCCAATACCTTTTTCAGCTACACGTTGGCAGTAGATGACCTGGATATGCTCGGCTTCGCATTGCCTGAAAAAATCGAACAGGGCAAAGGCATAGTCTTCAACATCCTGACAGGTTTTTGTGAGAGTAGCTGTATTTGCTTTTAAATGTTCCAGTCCAATATAGGCACTGTTACTTGATGAAGAGATTTCGGAAGCATCATCAATTAACACCACTTTGGCTTCAGGGGCATAATGCCGGTATTTTTGACCGGGACTTTTTGGTGGACCGTCCGGATCATGGGCCTGTACCTGAATGGTTGGCACAACTTTCTGTAAATCTTCCAATCCTATTGCACCCGATCTGAGCAAAACGGGATTTTTTTGTGTACAATCCACGATGGTTGATTCCAAACCCACCTGGCTTTGATCGCCTTTTAAAATACATCCGATTAACCCGTCTAATTCTGCTTTTGCAGCTTGCCATGTGGTTGGACTTGGCCGCCCGGATCGATTGGCTGAAGGTGCCGCAATACTCACACCACATTCTTTCAGAAACAACTGTGCCACCGGGTTGGATGGCATGCGTACGCCTAAGGTATCTAAACCACCGGTTACGCAACCGGGAACATATCGGCTCTTCTCCAATACCAAAGTTAAAGGACCCGGGAAAAAAGTATCTATTAACTGCTCTGCACTTTTAGAAATGCATTTAACCAAAATAACCAGTTCGGTTAAGTTCGAGATATGTGCAATGAGCGGATTATCTGAAGGGCGTCCTTTAACCCTGTAAATCTCTTCTATAGCTGACTCAGAAAAAATATTTGCCCCTAATCCATAAACGGTTTCCGTTGGAAAGGCAACTAATTCATTTTTAAGCAGAATACGGGCTGCTTCCGGTTCGGAAGCAGTGACCTTGGTTTTCATTCAATAAAAAACTGATGGTTAGCAATGTTAATTTGTAATTCACTTAATTTTTTAAACACTAGCACTAGCGGCCTGAAAACTCAGACTGTTTTCTTACATCACTACAAGACCTATTTATAAATGTAACAAAGAAAATCAGGGATCATTGGAGAGTTCACTTCATTTGTTTTAACCAGGTCTTTATTAAACTAATCCCATTTGCTAAGGTTTTTCACGAATAACAACTAAAACGGTTATCCATTATAAAAAGTATGAGTACTGATGAGAAGTGTAGACAGGCCAGATGTGCGGGTCAGAAGATAAATGTTAGTTGCTGGATCTGGTCGTTGAGAAAAAATATATAGTAAAGGTAGGCTGAAAGTCCTCCCAGAATAGGTACGGTAAGATTGTCGTCAATAGTAAAATGATAAAGCTTAACAGGAAACAGTTCAACCAGGGTAGCCACTAAAGACATTACAGCGCCGGCCATCAGATCCAGATTCGGTGTATAAATGACAATAAACATTGCCGATACAAAAAACGCCGTACTGCCCTCCAAAGTTTTGCCGGCAATTTTAATCTTGCCAAACTTTCTTCCGATTAATGCTGCCACCGAATCAGATATGATTAAGATGGTAAACGCAGCAATGGCAATCATTTTCGGGAAGAATGCAATGGTTACACAGGCCGAAAACATTACATACGTTGCCCCGTTAAAATGTGGTTTTTCTTCATCAAGCTCATGCGGACGCAGCATCGAGCTGAATATATTGTAATACCATTTCCGAATAGGTTTTACGTAGATCTTGAGAAAATCAACCATAAAAAACCCAAGAAACAATGGAATAAGTATCAATAAAGCCAGTTCTTTTTGAATATGGTAATAAATGATCGGTATGGAAATCGAAGAGAGGTGAATGGCTTTACGGGAAAGTTCATTTTCAAAATTTATTTGCCTGCGTTTCTTTCCAGATTTTATGGTACCTGTTTGTTTCATTACTTCTTAAAAAAACAACTGCATGTTTTTTATTAGTTCTTTTTGCCATTCAACATTAGATCTCTGAATGCTAACTGACATGATTATTTTCTGGCGACATACATAATGGCTGTCTCAAAAGTCATGGGAATAAACTGGGCATCCTCGAAACCGGCGTCGAGTAAAATTTTCAGAAAATCCTCGCATTGCGGAAACGAAGCTACCGACTTTGGCAGGTAATCGTAAGCAAAGCTGGATTTGGTAAACAGTTTGGCAAATTTTGGTAATACATGTTGAAAATAAACCTGGTAGAGTCCTTTTATCAGGGTATTTCTGGGGATCATCGGCTCAATAATAATGGCAAGGCCTCCCGGTTTAAGTACCCTGTGAAATTCCGACATGCCTTTGGGTAAATCCTGAAAATTTCGCACTCCGAAACCTGCCGAAACAATATGAAAAGACTCATCTTCAAATGGTAATGATTCGGCCTTACCACTTAAAAACTCAATATCCGGGCACTTTGTTCTTGCAATGGCAAGCATTTCTTCAGATAGATCAAGCCCGGTTACCCGTGCATTTTGAATTTCCTTTAGCGCTTTTGCCAGATCGCCTGTTCCCGTTGCCACGTCCAGAATTTCCGGCGTCTGAACCGTCTTTAAGGCATTTTGAGCGTACTTTTTGGCATTGTTCCGCCAATAATAATCTATCCCAAAACTCAGGACATGATTAAGCATGTCGTAAGTCGGTGCCACTTCGTCGAACATCTGTTGGATTTTTGCGTTCGACTTGGTCTCCAAAAGCTTATCGGCTTCGGACTTCACATTTTGAGCTATACTTTCCTGATTCAACTTCTCTTTATCCACTTGACTTTCCATAAACTTCTTCGGCATCAAACAATTTACTGTCGCAAAAACTCATGGTTTCATGATCGGGCTGAACCGGTCTGCAAATCCATGAGTTGTAACCCAGGTGGCAAGCACCACCTTTTTGATGCACTTTAATTAAATTTGTATTGCTATCACACTCCGGGCCGATTTGCTCAACTTTGAACAATTGCTGGCACTAATCCATTCTGATCAATATTCAGCCTCGGCAAATGAAATATCAAGATTTTCTGATTTTTTCATTTTGTTTCAGCGGGATGTGTGATTCTGGATACGGTTTAAAATTTTTTTATCCGGAATAATCTGATTGTTTAAACGAATGTGTTTTGCCTGAACCATCTGCCAGGTATTATTCGCATTGCTATGCTTTAGCAGGAGCTGCCCCACTTGTTCGCCCCCCTTGCCAGGTGAAGCTATCCAGGTGCGGTTTTCATGCCAGACCGGTTTTAAGGCAAATCGCTCCGAACAGGTTATGATCACATCCAAAGATTGAAATTCCCTTGCCAATTTAAACTCCAGATTATAGTCCAGCGCCCTAAGGAGTAAGATCACCAAATCTGGTTTGTGTTGTTTTACAATGGCCAGGGTTTGTTTTAAGGCTTTTAATTCATCCCTAAGCTCAAATAAACCCTGAATGCTATCCGGGACTACACTATACGCATTTTTGGTTAGGAGTCCTAAAATTGCAATTCTAAACCCGGATTTTTTTTTCAAAATATATGGTTTTATAAGCTTGTTTTCCCGGGATATATCTAAGTTTGCAGATAGCAAACCTGGAGTTTGTATATAGTCTTGAAAGAACTGCCGACCATATACCAGCTCTTGATCGCCAATATTACGTGCGTCGTATTTGAGCAAACCGGCCAGTTTGGCAACCAGGCGAGCGTGATCTACATCTTTGGGGTAAGAGGCATGAAAATTACCTGCATCTAAGATCAATGGTGATCTGGCCATAGATTGCCGGGCTTTAGCAAAAACCGTAGATCTTTGGGCCAATCCACCCAAAATCTCATTTGAGCAATCGCAAGGGTATATGTAGCCATTGGTATTGGCCGTGTAGAGAATGCCAATATCATAACTTTGCCCGAAGAGCTTTTGAGGTGCCGCAGCTAAAATGAGCAGGGATAGGATTATCCACCTTAACCCGGATTTCGTAATGGATTCTTTCATAAAAAATCAGACTCACAAAGCGGAAAGATTTAAAAAAAGCCTTTAAAAACGCTAATCTTTAAGCCAGAATGTATTATACTAACAGCCGACTAATTTTATAGGGATCTGTCTTTATTTTCCCTGATAGTTTAAATCTTTAGTTCGTTAGCTTCAAATAAAACCAAAGTTTAAGTTTGCATGCAAACCGCTAAAAAAATCGTTCCAAAGCTTACTATAGCTGTTGGTGTTGTTTTTGCGCTTACCATTCTATACGTCCTTATCCGTGGCACGGTTGTTAAAGTAGAAGTAGAAAAAGTTAAAAAAGGTGAACTGGTCCAGGCCATATACGCAACCGGTTTTGTGAATGCCGATGCCATTGCCAACCTAAGATGCGAGGTGTCGGGTACGGTAACCTATGTGGGTGCAAAAGAAGGTCAGCAGGTTAAAAAAGGTGAAGTGATTATTGGTTTCAGAGAACGCGATTTCAAGCTGGCCCTTAAAACTGCCAAAGCAAAACTCTCCGAACAACAGGTTTTATTGAACGATGCAGAGCGGACATTTAATAGAAATCAAAAACTGATTACAGAAGGCGCCATTTCCCAGGCCCAGTTAGACCAGGCCCAACGCAGTTACGATCAGGCCAGGGAAATCTTGAAACAACGCGAACTGGAGGTAAATAAAGCTTCAGAAAATTTAGAAAAAACAAAAATCTTAGCCCCGATTACCGGCGTGCTTACCTTACAGAATGTTAAGCTTGGCGACTATGTGGTTCAAAACACCCAGGTAGCTACCATCTTAGACACGGCCAGTTACAACATTGTACTCGAAGTGGATGAACTGGATATTCCAAAACTGACCTTAAGCCAGAACGCCGTGGTGGCTTTTGATGCCATCCCAGAGGGCCGGTTCGAGGCCAAAGTCCTGCGAGTGGTTCCTCAAACCGATTTGATCACCAAAACCTCGAAAGTTTTTCTTAAACTTACCGAGCCGGTTGCTTCAATTCAACTTGGCATGACCGCCACCGCAAATATTATTTACAACACACAACCCAACACGATCCTCATTAAAAAGGCTGCCACCATCAAACAAGGCAAGTCGTTCTATGTCTGGAAAGTTGTAAAGAAAAAACTTCAAAAGCAGACAATTAAAACCGGTGCCAGCGACCTGAAATCGGTTGAAATTCTGGATGGTCTTGAAATTGGCGACCTGGTAGTGACCAACCCCAAAGAAAATTTTAAGGCCGATATGCAAACTGAAATCACGGCACAGGTCAACTAAACCATTGCTTACCTAACACGTACAATCGTTTGCAACTTCTTTGAAAACAAAGTAGATTGCAAGGTATGGCAACTTTTTAGTTAGATGAGAGCTTATGAGTGCACGCCTGATAGATTTCTGCAAATGGGCCAACGACAAAACCGATGTCGTTACCGAACTTCTCAGTTTCCCCGGAAAACCGCTTAATGAAACCCTTCAGGAAAGTATCCAGACCTTAAAAGGCCGTTTGCGCCATCCTGAGGTCAGGTTGTTGATACTTGGCCCGTTAAAGTCGGGTAAATCCACGTTGATGAACGTGATATGCGAGCATCCTTCTATCAGCCAGGTTAATCCATTGCCGGCCTATCCCTGCCGGGTTGAAGTTCGCGACATTGATCGCGATTTGGGACTTCATCCCATCGAAAAGGAAAATTGCACGTTTTATAAAGACAACACCCCAACCAAGTCTATGCCCCTTGAAGAAGGTTTAACGGCACTGAACAAACTTCTGGACGATTTTATCCAGCGACCCGGTGATATTGAATCACGATTTGATAAAGTGGTGCAAAAAATCAATTTACTGCCTTCTGAAGACATGCCACCCGAAAACCGCTATACCGTGCTGATTGACTCACCCGGCTTATTTTTCAGCAACAAATCCTACAGCATGGATGTGGAAAAAGAGTATGCCGAAGCCGATGTGGTGATCTTTGTGGTGCGCCAGGAACAGCTTTTCTTTGAAAGTGTGAATGAATACCTGACAAAATTCACTACCGAAGCGGTGCATCGACGCGGATTTATCCTGGTTAATATTGCCGTGCCCGATCCAAAAGAAATGGATCAGACCACGCAGGACATGTATCAGAAGAAACTGGACACATACTTTCGCAGGCATATTGCTTCACCCGAACTCAATCAGGAATTGATCAACGACGACCGCATCGGCATTCGTTTTGCCAATTTATACCTGGCCTACGAAGCCCTCATTGAAAAACAACCCGAATATCAGGAGGCTTTCAAGCAGTCTCAAACTGCCAAAAGTCTGGATACCATTCACAAGTATCTGCAAACCAAGCTGGTAGACGAAAAAATCAAGGATATCAGTAAAAAATTTGCACTTACAGCCAAAGACGCCAGATCAGAGTTAGACCAACGCGCTCAGGAAGAAAAGACCGATTCCGAAACCTTAGAGCGCCAATTGGATAAACTGCTTTTGGAAATTCAGGCCAAAGAAGACCAGAAAAAGGGTGTGGAGTCTGAAAAAAAAGAAGCCAAAGAAAAGATTGCCCAAAACAACCGCCGGCTTGAGTTGCTGAAAACAGACCTGGACCCGGATAACCTTTCAGGTTCTGATCACGATCCGCTGATCAAACAACTTCAATCCGCCTTTAATGCGCTTCCACTGGCCTCTGATCACTGGATGGAGCACCAGGATCTGCGGGAGTTGGTAGAGAAATCTTATATGAAATGGCAAAGCGGCGCCCATGGCAATCGCACCTTTAATAACCTGATAAAAATTATCTGGCAAACCGATGTGGAAGACGATAATCTCTCGCTTACTCAGTACTATCACAAGCTGTTTACCCATACTTACAAAGACTGCATCGCACGGCTAAAATATAATTTTTCAGATGAATTGTTACGCCTGGCCGCCGGCGACTCAGACACCGATGAGTTCATCAATACCTCCATTAACCTCAATGCCCAGAAAGGCGACCCCAAGTACCTGATGTTCAAGCCCCGAGGTTTCTGGATCTGGCGCAAAACCCCCGAGACATTTTGGGGAGAATACGGCGATAGGATTGTGGATGAAGAAGAAGATGAGATCCTGAATTACGAAGCCGACCGGTTTATTGGCCAGATCATCCAGGATTGGAATATTTTAGAGCTCTTCTCGGCTGAAAACCTTCAGAGCCTGGCCAAAGAAAGCCTGAAGCGCAATTTTATGCAAAATCTCCGGGGCCTGATCCAAAAACAGATCCAGACGGAAGAAACCCGGATGCAAAAGCTGGATAACCGGATCACACGGTTCGATCTGGATATTGCAGCCCTTGAACATGATAAAATCAAGCTGGAAAATGATTTATCACATCATAAAAAAAATATCCGATTGATTACCGAGAGACTCGATTCGCTTAAATCCCTAGTTGAACATTTTGAGACCGAAATTCACAACTTTACTCATATTAACTGAACTCACATTTTTTATAAAAAACCCTTTCACAGAAGGCGGCAATGAACAACATTCACGACATTTTAAAGCAGTCGAAAAATGCAGAGGCTTTTTCCAAAGATCAGCTGATCTGGATGCTCTCCCTGCCCTCAGATTCACCGGAGGCCTATTTACTTATGGCAGAAGCCAAACGAATTTCCAAAGAGCTGACCGGCGATAAGGCTGAAGTCCATGGACAGTTTTGTTTAAACCTGGCACCATGAGGTGAAAACTGCAAGTATTGTTCATTTGCAGCCATCAACAAAGTGTTTACAAAGTCGTCTAAAATCACAATTGAAGAAGGCATTGAAAGTGCCCTGCATTTAGAAGGACTTGGAGCCAGTGCGGTCTATATGATGGCAACAGCCCATTACAGTTTTGATGAATTGCTGGAAATGGCCCAGGAAATCCGAAAACATATTAAAAGGGAAACTCATTTGATAGCCAATGTAGGAGACCGCTCAAAAACCGAAGCCTAACAAATGCGCGAAGCAGGAATTGATGGGGAGTATCATGCCATGCGGCTTCGTGAAGGTATTGATACCGACATTGATCCGCAGCAACGTATTAAAAGTTTCGAGGCATTTAAAGAAGCCGGCCTGGGGATTGGAACATGTGTTGAACCGGTTGGCCCGGAACACACCAATGAAGAACTGGCTGATAAAATATTATTTACCGGAAGTCTGCATCCGGCTTTCAGCGGTGCGGCGCGCAGAATATCGATCCCCGATACAGAACTTGCGATTAAGTACGGGATGATCTCAGAGCTGCGAATGTCCCATATTGTTGCTGTTACACGCATTGGCATGCCGCGCGATGTACTTGGTAATTGCACGCACGAACCATGCACCATTGGAGCAGCTGCTGGCGCCAACCTGTTTTGGGCGGAGATCGGGGCCAACCCACGCGACATTAAAGAAAAAACAGAAGAAGGTCGTGGCTTTACAATTCCAAAGTGCCGGGAACTTTTTATTGACGCAAATTGTGGTGTTTTTGACGGTCAATCTGAATTTTATAAGACCAACATTGCGTTGTTAGATAACGTTTCGATCTAAATTTTGAAGTAACATCAGTATTAAAGAGGTAGTTATGGCAGAAGAATCAATCCAGAAATCCTTACTCATTCAAGCCATTGGCATGACAGCTGAAGGTCTGGCTATCAGCGATCCAAATCTTCCTGATAATCCATTGATTTTTGTCAATCAAGGGTTTGAAACAATCACTGGCTATAAGGCTGAAGAAGTTATAGGTAAAAATTGCCGGTTTTTGCAGGGCGATGCATCCGATCCGGTAGCATCTAAAACCATAAAAGATTCTATCCGGGAAGGTAAATCCTGCGTGGTAGAGTTACTCAACTATAAAAAGGATGGTTCGCTGTTTTGGAACCGGTTGTCGCTAAGCCCTATTAAAGATGAAAGTGGGAAGATCACTCATTTTGTAGGAATTCAGTCAGATATTACAAAGTCCAAAAAACTGGAACTGACTCTGGCTGCGCTTACCGAAGCCTTCCTGGTTTATTTTGGTAATCAGGACAGTACTTTCGATCGCACCCTTGAAGATCTGAATAAGATTATTGCTGAAGCTCATGTAGAAGGAGATAATCTTGAGAAAATTAAAAAGCTTCGTAAGTTCATTGAAGAAATGGAATCCACGAAAATTTAATTTTAATTTATAAGCGGCTTTATAAGCCGCTTTTTTTTACCCTAAATTACCAATCTTAGCCGTAACACTATTTTAATTTAATTTGGCTCAAACGAAATAGCCTAACAGAAATGTTACTTTTCTAAGAAATGCTTGGCATAGCCTTATACTTATTCAATTAGCCTGTTACATTTTCATCAAACAAACCAATACACCTATGGAAACCTACTACAATCCTGAAGATCTCAAGAAGTTTCCCCAAATCGGAGAATACCAGAAAAAAATGGCCGATAAATTTTTTGAGTACTATGGAGAAGTGTTTAAAGAGGGGGCTTTAACCCCCCGCGAAAAATCCCTGATCGCTTTGGGTGTAGCCCATGCCCTGCAATGCCCATACTGTATCGATGCATATACCAGTTCAACCCTTGAGAAAGGCTGCACCGAGCAGGAAATGATGGAAGCGGTTCATGTGGCCGGAGCCATTCGAGGTGGTGCCACACTTGCGCATGGTGTACAAATGATGAACCAAACCAAAAAATTAATGATGTAGTATGAAATCACTTTTGGCTCAGCAACACCATTTATCAGATCCGGCTCAGCAATTAAAATATCTCAATCACAACGGCCATGCGAAATTCAGGGATAAAATTTCAGCTCATGGTCTTTTGCCCCTGAAACCTACCGGCATCGATATTTTTCAAATGAATGTCGGTAAAATGTGCAACCAGACCTGCAAACATTGCCATGTGGATGCCGGGCCGGATCGCAAAGAGATCATGACCAAAGAGACAATGCAAACCTGCCTGGATATTCTCTCGGAATACGACATCCCAACCTTAGATATAACAGGCGGCGCTCCTGAAATGAATCCCAATTTCAGGTGGTTTGTTAAAGAGGTACGCAAACTTGGTAAGCATATTTTGGTCAGGTGCAATCTCACCATTATTTTAGCCAATAAATCCTATCACGATCTCCCTGGTTTTTTTGCTGAAAATCAGGTAGAAGTTGTCTCTTCCCTTCCACATTACACCAAGCTTAGAACAGACAGGCAACGCGGAGAAGGCGTTTTTGAAAAATCTATTGAAGCCCTTCAGATGCTAAATAAAGCCGGATATGGCCAAGAAAACAGTGGCTATACGCTGGACCTGGTCTACAATCCAACCGGGGCCATTTTACCCGGTTCGCAACAAACGCTTGAGGCCGAATACAAAAAAAAGCTTTTTGATGATTTTGGCATCGTCTTTAACAATCTGTTTGTGCTTACCAACCTGCCTATCAGCCGGTTTCTGGATTACCTGGTTTTAAGTGGCAATTACGAGGGATACATGGATCAGCTCATTGAAGCCTTTAACCCGGCGGCCGCATTGGGTGTGATGTGTCGCAACACGCTCTCGATTGGATGGGACGGGTACATTTACGACTGCGATTTCAACCAAATGCTGGATATGCAAGTTGAATCGGCATCGAATCATATTTCAAAATTTGATTTCGAGGCGCTTCAAAATCGCGATATCGCCATCAACCAGCATTGCTATGGGTGCACAGCTGGGCTGGGCTCGAGTTGCGGCGGACAAACTGCTTAATCATTTTGAAAATGAATGTTGTTATTGCCGGTTCAACAGGTTTTGTCGGGAAAGCCCTTATCCAAACACTGCATGAATCGGTACAGCTTCGCGGATTGAGTCGGGGAGGTAAGCCCAAATGGTCTCCCGAAGGGGTAGATTGGAAAGAATGCGATCTGTTTTCACTGACTTCCACACAGGAAGCTTTAGAGGGCGCCGATGTGGGTATCTATCTGATCCACTCCATGTTGCCCAGTTCATCCCTGGATCAAAGTAGCTTCGAGGACCTGGATTTCCTGCTGGCCGATAATTTTGCACGTGCGGCTAAAAAGGCAGGACTGAGGCAAATTATCTACCTGGGGGGCCTGATCCCAGAAGCCTCAAAGCTTTCGAGCCACCTTAAAAGCCGGCTCGAGGTTGAGCATGTGCTGGGAGCGCATGGCGTTCCGGTAACCGCACTGCGTGCCGGATTGATCCTCGGTGCCGAAGGATCATCGTTCCAGGTTATCCATCGGCTGGTCCATCATCTCCCGGTTATGGTATGTCCGAAATGGACCCAATCTCCTACGCAGGCCGTAGCGCTGAGAGATGTTGTGGCCTCCATTTCGTTTTGCATCAACAATAACTCAACTTACAATAAAAATTACGACCTGGGTTGTTCGGATTACTCCTCCTGGCTGGATTTGATGAACCAATGCGCATCACGGCAAGGACTTAAACGATGGATCTTAAAAGTACCGATTTTCTCTCCGGTACTTTCGCGTCTTTGGGTGTCGCTGATAACCGGGGCACCGAAAGCCCTGATCGCTCCTTTGGTTCGAAGTCTGGGCCACTCAATGGTCACAAGGCAAAATCACCGGTTAGATATTCCGGATTATGCATTTGCCACTCATGTTGAAGCCCTGAGATTAGCCATGGAAACCGACCTGAAAACATTGCCCCAACCCAGGGCATACAAAAAGTATCCCGAATTAAAACAACCGAAAGTCCGCTCCATACAGCGCATGTTTTTACCGGAAGGCTGGACATCCAAGGATGTGGCCAAGGATTATTTTCACTGGCTGGATAAAGTGTTCCTGGGTATTATCCGTGTAAAATCCGAGCAAGACACCGTATCGTTTTTTGTTAATGGTTTAAACCTGCCGTTGCTTATTTTAAAAGTAGCCAGGCAAAACCATACCCGTCAGGTCTATGAAATTGTTGGTGGAAAGCTTCTCAAGAAAAATGGGGGTGGCAAATTTGAGTTCAGGCTCTCGCCCATTGAACCCTACATTTTTATCGGCATACACGACTTCACACCGGCTCTGCCCTGGCAGGTTTATCTTTACTCACAAGCCATAGCCCATTTATGGGTCATGCGATTCTATGGAAGGCACCTAAAGCATGTTTGATTTCGTTCTGCAACAAATAACTCCTGAAAAAATCCGGGACTTACTCACTTACATGCCCAACAATTTTTTTAAAGTTGTTGACTGGCGCGATCTCATTACTCAATCAGCCACATTAGCTACACGTTGGGCTACCGGCGAAGGTGATGACACCCAGGCACTAAAATCGGAGCTCACTCCCCTACTACCCGATGATGTGACATTTTACGACCTGGCACCTCAGCAGGCAAACCCTAATGAAGCTCGCGATCTCGGCACTGCTGCGCTGGATTTGTATTTCAGACAGATCAACAATCCTGGCGGTTTGTTTATTGATCTTCGCTTGTCTTGTTTTGAAGAACAGCAAGGCACTTGGCTCTGGAATCCCGGAAACCTCTGGATTAAATGGGGCGATGAGTTTCGCAGTGGGGTATCGGGCCTTTATAAAGGTTATTATGGCGAAGATCCGGTGGCATTCGACGAGGCCCTTATTAAACTTGGATTAATGAAACCAGAGTGGACAGATGAGGAAAAGGACAGCCTTAGAAGCCTCTTTACGAGTTACTTTGGCGAAGGCGACCTGGTCACGTTTACCATTGAGAACTTTGTGCAGTCGTTTCATAAGATTTTCCAGTTCCTGGTGGAAAAAGACTGCCAGCTCCCCGGCGATTTTATCTACCTGGGTGTTTATCTGGTTACACTCTACCTGCTTATGGAAGAACTTGGTGGTAGTTACAATGTCAAGCAAATCTACTTAGAGGGCTGTAAGCAACTGAAAACGAATCCTTAGTGAATGTCTTCAAACACACTTATTTGATTACCGTTGCATTCCCATTTCTGTAAAGAGCCTACTTTACCTTTTTTAAACTGTTTGTACGCTGCCGGGAAATGCCTTTTGGGTAACTGGCACTCCTGCATTCCTTCGGAACTACAACCTAAAAGCTCTACATACGGCTTCTGCATGCGTGCTCGTCCAATCATTCGAATCTGAGTATCCATGTTTTTAACCGGCCGTTTATCCAAAACCAGATAGCTTAGCGGTAAAGCGCGCAGATCAATGCCCATCAATTTTGCAAAATGTGCCCAATCGGAACTGGTAAAAGCTTCAGGTGGGACATCACCAAAAAAATGGCACCAGTGGTGTTCATGTTCCGGTTGAATCATCGGGCAACCTTTCTGATGTGTGCACGGAGCCACCACATGAAACTCGCCCAGTAGCTCTTGCCGGATATCAATCAAGCCATGGCTGGCTTCGTAGGTTCCGGGCTCTATCCAGATGACCACTTCGGCCTGGTGAGCAAGTTTCAATATTTGAGAAATCTGCCAATCGGTTAATTCCGTGATTACATGGCTCAACAATAGTACACCGCCCTCATTATGAAAAGTGTTTTTCTTGTAGATGGAGCGGGTATTAAGTTTTGGCTGAGTGAGTGTTGTTGCCACCTGAATAGCATGGGGAGAATGATCCCAGAGTGTAAGTGAGGTTACAGATTCCGGGCCAAAGGCATCCAGAAAAGTCCTGGTGGCAATACCCGAACCACACCCCCAATCCAAAAGCTCGGTTTTGGGTGGTGCCCAGCCCAGTTCAGCCAGTTGTTTAAACACATAGCTGCATTTCCAGCCGATGCGTTGTGCAAAAAACTGCTCGTAGAGCATCAGGTCTTCTTCCGATTCCCAGTAAACCTCCTCGGGTGTACCTTCTAAAAAAATCGATCTTAAATGTCTAAGCTTATCCCAGGTCTCGTTGCTGATCATTTTAATAACTGTTCAATAAGATGCTCAGGTTTAACGCCTTCGGCTTCAGCACTGAAATTTAACAGCAGTCTGTGCCGAAGAACAGGCTTGGCCATTTCTTTTACATCGTTAATTTCTGGGGTAAAACGCCCGTCTAAAAGACAGCGGACTTTTGCGGCCAGAATCAAATACTGAGAAGCGCGTGGGCCTGCACCCCAGCTGATATATTGGGTAACATCTTTATTTTCAGACTTCCCGGGCCTTGATTTACCAACGCATCCAACCGCAAAGTCTATCACATTGTCGGCAACCGGAACCCGGCGCACTAACTCCTGAAAAGCAATGATATCGCCGGCCTGTAACACTTTTTCAAAGGAATTGCTCTGGGGTGTGGTGGTTGTTTTTACAATGGTTTTTTCTTCTTCGGCTGTCGGGTAATCAATCATGAGGTTAAACATGAACCGGTCTAACTGGGCTTCCGGTAAGGGATATGTGCCTTCCTGCTCAACAGGATTTTGGGTAGCCAGAACAAAAAAAGGCTCCTGAAGCTTGTGTTTTTTTCCGCCTGAAGTCACCTGGTGCTCCTGCATGGCCTCCAGGAGTGCCGACTGTGTTTTAGGTGGAGTTCGGTTGATCTCGTCGGCTAAGATCACATTAGCAAAAACAGGGCCTTGGATAAACTTAAAGGCTTTTTGCCCGGTACCGGTTATCTCTTCTAAAATCTCGGTTCCGGTAATATCCGAAGGCATGAGATCCGGGGTAAACTGAATGCGGTTGAATTTCAGATCCAATACACTGGCAAAGGTAGAAACCAGCAATGTTTTAGCCAGGCCGGGCACGCCCACAAGCAAACAATGCCCCCTGGCTAAGATGGCAATCAGGAGTTGATCAATAATCTCGTCCTGACCGATAATGGTTTTATGAACCTCGGATTTGAACCGGGCATACTTCTGCCGAAGCTCTTGAACGCTCTCAATATCCTGTTGTGGTTCAGACATAATCATGTTTTTTCTATAAGGTGGCCTTCAGCATCCAGACATCTGACTTCACCAAGCCGGCTTAGAGGCTCCTGCAAGCTGTCTTTATTGCCGGCGACTGAAATAACCAGTGCTTCGGGATGCAAATACGTTTTCGCTACCCGAAGTATATCTTCAGCCGAGACCGCTTCTATTTGCATGGCATAGGTACTGTAATAATCATTTGGCAAGCCAAAGAAATAAAGGCTCAGCATTCTTGAAGCAATGGCTTCGGGTGTCTCGTTCTGGATATGAAATGAGCCAACAATATAGCGTTTTGCCGCTTGCAATTCGTCCTCGCCTACCAATTCTTCCTGTAGTGCTTTCACTTCAGATATTAACTCTTCTATGGCTTCGAGTGTGGCATCCGTGCGGACTTTTAACGTGATCCCAAAATCACCGGCCAGATTTTTCAGGCTCAACCGGCTGTGAATGCTGTAAGTAAAACCTTTTTTCTCTCGCAGGTTCATGTTCAGGCGCGAGCCGAAATAGCCCCCTAAAACCATGTTCATAACATATAACGGGATAAAATCGGGATGTTTCCGCTGAACGCTCAGATGCCCCACATACAACGTGGATTGCACAGCTCCCTCCTGATATGTAAGAATCACCTGGCTTGATTGTGTAAGATCGGGCTTTTTGAATTCAGGTTGAACCGGCCCGGAACCCTTCCAGGATTCAAAGGCCTGAGACAATTTTGCGAGCATGGTTTTAGGTTCCACGTCTCCGGCTATAACCATAAAGGCATTTTCCGGTAAAAACGCAGTGCTGTAAAAATCTTTGAGGTCATCGGTTTGTATGACGTCTAAGGCTTCTTGGGTACCTTCGGGTGGATTTCCATACGGATGCTCCTGGTAGATGGCTTTCAGGTAGGCTCTTGAGGCCAATGAAGAACCATCCGAACGTGAAGCCTGGATCTGGCTTTGAGCAAGCTCTTTTAAAAACGCCAGCTCTTTTGGATCGAACCTGGGATGCTGAACCACGTCGGCCATTAATGCCAGGCCTTCTTCCAGGTACTGGGTCAGAACATCTTCAAACACGGTAATTCTATCGGCGCTTACGCCAATATGCAGATCCAAGCCCAAACGATCGGCTTCTTCAGCAATCTCTGAGGCTGATCTGGTCTGGGTACCCTGCATGAGCATTTTTCCGGTCAGGTTAGCCAGCTCGTATTTTTTTCCATCATTGATCGAACCGGATTTGATCACCAGGCGCATATCAACCAACTCTGCATCGTGGTTCTCATAGATCAGGCAGGTTAAGCCGTTTGGCAATACATGGGTTTGCCATTGGGGAAACACATTGGATTTCTCTGGTCCGGGTTCAGGAGGAACAGACCGATTTAAAGGCCGGGTTTCGCTTTCCATAACACTCAATTAAGTTGAGCAAAAAAAAAGCCGCTTTAAAGCGGCTGAAACTTATGGTGTGCCCGAGAGGAGATTCGAACTCCTACACCTTTCGGCGCTACCCCCTCAAGATAGTGTGTCTACCAATTCCACCACTCGGGCATGATGATGTGGGCTTGAGATGGAATTGATAAGAAATGCCACATCATTTTGTGAGTATAGATGGACTCGAACCATCGACCCTCTGCTTAAAAGGCAGATGCTCTACCAACTGAGCTATATACTCAACCGAAAATTTTAAGGCCAAAAAGTAGTAAAAATTTTTAAATAACACAAACCAGAGCTTTAAAACTCTAATTATTTATTTCTGTATCTCAACCTCTTCTTATGGCGATTCTTTCTGCGCTGCTTTTTGCGCTTGTGAATAGCCATTTTATGGCGTTTTCTCTTTTTTCCGCAAGGCATAAATCTTGTCTGTCGTTAAATTTTGAAAAGAACTTTAATATAAGCTTAACACCTCTAAAAATCAAACAGGATCTGAACTGTTTTTATAATTAAGGTGTGATCCTGTAGATCATCCGGGGGTAAGGTGCGGTTTCGCGAATATGCTCCAACCCGCAAATCCATGCCAGGGTACGTTCTAATCCAAGTCCAAAACCGGCATGAGGTACACTGCCATAGCGCCTTAAATCCAAATACCACTCAAAGGCTTCTTTAGGCAATTGGTGCTCGTTGAGCCGCTCCAACAAAATATCCAGGTCGTCTTCACGCTGTGCACCGCCAATAATTTCACCATACCCTTCAGGGGCAAGCATATCGACCGATAACGATAAATTGGAATTCTGTGGGTCGCGTTTCATATAAAACGCTTTTATACCTGCCGGATAACGATGTACCATAACGGGTTTGGAAATTTCAGCTGCAATGGCTGTTTCGTCGGGTGCGCCAAAATCATTGCCGTAGCTAAACCCGGCGCCTTTTTCGGCCAGCAACTCTGCGGCTTTATCGTATGTAATTCTTGGAAACGGACGCACAACGGCCTCGAGTGGCTTGGTATTTCTTTCCAGGATGTCGAGCTCCTGCATGCAATTATCCAGAACGCGCCCAACTATATACTCAATAAAGGTTTCGGCTAAATCCATGGTCATGTCCAGATCATAAAAAGCCATTTCCGGCTCAACCATCCAGAACTCGGTTAAATGACGCCGGGTTTTGGATTTTTCAGCCCGAAACGTCGGTCCGAATACATAGATTTTCCCATGAGCCATCGCTGAGGCTTCGCCGTATAGTTGCCCGGATTGGGAGAGATAGGCTTTGCCAAGGTCGAAATACGGGGTTTCAAACAATGTGGAGGTACCCTCACAGGCCGCCGGTGTTAAAATCGGTGAATCCATGCGGATAAACCCACGAGCATTAAAAAAATCCTGAATAGCCGATATAACCTGGTGGCGAACACGCATAATAGCCCATTGGCGCCTCGAGCGCAACCAAAGGTGACGATTGCCGATTAAAAACTCTATACCGTGTTCTTTGGGTGTGATCGGATAAGGCTCGGCCTGATGGATAATTTCAACCTCGCTGATCTGAAGTTCATAAACACCCTGTTTCTTAGGGTGGCTGGTAACCTGGCCTTTAACTGTCAGCGAACTCTCCTGGGGCAAGCTTTTCAGATCTTCCCAGGTTTGCTCAGCAACCGCTTTTTTAAGCACAACTCCCTGAACCAGGCCGGTACCATCACGAAGCTCAGGAAACATTAATTTACCGGATGACCGAATGTTATAGAGCCAACCTTTAATGATAACCTCTTTACCTACATGATCTTTAAGCTGAGATATTGAAATATGTTCGGATGAGTTCAGCATTGCAACTAGCGCTTAATCGGTTGAAGATTGAAAGAGTGATCGGGCTGCAAATAATAAAAGCAGGCTGGCCACTGTACCAAAGAAATGAACAAGTGACCCAAAACTCAGGGGATACCCATAAAACAAATAGCTGCCATAAGCACTGCCACTTAAGAAAACCAGCAATACAACCCAGGCTACTTTCCAGGCAATATAAGTAAGTTTTATCGTCCCAACGGCTGTTGCAACCATGGCAAGTCCCGATAAAAATGAGACGGCAGACGCTTTAAAAATATCAATTTGGGAAATGGATTTTTCCTGAACCAGAACTTCAGATTTAAAAAAAAGATAGGCTCCTTCAATAACACCCGAAACACCCATTGTCATGATAATCAGGGAGGCAAAAAAAATACCGGCTCGTGCTGGACTACGTAAAGAAGGGTCAGGAACCTCTGGTTCATAACCCTTTTCTGACTTGTTCGGCTCATTTATATCCGTTTCTTCCATAAACAGCCTGTAAAATTGATCTGTTAATGTTGCAGCTTACTCATCGCCAACCGCACCATCAGGTTTTAAAGATTTAATATCGACTTCTTCATTTGGAGATGGTGTGATCTGGACAAAATCAGGTTTCTTTGATCCCTTTCCACCCTTGGTAGTTTTTTTCTTCTTTCCTTTTTTCTCATAGGCTTCTGTATAGGCCTTCATGGACTCCAGGATGGTCTGTTCTGCAGTAAAGAAATCGTACCAGCCAAAGCTTTCCACAGCTTTTCCTTCCAGTTCTTTATACACCGAGAAGAAATGCTCAATTTCTGTAGGCAAGTGAGAAGAAAGGTCTGCTAAGCGCCGGACACTGGAATAAATGGGGTCGTTAATTGGTACAGAGAGAATTTTATGGTCCAAGCCTTTATCATCACTCATTTTTAACATCCCAACAGGGCGCACTTCAATTAAACAACCGGTGAAGGTACGACCATGGGTCATAACCATAATATCCAGCGGATCGCCGTCTTCAGCAAGCGTTCTTGGTAAAAAACCATAGCCTGTGGGATAATGAACCGATGCATATAAAACCCGGTCAAGTTTAAATACCCCAAGATCAGGATCGAACTCATATTTATTTCGCTCACCACGAGGCACTTCTATAATTGCGTTTAGAACTTTCGGTGGGTTTTGTCCGGTTGGAAGACTTTTAAAATCAATCATGGATATACTTTATGTTGTGTTGTGAGTAGTATGACTTTTCAAAAAACCATTATGACGTTGCTTTTTCCTGTGGTTTAGATTTTGCTAAGGCCAACGAGGCTTTCTTTTTAGCCTTGGCTCTTTGAATATTTTTCCGGTGCTTTTTAGCAGCAACTTTAGCTTTCTTGTTCATAATAGAATCGCGTTTTTAATTTATGATTAAAATGGAAAGTTAAGACTTGTCGGCTTCTTGGCCAACTATCTCAACCAAAACCCGGCCGGTTTCTTTGGGATGTAAGAATGAAACCAGTTTATTTTCTGCACCCAGCCTCGGCTCGTTTAAAGGTTCAAACCCGCGCTCTTTAACGGCTTTCGTTTCAGCATAAATCTCATCGGTTTCCAGTGCAATATGATGCAGGCCCTGACCGCGTTTTTGTAAATATTTAGATACCACGCTATCGGGAGCTGTAGGTTCCAGAAATTCGATTTTGGTATCTCCGATATGCAGAAAAGCCACTTTCACTTTTTGAGAGGGCACTTCTTCGCGGGTGATTTTTGCTACTCCCGCATCGATTAATTGTTCAAACGTGGCAAGTGTTTCATCAATACTTTCCACAGCTATGGCCACATGATCTATTCGTTTAAACATAACAGCTTCAGGTTTATTATTAGTACGGGACTAACCGTTCATGATCTTGAAAAACTCTTTGTTGTTTTTGGTTTCATCCATTTTTTCACGAATGAATTCCATGCATTCAATCTGATTCTTATCGGCCAGGTATTTCCTGAGGAGCCAGGTTCTGGAGAGATGTTCCTGGGAAATAAGTAATTCTTCTTTTCTGGTGCTGGATTTCAGGATATCGATGGCTGGGAAAATACGGCGATCCGATAAACGGCGATCCAGAACCAGTTCCATATTACCGGTGCCTTTAAATTCTTCAAAAATCACATCATCCATTCTTGAGCCTGTATCAATCAAGGCTGTAGCAATAATGGTTAAACTGCCGCCCTCTTCAATATTACGAGCTGCACCAAAAAATCGTTTTGGCTTGGTAAGTGCATTGGCGTCAATACCACCCGAGAGAATCTTACCTGAATGCGGGATAACGGTATTGTGCGCACGGGCCAGACGAGTAATTGAATCCAGTAAAATAACAACATCACGCCCTACTTCTGTTAATCGTTTGGCTTTTTCCAGCACCATATCAGCCACCTGAACATGGCGTTCGGGTTCTTCATCAAATGTAGAACTGATCACTTCACCCTTTACACTGCGAAGCATATCAGTTACCTCTTCGGGTCGTTCATCGATCAGGAGGACGATCATATAGACCTCGGGATGATTTTGGATAATGCTGTTGGCCGTGGTTTGCAACAACATGGTTTTACCGGTTTTAGGCTGAGCCACAATTAAACCACGCTGTCCCTTACCGATCGGGGTAAAAATATCCATAACCCGTCCGCTTTTGTTTCCGGGAGTGGTTTCTAAAAGGAGTTGTTCTTCGGGATAAAGCGGTGTGAGGTTATCAAAAAAGACCCGATCACGGATTTGTTCAGGATCCAGGCCGTTAATGCTTTCAATTTTTAACAAGGCAAAAAAGCGTTCACCTTCTTTGGGTGCTCGCACCTGGCCGGAAACCGTATCACCGGTGCGCATATTGAAACGCTTGATCTGTGACGGGGAAACATAAATATCGTCTGGAGAGGACAGGTAGTTATAATCAGCTGATCTTAGAAACCCATATCCTTCAGGAATAACCTGCAATACTCCGGTGTTGACAACCACATTGCTGGAATCGGAAGTGGCTTCTTTTTGAGTTTGGGCTTCAATCATTTTGTAAATAAGCTCATCTTTTCTTAGCCCACTCGTTGGCACACCCATAGCTTTAGCCATCTGATTTAACTCAGCGACTTTCTTCTTCTGTAATACATTAATATTCAGCCCAACTTTACCTTCTGCTTCACTGGTATTGCTAGAATTGTTTGACATATTGATCTAACTTCATTGATGGTTAAAATTTCAACACAGCCCCGACACAAAGATGAGTCTTATTGTGTTGTAATAAGTGGATTTATTAATTGATAAGTAGAGGATTGATGATTAAAACTTTTCATTTTATATAATCATTCAACACTGAAGTAACCGAAAAAATTTAACGGCTCAATTCAAAAAACTTTGCATTCGAAACACGAACACAAACAGTAAGATTCAAGTTTATTTATTTATCCTGATAACAAGACTAATCGGGAACTTTGCTCAATGATGAGTAATAACTATGAAGATTCAGCTTGGTCTGTAAAAAACGGTTGTTCAAACAAATCTTATTTGTTGAAGATGGCATTAATATAATCGTTTTTTCCAAGTAATCAAATCTATTCATCAAATACCTGCACATTAGGCCAGTTGTTCGTACCGAGTATTTCTCCGGCAAGGTAAAAGGAACCCGTAATCAAAATCAGGTCTTTTTGGGATGAATCACTGCGGGCTTTTTCCAATGCTTTCTCGGCCGAGCCAAATACCTCAGAACTGAGCTGCAGTTTTTGACAACATGCCTGAAGTTCTTCAAGAGGCATGGCACGCTCTGTACTAATTTTGGGCAGGTAAAATTTACTCCCAATAGATTTAAGATGTTCCAGCATCAGCTCGGTATCTTTTCCGGCTACACAGGCAAAAATTATTCTGACCTGGTCGAATCCGGAGATGTAATTTAACAGTGCCTGCACAGTACGGGCCATACCAAAACCATTATGTGATACATCCAGTATTATCATGGGTTCGGTCTGCAATTGTTCCAGCCTTGCCCGAAAGCCTGTGTTCTTCTTGAGATGAATAATTCCGTTACGAATATCGGCTTCAGAAAAGCCAAGCTGCTCGGCTGTTATAATAGCTATGGCAATATTATCGGTTTGATATTTTCCAAAAAACGGGATTTTAAACCCATGATAGCTGCGCCGGAGTGAGCGTATGTGCAAACTCATCTCCTCCAAACTTTCATATACCACCTGAATATCAACCATGGCCGGTACAATATGAATTTTGGATTTGCGTTCGCGGGCTACTTTGGTAATCACTTCCAGTGCATCCAGATCTTTTACACCGGTTACACACTGAGATTTAGGCCGGATTATGGCTGCTTTCTCTTCTGCGATCTTTTCGGTTGTCTCACCCAGCCATTCGGTATGTTCCAGACCAATGTTTGTTATAACCGTAAAATCAGAAGCAAGAATGTTGGTTGCATCCAATCTCCCGCCCATTCCGGTTTCGATGATCGCCATATCTATATCTTCATCGGCAAAGTGCTTATATGCCATGGCTGTTGTAACCTCAAAAAAGGTTGCGCCGATAGATTCAATCTCATTTTTTAAAAGGCTGCAGATATCGGCCACTTTCTGTTCGGGAATGGGCAGGCCGTTTATTCGTATGCGTTCGGTAAAGCTTATCAGATGTGGAGAGGTATAAAGGCCAACTTTCAGGCCGTTTTCTTTAGCCATCGATGCCAGCATAGCCGATACCGACCCTTTGCCATTTGTACCAGCAATATGAACGATGCGTCCAAGCTTTCGCTCGGGATTATCCATAGCATCGCAAAGTTGTTGAATATTCTGAAGCCCCGGCTTTTGGCCAAATCGTCTGAGCGGAAAAATAAACTCAATGGCCTCTTGAAAGTTCATACCTAATAAGTGTTGTATTAAGATTTAATGTGCCTTAATGCTACTTTTATCAATTCATCTACCTGTGCCTGTGGAGCCAGTTTAATGGCTTGTGCCATGGCCTTTTCAGCCATGGGTCTGGAAAATCCTAATGAGAGTAATGCAGCAAAAGCATCTTCGTGCGACGTATGAGATGCTGAATGTTCTGCTTTCTCCGGCAACCGGGCCTCTGAAAACTTATCCTTTAACTCAATAACAATGCGCTCGGCTGTTTTCTTGCCAACACCCGGAATAGATGAAATCAGTTTCAGATCCTGGCTTCGGATAGCCTGCTCTAAGGTCTCAATATCAAATCCGGATAAAATAGTCTGGGCCAGCTTGGGCCCCACCCCGGAAATGCCAATCAACAATTTGAAAAATCCACGTTCATTTGGATTCAAAAACCCATACAATTGCATAGCGTCTTCCCGAACATGCATGTAGGTATGCAGAGTAAGACTGGCGCCGGTTTGAGGTAATTTTTCATGGGTCAGGGTTGAAATAAACACATGGTACCCTACCCCCTGAACATCCACAACCAACTCGGTGGGCTTTTTTTCAATGAGCGACCCCGTAAGATAGGCAATCATTGGGCTAATAGTGAATCTCGGAAGTGGTTGGAAATGAAAATGAAGGAAAATGCGGCCAACATACTGTGGCCGCTATAAGCTCTTGTTTAAGCAGAAGCCTGATTAACCAACTTTGTGATTTTTGATTTTTTGTTGGATGCATTGTTCTTCTTGATGTAGCCTTTAACAGCCATTCGGTCCAATTTTTGAACAACGGCTTTGTATGCACCATCAATCTCTGTTTTATCAGCGTTTTCAGAAACCAATTGCTTGATTTTCTTGATCAGCGTTTTCATTTCCTGCTTTTGAAGCCGGTTTCTTAGATTACGGCGTTTCTCTTGTCTGACTCGTTTAATGGAAGACTTATGTTGTGGCATACCCGTCCTGTATAATTAACTTTTATAATTGAATTAAATAAGAACTTTTAATGTAGGGTTTTTTAGCATAAAAACCTAATCCCATTATGACTTCTCGCTGGGTTTCCAGTGATATTCCTTAGGTGACTTCCAATATCTTTTTTGTAAATTCCCATGCAATTTTTCAACCCAAAATTTCACTGGTTATGAGTTTAATGGTTAGTGTTTCGGGAATCCGTGGCATTGTTGGCGAAAGTTTAACCCCGATGGTACTTGCAAAATATACACAAGCCTATGCCAACTGGCTTTATGGAGAGCTCAAAAAAGAGTCTGAGCAAACCGGTCGATCCCCAAAAATTGTTATTGGTCGCGATACCCGCCCAACCGGAAGCATTATCCTGGATTTTGTTAAAAACGCCCTTATCCAATCGGGTTGCGCGGTAATTGACCTCGGCGTGGCTACTACCCCTACTGTTGAAATTGCCGTTCTGGAAGAACAGGCCGATGGTGGCATAATCATTACCGCCTCCCATAATCCCATTGAGTGGAATGCTTTAAAACTGCTGAACAATAAAGGTGAGTTTTTAACCGCTCAACAAGGCAACGAAATGATAGACATTGCCGAATCGGGCAAGCTGAATTCTGCCGCCTGGAATAATTTTGGCATTGCTGTTACCAGTGATGCCTACGACCGCATTCACATCAATAAAGTCCTGGGGTTACCATTTATAAACCCCGGGCAGATTGAAGCGCAAAACTACCGGGTTCTGGTTGATGCGGTGGAAGGTGCCGGGTCAACAATTGTACCTCAACTCTGCCATGCCCTCGGTATGAACGATATTATAGAAGTAGCCTGTGCAGCCACTGGTATTTTTCCGCGCAATCCCGAACCAATAGAAAAAAACCTGACTCAAACCCTGGCCAGGATGAAAGAAGAGCAGTGTGATTTTGGCATCATTGTAGACCCGGATGTTGATCGGCTGGTTATGATTTGTGAAGACGGAACCTTGTTTGGCGAAGAATACACACTGGTGGCATGCGCCGATTACTACCTGACCCATAATAAAGGGCACATTGCCAACAATCTCTCCAGCAGCCGCGCATTACGAGACATTGCCTTAAAACACGGAGTCGAGTTTTTTAGCAGTAAGGTCGGCGAAGCCAATGTGATTGAAGAAATGAAACGTCAAAACGCCACCATTGGTGGTGAAGGTAATGGCGGTGTGATCCTTCCGGAGATCCACTACGGGCGTGATGCACTGGTTGGCATCGCGTTATTTGTTCAGGCGTTTTGCCAATGGCAGCTTCAACATAATAATCAACCTTTATCGGCCTTTAAAAAAACATTTCCCGAGTACCACATGGCCAAGCAAAAACTCAATCTGGCCGATACCAAAGGCTCAGTCGATTCGGCGTTTGAAACCCTGGCTAAGACATATGCATCGGAGAAAGTAACCACCATTGATGGGCTTAAGATCGATTTTGAAGCCTCATGGATACATATGCGTAAATCCAACACAGAGCCTATCGTGCGTATCTATACAGAGGCAAAAAACGCTGAAGATGCCCATAAACTGGCCTCGAAATTTGAAACAGAGCTGCTTGAAGCGCTAAAATAACCCTTTTTATAGCCGATGAGATGCCGGCGTAGTTTCGGTGCTATTTTTTTATACGCCAAATAATGTGTACATCTAAAGACAGCTGAAAGATTTAAAAAATTATTTGATTGCAAGCAGTACATGAAATCCACATCCTCGCCACTCAATACCTCCAAAAGTAGTACTGAGAAGGGATTTCAGATCCAGGCCGATACCGCGCTGAATAAATCCAACCAAAAACGAACCGATAGCAAAGTCTTCTTTCGGCTGTTTGAGTATGTAAAACCTTATAAAGGATTACTGGCAGCCACGGTATTACTCACCGTTTTCGGATCGGTATTCTCTCCCCTGCGGCCATATATCACAAAAATCGCCATTGACGACTATATCGCAGTAGGTGATTTTGAAGGGCTCACAACCGTTAGCCTGGCGCTTTTGGGTGTCATACTCCTGGATTCCATCAAAATTTATGGCTCTTATTACCTGACCCAGCATTTGGGGCAGAAAGCTGTTTTCTTGCTTCGAAAGGATATCTTTCAGAACCTCCAGAAACTGAACCTGAAATTTTTTGACCGTAACCCTATCGGTCGTTTGATGACACGAGCCACCAATGATGTGGAATCACTCAACGAGATGCTCTCCAGCGGTTTTGTTAATATTGCCAGCGACATATTCCAGCTGTTTTTTATTGTTATCCTGATGTTTATTCTCGACTGGCAACTTACATTGGTTACTCTGAGTATTCTACCGGTGATCGTTTATGTTACATTTGTGTTTAAGCGAAAAGTGCGGGTTGTTTATGAAGAAGTTCGCACCCAAATGGCACGTTTGAACGCTTTTCTTCAGGAACACATTACCGGGATAAGCACTATCCAGTTGTTTAGCCGTGAAGATGTTGAGTTCAAAAAGCATTCCGAAATAAACTCAGCTCATCGAAATGCCAACATACGCTCGGTGTATTACTACTCTGTTTTTTATCCTACCATTGAAATTTTGAGCAGTGTGGCTATGGGTATGATCATTTGGTTCAGTACTGATCGTATGCTGGAAGGCACTTTAACGGTTGGAGTGATCGTATCGTTTGTTCAGTATGTCAACCAGTTTTTCAGACCTCTCCAGGATTTGTCTGAAAAATACAACCTGATCCAAACTGCTGTGACCAGCGCTGAGCGTATCTTTAACTTACTGGATGAAGACTCCTACATCCCGGAACCCAAAAAACCCCAAGCATTAACAAATCTTAAGGGAGCCATTCATTTTAACAATGTCTGGTTTGCATACCAGGATAAAAACTGGATCCTCAAAGATATTTCATTTGATGTAACACCCGGTCAAACCATTGCCATTGTTGGTTCTACAGGTAGCGGAAAAACATCTATCATAAATCTTTTATCCAAGTTTTATGAACCTCAACAAGGCTCAATCAGAATTGACAATACCAGCCTGAGCCAGGTCACTGAATCGGAACTTCGCCAACATCTGGGTGTGGTAATGCAGGATGTCTTTTTATTTTCCGGCTCAATCAAAGAGAACATAACTCTGGGACGAACAGATATTTCAGAAGAGCAAATTATTCATGCTGCCAAACTGGTCGGCGCACATGAGTTTATTGTGAATCTACCACAAGGATATGATTATGAAGTACTGGAGCGTGGAGGCGGCCTCTCTACTGGACAGCGCCAGTTAATTTCATTTGTGCGTGCCATGGTCTATAATCCAAAGATCCTGGTTCTGGATGAAGCCACCAGTTCGGTGGATACCGAGACCGAACTTAAAATTGAGCTGGCCATTGAGGTACTCATGAAAGGCCGCACATCTATAATTATAGCTCACCGGCTATCTACAGTTCAACGCGCTGATAAAATTCTGGTTTTGCATAAGGGGGAAATACGTGAAACCGGCTCTCACCAGGAGTTGCTGAAACAACGTGGGCTCTACTATAAACTCTTCCTTTTGCAATACCCCGAACAACTTCATTCCCAGCCGATTGTAAAATCCTGAGGATTTTTCCTTTGGCTGATCTATACGAATAAAACCTGCAAAGGCAGGTGCACAATTTTTCCAGAAAATATGTCCGCAGATGGAGAGATCACCCTGAGAAATCAGATCCCCAAATAAGTAAGGTTTTTTACAGATTGGCGTCGCGAAGCACCTGAACCGGTTCGAGTTTGGCGGCTTTTCGTGAGGGGATGGTTGCAGCAATGGTGCTGATCGTTGAAGTAAGCACTACGGCTATCAGGTAATAATAAGGGCTTTGGGCCATAGCAAAACCCGATTGGCTTACAGCGCCCTGGGTGCTTTGTGTCGGTAACGAAGCCATCAGGTTGGTGGTACCGATTGCCAGAACGGCTCCGATAAGCGCCCCGATAAACCCAACCATGATACCTTCAAGAATAAACAGAAACACAATTTGATTTGCTTTGAACCCAAATGATTTCATGATGGCAATATCGCGGGTTTTCTCATAGATAGTCGTTACCAGGATGTTGGCCACACCAAACCCGGATACAAGCGCCACAAAACCTACCAGTGAATAGACAATATTGCCAATACGATTAAACAGACCGATAATGGTTTCGTTGGCTTCCTGCCAGGTTTCGCAACGATAGGCTGTAACGCGCTCCAGCTCCCGGGCAAGCTCGGTGTTGGTAAGCAGATCTTTTACTTTGAGATTGATTCCTGATACTTTATTGGGTGGCATTTGAGTCAAGAGCTGTCCGATCTTTAAATTCACAAACCCTTTGCTGTCGATGGATTTCACCCCGGTTGAAAACACCCCAATAACTTTAACCTGCTGGGTGATGCCACTCGAAGAAACCAAAGTCATTTCGTCGTTCAATTCTATAGCCAGGTCCTCAACGAGTGGCGCCCCTACCAGGATGCCGTTCGGGGTTTTTTTCAGAGATTCCAGGTTCCCGCTAATGAGGTTGCCTTCCAACCGGGCTACTTTATTCTCGCGTTCAATCAACACCCCGTTAATTTCGATGGGTTGGTTGGCCGTGCCTTTTATAGCCATCACTTCGGTTGAAACAAAAGGTGAGGCTACAAAAAGCTGTTTTACATACGGATCTTCTTCTATCAGGGATAAAATCTGGCGGTAGTTGGTAATCTCCTCTTCTTCTTCTTTTTGAACATTATCGACTACAAATGCGCGTACATTTTTAGACTGGTCTGAAATAATATCCACACGCCGGGGTTCTATCTTCTCCCCACGAATCACGATATGAGGGGCAATGTTTATAATCGTATCGGTAAACGAATCCACCAGGCCGCGCATAAGCGATATGGTGGTTATTAAAACCATTGTGCTAACAGCCACACCAACCAGAGTGGTGATGGTCTGGCGTCTTCTTCCAACCAGGTGACCGATAGCAATTTGAAAAATGGTTTTAAACATCTGTTTTTATTAATATCCTTGATTTAAAGATGAACATTGTATATTTAGCCCACCGGGAGCATAAATTATAGAACTGGGATTAATTTTCTTACAAGAAATTTAAAAACGCTACTCGATTTTTTAATTATGACATCAAAAGCCGATACCTTGTCCAACTCTGTATCCGAAATTGTTGAACGTAAGCAAAGCCATGTTGATATCTGCCTGAATGATCCAATTGATTATGATGAACCCAATGGATTTGATGCCTATCGCTTTTCGCACAATGCTGCCCCTGAAGTTAATTATAAAGATATTGATTTAAGCACTTCTTTCCTCGGACAAAAAATCGCTTATCCCCTTATGATCTCCTCCATGACAGGCGGCTACAGCGGTGCTGAGTTTGTAAACAGAATGTTTGCCGAAATATGCCAGTCACTTCAGATACCACTGGGTGTTGGCAGCATGCGTCAGGCCCTGGAAGAGCGAACTCATCAGGAGAGCTTTGGAATTGTTCGACAAGCTGCTCCCGACATTCAGATCTTTGCCAATATTGGTGCCCCGGAAGTGGCCAAAGGTTTAAGTTCGGATGATTTAAAATTGTTGATCGATATCATCAGGGCCGATGGCCTGATTGTTCACCTCAATCCTGCACAGGAAATGTTCCAGCCAGAGGGTAATACCGATTTTAAAGGATTTTACAAAGAACTTTCTCATGTGGTCAGACGGCTTGAAGTCCCTGTTATTATAAAAGAAGTTGGCGCAGGAATAACGGCCCCGGTTGCCCGCCATCTGGTTAGCTGTGGAGTTCATGCGATAGATGTGGCCGGTAAAGGCGGAACCAGCTGGCAGAAAGTAGAGCATGTACGCTACTTAAAACGGTTTTCACAGGATAGCCGGTTTTCAGAAGGTGCTATTCAAGAATTCCTGAACTGGGGCAATTCTACAGCTGAGTGTCTGGCAGAAATCAAAGCCTTAAACCAAAAAGAAGGTATTTTCGAAGACATTGAATTGGTTGCCTCGGGTGGTTTACGCCATGGTCTGGATCTGGCCAAATCATTGGCATCGGGTGCTCATATTGGTGCCGCAGCCAAGCCTTTTTTAAAAGCCTTACTTAGCGACCCGGATAAAGCCGCCCAAAACCTGGAATCGACCATTTTAACATGGATAAATGATCTTCGTGCAACCATGTTCCTGACAGGAGCTTCAAATATTGAAGCGCTTCGTCAAATACCCTTACATCCCAATACCTGATCAATAAAGTTTTTTATAACTCTTAATGCCTTGATGATTAATGAAACTCTCAACGAATCAAAAAGATGTCTCAGCGATCCAGGAAAAATACACTGAGATACATGCTTTAATCAACAAAAAACTCAAAGTTTGCCTTGATGGGAGAACCCCGGATTCACTTTACGCCCCGGGTCGCTACATTCTTGAAGGAAAAGGAAAACGTATCCGCCCTATATTAGTGCTCATGGGTGCCGAATCAATTACCGGCAACTCAGATAATATGCTGGACCTGGCTATTTCGGTGGAAGTGTTGCATAATTTCACCCTGATTCATGATGATATTATGGATCATGCCGATCTGCGTCATGGCCGCGATACCGTTCATAAAAAATGGAACGACAGCATTGCCATTTTGTCGGGTGATATGATGCTGGCTTTTGCCTATGAACTGGCCTTGAAGCACCCGTTTAAAAACATGCATGAGATTTTGAGTATCATTACACAAAGCACCATAACCATTTGCGAAGGTCAGGCCCTGGATATGGACTTTGAGAAGCGCCATGATGTAACTATTGATGAGTATCTGGATATGATCTCAAAGAAAACCGGCCGTTTGATTGCAGCTTCACTTGAAATTGGTGGTCTGGCAGCCGAGGCCTCTCAAAAGGATGTTGAAGCGCTTACAAAGTTTGGTGAGCTTATCGGGCAGGCGTTCCAGGTCCAGGACGACCTCCTGGATATAATGGCTGATGATAAAAAGTTTGGAAAAGTTGTCGGTGGTGATGTTATGTGCGGTAAAAAAACATACCTGCTATTAAAAGGCATTGAACTTTCATCTGGGGATGATAGGGCCATGCTGCAATCTGTTGTGGATAATCACGGGACACCTCAGGAAAATGTGGCCAAAGTAAGAGATATTTATGAAAAGTGCGGGGTACTGGACTATGCCCGGAAGATTATTGATTCAAATTTTGAAGAGTCCAAAGCTTTGGCGGCTTCCTTGCCGAACCCAACCGGTCGCCAGAACCTGATTGACTTTGCGGCAATGGTAATGAAACGCGATTCCTGATCAAAAAGAACTTTATTCTCTGGCGATTGACCTTGGGGGTTGACCAATTGCCAGAGAATAAGCTTTCAATCACCTCAATCGGTAATACCACCACATTATTAATATAACTCCATTATATGCTGTGGATATTACAATTTTATATTTTTTTTTAATTCGGTTTGTGATCTGAAGCAAAACCTTCTTTGCCTAAATCGTAAGTGACAGAACTTGGTTGGTATGTGTGAGCAATTCAGGATGCAAACTGCTTTGAAGACGTTTTAAATCGTCAGGTTCATCAATATCGTACCAGCGTTTCAGGATATACAAACTACAGGGCTCTATGGTAAGATTTGTAACCGTATCCAGCAATGTGGTTTCGGTACTGTATTGCACATTATGAAAAGCGCCGGGATATGGACGGTTCATTCCAATAAAGTAATAACCGCCATCTTCACTGGGGCCTAAAGCAAAGGCATTATCTGAAAAACTTAGTGCTTGAAAAGCATGCTTTAAGACTTCAGGTGGCAAATCCGGTGAGTCTGTTCCAATCAACCCCACGTGTTTATAACCCTGATCAAGCACTTGCGATATGGCACCCAGCATTCGCTGCCCCAAATCTTCACCTTCTTGTTTGAACAATTGAACACCATGTGTTGCAAAGAAATCCTTTAGTGGTTTATGTGTGTTTTCAATCTGTTTGTTACCATAAAACCCAATGACATCCATATCCAAATCCCGGACTTTTTCCAGACAATCTTTAATAAATGCCTCATAGATCTGCGCAGCAGGCTCAGTGCCTAAAGTCGGAATTAACCGGGTTTTTACTTCACCGGGCACAGGCCATTTGAAAAAGATGATCAAGGCATTGGTTTTCACGTAGGATAGAATTTGGTTTTAGGTCTGCCCAAAGCACAGTTTTTGGAAATTACAACTTTTACAATTCTCCTGGTTTGATACCATTGGGAATTCAGATTTAGATATCGGTAGGTTTTGCTCAACATCCATGCAAAAAGCCCACATCTCGTGAGTTTCATCCCGAACTTGATTGGAAAAGGCCATGATATCCGACTCGGAGACGTCTAAGGGTATTTCCTCGTATTGCGGATATAAATACACGGCTCGGCAATCAATGGCCCCGGGGTGGGTATTCTTTTTTTCAGAGGCCCAATGGGCATAGGCAATGAGCTGTTTTTTATGTTTAACCGGATCTTGCTGGCCGGTTTTCCAATCCAGAATTTCAAGGCCATGATCTGTGGGAAACAGAAAATCCACTTTACAGTAGGCTTTAAATCCATTGATCGTGGTTTGGCCATATCCCGGAGGTTCTATTACCCAATCTTTTTTATACTTCTCAGGCTCAGAGATCAGCCATTCAAATCGCGGGCTGGCAATAAAATTATTCAAACAAGCCTCAATTTTTGGGTACATCATTTCCATCGGCTCTACTTGGATGAGATTGCCATAGACCGTTTCAAAAAAAGTATTGGCGCCGGTATAATTAAGCGTGAGGTTTTTTGAGAAGTTAAAAAAACGCTCTTCATCAATCGGCTCTGAGGATTTCTTAAACCGCTCAAGGAGAGTTTTTAATACATCATGAACAATGTTGCCGATTTCAAGCGGGATTGAGGTTAAATTTTTGAGGGTTTTGATCTCGTGCCCGGAAAACTCATCATCAAAACGCCCATAATACTGATAAAAGTACATCCGTTTACACCTGGCAAACACGTCATATCGAGTGACCGACCATCCTAACATGCTGAATACAAGTTATTAGTTGAACATATCGGATAAATACATCTATTTATATCAAATTCAAACCAAATCATATAATGGCCTTTTTCCGGAAGTTTGATCTATTAGTTGTTTAAGCATTTTCGTATCTTGAAAGTCAATATGAATTGTTAAATAAGATCATACCATAGTGCCAAAACGTACAGATATAAAAACCATATTAGTTATCGGAGCAGGGCCCATTGTTATTGGCCAGGCTTGCGAATTTGATTATTCCGGAACACAGGCCTGCCTGGCTTTGAAAAAGGAAGGCTACCGTGTTGTTTTGATCAACAGCAATCCGGCTACGATCATGACCGACCTGGAAATGGCCGACCGGACTTATGTAGAGCCCATCACCCCTGAATATGTTGAAAAGATCATCCAGAAAGAGAAACCCGATGCACTTCTGCCGACCATGGGCGGCCAGACTGCTTTGAACGTGGCCGTAAAACTGGCCGAAAGCGGTGTGTTGGAGCGATATGATGTAGAGTTGATTGGGGCAAAACTCCGGGCAATTCGCAAAGCTGAAAATCGTGAGTTTTTTAACGAAGCCATGAAAAAAATCGGCCTGGAAGTGGCCCAGGGATATTTTGTTCGGAGTGAAGCCGAAGCCAGAGATGCTTTGGCAAAAATCGGACTTCCGATTGTAGTGCGCCCATCCTTTACCCTTGGTGGTACAGGTGGCGGCTTTTCTAATACCGAAGAGGATTATTTTGATTCGGTTCGCCGCGGATTAATGGAAAGTCCGATTCATGAAGTATTGGTTGAAGAATCCTTGATTGGCTGGAAAGAGTATGAGCTTGAAGTGATCCGCGACCTGGCCGACAATGTCATTATCGTCTGCTCAATTGAAAACTTGGATCCAATGGGCATTCATACCGGCGATAGCATTACGGTTGCGCCTTCCCAAACTCTCACTGATCGCCAGTATCAAATCATGCGTGATGCTTCCATCAAAATTATTCGCGAAATAGGTGTGGCGACAGGTGGAAGTAATATACAGTTTGCAGTCAATCCTGAAACCGGTTGTATGGTTGTTATTGAGATGAACCCCCGCGTTTCAAGAAGTTCGGCACTGGCATCCAAGGCTACAGGTTTTCCGATTGCCAAAGTAGCTGCAAAACTTGCGGTTGGCTACAGCCTCGACGAAATCCAGAACGACATCACAAAATCCACACCGGCTAGCTTTGAACCCTCAATTGATTATTGTGTGGTTAAGATACCTCGCTGGGATTTCGAGAAATTCAAAAATGTCGACTCTCAGTTGGGAGTTCAGATGAAATCGGTAGGCGAAGTCATGGCCTTTGGCCGTAACTTTAAGGAAGCCCTTCAGAAAGCGTTACGCTCTCTGGAAATCGGACGGTTTGGTCTCGGTGCCGACGGTAAGGATATCCTGAATATCTTATACATGACCCCGGAGCAAAAAATGGTGGCACGTGAAGATATCCTGGAAAAATTTAAAACACCCAGGGCCGATAGAATATTTTATGTTCGACACGCTTTGCTTGCCGGTTTGTCTATAGAAGATATTCATGAAGCAACATATATTGATCCCTGGTTTTTACATAATATCAAGCAAATCGTGGATTTTGAAGTGGAGATGCGCGAAATGGCCGGCAGTGAGTAATTGGTAATCTTATGAATTACCTTGATAAAATCCTGGCTCATAAGGAACAGGAAATTAAACAGTTAGATAAAAGTGAGTTAATAAAGCAAGCTGAACAAGCCATTTTAGCCCGTCCTAACTGCATCGACTTTTACCAGGCACTGAAGCGTTCTGGAAAAGATCGGCCACTTAATTTAATTGCCGAACTAAAAAAGGCCTCCCCTTCCCGAGGGGTACTCATCAAGGATTTTAAACCTTTGGAGCTTGCCGGCGCATACCATTCACTGGGAGCTTCTGCCTTTTCAATTCTCACTGATGAACAGTTTTTCCAGGGAAGTTGCCGTTATGTAGAAGATGTGCGTTCTCATTTTCACTTACCCATCCTCCGAAAAGATTTTATCATAGATGAATCTCAGGTTTATGAAGCCCGGATTATTGGTGCCGATGCAATTCTGCTTATCGTAGCTGCACTTTCTCCCCAAAAACTAACCATGTTGCATCAATTAGCCAACAAACTGGGTATGGGTGTTCTGGTTGAGATCCATTCTAAAGATGAACTGGCCATAGCTGTTGATAGCGGAGCAAAGATCATTGGCGTTAACAACCGCGATCTAACCTCATTTGAAGTTAGCCTTCAAAATTCCTGCCGGTTGAAGCCATTTTTTCCGGATGGGGTAATTGCGGTATCTGAAAGCGGTATTAAATCTCAACAAGACTTGGCGTTGCTCTCCGAACATAACTTTGATGCGGTATTGATTGGTGAGGGATTAATTTCAAAGGAACTTCACAGTTATCACTGGAAAAACAATCAAACACAAGTCTGAAACAAATCAGGTTTGCTCCAGACTTTAGAATGATTTTAAAGCTTTAAGTCGACATGGCTGTGGAAAGTGCCTTGAATTTTGTGACTACTTCAAACGGATCGGGTGCTTTATAAAAGGCTGAACCGGCAATCAAAGCAGAGGCACCGGCTTCCACTACCGGCAAAGCATTATCGGGATTTATGCCGCCATCAATGGCAATCACCAGGTCCGGATTGCACTCCTGACGAGCCTGGTCAATTTTTTTTATCTTCTCAATCGCGTTCTTGATAAATTTCTGCCCGCCAAAACCCGGATTTACAGACATCACAAGCACCAAATCCAAATCAGGTAAAATTTCTTCAAGGGTTGAAACACTGGTAGAAGGATTCAGGGAAACCCCTGCTTTGGCACCACAGGATTTGATAAAGTCGATGGTGCGATGCAAATGCTTACACTCTTCCTGATGAACGGTAACTTGATTTGAACCTGCTGCAACAAATTCCTTGATGTAACGATCGGGATCCGCGATCATTAAATGGGTATCAATAACCATATCTGTACAACGCCGAACAGCCTCAACGATCATCGGCCCAAATGAAATATTTGGAACAAACATACCATCCATCACATCACAATGAATCCAGTCTGCACCGGCTTTTTCGGCAAGCTCAACTTCTGAGCGCAGTTTGGTAAAATCGGCAGATAAAATCGAAGGGGCAACTAAGATATTTGAGCTTTTTTCCATCGTATTAGTACAAATTAAATGATCTGAATTAAAAGGCTTCGCCTATGGCGAAACTGAAGTTAAACTTACCGGGCGACCAGTTTTTAATCACCCATTTATCCATAGACTCTGAAGGATCGTATAGCTTGTAGCCAAAATCCAGCCGAATTGGCCCAATAGGTGTCCCAATCCTTAATCCTATTCCGCCATCCCAAGCCAGCTGCTGAAACCAGGTATTGAACATAAATGCATTTTCTCCTTCCCGGTTCCAAATGTTGCCTATGTCGGTAAAGAAAGCAAGCCCGGATTTTTGTTTTAAAAAAGTAAAAAAATAAATCCTGTATTCAAGGCTTGTCACAATTTTAATATCTGCACCCAGATTCGACACTGTTTCACTTGGGTTTTCACCCGGACCGATTGAATTGAATGCCCAACCTCTTAAACTGTTGGCCCCACCCGAATAAAAACGACGTTCCTGTGGGGTGTTTTCAGCTTTTCCATAGGGAAACATATATCCTAAAAAAAGCTTGTAAGCCAGTGTTTTAGTGGGTGAAAGGTTTTTGGAGAGCGTTAAAAACGAACTGAGCTTTAAATAATGAGAATAGGGCAATCCAAATATCTGCGCATCATCATCTGAGAATCCATCGGGTGTTTTTTTATCGATGTACCGATCTATCAGATAAGCCAGCAAACCCGATTCCTCCGCAAGAAAATTCCACCTGAAATCGTACCCTTCTCTGATTCTGGATTGTTCAGTGTATAAAAAATCAAACCGGATAACCGGATTCAAACGCTTTTGCAATAAGCTATCTATAGCCGTTTCAACAGCTGCTGAGTTCGTTTCATCAACATTCAGATTGCTTGCAATTTTTTTAGTAAACAATTCATTGAAACCTTTTAGGGTATCGGTTAAAACCAGTTCCAATTCCAGAAAGTCGACTGTGATGCGTTGAAATTGATTGGCTGAAAAGTTTGAGCGGAATCTTAACAAGGCACTTTGCTGCTGGAGTAAAATCGGCAATTGATTGAATGAATATTGCAATGTTGTTGTAAAGCGATCGCCAATCACATCGGAAAGACCATAAATCATACGAAGATCAAAATTATAGGGTAACGCTGATCCAACATCACTGTTGATATCCTCCAGGAGCGTTTTGTTATAGCTTAGTTGAGCGCCAATGCTTGTTGAGATATTAAAGCTCTCTGCTCCACCAAATAAATTACGGTTTAAATAACCCAATGATGTACCAATAAAAGGCGCATTGTAACGGTTATCTACCAATATTTCTGGTTTTATCTGGTGCCTTGGCAACAAGTCCAGGTGAATGGTGGCATAAAGCTCGTTGTTGATCAGCGAATCGTTTTGTATTGAAATCGACTCAAATATACCGGTGTTGCCTAATTTTTGGAAAGTTGCATTCCTGCGAATATCCTGGGTGTATTCACCGGGGCTTAATTCTATGGCATTGTATATTAAGTCGTGCGAAAGCCTGTCGTTATTATATACATCGATCTGAATCCCATCATGCACTGTGCGCTTTAATTGCTCTGTTTTATCAGGACCAAACGCATTATGAACAACCACATTTAACTTCCGGTATTTAATTCTTTCAGGTAGGTTAATATCAAAAGCTACACCTGCTTTTTGGTTTAAGGTATCAATGGTTATCAGAACACTGTCGGCCTCAAAAAAATAATACCCTTTGTTTTTGAAGAAACTCAAAATCCGATCGCGTTCAGATAAGATTGTGGCAAGGTTACAAACCATACCGGTTTCAAGTAACTTCTGTTCGTAGAAGTCATCCAAAGAAAAGGCATTCAGATCATCAAGACCTTCATAATGTATTGTATCAATTCTGGTTGGCTGTCCTTCGTCTATAAGGACTTCCAGACTGACTTTATTTCTGGCATTATTGTAGGATATATTGGATTTTACATCAGCCTTATGATACCCGTAATAATGGTAAAGTGTTCGAATACGGGATATATCCAGATCAAAATCCCTGGGATTATATAATCGCGGAGTTTCGCCCAGAGAGTTTTGCAGCCAAAACCGGATACTACTGCTATCGGATGAAAATGGCGTTTTAAAATGATATGCTGGTTTTGAGGTATCTGCAAAAATGAATTGCGCAAAATTATAGACGCCTAACCATGGGCGAAAAAAGCCAAAATAGGTCGTGTTCTCTTTGGTTGAGATTTCTGCAAGAAGTTCATCAGTGGTTAAAACGTCATTACCCGTAAACTCAAGTTTATCTATATAAACAGGGTTTAAAGAAGCCGCTTTTTGGGCATAGAGTTCTAAATTCCAGAATATGATCAATCCGGAAAACAAGGTAATAGACACAAAAAGGGAAAACCGATTGAAGGAATTAACCTCTGAGAACAGATGCCTAAAAAAAAGGGGAAGCGCTAATAAACGCTCTTTATGCAAGATGAGAAAATTAGAAATCTGTATCTTCTTCGTTGTAATAAAAATCTTCGTCAGTAGGAAAGTCGGGCCACAATTCTTCGATGCTTTCGTATTGTTCATCATTATCCTGGAGCTCATTTAAGTTCTCAAGAACTTCTTGAGGAGCGCCTATTCTACTAGCATAATCGATTAACTCTTCTTTTGTTGCAGGCCAAGGGGCATCAACAAGGTAACGGGCTAAAACTAGATTCCAGTACATAAGAAAACACTAAAGATGGTTTAATGTTGAGAATAAATTGCGATCTGATAAGCAGTTATCAGAGACCACTTACTTTTGCGGCTGCAATATATTCTCTAGGACCGAAATCGTCAAATATAAAATTTCTTGGCTGCATTTTTATGCCATTCTTAATAACTTCATAATGTAAGTGCGGTCCTTCAGAAATGCCCGTATTTCCTGAAAGCGCTATTACATCACCTCTTTTAACACGATCACCTTTTTTCACTTTAAATTCAGATAAATGTGCATAGATGGTTTTGTAGCCAAAACCATGATTGACACGAACCATTTTACCAAATCCGCCATTTCTGGCAACCAATTCCACAACACCATCACCGGTTACATGAACTGGTGTGCCGATTCTTGCTGAGAAATCCATTCCGGCATGAAAACGACGTACTTTAAAGATCGGATGAAGACGCATGCCAAAATCACTGGTTACATGACCGTTGCAAGGTCGGATAGCAGGCATACAATTAAATAGTTTCTCGTTGGTTTCATATTGGCGCATGATCTCCATGTAACTGGTACGCTGCATTTCAATCTTTTTAGCCAGTTGCCCAACCATTTTCTCTGAGGCTTTTAAAATGGCTTCTGGATCGGAAACGTCCAGGCTAGAAACAGATTGCCTGGAACCACCAATACCAAGTTCTTTTTCCTCCTTATCCAATAAAGGCAAATTGACTTCCGTTCGCAGCAGATCGTCGGATTCAGTTAATTTTTTAAACTGAACATTCATAGCCTGAAGGCGCTCTTTTAATTCAGATATTTCGGAGACCATTTGCTTTTCTTTTTCATCAAGAAAAATCTCCTGGCCATATATGGTTATCATGGTAACGGAAAGAGAAACAGAAAGGAGTAATACACCTAAAAATTTAATGGAGTATACTTTATATGTGTTTTTTTTTGGGACGAAACAACATTCGTCTTCTGAATAATGGAATTCGGGCTTGGTAAACATAATTTCAGTTTTTTATTCTCCCTAACAATTATTGTGATTTTTATTCACAAAATTTCATGCTTTTTATACAAACTTCTTAACTTATTATACAGCACCTACCTAACAATATAATAAGGCTATAATAACATTATTAAAAGGTTTAACCAAATCTTTGTTAATGGGCGTCCAGCCAGTTTTGACCGCTGCCAACTTCAACCTCAATCGGTACATTTTTTACACCAACTTTTTTGGCTGCCTCAATCATTTTAGACTTGATTATTGGTGTGATCTGATCGATTTCTTTATCATCGGCATTAAAAACCAGTTCATCATGAACCTGAAGAACCATCTTTGATTTAAAGTTTTTCTCCTGGAATTCATGATGAATATCGATCATGGCCATTTTGATCATGTCGGCCGCTGCGCCCTGTATCGGTGAGTTAATGGCTGCACGCTCAGCTCCAGAGCGAACTGCGAAATTTTTGCTGTTAATATCTTTGATAAATCGCCTGCGGCCAATGGCTGTTTCAACATAACCCTGCTGTTTTGCCATTTGGATCATACGATTTAAATATTCAAATATTTTTGGGTATTTCGCCTTGTATTCATCAATGATACTTTTAGCTTCAGCCTGAGGGATATCAAGTCGCTGAGCTAATCCAAAAGGCATAATGCCATACAACACCCCGAAATTAACTTCCTTGGCTTTCCTTCGCATATCACGGCTAACCTCTTTTGTATTAAAAACCAGTTGTGCTGTTTTCTGATGAATATCCTCCCCGTTATGAAAAGCCTCCAACATGGTTGGATCCTCGGAAAACTCTGCTGCGATACGAAGTTCAATTTGCGAATAATCTGCTGAAAGTATCTTTGACTCCGGATTATTGGCAATAAATGCTTTACGAATGGATTTACCCACTTGCGTTCGAATTGGAATATTCTGCAAATTCGGGTTGGACGAAGAAAGCCTGCCTGTTGCCGCGATATGTTGATTAAATGAGGTATGAATGCGGCCGGTTTTCGGGTGAACCAACTTGGGCAGGGCGTCTATATACGTGGTCTTGAGTTTTTGTAAATGCCTGTACTCAAGGAGTAACTCTGCAATCGGATAGTCAAGTGCCAACTCTTCCAAAACTTTTACATCGGTTGAGTAACCGGTTTTGGTTTTGCGTTTAACAGGTAAACCCAGTTTGTCAAACAATATCTCAGCTAATTGCTTTGGAGAGTCAAGGTTGAACAATTCGCCTGCAATATCATATATTTTTTTTGTTAGGCCGTTAATATCCTTTTTCAAACTATCAGACATATCTGATAGGGCCGAAACATCAATCTTTATACCTTCTCTTTCAACATCAGCAAGAATGTTGATCAATGGGAACTCCAGAGCCTTACAAATAAACTTCAAACGGCTTTCATCGTTAAGTTTATCCTCGAAAACCTCATTAAGTTGTAAGGCAACATCGGCATCCTGGCACCCATAATCTGAAAGTGTTACGGGTTCAACCTCATATATGCTCTTTTGAGATTTTCCTTTACCAACCAGATCGGCATATTTAACCGTTGTTAAATCAAGCCATTGTAATGCCAGGTCATCCAGGTTATGAGTTTGGTCCGGATTAAGAACATAACTGGCTAACATGGTATCGAAACATATCGATGAGATAGTGATGCCATAGTTTTTTAGAACAAGGATATCGTACTTGACATTCTGGCCAATCCAATGTATGTCCGGATTTTCAAAAACCGGTTTTAGGATATCAATAATCTCCTGCGGCTCTAGCTCATGTTCAGGAAAATGAATGAAATAGGCTTCTTTGGATTTAAATGAAAATGATATTCCCACTATCTCAGCATCCAATGTATTTAAACTGGTTGTTTCTGTATCAAAGGCTGCTTTACCGGCTTTTTGAATGTCATTGATCAAGCTTTGCAACTCAGTCTTTGTTGTGACTAAATGATACTTGCCATCATCTTTGGGTAGCTTTGCTTTAAACTCATATTCAGGATCCGAGTTTGCACCAAACTCAAAATCAACGTCTGATTCATCTGTAAGGTTTTGGCCGGAGCCTGAGGCCAATCGCTTGAACTTGCTGAGCATGGTTTTAAACTCCAATGCTTCGAGTTCAGACAATAGAAGAGGTAGTTCGGGAGATTTTAAAACCATATCATCCAACACAAAATCCAGGTCAAGATCTGTTTTGATCTTCACCAGAAATGAAGACATTTTCAGTAGCTTTTCGTTTTCCTTAAGGCTTTTCTGGATCCTGGGCTTTTGTTCTTCAAGATGTTGGTATAAGTTTTCAATGGATTGATATTGATTGATGAGATTTGCGGCTGTTTTTGGCCCCACACCCGGCACTCCTGGAATATTGTCGGAGCTATCGCCCATCAAGGCCAGCATGTCCTGAAAATGCTCAGGATATACCCCAAATTGTGCTTTAACTTCCTCTGGACCGAACTCATCAAAGGCATCAGATTTCTTTGAAGGTTTAAGCAGCTTCACATCATTATGAACCAACTGTGCAAAATCTTTATCGGGTGTCACCAGATAACACGAGCACTCCGATTCAAATTTTTTTGTGAGAGATCCGATAATATCATCGGCTTCGTAACCGGGCATTTTAAAGGTTTTTATACCCAGCAATGAAGAAATATCATGGATTTTTTGAAGTTGCAGGATTAAATCTTCCGGTGGTTCAGGGCGATTGGCTTTGTAGTCGGGATATTTTTCATGACGAAATGTTTTTTCCTTGCTATCAAAGGCAATTGCCATGTAATCGGGCTTATAAGCATCCAGTATTTTTAAAATAGCCGCAAGGTACCCGTAAATCGCACCGGTTGGAAACCCATCCTTGGTTTGCATTCGGGCCGACATTAAGGCGTAGTAAGCACGAAAAATAATGGCCATCCCGTCTATCAGGTATAAGGATGGCTTTTGATTAGCCCCGGAATCTTGCATAGGTTTTAAGTGAATATGGTTTCGGTGACTCTTCTGAGAGTGGAGCAAATATACGACTTGGGAAGTCTTTTACATTACTTTTCCGTAGCTTCCCAAAACTTTTACCATAGGTGATATTTCCTCGAGGTGAGATAGTGCATGTTGCACGTTTGCTTCATCAGGACTGCCGATAATATCAACATAAAACAAGTACTCAAATGCTTTTTTTCGGGATGGTCTGGACTCTATTTTGGTCAGATCAATTTTGCGTAAAGCCAACGTGGCCATAGCATTGAAAAGAGAGCCTTGTTCATTCGGAAGTAAGAATACAAGGGAGGTTTTGCGTTCCTGGCTATTAACATTCGGATGAAGTGATGTTCCTTTTTTAGCAATGCAAACAAAGCGGGTGATGTTCCATTCGGCATCGGCTAAATTTGTCTCAATGATGTTTAATCCATATAACTCGGCTGCCCGTTTTGAGGCAATTGCCAATTGGTTGAGCGACTTGGTTTCAGCAATGAGTTTTGCACTGCCTGCGGTATCGTAAGTGGCTTCGGCCTTTAGATTTGGATGAGCGTCTAAAAAGTCTTTGCATTGCATCAATGCCTGTGGGTGTGAAAGCACATGAGTGGCCTTTTTGATTGAGGCACCGGGCAATCCCATTAAACAGTGCTCGATAGATACATAAGTTTCAGCGATAACACTGACAGGAAACTCCATTAAATAGTCGTAGTTTTGGTGAATGCTACCACCCAGAGAGTTTTCAAGTGGTATTGCGCCATACTTAATTTCACCCGCTGAAATCGCCTGAAAAATATGCTTAAAATCCTCAAACGCCTTGTTTTCCTTTTCAAAACGCAATGCTGCGATTTCACTGTAAGCTCCGGGCTCACCCTGATATCCGACACAATACTCTTCCATTGTAAATCTTATTTAGTGGTTGATTTTTTGATTAGATAAAACTTTTACTTAAAAAGACATAACACTTTTTATTTTTTTTGCTAAACGTCTATTTTAAGCAACCAGTTTAATGCTGCTTAAGATAAACCTTTCATAGGGTTTAGAGTACATCGTGATTTAACGCTTATTTACTTTTTTATTGCTTATGTCTGGACACAGTAAGTGGTCGACTATCAAACGCAAAAAAGCCGCCACCGACCAAAAAAGAGGAAATTTATTTACCAAGTTAGTGAAAGAAATTACCATTGCAGCCAGAATTGGCGGTGGTGATCCCGAATCCAATCCCAGGTTGAGACTAGCCATAGACAATGCCAAATCCAATTCCATGCCCGCTGAAAACATTAAGCGTGCAATTCAGAGAGGAACCGGTGAAATTGAAGGGGCAACTTATGATGAAATCACCTATGAAGGCTACGGTCCGGGGGGTATTGCTATCTTAATCGATGCTGCGACCGATAACAGAAATCGAACTGTGGCTGAAATCAGGCATATCATGAGCCGTAATGGCGGTTCTCTTGGTGAATCCGGCAGCGTTAGTTGGAGTTTTCAACGAAAAGGTAGCGTATGTGTGGCAAAATCAGCCATATCAGAAGATGACTTAATGGATAAGTTGATTGATGCAGGTCTGGAGGATTTGAAATCAGATGATGATGAATATTACACCATTTTATCGGATGTTAAAGACCTGGAAGCCATCAAAAAAGCCCTTGAAGAGAGCAACCTTGCATTTGAAGATGCAAAGATTGATATGATTCCAGACAACACCATAGAGTTGGATGGTGAAGAAGCACTAAAAGCTATGAAGCTTATAGAAGCACTTGAAGAGAATGATGATGTTCAAACCGTTTTCTCTAACCTTGAATTATCGGAAGAAGCGGCATCAAAACTTAATTAATTTGCGAGACTACAACAATATATGATCATTCTTGGGGTGGATCCCGGAAGCATAAAGACAGGCTACGGCTTGGTTGAAGTCGCAAATTCTCAAGTTCATCATTTAGCCCACGATGTTCTGGTGCTCCCAAAACAAAAAGATATCCCGGATCGGTTAAAACTTATTTATGATCATTTATCTGGCATCATAGAAGCTCATAAACCCGACATTATATCCCTTGAAACTTCCTTTTATGGTAAAAATGCCCAATCAGCCCTTAAGTTGGGACAAGTACGAGGTGCAATAATTGTCTTAGCCAAGAATTATAATGTCCGGCTTTATGAATATTCACCCAGAGAAGTAAAAAAAATTATTACAGGCAAAGGTACTGCTACCAAACAGCATGTGGCAAATATGATTAAATCAATCTTGAAATTACAGGGCCTGCCATTACCATTTGATGCATCCGATGCCCTTGCATTGGCGGTATCTCAGGCACTTAAAATTCAATCGCCCTCACATGAGCTTATTACCTCAACTCCTTTTAAGAAAAAAGGTAATCGGAATAAAAGATCTGAATCCTGGTCAAATTATCTCCAGCAAAATAGGTATCGGATAATTTCGGGCTAATTCAAAGCAATTCAATTCAATTAGTAATTTATTAGGTATTTCACTTAGGTTTTCTGTTGTTTTTCAAATAAAAACTCAACCATGAAACATATACTTGTAACCGGAGGTGCCGGTTTTATCGGAAGCAATTTTATCAGGCATATGCTTGATAAATATGATACGTACAACCTCATCAATTTCGACCTGCTCACTTATGCGGGAAACCTTGAGAACCTTCATGAAGTGGAACAACATCCATATTATACATTTGTAAAGGGTGATATCCGCTCCATTGAAGATGTTGAGAGTGTTTTCAAAAAATATAACATTGATACCATTGTTCATTTTGCTGCAGAATCCCATGTTGATCGGAGTATTTTAGGGGCACGGGTTTTTGTGGAAACCAATGTTATTGGCACGCAAACACTGCTGGATGTTTCAAAATCATATGGCATTGAAAAATTCATCCATGTCTCTACAGACGAAGTGTATGGCTCTTTAGGTGAAACAGGATATTTTACTGAACAATGTCCGCTTATGGCCAATTCACCTTACTCAGCCAGTAAAGCAGGATCAGATTTACTTGTACGGGCCTACCACGAAACATTCAACCTGCCCTGCATCACTACCCGGTGTTCAAATAACTACGGGCCATACCAGTTTCCCGAGAAACTTATTCCGCTCATGATTGCTAATGCTTTGGATGATAAATCCTTACCTGTTTACGGGGATGGGAAAAATATCAGGGATTGGTTATATGTTTTAGATCATTGTGAAGCCATTGATGTGGTGATGCATAATGGCCAGTTTGGAGAGGTATATAATATCGGCGGGCACAATGAGAAACTCAATATTGAAATTGTGAAATTAATTCTCAATAAACTCAATAAACCTGAAAGTTTAATTACTTTTGTTAAAGATCGCCCGGGTCACGATCGTCGATACGCTATCGATGCTTCAAAAATAGAAAATGAGCTGGGCTGGAAGCCAAAAGAAACATTTGAAACCGGCATTAGCAAAACTATTGACTGGTATCTGGATAATAAAACATGGTGGGAACGGATTCGCTCAGGCGCTTACCAGGATTATTACGATCTTCAGTATTTAAAACGTTAAAAAACTTGGAAAATGTCTTTACAAACCATAATTGATAATAAAACTGCCCGGATTGGGGTGGTTGGCCTGGGTTATGTCGGGCTTCCCATTGCTGTGGAATTTGCCAGAAAAGGATTCAAAACGCTTGGTATTGATTTGAGCATTAGTAAAGTTCAAAGTTTGAATTCAGGCGAAAATTACATCCTGGATATTAAAAAAGAAGAATTTGATGAGGCTTACGAAAAAGAATTCAGGGCGGAATCGAATTATGACCGGATTGGTGAATGTGATGTGATCTATATCTGCGTCCCTACGCCTTTTACACCAAATAAAGAACCAGACATCTCGTTTATTGTATCTGCTGCAAAAGAAATCTCAAAACATCTGCGTAAAGATCAGTTGATTATCCTAAAAAGTACCACTTTCCCAAACACCACAGAAGGGTATCTGATGCCCATATTGGATGAAAGCGGTCTGAAAGTTGGCCAGGATTATTACTTGGCTTTTTCACCTGAACGCATTGACCCCGGAAATAAAAAATGGAATACCCGTAACACACCAATAGTAGTTGGCGGCGTTACTGAAGCTTGTACCGAACTGGCCACGCAGGCTAATCTTCAAATTATTTCTCATGTCCATAAAGTCTCTTCTCCAAAAGTTGCTGAAATGGAAAAGCTTTTAGAGAACATTTTCCGTAGTGTAAATATTGCGTTAGTAAATGAACTGGCAATGCTGTGCGATCGTATGGGCGGCGTTAATATGTGGGAAGTGGTTGAAGCTGCAGCTACAAAGCCTTTTGGTTTTATGCCATTTTATCCGGGTCCGGGGATTGGTGGTCATTGCATTTTAATTGATCCATACTATCTGGCCTGGCAAGCTCGTGAATTTGATTTCCAGACCAAGTTCATTACCCTTGCTGCCGAAACCAACGAAAACATGCCGTTCTATGTCAGGGATATGATTTGGCATGAACTGGCCAAAATGCCTGTTGGTTTGGTTAATGCGAATTTCCTGATCTTGGGTGTGGCTTTTAAACAAGATGTGGATGATACCCGACACTCTCCTGCCCTCAAAGTTATTGAGCTATTGAAGAAAGAAGGTGCTAAAAATATTCACTATTGTGATCCTTATGTTCCGGAGTTAAATGAAGATGGTATTCAAATGAAATCTGTTGAACTTAGTGAGGAGACTGTCAAGAATGCAGATTTGGTTATTATCACTACTGCGCATAGTGATTTTGATTATGACATGATTTCCAAACATGCCAAATGCATAGTAGATACCCGAAATGCAACAAAGCATGTTAAGTCAAAAGACAACATTTCATTGCTCGGTTCCGGGCTCTCTTGAACCTTGAGATTTGGAATAACTGTTGATCAAAAGTCAACGGTTATTCCACTTGTTTTACAACACATCCGGCAAATTTTTTTTCCGTCCTGTTCAATAAAGCATTCCCTATCTTCATTAAACCACAGATCGCAATCATGACTTTCGCATCTAGCATAGCCAACAGCTGAAGCAAACTCTTCGACCATGCCATCATCAGGATCCGGGCATGCTTCCCCGGAAAATTCACTTTCTTCAATCAAAGCAGACCTTAAAACCCCAAAGGATGCAACCGATTTAAATAGTTGTAATCGTTCTAGTGCTGTATATTTATTTAACATCATACTTAATTTTTGTATGTTCGTTCTTCTCTTAACACCAATACCTTAAAGACAATTTTAAGAATTAACACATTGTGACTTCGAAATTCATAACATTTTCAAATTTTTTAAGCATATCGCGAATTTTAATGATCCCCCTTTTTCTGTACTATTTTGAATCGGGACATAAAACCACTGCTTTTATTGTAATGCTGATTGCCATTTCAACCGATTGGTTCGATGGCCAGGTTGCCAGATGGACCCATACGGTATCCGAAATGGGTAAGATACTTGACCCTTTAGCTGACAAAATCTGTGCGCTTTCTGTAGCTGCTTATTTTTTGTGGATTAATGAATTACCGGTATGGTTTGTATCAATAGTAATTCTGAGAGATATTGCGATCTTTTTTGGAGGGATTTTTCTTAAGCGTCGCTACCATATCCTGACGACCGCCCTGCCCACTGGCAAATGGGCTGTTGGGTTTATGTCTATTGTATTTCTTGCGATTGTCTGGCCGGTTCATTTTGAGGCTTTAGAAACCATTAAGCTTGCATTCTTATGGCTTTCTACCGTTTTGCTGGTTCTCTCTTTTCTGCAATATGTTTGGCGAATGGTTCAGATTATCCAGGGAAAACCATTTAAAAACTTGTAAATCGGAATTAAGACTCAGCTGAAAGTAAGATCATTTCTGCCTCCTCAAGCTGCTCAACTGTGTTAATACCTCTGATCTCGTTAAAATTCGGCGTTTTTATAGCTGAAATTTTAAACCGGTCTTTGAAAAATAATTTAAACACATCCGGCAAATAATACTCCCCTTGCGCATTATTATTATCAACTTGGTTTAAGGCATTAAATAAGCGCTTGTTGTTAAAGACATAGATCCCTGAATTGATCTCATTAATGGCTCTTTCAGCCTCTGAAGCATCTTTATGTTCAACAATTTTTAATACATCGGAACCGCTTTTATCCCTCACCACCCGTCCGTATCCGGTCGGATCTGCCAGTTCGGTGGTTAAAACGGTTGCTACTGCTTTTGTTTCTTTATGATGAGAGACCAGGTTGTTGAGAGTTTCATAAGAGACTAGAGGCACGTCTCCCGAAAGAATCAATACATCCCCATCAAAATTATTTAAAGCTGATTCAGCCTGCATCACGGCATGGCCGGTGCCTAATTGAGGTTGCTGTAAGGCATAGGCAACGTCATAAGCTGATGTTGCTTCCTGAACTTCTTCGGCCTGATGACCAACAATTAATACTACATAACTGGGGTTGAGTTTTTTGGCCGTATTTAAAACATGCTCTATTAAAGCCCGCCCGTTTAATTCGTGAAGCACCTTGGCTTTCGAGGATTTCATACGGGTGCCTTTGCCGGCAGCCATAATAACAACAGCTAAAGACATGTTAAGATGTGAAAATTGTTTCTTGGTTAATTTGACTGAATCTGAACCGGATGTTCTTGATCACCGTACTTGAAAACTTTTTTCGGCCTGTTTTTCTCATCTACTAAAACAACAGTGGGGCGGTGTTCCCGGGCTTCTTCAGGTTCCATTTCAGCATAAGTTATAATTATGATCTCGTCGCCGATGGTGGCCAGCCTTGCTGCCGCACCATTGAGTTGAATGGTACCCGATCCGCGCTTTCCTTTAATTATATATGTTTCAAAGCGTGCCCCGTTATTATTATTGACAACCTGTACTTTTTCATTCGGGATCATTCCGGCCAGATCCACCAAATCCATATCGATGGTTATACTGCCTTCGTAGTTTAAATCTGCATTTGTAACATAAGCCTGGTGAATCTTCGACTTAAAAACATGTAGTCTCATGTATCCGTTATTTATAGGTTTCGTTTGTGTTGGCTAACTTTTACTTTTATTGATCATTTGAAGCGTCTTTTACCTTTGCTTCTCCACTGACTTTAAAAATACGATAATTTTTCATGTTTTGATCACTTTCAAAGCCGTAACCCCGAATTATTTCGTTAGGCTTAGTTATCGTGACAAATTTATCCGAGTATATCTTTTTTTGTTTGTTCATCCATTTCATGTATTCGGTCTCCACTTTCGTGCAATCATTTGAGGTAATTACAACATCTTCAAAGGCTTCCATATCATTATTGGGCTGAATGACCGCTCGCTTTGCTGTAAGAATACTGGTAATCTGGCCCTGGCGATTTAAAAAATCAACCTTTAAACCACCACTAAGCTGCCTGTCTTTTTGGGTACCTTTCTTAAATTCTGCACTATAAGCAAACTCTAAGATAGCTTTTACATAACCTGAATCGCTAAAAGTAACCGAACCGTTCCAGGTCTCCTGAACAGGGTGATTATCGCCAATGTAAGTGGTTTGTATTGCAGACCTGTCTTTTTTTGACTCGCAGCCTATGATTATGGTGCAAAGCCATAAGATCAATAAAAAAAAAGATTGCGGTTGCTTAGAAAGCATAAAAAAAAGAAGCGCGTCTTTATACAAGACACGCTTTTAAATATTGATGGATTCCCGTCTATTTTAATTCATCCAGAACTTTAAATGTCAAATCATCTTTTTTATCGCCATAAAGTACAACACCAGCCAAACCGCCCTTTTCGAGGATTAGAGAATAGCCATACTTTTTAGCCACTTTTTCGATGGTTGACATCACTTTTTGTCGAATAGGTTTTAACAATTCGGCTTGTTGTTTTTCGTATTCACCGCCACGGCCAAGTTTTTGAGCCTGAAATTCCTGGATGGTTCGTTGTTTTTGGATTATTTCACCTTCTTTTTTGGATTTGGCAGCTGCGGTCATGGTTGCTTTTTTACGCTCATAATCAGCTATGGCTTCTTCATAATCTTTTTTAAGCTGATTGAATTCAGCATCCCAACGCTTGGTAATGCTTTGTAATCGTTTTTCAGCATTTTTCGCTTCCGGCATCTGGCTGATAATCTTTTCTGATTCTACATAACCAATACGCTGTGAAGATTTCTGAGCAAAAGAAACTGAAGAGACTGTTGTGAGGATAAGCAGAAGAAAAATAAGTGTTTTAGGTAAAAAACCTTTTAAGGTTTCTTTTGTGTGAAACATAGTTTTGCCTTGTAATTTTGAGTTAATTAAATTTTACTCGCCGAATATAATCAGGATTTTAGGTTTCGCCTAATTTAATGTGTCTTCCAGAATCACATTCCCTTTTAAAATTTCCAGTGCTTTTTGAGTTAAGTTGAATTTGCTGTTAGTATAAAGCAGCATCATTTCGGACGAGCGGTCAAAGATAAAATCGTAATCTTCTTCATCAGCAATCATTTTGAGTGCATTGAACAACTTCGTTTGAATTGGTTTCATGAGTTTTGATTGCTCTGAAAAATACTCCCCATTTACGCCAAATTTTTGATTTTGATACGTTGTGATCTCTTTTTCTTTCAGAGCAATTGCCTGCTGTTTTTCAGCTTTGATATCTTGTGTGTAAAGAATTTCTTTAGACTGGTAATCTTTAAAAAGACTATCAAGAGCGGTTTTTTTCTGGGCTATTATTTTTTTCCATGCCATGGATTGGGTTTGCAGCTTGTTTAAGGCATCCTGATACTCAGGTAACTCGGAAAATATTTTCTCTGAGTCGATATACCCGATTTTTTGCTGGGCTTGCAGGTTGCCCATACCCATTAAGACAACCAAAAACAATAATATCAACTTTTTCATAACACGCTCAATTTTGTGGTTCAGTGTAATTTACGCTGAAAATTTTTACCGGGTAATTGCTCAATCAATCCCTTTAATTCCAGTTCAAACAACAGGCCAAGCAACTCTGAAATATCTAACCCTGTTTTAATGGCCAGTTCATCGATATGAATCGCCTCGTTATGAAAGTGCTCTAAAATAGCTTTTTCATGGCTTGATAAGCTATCTGGCAGCGTAAAAAGTGGCAAGTCGTTTTGCTTGTTCTCATCGGTCTTTGGAGCAACATCCCTGGAAAGTTCACATAACATATCTTCGGCACCAAGCACCAGTTTTGCTTTTCCCTCCTGGATGAGCAGATTAGTGCCACGGGATTTCTTTGAAAATACGCTTCCAGGCACGGCAAAAACCTCACGGTTCTGATCCAGGGCATAGCTGGCTGTAATTAACGCTCCCCCATTTACATCCGACTCAACAATCAGGGTACCCAGCGCTAACCCCGAAATAATCCGGTTGCGTTTGGGAAATTTATCAGAAGTGGCTTTTGTGCCTATTAATTCTTCTGAAACCAATGCCCCCTGCTCTATGATCTTAGGATACAGCTTGCCTTTCGGGTCGGTGTAAATGTAATCAATTCCTCCGGCTAAAACTGCAACTGTGGGGTAATTGAGTTCGACAGCAGTCTTATGCGCGATGGTATCGATACCATAAGCCAGGCCGCTGACCACCAGCAGACCTGATTCAGAGAGGGCTTTACACAGGTTCTCTGTAATATGCTTTCCATAATCACTGTTATGGCGCGTGCCAACCACCGCAATCATTGGCCTTTTCAGAACCGAACATGTTCCTCTGACAAATAAAATTGCCGGCGAGTCGTAAATTTCCTTCAAAAGCTCCGGATAGGCTTCGTCCCAATAGGTTACAATTGAGGCATTAAGCCGGGTAGCTTTTTCCATCTGGCCCATTGCCTGTGAACTGAATTTTTCAATCTGTTGGGGTGATTTCAGGCTGGTTAGAATATCATAAGCCAGCGCTGATCCAATATTGGCCACACTGGCAATAGCCTTGGGGTCGACTTGTTTAATGCCATCCAAAGAGCCAAAGCGTTCGACGAGCTTAATAATGCGTTGCGAACCCACTTTCGGAAGTTGGGCCAGTAACAAACAAGTATGGATCAGTTCATCCTTGTCTGAAAGAGTGTTATGGTGTTGAGGGGTCATATCAAGTATTGGACAGTCTAGGGCTTAGCGTTTTTGCGCTGTTTTATTTTATCAAAAAGTAAAAAACCAAAAACCAGGGTCAGCAAGAGATTCGAAACTAACGAGATGGTTTTTCCAATAGCAAAAGAGGCCGGTTCAAAGGATAATTCCACCTTATGTTCCCCTTCCGGAACCACAATCCCTCGAAAAGCATAATTTGTTTTAATGATTGGCACTTCGTTTCCATCAATACGGCATACCCACCCTTTGGGGTAATAAATTTCGCTGATGAACATGAAATGCTGATCTGATGTTTTCACATCAAAATTTAAGGTATGAAGTCCACGCTCTTTTAACGTTATGGTCGAGAGAGAATCGGGTTTTTGTATTTGGGCAGTCAATTCCTCATCAATATAGGCGGTGTTTTGCGGATCAAACGCTGAAGTTTTAATGGCTGTTAATATCTCGTTGGGCGCTTTGGTTGCAACTGAATCCACGAACCAGGCCCTTGGTGTCCAGTTGTTTCGTTCCAAAATTGTTCTGCCGTTTGAAAAGACTTCTGTGTATCCGGCCAGTGAAGCTTTTTGATTTAAGATCAGATACCGGATGTTGAGCAAATCCATCATAGCCGGGCTTTTGTAAAAGGCTGGATATTCGGTGGACCCGCCACCAACAACTTCAATTAAATCCTGGTATAATCGCATTTTAGCCGCATGATACCCACCTACAGATTCCAATCTGAAATAAGCATACCAGGAGGATTTGCGATCCGGTGTGAGAGGCAAAATTCTGAATGCGCTCTGCTCCTGCTGATTTTTCAGAAACTCAACATCTGGTGTAGAGCTAAAGAACGCCTGTTTTTCTCTTGGCTCATTTAAGTTATCTAAAAGCTTGGCATCGGCCCGCCACAGATCAACCAGCAAAAGCGGGATTAGCGCCGCCTGAAAAACCAAAGGGGAGATTTTTTTCTGAAGCATGAAATGCACGCCGGTAAATAACGCTGTTAATAAAAACATGGTAATAAACAGGTCTGTTTTCATCATTTCAAAAATCGGCTGCGAATAGCGTTCTATTACATTTGGTACCTGGGCGCCGTATTGGGCCAGCAACTGTTTCCCAAGATTGCTTTTTGCAATGGCACTGTAATAGCTTTGCTCAAATACGGATATTCCTGGAACAGTTGCAACAAAGATCACACTTGAGCCAAGAGCCAGGTAAGTATATAATTTTATGTCTTTTTCTGATTTTGTTCCGACAAGTTCAACCAGTGATTTCAACCCGAATCCGGCTAATATGCATGCAGAAATCTGCACCAGGATAAGAATCATGGAGGGTGCCCGAAACTTGTTAAAAAAAGGCAAATAGTTGAATAAGAGATCAAATACCAGGGAGAAATGCTTCCCAAAGGAGATCAAAAGCGCCAACACCCCAATTAAGCCTAAGGCCTGCACAAAATGATTGGATCGATTATAAATAAACCCAATGATAGCCAACACCATGATCAGTGCTCCGAAAAAGTTGGGCGAGTGGGTAAAGAGCTGCTCACCCCAGTATGTCTGATCCCCGTAACCGAAAAATGAGGGTACAAAAAATGTAATTACTTCTGAAGGTGGAAACGACCAGTTTGTGGCATACTCATAACTAAGACCTGAACCGGCCGTGGCCTGATCGACTTTAGCCTCTGACGAAAGATCGGGGTATTTAACGGTAATACTCTCCGATCCGCGTATCGAATAAGGGGTATAATCCAAAACCGAGAGGTAGGTATCTGCCGACATAGAAATGCCAATAATGGCTGCGATTACAAAACCGCCAAGTGTTCGCCCCCAATCCTGAATTGGTGTTTTCTTGAGCAATGCTGAGATCAGTTCAAACACAAAAAAGATCCCTAATGCCATGGCTGTGTAATAGATCATTTGCACATGGGTGGAGCGAAACAGAAACTGAAACAGCACGGCCAGAACAGCCGTGTTTAAAAGCGTTTGTTTGATGCTGGTATTTAACCTTAAGCGTTCAGCCATTAAAAACAAATAGGGGATAATGGCTACTGCTATGATTTTTGTGTTATGCCCAACGGCAATCCATACCAAAGACAGGGTAGCAAGTGTAGCCCCGATTGCGCTGAAGAGCGCAATTAACGGCGGTGCTTTTTTCAGCCTGAGCAGTAAATACATGCCAAGCCCAAAGAAAAAATAATACACGCTGTAGGTTGTACTTAAAGAATCGGCAAACACATAATCAAAAACACGGATAACCCGCGAGGAGATTAGATTTATAAAATCGTAGAAACGATCCCCGGCCATCATTAAGCTGCCATAGGATGGCATACCACCAAAGATATAGGGCGTCCATAACGGAAAAATACCTTCTTCTTTAGCCTGGTTGTAGAGTGTGGAATTGCCTAAAGATGTGGTATTATCCGGAACGAGAAAGAGTTTTCCTTCAACAAGAACCGGCCAAAAATATATGATCACAATAGCTAAAAGCGCCAAAACAGCCATGAGATCAAACTTGAAATCCTCTTGCCCCAACAGGTTCTGAGCAACATTGTGCTTTATGTTTTCCTGGACAGGCTTTTCTGACTTTGGTTTTTTTGAGGTTTTTTTAGCCATAAAGACTTTAGATTTTTAAGTAATTATTTAGTTCTGGCTATCATTTCCAGCATTTTTCCAGCTTGTTCTTTCCACAAATACGCTTTGGCTTTTTCATAGGCCGCTTCACGATAAGCGTTGTAGGCATCTTCGGAGCGGAATATGGTTTTAATAGCTTCGGCAAGTTTTTCAGCATCTCCTGTGGGGATAAATAACCCTTCTTTGTCCTGTGTTAAAAAACTTCTGAGTGATGGCAAGTCGGAAGCAACTACGGGTATGCCATGTGAAAGATAATCGAAATATTTATTGGGCGCCGTTAAATACTGGTTATAAAACTCATCGGTCAGAGGGATGACCCCAACCGATATTTTCTCTAAATACACTTCTACTTGTTCGTAAGAAACCCATCCTGTGATGAGCACTTTATCTTCCAGACCAAGTTCAAAGATTCGTTGCTTCACTTCAGCTATTTCCTGCTGGCTTCTCCCGCCAACCAATATCACTTTAAATCCATCAGGCAGGAGAATCTTAAATGCTTCGAGCAATGTGTTGATGCCTTTTTTGAGTTGAAGGCTTCCAACATATCCGATCAGTTTTCGATAATACCCTGCCGGTGCGTAAGACTTGGTTCTCAGGAGTCCGGGTTTGGCGACCAAAACCACCTGATCCGGGAATGCTTTTTGAAACCATTCGGCCTGAGCTTCCTGCAAACACAGCAATCCATTGAGCCTTGGAATGTATTTCTTCTCCAGGAGATGATATTTCTGTGCATTGGTTGGATTAACATCCGGACGAACCGAAAGATCTACATAAAAATTATGGGGTTGATAAAACACTTTAACACCCAGACTTTGACGAAGTTTATCCAGATAAGGCAAGGCACCGGGATCGCGAGAGATCACCACATCCAATGGATTTTCCTTGTGAAGTTGCTTTATTTTCTTTACAGCTGCCAGGTAAAACCATTGATTTGTTTTAATACCAAGGATCTTTTTTTCAAGGAATAACTCTACATGAAAATGATCCAAGGCCTTCAATTGAAAGGATTGACGCAAATCCGACGCCGAAAGCTTCGGATTTTTCTTTTGAACCAGTAAATAAGTTTCCGCCCCGGCTTCGGCAAGGGCATACGCATTGGCAATCGAGAAATTAACGGCCGGCAGAGGGCTATCTACAAATACTTTATTGAGATAAACAAGACGCATGCAATAATTCTGTTTCAGTCTTTTAACGCTTGCTGAATAAGCTCAACCAGCGAGTTGGTTATTTTTTTCCATGTATAATGAGCCTCTACACGCTCTCGTCCCTGTCTGGCCATGTTCTCTTTTAAATCCGGATCATCAAACAACAGGTTAATTTTTTCGCTTAACGCCTCAGGATCGTCGGGTTGGATCAGAAATCCACTCACCCCATCTTCAACTGCATCGGGAATACCGCCGGAATAGCTCCCGATTACCGGGCATAAACACGCATTGGCTTCCAGAAATGTGATCCCAAATCCTTCCGAGTCGCCACTTTTTTCCAAAACCCGGCTTACCATCACATAAACATCACACAGGCTGTAAAATCGGTTTAGATCCTGTTCATCAACAAAACTGGTAAAGATAACATGTTTTTCTAAACCAAGCTCATCTATCAGCTTTTTAAGCTTCTTGTAAAACGGTTCTTTCCAGGGTCCGGCAATTACATAAAGGGTTTCGGGGTGTTTGGCAATGATTTTGGGCAGCGCCTGAATTACCGTATCATGGCCTTTTCGTTCAATGACCCGGGCAAGCGTTAAGATAATTTTATTGTCAGATTTTATACCCAACTTTTTTTGGATCGACGCATAATCTGATGTCGGATAAAAGCGCTCAGTATTAACGGCATTCGGAAGAAACTCAACTTTTGCATAACTGGTGCCTAAGCGATCCAAAATCTCCTGTTTAGTAAATTGGCTAACGGCAACACTTAACACAGCGCCAGGAATTGTTTTTCTGAATGGTTTAAGCTCACTCGGTTTCTTAAGCTTAGTTACTTCCCGCCCATGAGCAATCACTACATACTTAGCCTCGGGGAAAAAGCGTTTTAAAATCACCATCGGGTGGGCCAGTTCCCAAGTTGTAGCCAGTATAAGGGCATCGGGATGGGTTTTGAGAAATTTCCATAAATAGTAGAGGACAAACCAGAACCGACGCTTGTTCCAGTCGCGTCCGTACATACAATGCAGGGTATAAGGTTTACCAATATGATCATCTGTGGGCACTTGTTTTTTCCATCGAGAGAGCACGCTGACTTCAAAATCCAACTGAGAGAGATTTTCAGCAATGCCCAATGCCCACTCGGCAATACCACCTCCGGAACAAGGTGGAAAGTTATCGGTGAGTATGGCAATGTGCTTGATCTGGGTCATAAATGTTCGGGCCTATCTCAGGCATTACTTAAGGCTTTTTCATACCCACTTAAAGTTAATCGGGCTGTTTTCTCCCAGGAATACTCTTTGGCCTGACGGAAACCCTTATCTCTGAGACTCTGTCTAAGTGCTGTGTCTTCAAGCAACTGCTTCATGGCATGCCCGATCTCTTCTGTATCTTCTGGATTTACTGTGATCGCGGCATCACCGGCCACTTCGGCCAAAGAAGTTGTATTGGATGTAATAACCGGCGTGCCGCACTGCATGGCCTCTACAACAGGCAATCCAAATCCTTCCGATAACGACACAAGTACCAAGGCCAACGCTGCATTATATAGTATGGCCAGATCAACATCATTTAGATTTTGTAAATGAATAACATCACCGGCTAATCCTTTTGTGCTGATCTCTGATTCCAACTCTTCAATCCGTTTTTGCGACCCGCCGGAAACCATCACGAGTTTCAAACTGGCGGAAGTCTGCGAGCATAAGTTTTTAAAGGACTCCAGCAGTCTGGGAATATTTTTGCGTTTATCTAATCTGCCCACATATAAAAAAAACCGGTCGTTTTTTCCAATCCCATAGCCATCTAATTTATCCGGGATTGCCTTAAGCGGTTTAAAGCTCTCTTTAGCGCCTTCACCTGTCACCAGAATTTTTTGTTCATCACACTCAAACCACCTTACCAGTTCTTGCTTTACAAAGGCTGTGGGGACAAATATAACCCGGGCATGGCGGGTTACTTTCCGATAATGATCGTTTAGCTGTAAATTTTCACGAATGTGGTCATAATCCTCATCATACAGCTGAATTAAATCGTGAAATGTAACTGCCCCATGGCTCACGTTCAAATCATACAAATTTGGATCGGTGAAATGGACAAGATCATAGGTATTTGCTTTTAAACGCCACAGGATATGATGCACAGAAAGAACCAAGTTTTTAAATGCAGCACCCAGTGTGAGCAAATGAGGAAAAGAGGCTTGAATATGGATGCGTGGATCTTCTCTGAAAAATCGCTTTAAAACCTTAGCTTTTTTGAAAGCTGTTACCAGATAAAAGGTTTGCGTTTCAGAGGCATTCAAGAGCGCATGGGTAAGCTCGAGTGTGTAAATAGAAATCCCCGAATAACCCAAATTTGCCCTAAAATCTATGGCTATACGCAATGATCTATTCATCTACAATTGTGAGTTGGCCATCCCAGGTATTTAAGGCCTCGTTAAAATAGCGGTAATCTTTGTGATGCTTTCGTTTGGCCACATCATACATGCGTTGCTGATCTATTATAGCTCTTAACGACTCAACACGTTGTTTAAATGTAAAGCCTTTCAGCCTGTTTCGTCCGCGATTTGCGCCATAAAAGCCAATATGCATTTGCCTGTCGATATCCGGAGTCAGCACATAGGCCTGTTTCTCTATCATGGCCACATCCACTAAGCGGTTGATCATACCGGCCTGCTCAAGGTGCTTTGGCTCTTGATACTTATAACCCTTCTGAATGTAGGATGCGTATTTCTGATCCAAGCGATTCATGAAGTCCTTTTGATTGTTATAATATGCTTCATTGGCATACTCACGCACGTAGTCATCAAAAAACCATTTACTGATTGCCGGCCCCCAGGGTGAATAATCATGCCCTTTTCTGATAAGCGACACATCACCCGAGTTATCGGTGGTTGCCGATTTCACCAGCCAGGCATACATACCGTTCTTTGAGGCTGAAATTGACGTAAATGCCCGTCCTGTTTGTAACCTGAACAAGGTTTGCATGTAGTTAAAGTATGTTTTGTGAATCAAAATATCATCCTCAATAATTAGGATATGATCGTCTGATTTCTCAAAAGCAAACTTCATGCCTTCCATAAGGTTTCGGCTTAGCCCATAGCGGAAATACTTTTTGGCGTTAAAAAAAGCGTCCGGATAATTCAGATTCTCATAATGGCGCTTTCTATGAAGGGCTACTGAGGGAAAGGGATAAGACTTAACCAACTGCCGGGTATGTTTTAAAGCACCGTATTCCACCAAAAAAACGGTGAGGTAAGCATTTTTATCTAATCCGGCATGTGTTCTGGCAGCCATTTCATACTCAATCGAAAGCTGTAGCATCTCAGGTCTGTTAAACACCGGTCTTAAAATCACATTTTTATCCATGATCTGCGGCTACAACCTTAATTTTTTAAAATGGAATTGATATAAAAAGGCTTAATTAATTTTATGGCGGCCTGGCTCATATTTCGGAAGAGACGCTCTTTGCGTTTTATTTGATCAGCTTTTTTAAGGCTTTCTTCATCCAGTTTTATTTCAATCTCATCATTTTCCTGATGCTTATTTTCAATAATATGTAAGACATCTTTTACCAAATTAATGTAAGTCAATTGGTTTTCGATATGTCCTTCTAAATAGTCGGACTTACGTCTAACGATCATAGGGTTGGTGTTGATTTCCCAGACCTGGACTTTTCCATCGAGCAAACTGTAATCTATTCTTCCGTATTCAATATTTGCCAATTTGAAGATTTGTCTTAATTCTTGCTCATGCGGGTTCTCGGCCATGAATGCTTGTTCTTCCTCAAGAATATCCTTGTCGATATACGATGGATACTTGACCATCCACTCTTTACTGTAAGCTATGTGCCGGGGAATAATTTTATTTCCAAAAACAAATGCTGAATATTTGACAAAATTTTGCCGGCTATCCGATACATCCAGGTATTCAACCACGAGCAACTCATTGATGCGTTTGCCTTTATCAATGGCCTGTTTCAATGCTAATTTTAGCTCCGATCTATTATGTAGAATCCCGGATAAATTACCGGTATGGTCATTTTCACCCCGGACAAAGACCGGGTACTTGAGATGAGAAAAGTCGTCGTTTAAACGTCGGATCTGAAATTCATTGATACCACGGGAATACAAGGTGGTGAGTAACTCATAACGACGCATGGACTGGTCCGGACGATTAAACAATTGATTTACCTCGCACTCAGCCAGCTTTTCCCATATCTTTTCGCTTAAAAACCGGATATGGGTTGGCAATCTTTCAATGTCTGTAAAAAAATAAGCCCCTTTCTGAAACCGTGTTTGCTGTAAAATACTATCATAAGTGATAACCCTGATAAAATCAGCCATCTCAGGAGCCCATTCATCCAAAAATGTCTGGATTGTATAGGTATTTTTTTTAGTGGTAATAAAAAAAATCACGGACAAAATCTCATTTTATAAGTTTATAAAGATAGTACCTCATTTTACCATAAAGGGGCATTCTTTCTTTCATTTTGTTGGTCATGATATCTTTACATGGTTTGCACCAGCCACAAGGCCTCCCTTTTTTTGGTGTGTGGCAGAACCAGGAATATTTAAGAATATCATAAAATCCCTTAGATATGGCTTTTTGCCTCATAGAGATTTTTGTCTCAAAAAACACCGGAAAACGAAAGTTCTCAAATAAGATCAAATCTTTATCCGACACATTTTTCATCAATTCATAATGTCCGTTTTTACTGACTATAAAGGGTTCCAAGTATTTAAAAAATGCTGTTCTATCATTAAGACCCTTTTCAATTCCCAGTTCCAGGTCCTTTATGTTGTATTGATGGGCAAATTTTGATAACCATTCATATTGAGAACCGAATTTAAAGCGCTTTTTCAGGTTCAGATATTTTTCGGTTAACTCAGTATAGTCATTTAGCAACTCTATATCTACAATTTCCAGCAAAAGCAGTTGTTGTGAGGTGATCCCATAGCGACTCTCTAGAAGCTTGCGAATTTGATCCATAGCCATGAACTCCTGTTGAGTGGATTTACGACCAGGATCAACCAGATAATAGGGTTTAACGGGCTGCTTTTGTATTAATAGCAATTCGAGCAATCGATATGTAGAATCCCACCCTCCGGTCCACAATAAATTAGTTGGTTTCATTAATAATGCTGGTACTTATTATATATCATCAAGCGGGATAATAATATCTTCTTTGCCTCTCACTTTTAAAAAATAATGTTTATACAAAGAGATAAAGAAACGAAGTTTGTACAACGTTGGTATGTTCATCATTTTTGCAGCTTTTATATAGAGCTTAAATAATTCTTTATTTTTATATCGCAAACTCTGGTACTCTCGTTTGAGTAAAGGTATGGAATCAATTGGCAGATTATAATAGTTAATAAAAAAAGCCCTGATCCGCCGAAATCCTTCTTTTACCCGCAATTCACTCGTCCGGCATGTATCAAGCATATGAGAATCATTTTGATCATGAATCAGCCTGATCATCAGGGGCTCTGCTATATAATACCGGTAAGCGCCAATCATAATAGCTGCATTTTCTAACATGGTATCAGCTCTTGCTCTTGACATCCAATCATAATCTGAGGGCAGAGCTAAAACTTGCTTCACAAGCGATTTTCTCAAGGACATAGTTGATGTTATTGACCAGAAGTAACTCCCTGTAATTGCTGTCATCAGCGACGTGCAACCAATATGATAATCATGCTTGGCCTTCAAGATCACCTTGTTTCGACCACCCACATTTTTGTAAGCGACATACACAAAATCAACATATGGGATCTCTTGATAGACTTCAATAATTTTTTTAAAGTAGGCCGGCTCATAGCGATCATCAGGATCCAATAATGTAATGATATCTCCGGTAGCAATTTCAAATCCTTTTCTGAAACATGAAAACTGACCGCCATTTTCCTGATTTATTAACCGAATTTTATCATAAGATTTTTGAAGCCTTTCAATGATCGCTTTAGAATCATCTGTTGAGCCATCATTAACAATGATAATTTCATGCAGAAACGCCATTTCATTATTGTAAATACTTTTTATAGCATCTTCTAAAAAGCGACCATAATTGTAGTTTGGGATAATGACCGATATTTTCATAAACAGCAATTTCTGAAAACCTATGGAATATTGGTTTTAGTACGTTAAAGTAGATTAGGGTGTTCGAAAGGCACACTTCTAAAACACAAGTCCTGTTTCAGGCAATACATTAAAAACCAACTATGAGAGTTCTTAGAATATGGCATGCCGCGGTTTTAAGTGAATATAGAAAAAAAATCAAAGCCATTGCTGATATCCAGGATATTAACCTCACCCTGCTCATTCCTGAGCGTTGGCATGAAGCCGGGTCTTTGGTCTTCTATCAGCATGAACCTCATATCGACGAGGGTTATCTCATAAAAACAGCCAATGTGTTGTTCCAAAATAATATCCGAAAGTATATTTTTTTAAACAGGTTGTTTCAACTGATGCGGGATTTCAAACCCAATGTTATTGACATTGAAGAAGAACCTTCAGCGCTGGTTACTGCACAGGTTTTATGGTATCGGGAGATTCTGAACCTGAATTGCAGTGTGATTTTTCATACTGCCCATAATTTACCAACTGTCCCTAAACCCTTATTTGAGAAGGTTCAGCGCTATGTGCTAAAATGTGCCAACGGGGCAATTGTTAGAAATACCGATGCTAAAAACATTCTTGAAACACAGGGATTTCATAAACCCATTACTATAAGCGGCAACGGGCTGGATCTTTCGCATTTCAAATCACAAACCGACTCCGACCTGATTTACAAATACAGTTTAAAAGGCAAAACGGTTTTGGGATATGTTGGAAAATTAAAACCCGACAAAGGTCTCATGACATTACTAAAAGCCTTCAAAGCCCTGCGGGAGCCTAGCCTGATTTTATTGATCGTTGGCACAGGCGGGTTCCAAACCGATCTTGAAAGATTTGTTCAGGAGAATGGATTAAAGTCTCATGTGATTTTTACAGGACATCAATCCCAGGACATCTTACCCAAACTCTACAGCCTGATGGATATCCTTGTTATCCCCTCCCGAACTTCTCCGAAATGGAAAGAGTCTTTTGGCAGGGTGATCATCGAAGCAATGGCTTGTGGTGTTCCGGTTGTTGGCTCATCTTCGGGCTCTATTCCCGAAACAATCCATCATGCCGGATTAATTTTCAAAGAGGAAAGCCATGAAGATCTAACCGAAAAGATCCGAACGATTCTGCACAACCCTCAGCTAAAACTAGAACTGAAAGAAAAGGGCCTGATCCATTCTAAAAAATTCAGTTGGCAGGCGCTTGCTCAAATCAGTTATCAGGCTTACAAGGATGTTTTGCATGCTCATCACTGAACGTTTAAGCGATGCAACTCTTCGGCTAACCTTTGACTGATATTCTCCCAGGAAAATTCTGTTTCAACTCGCTTTCGGGCCTGCTTGCCCATTTTATTTGCCAGGGTGTCATTCGTTAGGAGGGTAATTAATGACTCTGAAATGGCCTTTACATCTGATGGCGGAACTAAAAAGCCGGTTTCATTTTCCAATACAGCATCCACCACGCCACCTGAGCGCCCACCGATAACAGGTTTTGCACAAGCATTGGCTTCAAGGTAAGTGATCCCGAAACCTTCTGTGTCGCCCTGGGATTGGATTTCACGACTTGGCATAATATACACATCGCAACTGTTGTACATCAGGTTCATATCTTCCTGCTGAACATATCCAATAAATTTTACCGCATCTTTTACGCCCAAACGCTCAACCAAAGCTACCAAACGCTCATAATAGTTACCTTGCGATTTTCCACTGACCAGGTAAATGGCATGAGGTACTTTTTCAAGGACAGCAGGTAGGGCTTCAATAACTTTATCGTGGCCTTTTCGCTCCTGGAGCCTCGCCAATGTCAGGATCACCCTTTTTCCTTCTATACCGAGTTTTTCTTTAAAGGCTTTCGGCACATCTGTAGGGTAATAGACCTCCGGATCCACGCCATTGGGGAGTACAAAAATTTTACTCTCCGGTAACTGGTAGCGTTCGACAACCGATTCAGCCGTAAAACGGCTTACCGCCACTACCCGATCGGCGGCATGAAGGGTTTTCTTCAGGATCGCCTGTTTAACCCCGTTCATCTTACGGGTGACTTCCAGGCCATGAACCACAACCACCAGTGCTGCTCGCGACGACTTAACCAATCCCAGTAAACCCCTTGCAATATTACTGGTAGTAGCTATAATCACATCAGGCTTATTGCCCAGTTCTATTTGCTCTTTTAAAGCCTTACGGGCATAGAACGTGCGCAACTTTTTCCAGTAAGTACCCCTGGCGTATGCAATCGGATAGAGCTCCTGTTGTTGCCGGGCAGCAAATTCATCGGACCAAAACCGTGTAAGAACTGTCAGTTTAAACCCAAACTTGTGAAAACTTCTGGCCACACCCATCGCCCACTGGGCAATGCCGCCGTCTTTTGGCGGGAAATCCTCCGAAAATATTAAAACATTGGGCTTATTCATGCTTATCTTTTAATCGGGTTATGGCTTCAATTACTCGCTCCACCTGAATATCCTGAATACTGGAGCTCTCTGAGACTACTTGAACATGCCTGGTAAGATATGGCGCGAATCGATTCAGATGTACCAGGTCGGCCCGGTACAGCCCAACCACAGGGACATTAAAACACGCGGCCACATGAATTAAAGATGTATCGGGCGAAACCAATACACTGAGTTGTTTGATCAAGAACCCTGCATCAAACAGCGATTTGGTTTGGGGTGAGTCCAGCACATGCGAAAAATGATGTTCCAGTTGCTTTTTTTCCTCATAGCGATCCGGCATTGAAAAAATCATTACGGGTTCGGGAAGAGAAGCAATCAGTGCTTGATATTTTTCATATGGCCATTCCCTGGAGGGCTCACCCGCGCTAAGATTAATACCAATAACCGACGTTTTGGGCAATGTGTCTGAAAAAGCTTTTATATCCAAAGAAATGTTGCGAGGATTTAAAACCGGACGGCAGTCTTGCGGGCTGGTGCGGCACCCCAAATAATCCAGTAAAGCACAATTTTTATCAACGATGTGGGTTTGAAACGGTACATCCAGTAAGTGATGGTACAATCCAATATGATGGCTGTGATAGATCCCGATTTTAACCCCGGCCCGAATAAGATTGGAATACCACAAATATGTCCAGGATGGATGATCCTTGGTATTAAATAAAACATCAAATCTACGGCCCAGGATAAACCTGAGCGACCCTTTGCCCATGCGCCTGAGGGCAATCACTTCATCTGTGTGCTCATCCTCCTGAAAAATGTTTTGATTCTTGCCAAATGTAATGATGCAAATATGGCAGGTTGGAAAACAACGTTTCAGATTTTTCATGAGCGGGGTTAAGAGTATAGCATCTCCGAATTTTTCCTGCGCCAGAATCACGATGCTTTTGGGGATACCTGTAAAGGACTCAACTGTCTTTTTTTTTGAGGAGAGTCCGCGCAATAAACTGGCCATCAGTCGCCGGCGTTTGTCTTTTCTCATAACATTGCGCTGTTTTTTTCTTCAAGCCTTTGGACAAACAAACGTTCAAGCTCGGAGACCATTTTATCTATCGTAAATTTCTCCCGAACGCGCCTCAGGCCGCTTTCGCCCAACGCGATTCTTTTCTTTGGATCATTCAAGAGCGCTTCAATGGCCTTTGCAAGCACCTCGGGGTTGCTTGGTGGTACAATCAAACCCGATTCATCATTACCCATTAATTCTCTGGCGCCATTAACATCTGTTGCGACCACTGCCCGCCCAACAGCCATAGACTCCATTACCACATTGGGCATCCCCTCGAAAAGCGAAGCCAGCACAAACAGATCGCACCCAAGTAAATACGGATCAATATTGGGCTGAAAATCCCATATCTGGCAAGATTCATCAATTCCTTTTTGGTTGATCAGTGCTTGCAACTCATCTTTTAACTTTCCTTCGCCCATGATTACAAAAGCCACATCTTTATGCTTTTTCAGGAGGATCTCTGCAGCTGAAATAAAATCCGGAAAGCCTTTTTGCTCGGCCAGTCTTCCGGCGCTGAAGACGACTCTCTTTTGGGGAAAGTCAACAGAAAAATCATATGGCTCGATGCCGGATTTGGGTTCAATGCCATTGTAGATCACCCTGACAAAATCCTCATTAAACCACCCGTAACCCTTGTAGGCTTCTTTAATGGTTTTACTGTTTGTGATGATGCCGTCGGCAAGTTTGGTTAGCGTTTGCTTGTGCCGCCACTTGTTGCCGCACAAGAGCAAACCATGACGGGCCAATACCACGGTATGCCCCACCAGCCTTGCAGCCAGACCGGCTACCCTGACATCCTTATTAAGATTGCAGATCAGAATCTGGATATGGTTCTCTTTAAGGTACTGCGCGATCTGCCAGGTGGTAGTGGGACTAAAATCGGCATGAATTTCAACGACTTTGGTTTGAACGTCGGCTTTTTCGGCAGCCTTCAGAATACGGGAATCTTTTCGACTGGCAAGCACAACATTATGGCCCCGCCCGGCCAGGCCGGCCGAAGCTTTCACCATCCATTTTTCACCACCGCCGAATTTATCGCGCCCGATGGAATTGAGAAATAAAATGTTCATCCTGCCTGCTCTTTTTTGTCAATGAGGTGTTGAAAAAAATCTTCCAGCTCTTTTTTCATTCTTTTTAAAGAAAACACATCTGTTATCACTTCCCTGGCCTGTGTTTGCAGAAATTCACGTTTCTGTTGGTTAAGATACAATTCATGGATATGCCCGGCTAATGCTTTTGAATCGTTATATGGGACGATCAATACATTTTTTTCATGCGTTAAAATCTCCTCCACACCTCCTGCTGTTGTGCTGATCGGGGCATTGCCCAGGGCTACAGCTTCGAGCAAAGCATTGGCAAAGCCTTCATTTTGAGATACCATGGCAAACACATCCGATGCAGCTAGGCATGGATAAGGATTCTCTAAAAAACCGGTAAAAACAACTTTATCCGAAAGACCAAGCCGGCTGGCCTGTTCTTTAAGGACCTCCTGTTCGGGGCCATCACCAATTATTACAAGACCGGCATCCGTTGCACCCGACAATGAAATAAATTCAGCATATCCGTTTAATAAGAAGTCAAATCCTTTGCGCTTTATGAGCGACCCCATTGAGCTTACAACGAACTTGAATGGCTTCTCAAAAACCTCAACTCGGGATTTGGTGTTTAAATCGTCAATATCCAGACCATTGTAAATCAACTTTATGTTCTGCGAGGTCATGTATGGCGTTTGCTGAAGCACATGTTTTATTTCGGCGGCATTTACAATTATACCATCTGCCAGCTTTTGATATACCAATTGATTTAAAACTGTCGGCTTTAGCTTACGAACGATACCCAGGCGCAATACATTAACTGCACCCGTGAGTTTGGCTGCTAATCCAGCCAAAACATAATCCTTTCGCTTGGTTGGCAACAGAACATCGATGCGGTATTTTTTGATAAATCCCACCAGTTTTACAATACTTACCGGATCCAGTTCAAAGAAAAACGGCAATTTTATCTTGGGTTGCTCAAACCTCTGGCCATAGACATCGCTGCGATAGGCCACAAACACCTGATGATCCTGGCTTAGCACACCAGCAGCCATCCACGACCATTTTTCGTTGCCGCCCCAACTCTTAGCTGAATTTAAAATTAAAATCCTCATGCGCTCATCTCAATATGTTTAGACTCTTCTGATTTGAGATAAGGCCGCACTACCCTGTGCACATCTTCGGGCCGAAGCAATTTCTTCCAGCTTTTCAACATGGGCTTTGGCAGAAATTTATATACCGAACGGGCTTTGTAAGATTTGTAAGACCATATCCGAATACTTTTTTTTCGGCTGTAGATACCCACAACCGGAACATTCAAGGCATAAGCCAGGTGATAAAATCCACTGTCGTTGCCGATATAGAGATCACACGCAGCCAGCTTTGAAACCAACTGACTCAAAGGTTCCTGAACCACGATCAATCGCTGGTCTTGTGGTAAGAATCCCTCATTCAGAAAGTGCGACTCTGAGGGGCTTAAAAATAATACAACCTTGACCCGGGACGCTCTCAGCAAGTGTTCTATCAATTCCTGGTAATGCTCAGCCGGCCAGACTTTATTCGGGTCGGCCCCACCAGGTTGAATGGCGATCAACCTGTAAGATTTAGCATGCATATCTTTAAACCGGTTTCTCTCGATAACCTGCTGTTTTAAAAGGGGTAAAAATGATTCGGGATAAGATATAATGTCGGGAAATAACAGCTGTATTTGTTGACATCGGATGGCCAGTACATCCTTTCGGGGCCAATTTCGATGAGGCTCAGCCGATATCCAGTTTGGGTTTTTAAATTGAGGTAAAATTTCCCGCCATACCGATTTCTGATTCTCTGTATTCCATACCCAGTCATATGCCCTGTTTCCCAGCCATTTGGCAAGTTGCTCTGGTGTCTGTTTCAATATGGATTTATGATCTAAAATCTCCAGTACAGGCTTAACATTTGGAGCGAGTGCTTTTAAGCCGGAAGCCAGCATATCTATCTGAATCTCAGGATAAAGACCTTTCAGGCTTCTCAATGCTGGCAACAGGGTCAAAGCATCCCCCAAACCTTTTTCTGATATCACTAAAATTTTTTTCAGGCCCATCCTTAAAGCTGAATCACAACAACTTGTTTTATAACCTTAAACGATAAACGCCTAATATACAGATTAATGGCAAGAGTTTGCCCGTAAATCCATTATGTTTACCTATATTCAGGGTTTTATTACAACTTAGAGTTTTTATTTTTCTGAAAGCTGTGGGAGAGTTTTAAACCAAGTTTTTATGGAGCTTTACTTACGCATTTTAAAATACCTTGCTCCTGCAAAGCATCAAATTGTGCTTACAGTTGTTGTAAGTTTATTGACCTCCATTTTCAGTGTTGTTTCGATCTACACCATACTTCCCCTTTTGAAAACCGTTTTTGAAGCCGACTCTCCAAAAACCGAAATTGTAGAACCTATACCTGCTCAATCTGATTCAGAAAACATAAAACAATCCCAAACCAAACCTGAACCTGCCATCCAACAACCGGGTGATGTAATGGGATCTTTTGATACAGATGCTTACAAAGAAAAGATCAAAACGTATTTCAATGAATTCTTAGAGGCCGGCAGTAAAGAAGAGACCCTGTTAAATATCTGTTTATTTTTGGTGATCACATTTCTTCTTAAAAATTTCTTCCTCTACCTCAACAATCAGCTGATTATTCGAATTCAGACCAAAGCCGCTAAAAAACTTCGCGATGAAGTATTTTCAAAAATCCTGAACATGCCACTGGCCTACTTCAATGAGAACCGGGTTGGCACGCTGATGAATTATGTTCATCATGAAGTCAGTGTAGTTAATAATGCCATCAGTTCAACCTTTGTAAATATTGTGCGTAATCCGTTCATGGTGATCTTTTATGTCATTGTACTGCTGTTTATCAGTTGGAAACTTACGGCCTTTGCGTTCCTGATCTCACTTATAAGTCTTGTTGGCATTCAGTTCATCGGAAAAAAAATCCGGCGATATGCCGTGAATATTCAATCCCGTTTAGGTAATATTAACTCTCGAATCCAGGAAGTATTTAATGGCATCAAGCTGGTGAAAACCAATGCCATGGAAGATCGCGAGTCTAAGAACTTTAAACTCTTTACTAACGATCTGAGGCGCACAGAACTTAAAGCGGCTTCTCTGCGTGGTGTAACTGGGCCGTTGAACGAAACCCTTGGTATTTCGGCTATTGTTCTTGCCTTATGGTTTGGCGGCATGCAGGTCTTTAAAGGTGATCTTTCGTCGCTGGAACTTATTGTATTTGCATTTGCTCTTTTTTCTATCATGAGCCCGATCAAATCCATTGCAGAGTCTTACACCAAAATTCAGGGTGGCATTGGGTCTGCCAAACGCTTATTTCAGATCCTGGATACTGAATCTAATATGAAAAACGGCACCAGGTCTGTTGATGCCTTTAACTCGGAGATCACCCTGGAAAATGTGTTTTTCAGGTACCATAAGGATGATCCGGATGCCGATGTGCTTAAAGATATTTCCGTGAAGATCAAAAAAGGCCAAACGGTTGCCTTTGTAGGTTCTTCCGGATCCGGAAAATCTACCCTTGTGGATTTAATTCTTCGGTTTTATGATGTCGATAAAGGCTCAATCAAACTGGATGGAACTGACATCAGGGAGTTCGATATTGCCCAGTATCGCAAAATATTTGGCGTGGTTAGCCAGGAAGTGATTTTATTTAACGACACCATTTCCGGCAATATCGCTTACGGTTCACCAAAAAACTATGAATCCGGATGGGTTGAAGAAGCTGCAAAACTTGCCAATGCACATAATTTTATCCAGGAAGCTCCCGAAAAATATAAAACCAACATTGGTGATCGCGGGCTGAGACTCTCAGGCGGTCAGCGCCAACGCCTCTCCATCGCAAGGGCCATGATGAAAAATCCACCCATACTGATTTTTGACGAAGCCACCAGCGCCCTGGACAATGAATCTGAAAAAATCGTACAGGAAGCCATTGATCAGGCCATGGAAAACCGCACCTCTATTGTGATAGCCCACAGGCTTTCTACCATAAAAAATGCAGATAAAATTGTTGTGCTGGATTGCGGGGCAATTGTTGAAACCGGCCATCATGAAGAGCTTTTAGCGAAAGGCGGCATCTATAAACGCCTGTACAACATGCAATTTCAGGACACCAAACAAACCGAATCGATTTAAACTTATAAATACAAATGAAACATACCTTAGTTACCGGTGGAGCCGGTTTTATTGGTAGTCACCTGGTTGATCGTTTACTGGCCGAAAACTGGCGGGTGAGCAGTATTGATAATTTCGACCCGTTTTATGATCGTTCAATCAAAGAAGAAAATATCCGGGGTCATATTCAGAGTCCTGATTTCACTCTTTATGAACTGGACTTGCGCGATAAAGCATCGCTGGAAAAACACCTGCCAAAAGATGTGGATGTTATTGTACATCTGGCTGCTAAAGCAGGCGTGAGACCCAGTATCCAAAACCCCGAGGCCTATCAACAAGTAAATGTTCAGGGGCTGCAACATATGCTTGAATTGGCCAAATCCTGGAATACCAAACAATTTGTTTTTGCGTCATCGAGTAGTGTTTATGGTGTGAACCCGAATGTCCCCTGGCACGAAGAAGATCATGTTCTTATGCCCATCAGCCCGTATGCAGCTACAAAAGTTGCCGGTGAACTTCTCGGGCATGTCTATAGCCATTTGTATGGCATTCGCTTTATCGCATTGCGGTTTTTTACCGTTTATGGTCCGCGACAACGCCCCGATCTGGCTATCCATAAATTCGCCCGTAAAATGATTGAGAAAACACCCATTCAGGTTTATGGTGATGGCTCCACGCGCAGAGATTATACTTATGTTGATGATATTGTTCAGGGCGTGATGGCATCGATGACCTACAACGACTCAGATTATGAAATCATTAATATTGGTAACAACACCCCGACCCGGCTTTCGGAATTGATTTCAATGATGGAAACCCAATTCGATATTACAGCCATTAAAGAGCATCTGCCAGAGCAGCCCGGTGATGTTCCACAAACCTTTGCCAGCATTGAAAAAGCCAAAAATCTTTTGGGTTATGAGGTCACTACAGACTTTAACGAAGGGTTGAGAAAATTTTATGATTGGGTAAAAGAAAAGTATATTTGAGCCTCGCTCAGAGGAGTTAATGAGGCCACAAGGCTTGATTCCCATCACAGCATCAATGAAACCAATACTTTAAAACCGTCGTCGAAACCAAAGGTTTTAAACATGTAACAACAATATTTAAGTGATGCGAAAAATAATCTGGACCATTGCTATAGCTGTAAGCTTAGTCGTTGCCGGCTTGAATTCTCAGAATGTCCTGGCCAAATCCTCCCAGGACTCAGAAAAAGATGCTTCAGCAACCGACACATTGGCTGTAAACCTTTCAGATCAGGTGACCATTCGCAATGGACTGGATTCATTGCTGGAAAATTTCAAAGCCGACCCCTCTTTTCCTTATCGCACCCATGATAACAACACCTATAAAATTGGTGAAAGTCTTAAATACAGCATCAAGTATGGCCCGATCAAAGCCGTAAATACAGAAATTGCTGTCAGAGGCGATACCAAGATCCGCAACCGAGAGTGTTATCACATTGTTTATAATGCCCGAACCGTGCCTTTTTTTGATAACTTTTTCAAGGTAGATGATACTTATGAGACATTTATTGATAAAGAAGGTCAGTTTCCGTTGCGATTTACCCGCCGTGTCCATGAAGGCAATTACAAACGCAATAACGTCCTGGAGTTTTTCCATGACCAGGGAAAAGTCTGGAGTCAGTACCGTAAACAAACATATGATATAAATCCATACACACACGATATCCTTTCAGCCTATTTTTATATCAGAACACTCAATCTTCAGAAGTATAAAAAAGGTGATATTATATCGCTTGAAAATTTTAGTGATAGAAAGAATTATAACCTGGATATAAAGATTCACAAACGCGATTTAATTGAAACTGATCTGGGCGTTTTCAGAACAGTTGTTATTGAACCCCTTGTACTTGGTGCCGGTTTGTTTAAAAGTGAAGGTAATATCCTGATATGGATGACTGATGATAAAAATAATATCCCGCTGCGTATAGCAATTAAGGTGGCTGTTGGTTCGCTTAAAGCAGAGATTTCTGAAATCAAGGGAAACCGGCATGAATTATCATCAAAATTAGATTTTTAAAGCTTTTCAATAATTCTGCTGTTCGATTTTGGACTCATCTCAAAGTAACATACCACAAACCAACGATGTGGAAAAAGCGCTCACTTATTATGGTTTTTTTGAGCAAGGGCGCTTTTCACCCCTGATTATCAATATTTTGGTATTGCTTGTCATTCTTTCCACTTACAGCATAATTGGGGGTTTACTGACACTACTGGTTTCAGATATAAATCTTACAGACTTAACCGATCAGGCCCAGCCCTTTTCCCTGACCATTAATGATGATAAACTTCTGGCCATACGCTGGGTGCAGTTTTTAGCACAACTGATCATTATTGCCGGGCCGTTGTTAATATTAGTACCGTTGCATACCGGCCAATGGCGGCCCTTTTCAGCTTTGAACCGAACATTTTTAGGCCTTAAAAACACCCCGTCTCCAAAAGAACTCTTCTTTGCATCGTTAACCATTATTCTGCTGCATCCCCTTTTAAGTCTGGTAGCAGAATTACAACTGGTAACCATTGATTTTATTTTTGGCACCGGCGATGAGTTAAAGGCTGATCAGAAAGCTTTCGAAAGCATGATTAAACAACTTACCATAGTCCGCTCACCTTTGGAATTTATGGCTGTTATTGGACTTATTGCCGTTACACCTGCTATATGCGAGGAATTACTCTTTAGAGGATATGTCCAAAAAAATTTTTCCCGGGCATTAAGTCCGCTTTGGACCATTTTATTGACAGGGTTTATTTTCGGGGCCTTTCATCTGAATCTGATTGAATTTTTACCATTAGTGGTTCTGGGTATTTATATTTCCTATTTACGTTTTCGATCCGATTCATTAGCAGTTTCCATGACCGCACATTTTGCCAATAACTTTTTTTCAATTATTGTATTACTCTCGACAAGCGGTGTAGAGATTGTTGAAATAGATGTGCTTCAGGAAAGTGCCTTCTCTTTGGTTTCTTTAGGTGTAACTTTTGTTACAACCACCTTATGCTATCTATCCTTCAGAGCCTATAATCATGAAACTGTAAAGCGGGTACAAAGTCAATAAGAACCTTATAATACAATGAACTATGTCTAAATTATCCTCGAACTTTGATGCCATAGAAGGTTGGGTAGTGGTCTATAACTCAAACTCTGAAATGGATGCATCCCTGATGCAAGCTTATTTGAATGATGCCAACATAGAAACACAAATATACTCCCAACGCGATCATATGCTGCCGGCTAATGCCTTCGATCAAGCCCTTGTGCATCTGCTTGTACCCAAGACCCAGGAAAAAGAGGCAAAAGAACTTGTTGATGCCTTTTTAAATCAAGACAGCAAGGACGACCCGTCTAAAGGAATATAAATTGTGACTTCAAACCTTAGAAAACGCATTATTATTGCCCTGATTGGTGCCCCATTCCTCATTTGGATCATCCTGCTGGGTGATGTGTTTTTTCTGGGTCTAATTCTTGTTATCACCCTGTTTTCAGTCCATGAACTCAACATGATGCTGCGTGATAAATCTGTTACACCACTGGGTTGGATGATTTTGGTGTTTTCAGCATTTATTGTCTTGAATTTCCATTTTCAATTCGTTGAGTATTGGGTAGCTGTTTTACTCCCAATCCTCGCCTATAACAGTTTGGAGTTGTATCGCCGGCAAAAGTCGCCTTTGCTAAACATATCCGGCTCCTTGCTGGCGACATTCTATCTTCCTTTATCTTTTGGATCTTTACTCTTACTTCGCCAGTTGGATCAAACCGGGTTTGTGGTTGTGGCGTTACTTTTGCTGGTCTGGGCAGCCGATACGTTCGCGTATTTTGGAGGTCGTGTGCTTGGACAAAAGATCATTAAAAAGAAATTTTTTGAGCGCATATCACCCAAAAAAACCTGGGAAGGTGTGTTTTTTGGATTACTTGGGACAATGGGCATATCAGTCCTGATACATCGCTTCTTACTTCACGATCATTTTTCAATCCCTGAAATTCTGTTATTTGCTGCCATGATTGGCTTTCTTGCCCCGGTCGGAGATTTAATTGAATCCATGTACAAACGCGACAGCCAGCACAAAGATTCCTCAGAGATCATCCCCGGACATGGTGGTTTTTTTGATCGCTTCGACTCGCTTTGTTTTGTATCACCCTTTGCCTATCTGTTTTGTCAATTTCTCCTGACACCGTGATTAATTGTATTTAATTGATGGATGTTTAGATTAATTTTTGTTTATTTATCAATCCATTTATCCGATCACCATTTTTTTTTGGATTAACTTATTACATCGTAAAGATTTAACCACTGCATCATGAAGCTTTCTGATCTCTTATCGAAAGAATACATTCTCCTCGATTTGGATAAACATAACAAGCAGGAAATTATTGAAACGATGCTCTCACTTGTCGGTAAACATCCGCACCTTACCGATCCAAAAAAATTGCAGCAAGATGTGTTAAAGCGTGAAGAAGAAATGTCGACCGGGATCGGAAAAAACATTGCATTGCCACATGCTAAAACCACAGCTGTAAAAAAACCCCTTCTGGCCTTTGCCATTTTAAACAAGGGTGTTGATTTTAACGCAATAGATAACGAACCAGTCCGACTGGTTTTTTTATTAGCCACACCAGAGCATATGCTGGCACAGCACTTAAAACTGCTCAGTCGCATATCGCGGGTAGCAAGCCGCAATGAGATCCGTCAAAAGCTTTTCCAGGTTGTAAAGGCTGAAGAGATTCTTGATATTTTCACCGAAGAAGAAAAAGCATTTCCAGAAATTTGAGACATTTGATACAACAGAATGTTCAAAACCATCAAAGGCACCAAAGATATTCTCCCTGCTGAAATCCACAAATGGCATTTTATTGAAAATACAATTCGTCGGGTTTTCCGAAATTTTGGGTATCAGGAAATTCGTACTCCGGTTTTTGAAGAAACCGCCTTGTTTAAACGTGGTATCGGAGAAACAACCGATATTGTGGGCAAGGAGATGTTTAGTTTCCAACCCGATCCTGATTCCGAGAGTTTAACCCTTCGACCCGAAATGACCGCCTCGGTTATGCGAGCCCACATGCAGCATAATCTTTCGAATATTTCAGCTACCACGAAGCTTTATTACATCAGTGAGCTTTTTCGTAAAGAACGTCCACAGGCCGGTCGCCAGCGCCAGTTCTGGCAATTTGGCTCCGAATGTATTGGCAGCCAGCAACCGGAATCCGATGCCGAAACGATTGCTTTGATGATGGCCATATTTGACGCTCTTGGTGTTCAAAGCGTTCAACTTAAACTGAACAGCTTGGGTAGTACCGAGTCGCGCATGGCCTATCGCGAAACCCTCAGGGACTACCTCCGGCCCTTCTACGATAAACTCGATGATATTTCAAAAGTACGATTTGAAAGCAATCCGATGCGGATCCTGGATTCCAAGAATCCGGATTTACAAGAGATCATTTCAGATGCACCCAACATTGTTGATGTTCTGGATGAGCCTTCAAAAACCTATTTTCAGGATGTTCAGAATTATTTGAAGGACTATGAGATAGAGGCTGAACTTGATCCTCGCCTGGTTCGCGGCCTGGATTACTATTCCCATACAGCTTTTGAACTTATTAGCAAGAACCTTGGAGCACAAAATGCCCTGGCCGGTGGTGGGCGTTACGATGGACTCTCTGGTATTCTGGGCAGTAAGAAACCTATTCCTGCGGTCGGTTTTGCTGCAGGTATAGAGCGGCTGATCATCATCATGGAAAAAGACGGGTTGTTCGAATCGGTTCCGGTTCAAACACCAGGCGTCTATGTGGCCTTGCAAACCCAGGAGGCCAAAAAATGGGCATTTAAAACTGTCAATCAGTTTCGCAAAAAAGGTATTTCGTCGGAAATTGACCTGCAGGGCCGAAGCCTGAAAGCCCAAATGAGGGAAGCCAACCGGTTAGGTGCCCACTATGTGATTGTGGTAGGACAAGCTGAACTGGATAATCAGAAGTTCCAATTAAAACATCTTGCCACTTCAGAGCAGATGGAGCTTTCGATAGAGGATATAGAGGATAAATTATTAAGTTATTGTAGCTTAAGTACAGCTACTTCTTAAAGAGAAGAGAAATCAAGAAAAACATGTTGCCATTAATAGAGATCTATTCTAAAGACGAATGTTGCTTATGCGATGAAGCCAAAGCTGTTATTGAAAAAGTTAGAAAAGAGATACCGTTTGAGTTTCGCGAAATTAAAATTCAGGATGATGCCCATTTAATTAAGGAATACGGTCATAAAATTCCTGTTGTGTTCATCAATGGCCGCATGGCCTTTAAACATCATGTTTATGAACTGGAGTTAAAAGAAAAGCTATACAAAGAGATTACCTAACACTATCGTTGTGCAAAAACCATTAGCCAAATACATATCAATTGAAGGTGTGATTGGGGTAGGAAAAACAAGCCTGGCCCGCGGTCTTTCCAAAAGACTCAAATCCGACCTGGTTCTGGAAACTTATGATGAAAACCCGTTTTTAAGAGAGTTTTACGAAGACCCCGGCCGATTGGCGTTTCAAACCCAGCTTTTCTTTCTCGTTAACCGTTTTACTCAACTTCGCCAGTTTATCAGCTATAACCTGTTTTATGAGTACCTGATTACCGATTATACTTTTGATAAGGATGATATATTTGCAAGACTGACCTTAAGCGACGAAGAGTACAAAATTTATACAGTCATCTCCCAATCCATGCGTGAAAAACTTACCCAACCCGATCTGGTAGTTTATTTGCAATCCACACCCGATCGCCTGATGCATAATATTGAGCATCGTAACCGCCCGTATGAAAAATTGATCTCAAAACGCTACATAGAAGACCTTCACCGGGCCTATAACCAGTTCTATGCCTCATACAAAAAGACCCCGCTAATGATCATCAATGTCTCCAGTCTGGATTTTGTTTCTGATACAGACGATTTTGAATGGATTTATTCGTTGATATGCAACAGAAAGCATAATGTTGGAGTAGAATACTTTAATCCTGAAAAAGATTTAGGATATTGATTATATTTCAAGCTTATTCACACTTTATTGTATAACATGCTTAGACTATTAATCCTTGCTTTCGCAGGGTATTTATTATACTTGTTTTTGAGGCGCTTTTTTGTCAGGGCGATGTCTTCAGCTGCAAACGAGGCTCCTCAGCAACAGCAATTTCGATCACGGCAGAAACCGGTTGATACGGCAAAAGAAACAGAATTTGAAGAGTTAGACAGCAAGATTAAATCGGATTGAAATTTAAAAAAACCGTTTTTATGATTATGGGTTGATACTTGTTACCGAGTATGTTATATTAAAAAACAGATATTGATGTCAGTTTTTTTAAAAAAGTGGGTCAGCTACCCACTTTTTTTATTTCTGGGTTTTATGACAACACCACATTCAGACAGACCTGGTTTGGTTAAATCAACCGTGGAAAACTTGGTTAAGCAGTTTTCATCTGCTTCAGACCAGGCTGAACAGAAAGTATATCTGGTTGATGTGGAGCTCAAGCATGGCCAGGGGGAAGATATCGTTCAGGTATTCGCTGATACAGATCAGGGAATCCGTATTGACCAATGCAAGGCACTAAGCCGAATGATATCTGAAGCATTTGAAACTGATACAGGGTTATCTCAACTTTTTCCTGGTAAGTACAGGCTGGAGGTATCTTCTCCCGGATTAGCCAGGCCTTTGAGATTAGAGCGACAATATCAAAAAAATATTGGGCGTTTGCTTCATGTTAAGTTCAAAACTGAATCAAACGAATACCTGCAGTGCGAAGGAACATTGGTATCTATTGAAAAGGTGGAAGAAGCCATAACATCCTTAACGCTGAAGACCACCAAACAGGATAAACGCAGACCGAATGCAAAGCCGAAACAACCCGAGTTTGCCACGATAAATTTCAAAAGTATTGTGGAAGCAAAAGTTAAACCAAGCTTTTAATAGGCAGGCATAGCAAGGCAGAGATCAAGTTAATTTTATCATAAACTAGTATCATGGCAAAGAAAAAATCTAAAGTAAACGAAGCTGAGGAAAGAAAAGCTCAAATACTGCATGCATTTGACGAAATAGAGCACTCGGATCGATTGAATGATAAGAACGCTGATCCAAATACCGTTAAAATGGATATTGTGGATTTACTGCGCGATACTATTCAAAAGCAGCTGCGTAAAGATTACGACCCGGAGGTCGAAGCCAGGGTGATCATTAACCCCGATCGTGGCGATTTCGAGGTCTATATCCTTCAGACTGTTGTAGAAGAAGTAGATTTGCCATCGATTGAAATTGGCCTGGAAGAAGCCCAGGCGATTGATGACTCTCTTGAAGTCGGGGATGAATATGAGGTTGGTCCAATTAAACTTGATGAATATCTGACCAGAAAATCGATTCAAATCATCAAGCAGGCTGTTCAAAAGAAAATGCGCGATACCGAACGTCAGGCTATCTATGAGGAATGTCTGGAAAAAGTTGGTGAAGTGGTATCGGCTGAAATTTACCAGGTTCGTCAAAAAGAACACATCTTCACATACAATACATCCAAGAACCACAAGGTTGAGCTTACACTGCCCGCGTCTGAAAAGATGCCTAAGGATAATCCAAGAAAAACCCCTCGTATGAGGCTTTATGTAAAGCGCATTGAACGCGAGAAAGTCCGCATTAAACAGGAAGATGGTACTGAGATAGAAAAAGAACGTGAAGACGGCCCGATGAAAGTGATTGTCTCAAGGACAGATGATCATTTCCTGGAGAAATTATTCGACAGCGAAGTGCCGGAAATCTACGAAGGGTTAATTGTTATTAAAGGTATTGCCCGGGTTCCGGGAGAACGTGCTAAAATATCAGTGGAGTCTACCAGCTCCAGGATCGACCCGGTTGGTGCTTGTGTTGGCCACCGTGGTAAACGCATACAAAATATTGTGCGGGAACTCAATAACGAAAATATTGATGTGATCTGCTTTAGCGATGAACCTCAAATTTATATCGCCCGAGCACTACAACCGGCTAAAATCGACCCTATGACCGTGTTTGCCGATCCAAAAACCCGAAAATCAAGGGTGATGTTAAAACCGGACCAAATTAAATATGCAATCGGACGAAACGGAAATAACATTCATTTGTCCGAAAAGCTAACCGGATACGAAATAGAAATTTATCGGGATATCAGTGATAAATCCATGGAGGATCCCGATGATATTGATATCATTGCATTCAGAGAAGAATTTGGCGACGACATGATCTACCAGTTGCTTGATCATGGATTGGATACAGCCAAAAAAATTCTTGAAGCAGGTGTTGATGATGTTGAAAATGCCTTGATTTCAACTCCAAAACGCGAAGAGTTATTTGACTTTGGACGTAAAACAGCAAAACAAAACCTGGTTCGCCCAATGAGTGATGATGAACGCAGACATTGGAGAAAAATGGCTGAAAATATATTTAAAACGATTAGTCAGGAATTTGACGATGAAGGCACATCCGATGCCCCTGATGAAAACTCAAATGATGAGCAAGAGGTGTCGGAAGAGTCATCTACCGATTAGGTTCCATAAAACGTAACATTGGTTCAGAAGCCAATGCTAATGGAATCTACGTTTCATCATTATTGAGTTTATCAAGGAAGTTTTAACCGTAAGCCATCGGATAATAAATTTGATCTAAATTGGAGGAAGAGTATGCCAGCCGAGAAAGAAAAGAAAAAACATAAGTTAATGGATATTGCCAAAGAGCTTCAGGTATCTCTCGTTGATATACGTGGATATGTAGAAGGTTTGGGGTACAAAACCACAAATGCTACAAAAGTGACTGACAGTGTCATGGAACAAATTCTTGAGCATTACAGCGATGAAGTTGAACGCCATGAACTATATAAAAAACTTAAAGCGCAAAAAGATAAAAAGATTCAACAGCTTGAGAGCAAAGGAAAAACCGACTCACTTGCTGCTGACCCTGTAAATAAATCCGTACTTAAGGCTAAGTCAGACTTTTCAGGTTTAAAATCTGATGAAGATATCACTAAACAAGCTCAGAATATTCCAACACCTGAGATTAAAACCAAGAGCGAACCCTCCCAAGCAGAGCAAGAGGTAATCAAACAGGAAAGTGTAGCTTCAGAACCTGAACCAACAACGGCTGAACCTGGTGAAAGCCCACAAGTAACTTCAGAAAGCGATCCGCAAACCGGAACTGAAACTACCCAAGCAGTATCAGAACCTCAGTCTGCAGAAGTAGAATCTACCCGGGAACCTGAGCCTCAAGCCTCAGCTACTGAAAATACAACTGATGTCCCGAAAGAGGTGGCAGAAAGTCCGGAGGAAGAGCAGCCCGAGCAAGAAGCCCCGGTTCAGGAACCATCCTCAGAAAGCGTACCTGAGTCTGTTGAAGCAACTGAACCCGATACACAGCAAGATCCTGAGCCTAAAGATGAAAGATCAGAACTTCAGGTTGAAATCGACAGGCAACAATCAGAAATTACCAATCGCTTTTCCGAAGCCTCTAATGTTGCCGGTTTAAAAGTTCTAGGCAATATCGATCTGCAAAAGAAGAAGAAGAAACGCAAAAAGAATTTCCGCGAACAGGCTAAAGATTTAAATCAGGAACTGGGTACAAAAACGGCAATACCGGGTTCAGCAGATGATGACCGGGATGCAGCTGAGAAATCTAAAGACAAAGCTAAAAAATCGTCCAAGAAAGCCAAGTCCGACGGCAGTTCAGAAACCGTTGAGGAACGTCCGGCTTCAAAATCACCCAAACGTAAGGCCAAAAAACAGGTAGACGAAAAAGTCGTTGAGCGCAATATTCGCCAGACCATGCAAACCATGGATGAAACCAACGATGCCTCTTCAAGACAGAAGTACAAAAAAATTCGTCGTAAAGAGCGTCTGGAAGAACAGAATATGGAGCGGGCTGCCCAGGAAGCTGAAAACTTGATCCTGAAGATCACAGAATTTGCTTCCACGCATGAATTTGCCGATATGCTTGGTGTTACATCTAAAGAAGTGATCGAAAAAAGCTTTAAGCTTGGGAAATTTATTACCATCAACCAACGTCTCGATAAAGAAACCATCGAACTTTTAGCATTGGAGTATAACTGCGAAGTCCAGTTTATTTCAGATGTTGAAGCTACCGAAATCGATGAAGAAGAGGACGATCCGGTTGATTTGAGCACCCGTCATCCTGTTGTAACCATTATGGGACATGTTGACCATGGTAAAACCTCTTTGCTTGATTTTATCCGAAACAGTAATGTGGTAGCCGGTGAGTCGGGCGGTATTACTCAGCATATGGGTGCTTACGAGGTAACACTGGACAGCAGACAGAAAATCACATTCCTGGATACACCGGGCCACGAAGCATTTACAGCCATGCGTGCTCGCGGTGCACAGGTCACAGATGTAGTTATTATTGTTGTTGCTGCTGATGATAATGTGATGCCCCAGACTGTTGAAGCGATCAACCATGCTAAAGCCGCTGAGGTGCCCCTGATCGTTGCCATTAATAAAATTGATAAACCTGAAGCCAATCCGGATAAAATTAAAACCCAGCTTTCTGAGATCGGTGTGATGATTGAAGAATGGGGTGGCAGTGTTCAGTCCCAGGAAATTTCGGCTAAAAAGGGTGATGGTGTAAGCGACTTGCTCGATAAAGTATTAATCGAGTCGGAGCTACTTGAATTGAAAGCAAACTTTAATTCGGAAAAACTGGCCAAAGGTGTGGTTATTGAAGCCGAATTGGATAAAGGTAAAGGTGTTATTGCCTCTGTATTAGTCCAGAATGGCGTTTTAAAAGTTGGTGATTCGTTTGTGGCCGGCAGTTGCTCGGGCCGTGTGCGTGCCATGCTTGATGAACGTGGAAAACGACTTAAAAAAGCTGTTCCCTCTCAGCCGGTAAGAATTCTTGGTTTTGAAGAATTACCCCAGGCTGGTGATATGTTCAGTGTAAGTCCAAACGACCGTATGGCCCGCGATATTGCTCAACAGCGAAAACTGATCAGACGCGAGCATGAATTCCGCCATAGCAGTCGAGTAAAACTTAACGACATCGCCAAACAGGTTCAGGAAGGAAAAGTTCAGGAACTTCGGGTCATTATTAAAGCCGACACCGATGGTTCTATCCAGGCCCTGGCTGATGGGTTAATGAAAGTTCAAACGCCTGAGGTCAAGGTTGAAATCATCCACCGCGGTGTAGGTCAGATTACTGAAACAGATGTCCTTTTAGCCGCTGCTTCAGATGCCATTATTATCGGGTTCCGGGTCAGACCTAACCTCAATGCCAAAAAACTGGCTGAAAAAGAAGAAATTGATATCCGCTTCTACAACGTGATCTACCATGTTCTGGAAGATATTCACGACGCGTTGGAAGGTATGCTTTCGCCAGAGCTTAGTGAAAAAGTGATTGGCACCGTAGAGATTCGTGAAGTATTTAAAATCTCAAAAATTGGCAATGTGGGTGGTTGTTATGTGCTTGATGGCAAGATCAACCGCGATAACAGAGTCCGCTTGCTAAGAGATGGTATCCAGATATTTGAAGGCTATCTTGACTCACTCAAGCGCTTCAAAGACGATACTAAAGAAGTTGATACCGGATTTGAATGTGGTATTACCATAAAAGGTTACGACGATATTAAAGTAGGTGATGTGATTGAAGCCATTGAAACTGTTGAAACCAAACGCAAACTTGTTGTGGAGTGATCCTCCGGATTACCAAGCAATAAAGTTGTGGCTTAAACAACCTGATTTTACAAATTGAAGCGTGTTTATTATGTCTATTCGTACTGAGCGGGTTGCTGAGTTGATCCACCGTGAGTTGAGTATGATCTTTGAAAAAGAACTCCCGCGCAATGGCGCACTAACCACCATTGTTGGGGTAAAAGTGACTCCCGACCTTGGGATTGCCCGTATTTATATTTCTGTTTTAGGCAGCAAAGAAATGGGAACCTCGGTTATCAATCATATTCAAAAAGAATCAAAATACTTCAGAAAGCTTCTCTCAAGTAAAATCCGTAACCAGTTTCGCCGGATGCCAGAACTGGAGTTTTACAAAGATGATATGTTCGAAGAAGCCGAGCGCATAAACGAGTTGATACGTAAAGCCAACGAAAACACTTCGGGTTCAAAAGATCAATCTTCACCGTAATATATTCTGATCCGCTAATTTGGTATCAATTTTCACTTCCTTTTGCAGGGTTTGATGCACCGGACATTTATCTGCAATAACCAACAAGCGCTGGTATTGGTCTTTTGTCAGTTCCCCTGTTATCGTGATGGTTCTTTGGATCTGGTCAATCTTGCCTTCGGCTGTCTCGCAGGACTGGCAATCCTCAGCATGGATTTTTTCATGTTTTAAATCCACCCTTATCTCTTCTACATTCCATTTTTTCCTTTCAATATACATCTTTAAGGTCATGGCTGTGCAGGCACCTAAACCAGACAGGCAATACTCGTATGGCGTGGGGCCCTGATTGTTGCCACCAAACTGAGATGGTTCATCAGCTGTTAAGGCATAGCCGCCAGCCATAATATCGGTAGTTAAGCCATTTTGTCCGATTTTCACCACTACAGCTTCGGTTGGTTTTTCTTTTGAAGGTGCCGAGGGCATCGGTGTCTCGATGTATTTGGCAGACCATTCTGCAATTAACGAACCGGCATACTCGGAGTGGGCCGGCTGCAATAGTAAATGATCTGCATCATCCAATGAAACAAAGCTTTTTGGATGTCTGGCCTGTGTGAAAATTTCAGCTGCATTATCGATCCCAACGGTATTATCGATGGGTGAATGCATCACAAGCAAGGCTTTCCGAAGGGTTTGGATCGTGCCGGCCATTTTAGACTGGCTTAAATCGTCCAGAAATTGGCGTTTGATTTTAAACGGCCGGCCTGCCAGAGTTACTTCTGCTTCACCCTGTGCTATGATATTCTCCTTAAATGGTGAGAGTAATTTCTGAACATGACTTGGTTCTGAGGGCGCCCCGATCGTAACCACTGCTTTTATAGAATCAATAGCTGAAGCGGCCTGCAAAACCGCTGCGCCACCCAGGGAATGCCCTATTAAAAGCTTAGGCGGCTCATAATGCTCGCTGAGGTAATTGGCAACATCAATCAGATCCCGGACATTGGATGTAAAGTTTGTATCTGCAAAATCGCCCTCACTTTCGCCTAAACCTGTAAAATCGAACCTCAGTGTAGCAATGCCTTTCCTGGCCAGGGCGCGGGAAATATTAATGGCTGCTTTTATATTTTTGGTGCATGTAAAACAATGGGCAAAAATAGCAAAAGCACGCGGTTTGATCTCTAAAGGTTGCTCTAAACGCGTGGCCAGCGTGATACCTTCGTTATTTGGAATGTTTAACTTTAAGGTGTTCATTTCTTCCGGGTTAGATTAAAAATTATATAAAATTACATTTTTATTATATATTAAGGGCTTTGCATTTTGCAATATATACCTTGAACTTGTGGGCACTCAAACCGGAGAGTTTTTATTGGTCGATAAGCCATATGGCTGGACATCGTTTGATGTGGTTGCCAAAATCAGAAATGGCTATAAAAAAGCTGATTTAAAACGAAAAATTGGACATTGTGGTACGCTCGATCCATTAGCAACCGGTTTGTTGATGCTGGCAACAGGTAAAAAAACTAAGGATATTTCCTCGATAGAAGTTCTTGAAAAAGACTATACCGGGCAAATAAAGCTGGGGGTTACTACCCCAAGTTATGATGCCGAAACCGAGGAAACAGAGCCGGTAGAGGTTGATCATTTGACCGCCGATCAGATAGTTGCTGTTGCGCGTTCGTTCATTGGCAAGCAAAAACAATTGCCACCGATGTTTTCAGCCACATGGCACAAAGGCAAACGACTTTATGAACTTGCCAGAAAAGGTGTGGAAGCCCGGGACCGAAAAACAAAGGATATTGAAATTTTTGATTTCGAGATTACCAACATACGGCTTCCTTTTGTTGAGTTTTATATACGCGTTTCCAAAGGCACCTATATCCGGACCATTGCTCATGAATTTGGCCAGAAGCTGGGTGTTGGCGGTTACCTGACTGGCTTAAGACGAACGAAGATCGGCCAATACTCTGTTGATGACGCTAAATCTATTGAGGAGCATCTTCAAGTGCTTCAGCACCTGACATCCATTAAAAGTTAAAGCGTTTAGAATCCTATTCAAATGCAGATTATTCGTTATTCCAACAACGATTTTTATTCCTGGGATTCTCATCAACATATAAATTTCGACGCGTATCGCTCGGCTATTACCATAGGATCCTATGATGGTGTACATTCAGGCCATCGAAAGATTATTTATAATATAGTTAAAAGTGCCAGACGACAGGGATTCCGGAGCATTTTAATAACTTTTGAACCACATCCAAGACTGGTTCTTAAGAATCCGAATAGCCAACCGACCCAACTTTTAACAACATTTGAGGAAAAACGCCAATTACTTGGTCCTTTGGGACTTGATGTTCTTTTAGTTATTGAGTTTAACCAAAAACTGGCTTCAACAACGCCTCAGGACTTTGTCAAGAACTTCCTGGTTAAAAAGCTGGGTATGGCCGATATCGTAATCGGGTATGATCATGGCTTTGGAAAGAACCGCAAAGGCACTATCGATACCTTACTGGATCTTGCCTACTTATATGGATTTGGGGTGGAAGTTACCGAAGAGCAACTTATTGATGGCAAGCATGTTTCAAGTACCATTATCCGAAATCTGATCAATTCGGGTGATATTGAATCAGCCAACCACTTATTATCTGTCCCGTATTTATTGACCGGCCAGGTAGTAGAGGGTGCAAAACTGGGTCGAACCATAGGGTTTCCGACCGCAAATATCACTAATATTGCACCACACAAACTCATTCCGGCCAATGGTGTTTATATTGCAGATGTTATGATCGAGAATGTGTGCTACCGCTCGATGATGAATATTGGGTACAAACCCACAGTTACTTCAAAACATGAACTGACCATAGAAGCTCATGTACTGAATTATAATGGAGAGTTATATGGCAAAAAGCTGTTGTTTTCCATTTTAAAACGCATCCGTGATGAAATTAAATTTTCCTCGCTTGATGCCTTAAAAGCTCAATTAGAGAAAGATAGAAATGAAGCAAAAGCGTTTAAAAATCCTTTTGCCTGTTTAAATTCATAATTATTTTATTTTCACTTATAAACTAATTCATTTCCAGCATGGCTATTACGAAAGAAAAAAAAGCAGAACTTGTTCAACGATTTGGCGGCTCACCTCAAAATACAGGATTACCAGAAGTTGAAATTGCCATTTTATCTGAACACATTTCCGGACTTACCGAGCATTTGAAACAAAATCCAAAAGACAAGCATTGCCGACACGGATTGCTCAAGCTGGTCGGTAAACGCAGAAGTTTATTGAAATACCTCACTAAAGTAGACATTGATCGTTACAGAAAAATCATTGCCGAATTGGGTATTCGTAAGTAAAACCACCTTAATCGTTTTCCTATAAAAAAAGCCTTGCCTGATCGCTCAAGCAAGGCTTTACTTGTTTATGGATTGCTGACCTGTTTAGTTGGCCGCATCTTCTTTTTCCAACGCTTCTTTGGAAAGTTCTATCTGGTTGGTTTCGGCATAGATTTTACCCAATAAATGCCACTGCTCTTTTTTATTGTCGCGCTCTGCGGCAGGCTTTAGTATTTCAACCGCCTTGGTGTAATGAGCTTTATAACCATCGTATTTATCATTGTTTTCATTGGCTTTACGGTCAATTTCAGCCAATCTCACGTACGCAATAGCTAAATTATAGGTGGCGTCGGAAAAATTCGGATCAAGCTCCAGGGCTTTATTATACTTCTCTACGGCTTCTTCGTAACCTTCCTTGGTTTTCTTTTCAGTAAAGACCAAACCATAGTAAAACCACATGTATTTATCTTTTGGCGCCAATTCAACCGCTTTTTTCATGATAGGTTTTGCATCATCCGTATTACCTCCATATAAGTAAGCCAAGCCCAACTGACGGTACATAACCGGAGATTTGGGATATTTATTTACACCCTCTTTTAATACTTTAATTGCTTCCTGGGTTTTTACCGGTTCTGAAAAGAGATAAATTTTACTGAGAACTTCGTAAGTCTGCTCATCAGCTATATTATTTTGAAGGGCTTCTTCCAGAATTTTTGTTGCTTTATCTGTTTTCTTCTGAATGTTATAGACACTGGCCAGAAGGTTATATGTAGCAACGGTATCTTTGCGGATCTCTATGCCCTGTTTAAAGAAATACGCAGCCGAATCGGCATAAACGCTTTTAATTTGTTCGTCCTTTGCCTTAATTCTTTTGTTGTAATAGTTAATGCCATCATTATAGGCCATGGCCCACATAGTAAACATCAGGCCATCAATTTGTTCTTTATACTCAGACTCAGGGTTCAGCTCAAGCGTTTTATCAAAACTCTCTTTGGCTTTCATGAAATCCCGCATCTCAAAATAGACCTTTCCTAATCCATAATAAGCTTCTGAGTTCTGAGGATCTTCCGCGATCTCTTTTTCATAAATCGCAATGGCTGATTTATAATCCTGTTTTGCTATAAAGGTTTCGGCTTTACCAGAGCCGCCTCCGCAACCGCCATCTGCTGCACCCAGAAGTCCTGCAATGGCCAGTATGGCAAAGGCATGAAACAATTTATTCATGATCTGTTTTGTTTTGATTGAAAAATGTGAATTGAATTGACTGTTAGTAATCTTAATTTTGATTGTGCCTAAGTTACAAAAGCAACTCTGATTTCTCAAGGTACTGTTTGGAGTAAATCCATTAAATATTTCAGTGAGATTTCAAGTTTTTCTCACCAAAAGCCCGTATTTTAGGCAGCAAATGCCTGTCCAGGAAAACAGATCAGTAATGGTCTAGAATAACATACTCATGTCTGTAAAACTTCGTATTGCTCAAATTGATTGTATTCTGGCAAATTTACAGGAAAACCTCAATACTCATATTCAACAGATTGAAGCCGCCATTAAAGATGGCATTGAAATGATTGTTTTCCCCGAGCTATCACTCACAGGATATAATGTTCAGGATGCCGCCCAGGATATTGCCATGCCTATAAGCGATCCTCGTTTGGCCCCGCTTGTCAAACTCAGTAAGCATATATCCATTCTTTGCGGTGGCATTGAGTTATCGGAAGATTTTGGGGTGTATAACTCGGCTTTCTTTTTTGAGAACGGAGAAGCTAAAACTGTTCATCGTAAAATCTATTTACCCACCTACGGTATGTTTGAGGAACTTCGGTATTTCTCTGCCGGGCATGAAGTTCATATTTTTGAGTCCAAAAAACTTGGCAAAATTGGTGTGGCCATATGTGAAGACTTTTGGCATATGTCGGTGCCTTACCTTTTAGCTGTTCAAGGCGCCAAAGTTTTGTTTTCGTTAATGTCCAGTCCCCTTCGCATTGAACTCAATACCGGTGAGTTGAAAATTGCCAAAACATGGGAAATGCTAAATCGAACATACGCTCATTTATTCAGCACTTACGTGGTCTGTGCCAATAGAATCGGCAATGAAGACAGTCTCTCATATTGGGGTAATTCAGAAATTATCGGGCCCGACAGCCAAACCATTGCTAAAGGCCCTATATTTGAACCTGCGGTGGTTGATGGCCAGATCGACCTGAATCAAGTTCGCAGAACCCGGCTGCACTCCTCGCATTTCCTGGACGAAGACCTGCGCCTGATCAATGCCGAACTCAACAGGATCACTTCCAAATGTTGTTATTAGTGGGAATTATCGGCTAAGAACATCAGGAAGATCATACACATCCTGAATAGACTCCACCAACACACCACCCATGCCGTTTTGCATCGGTAACTCCAGGTCGATTTCCACACGATCGCCAATGCTCACAAGGTTGTGAAATCCGATATCCAGAGATTTGGAGGTCATTTCAAACGGGACCATTGTGGGTTTTGAGACCAGCGAGATATCCAAACCAATTACAGGGTGAAAAAATGCCGACACACTCAGTGCTTCGAGGGTGCGTTTTACCACACTGGTGGCATTGTTGCTTACTGCCGCTATTTTATATGATTGGCTGAGTATTTGGAGGGTTTCTATTAACTGCTCGTCTTTTCTTAAATACTGTTCAGGCTGAAAAAGGGCCTCACGCCATTTTACATTTTCTTCAAAACTGATACCAAACCGATTGAACAGATTTCCAATGGAAAGCTTCCGACCTTCATGCTCAGCTTGATAAGCTTTTTGGATAGCATCCAGTTCTTTTTTCATATCCTGAACGGGTTTCCCCATTTCCTGAGCCAGGCGCTCAGTCATTAAGGGTCCCATGGAATCGTAATAGTCACGGTTTTCGTAAAGCGTGAGATCAACATCAAAAATAAGCCCTTTTATCTCTGAAGGTAAGTACAGTATTTTCATAGTTAGGCTACTGCTTAAGTCTATCGGAGAATTGGTTTATTGGTCATGCTGCCTCAGTTCATGTTCGGCGGCATTCGGTGAAATACCATGAGAGAAACGGGTTTCGGAATAGCGCCCCATGTATTCTTCCAGTGTTACATACTCGCCTTTCCTGTCCAGGCACATTTTTTAATCCATCCTTCTGGGATCATCATCTTGGCAGCTTTTGCCATGATCCGGACACTTTCCCTTTCAAGCTCTCTTTGTTCGGTAATATCGCGGGCAATACAAACAAAGCAATTTAACGTGCCGTTTTCATCAATCATCGGAGAGATGTTCAAGGACACCCAATATGGGGTTTCATCCTTTTTGTAGTTCAGAATATCGGCTTCAATAGCAATTTTTTGCTTAATGGCTTTACTGATTGAGTCTTTTACTTCCCAGTTGGTAAAAGGCCCCTGAAGATACTTGCCTGGTTTTTTACCTTTGAGTTCGGAAAGATTGTATCCACATAACGATTCAAACTCCTTATTCATCCAGAGTACAAACCCTTCTCTATCGGTAATCATAACCGGTAAATTCAATTGGGTTAGAATAAAAAAATCGTGTTTTAATTTCGTGGAAATACTGGTTTGATAGGGTAAATCAATCATAGCCACCGGGGTTATTAGGTTACAATTTCATTTTTTAATTAACATTACAAATCCTCAACTACAAATGCTATCTAAGAAAACTGAATATAATCTATAAATGAAGCGGTCTTTTCCCAACCAATTTCGATAAACCGAACAAAAACTAACACGAATCAAATTGGTTTGCCCACATTTGTATGTACTGCATCCACCATATCCTGCAAAAAATATTCATCACCATTCTTTTCGAACACATTCCCTACCACCACAAAATCAGCGCCGGCTTCCACTTTTGAGCGGGCATCTTCTGGGGTTCTGATACCGCCACCAACAATTATGGGTAGATCTACGGTCTGGGCAACCGCTTTGATGGTTTCAACCGGTACAGAGAGCTCTGCACCACTTCCGGCTTCCAAATAGGTGATTTTCATACCAAGGTATTCTGCAGCCAGGGCGTGGACAGCGGCTACTTCCGGTTTATGCCGTGGGATGGGTGTGCTGTTTGTCATAAAGCTGGCCGAAGTAGAGCGTCCGGATTCAATGAGCATATAGGCCGTTGAGATCACTTCAATACCAAGATGTTTCAGAGTAGGCGCTGCAACCACATGGTTGCCAATTAAAAATTCGGGATTACGACCGCTAACCAGCGATAAATACAACAAGGCATCGGCCTCACCCGAAACCTGCATGATACTCCCGGGGAAAATGATCACGGGAATATCTGTTTCTTCTTTAACCAACCCGATGTACTCATCCAACCGATTCGAGAGCATCAGGCTTCCTCCAATCAGGATAGCATCGACAGCATGTTTATGGGCAGACCGGACCAAGGTTTTTAATTGATGAATTTCATACTTATCAGGATCAATCAATAGCAGGAATCCTGATCCATTTGATAAGCTGGCAGCCATTAAAGAAGTAAAAACAGACTGTTGATTCATTAATATGTTGAATGGTTTTTTCTAATTGTCTTATACCTCAACAGGCTTCATAACAAAACCGGATGGGGTTAAAGATGATGGATAGTTCGTTTTACAAAACTGATGGCAGGCTTCGGCATCCTCTTGATTTTGAAATACACCAAACAGGGCTGAGCCACTACCCGATAACCGTGTAAGTAAACTGCCAAATGTATTCAACTGGTCGCGGAGCATTTTAATCTCCGGGTAATGATCAAAAACCACCGACTCAAAATCGTTCTCAAAAACTTTTAATAATTTGCTATCCCTGGTTTGACACGCGAGTTTCGTAATCTCTGCCAAATCCGGTAAATCTCTGGAAAAATTAGGTTTAAAATTTTTATAGGCCCATACAGTGGATATCGGAACCTTGGGAAATACAGTCACAATATAAAACGGAAATGCCGATTCCAAATCGGTTAATTTTTCTCCAACACCCTGTCCAAGGGCTAAACCTGGTATTTCTATAAAGTACGGGACGTCTGCACCCAGCGAAGTGGCCAGTTTATGCATGCTGGATTTATCTATACCGGTTTTCCACATGTCGTTTAATGTGGTCAAAACACAGGCGGCATCACTGCTGCCACCACCTAATCCGGCACCAAACGGGACCGACTTCTCAAGATGTATTGCCACCCCATGTGTTGTTCCTGCTAACTTGTTTAATTCGTGAGCTGCTTTTACACAGAGGTTAGAATTATCCGTAGGTAATTCAGGGACGGAACAGGTCATGGATATTGATTCAGCCGGCTCAAATGTCAACTCATCGTACCAGTGGATAGGGGCAAAAATGGTTTCTAATGTATGATACCCGTTAGGTAACTTACCGGTTATAAATAAGGCTAAATTAATCTTGGCATATGCTTTTACTACTACCGACATAATAAAAAAATTGATTAAAATTGGCTCAAAAATAAGGTTTTCTTTTTGAATTTGATAAAATTTAAGAAACAATCCGTAACTAATGCGTATTGCATCAAAGGCAAATTATGCCTGAACCGTTTCAAAAGCCCGTAAATAACTTATGATACAAAAACTTTTGATCATCCTTGTTTTTAGTTGCCTGTATTCGCTAAACCTAAACGCGCAACAACAGCAAAACCTCTCGGATATTATTCTAAAATATGCCACCACGGGAAATTTTTCAGCCCTTGAGAATTTGAAAACGCTTTCACTTAAAAACGACGAGGCCATGATGCTCAACGCTCTTTTAGAGCAGGATGGTAATGTAGCAAGGGCCATGTACGAGCGTTTTCTGGTTTTATACCCCGAGTCAAAGCTCAGCTCGATTAGCCGCTCCCGGCTCATGGAATACCAAACAGCTGTTAGCAGTACTCAAACCACCCTTGTACCAAAACCCATTACAGAAGAGCCGGCATCGCTTATTCCCGAAGTGCGATACACGTTGCAATTTGGCAGCTTTGCCAGCCTTGAAAATGCTCAAAGATTTTCACAAAAGTTTCCGGGTAACATTCAAACAACAATTCTGACATTCAGGGATGATTATGGACAGGTTTCATATAAAGTTCGCTGGAATGGTTATAAAACCACCCGCGAGCAAATAGACAACCTGGCCGAAAGCATTCCTTATGATTCATTTGTTGTTGAGCATAGATAAAACCTTGCCTTCGTTCAAACGAACAAAGTATTTTAGTTTTCACATTTTATAACCAGAATTTATCAAGCTATAAATTGTTAAACGGCATGCAAGAGCAAAGCATTATAGGCCAATCCACCGAAATCAAGCGTTTGGTAGCACTTGCCGGCCAGGTAGCCTCTACCGATGTTACAGTCCTGATTACGGGAGAAAGTGGTACCGGTAAGGAAGTTTTTGCCCAATACATCCATCAGAACAGCAGGCGCGCCAAAAGGCCGTTTATAGCTGTGAATTGTGGCGCAATTCCCCAGGGGTTGATTGAGTCGGAATTATTCGGTCATGTGAAAGGCTCATTTACTGGTGCATCGGCTTCACGAAAAGGATATTTTGAATCAGCAGATACCGGAACAATTTTCCTGGATGAAATTGGTGAACTGCCCCTTGAAACCCAGGTTAAATTGCTCAGGGTACTGGAAAATGGGCAGTTTCAGCGTGTAGGCTCTTCAGAACTCACCCAGGTTGATACCCGAATTGTAGCAGCCACAAACCGCGATCTGCAGTTGGAAGTCTCACAAAACAGGTTTCGGGAAGATCTTTACTACCGTTTGAAATCTGTTGAGCTTTATTTACCTCCCCTTTGTGAGCGTGGCCAGGATATTTTACTGCTGGCCGAAAAATTCGTCCATGATTTTGAAAAAAAGCATAACCGGACATTTATTGGATTTACAACCGAAGCAGCAGAATTATTACTCAATCACGACTGGCCAGGGAACATCCGTGAACTCCGAAATTTAATAGAGTCTTTGATTGTCCTGGAAAATGATGAAAAAATCACCAAAAATACCCTGGAGTCTTATTTAAATCGTGGGGATGACAAAAAGCCGTATCTGAAACCGCAGGACAGATTTGAAAATGATTTTGAAAAAGAAATGATATATCGGGCATTGATCCAATTACAAACCGATATGTCTCAAATCAAGAGCATGCTGTCGCATTTGCTTGAAAACCCGGCTCAAAATTCATCTCAGTTGCTTTTGCCGGAACGTGCCGAGAGTATTCTTTCAAAAGAAGATCAGAGCGAACCCGATACTCTAAATCTGCGCGATATGCTGAAATCATTTTACGAGGAGGCAAATAAGAATTCCAATACCCCTACTCTGCAGGAACTGGAGCAATATGCCATTGAAGAAACGCTGAAACAATGCAAGGGCAATAAACGTCAGACAGCTAAAAGACTTGGCATTACAGAACGAACGCTTTACCGTAAAATAAAGGATTACCAAATTGGCAAGCATTAGCTTTTTTCTTGCCGCCTTTCACCTCCAAACGCGTTTTTTAATCCCATTCCTGCTGCAAAAAAAATAATTAAAACACTGATTGCCAGACACAGTTTAGGGAACCAGTCTATATGGCGGACGTAAAAGGTCAGTTCACGAGAAAGTTGCACAGGTTGGGTGGTAGCAAGGGCTTGCCACCAGGGAATTTCTCCATAGGTTCTGCCATAACGATCAATAAAAAATGAAATACCGGTATTGGCTGATCTGGCCATCGAACGGCGCGTTTCGATACAGCGAAGGCGGGCAAAAGCTGCATGTTGGTATGGCCCGTAAGATTTTGAGAACCAACCATCGTTAGTGATGATCGTCAAGAAATCCGCGCCTTGTGCAACAAATTCAGCGATAAATCCCGGATAAATAGATTCATAGCAGATCAGTCCGCAAACTTTTACCGTGTCCTGTTGTTTTGTCGTAAAAGACAACAGGTTCATTTCCTGGCCACGTCCCCAGCTCGAAATACCAGCCAGTTCAATAGTTGCAAAAGACAGAAATGAAAAATGCTCCATGTAGGGAACACGCTCAGCAAAGGGTACCAGTTTCATTTTATGGTAAACTTGCGGCCACTCAAACTCAGGTGCCATCAGCATTGCAGAATTAAAGGTATCATAATATTGCCTGAGTCGTTTATCGTATTTGGCACCTGCTTGCTTTTTGGTACTGTCGGGATAATACACAGCATCAGAAAACCCGGTCAGAAGAGGGGTTTGCCACTCCCGAATTTTTTGAAAAAGCATGTTCCGGTACCCTTTCACCCCCTTAAATAAAATAAAATAAGGGATAGCGGTTTCGGGCCAGAGGATCATATCCGGATTATGAACCGATAGTGCTGAATCGGTTAAGTCCATATGGCGGGAAAGAATATCGAGCCTTGTCATGGTCTCCCATTTTTTAAAGGGATCAATATTTGGTTGAACGATACTTACTGTAATGGTTGAATTTTCTTTGGGTTCAGGTTCATTCTGAAACATAAATATGCTGTAGGCCACAGGCAGCAGCAGCATTGCAGCAAAGACTTTACCAAAATCCGCAATAAAAGGTCTGGATTTGATTTTAAGGCCATGACGTTCGAGTACAATCAAAACCAGTACATTAAAAAGTATGAGCCAGAATGAAATACCCCATGCTCCAAAAATATCGATATATTGAACCAGCCAAATCATGTTAGATTGTGAATTGGCTAATGTGAGCCAGCCAAAAGAAATATCCATATTCAGGTAGAGCCATTCCCATGCAGTCCATACAAAAGGCAGAGACAGGAGGACATAAACCCATTTAAGCCATTTTTTGAGGTAATAGAAAATCAGGAGAGGAATGGTCATGAAAAAAGTCTGGGCAATAATTGTAAGCACACCGCCCAAAACGGTAGAGAGCGAGATCCACCAAACAGATACAACCACCAGGCAAAGCATCATCACGTAAGCTTTCCTGAAAAACAACCCAAGATCCTGCTCGTCTTTAGTGTCGAGTAAAAAAGGAACAAGACCCACCCATGCCAGTATTTCTAAATGGATATAGGGATATGATGGAAAAGATAAACCAAAGAGCAGACCGGAAATAATGGCAGGTTTATACACTTTAAAAAACATGTAACACGTTTGTTGTTTAGGGCTATTTATTATCAAGATACCTATTCATCTCTGAACCCCGGGTCTTTTTTCAAAACCCGTTGGATTCTCAAGCAAATTGATGTCTATATCGGCTTTTTCGGCCATTGAGCCCGGGTAAAATCATAAAAAAACTTTGGAAAAGTATTCAATAACTGTTTAAGTTTCATGTGCTGAGTGTTTTTCTAATAAAAACTTAATAATTGACGATAATATCTGGCAATAGACGGTCATACGATTTGCAAAGCAATGTACTTTTTGATTAATTTATGCTTCAGTACCTATTATAAAAACACTAAGGAGTTTTTTTAATCAATCTTTCCAATAAAGGCACTTAGATAAAAGGAGAATAAAATATGGCTCTCTTCGGTGCAGCTGAATCAACAGTAGCCCGTGCTGACTATGAAATCATCCTCGAGGGTGGAACAAGCACATGGGGCAAAGTAAAAGGGCGCGCGAACATCAATGTTACGCCTGCAATCCCTTTACTACCTACCGACTGCAACATCAAAATCAAAGCTAAACCAATTGGCAACAACAACGACGTGGTTCGTTTCAGTTGCTCAATTGAAGCTGTGGTAGATAGCACAGTCAAAAAACTAAACCTTGAAGCCGATATTGCCAACGAAACACCTGAGCGTCGTGTTTCTGTTGGTGATGGGACTGTAACAGTGGGTGATTTCACTCATGCATTCTCATTTGAAGGCTCGGTTGTCAATCTGTATTACTATCGCTCAGATGTAATTCGTCGTAACATTCCAAATCCTCGCTACATGCAGGGACGCCAATTCCATGACATCCTCATGAAAGTGCCGTTGGAAAATGACGATCTCATTGAAACATGGGAAGGCACACTTTCAGCTATCCGTAACAACGGAGGTACATTCTCTGACTGGATTCGGGACTTCTGGTTCATCGGACCTGCCAGAAATGCATTGGATGAAGGTGGTCAGCGTATTTCCAACCTTGAAGTTGTCAGCATTGGAACTCAAGGCAGCAACGATGGCACACCGCTTGGTGTTTCCAACTGGCGTTTCTCTAATGCCGGTTCTGGTGTTGTTGATGCGGTTGCTCGCTGGGCTGAATTATTCCCGGTTGAAAAACTTCTGAAACGTGAAGCTACCATTGAAGGTGCTTTCCGTTCCGACTCTCAAGGTATTGAAGTTAAAGTTGATGGCGAACTGCCAGGTGTTTCTGTTGATGCTGGTGGTGGTCTTCGCCGCGTGTTGAACCATCCGTTAATTCCTTTGATTCACCACGGTATTGTTGGTAAATACAACGACTTTAAAGTTGACTCTCAACTTACCGTTACTTTACCTAAAGGATACAAGATGCGTTACACCGCACCGCAGTACAAATCACAGAATTCCGAAACTTACAAATGGTTCGGTGGTACATATGCTAAATGGACAGAGCATGTGTGCAAAGGTGGTACCGGACAGTTTGAGGTTCTTTACGCTCAGTAAAAACTCCTGTTTCTTAAGTCTAAAAGCCGGCAAATGCCGGCTTTTTTTATTTTTAGTCTGGCTTAAAACCCAAATTTAATATCAGGTTCTTAGGTGGAATTACTATCTTGACATATTGATTCACACGACTATGGACAAACAACTTATGCCATCATCTTATAAACGAATCCTGATAACCGGTGCCAATGGCTTGCTTGGCCAAAAATTAACCGCATGCTTTTCCAAGGACCCGAATTTTGATCTGCTCACCTCCTCTCGTCAGGATCAACCAAAATGTACACTTCATAGCTTTGGCCATGTCCAGCTTGATATCACCGACATAAAATCGGTAAAAGAACTTATCTGGAATTTCGAGCCCGATTATATTATTAATTCAGCTGCTTTTACCAATGTTGACGGCTGTGAGCGCAAGAAAGAGCTTTCCTGGAAAATTAATGTTACCGGGGTTGAAAACCTGGTGAATGCAGCCCGATTGGTAGACTCAAGGGTTATTCACATTTCAACCGATTATATATTCGATGGCAAAAACGGACCTTATGATGAACATGCCACACCAAATCCATTAAGCTATTACGGTCGTGGTAAACTGGCCTCGGAAAATGTGGTCAGAACATCCGGGAAAAACTGGGCTATTATCCGGACCATGGTTGTCTATGGGATCGGGCAGGCGCTAAACAATAACTTTGCAACATGGCTTGCCGGGGAACTGAGCCAAAACAAACCCGTAACCATAGTTGACGATCAACTTGGAAACACCACACTGGCCGATGATCTGGCCAATGGCATTTATTTACTGGTGAAGAAAGGCAAACAAGGTATTTACAACATGGCAGGTTCCGACATTATCAGCAGATATGACTTTGCAGTTGCCCTGGCTAAAGCGTTTGATTTTAATCCCGATCTGATTCAGCCCATTAAAACAAAAGATCTAAACCAATTAGCGCCCAGGCCTTTAAATTCAGGATTGATTACCTTAAAAGCTGAAAGTGAACTTGGTTATCGGTTTTTGTCCCTTAAAGAAAGCTTGAGATTGTTTAAATCGGAGTATCTTGCCCAGTCGGGCTCTTAAGAGAACTTAGCCAGTAAATCCTCTAAAAATCCTTTCATTTCCTTAAGCGTGGCCACGTGTTTATCGTGGTTGGCCTGCTGATGAATCTGGTCTTTTACCTTAACCTGGTGTTTCTTTAACAACGCTTTCGTTTTTTCTTGATGATCCTGTGTGCCATTTTGTTCCTGAAGTAAGTATTTTGCACGATCAATCGTATAACCCTGTTCATAAACCAGATTCTTAATATTGAGGATCAAGGCAATCTCTTTATTGGTATAGATCCGATTTCCTTTAGGGTTTCTTGAGGGTGAAAGATTAGGAAAAATATTTTCCCACTGTCGAAGCAAATAAGCAGGAAGACTTGTGATTTTGCTCACTTCACCTATCGTATAATAAAGTTTCTTTGCTTCAAAGACTTTCATAACTGCCCTTTCGGGGTAGAATTTTCTGAATACTTTTTAGTAAAGATAAAATTCAGAATGAAATTGTTTAAATTATTTTTAAGACTTGTGAACCTTATCACATCAACCAATATAAACATTTAATGCCTTGCTCCAGCATGAACTCAAGCCATATTTAGCTGCTCTGGTCTCAGAAATCAAAAGTGATGTTGAGCAAAAAAAGCATGAACTTCAGGTTGTAAAACTCAACTCCCCGGTCAGTAGAATAAAATTTATCAGCAAGCTCGGCCAAATGTCTGAATTGCAGGGTATTGAGATCCATGAAACCTGCTTTTCAACCCATGTTAATTTATTGCATCAAATTGAAAATGAAATCGACAAAAATGAAAAAAAACTGGATGCAATTGTTGTCAACAGCTTTGGTAACGAAGTAACCGATTATAAAAATGAGGAACAGGTAGCTATTCTTCTGGATGCTTTGGGCCGCGAATCTGCGCATTTACCCATTACTATTGTTTTGTGCATGCCTTCCTTTATCATCGATATTGCCCTGAGGCGTGCCCCTCACTTCTGGAAGGTTATCTCCAATAAAATTATTGATATCCGCCCACTTGAGGCATTCTCCCGGGAAATGGACCTGCCTCTGGAGGATATCTCCTCTCCAAATCAGGAAAGTGCAAATCTAAAAATACAGGAAGAAAAGTTTGAAGAGTTACGCCAAAAGCCTGATATGCTTCCAACTGATATTCTTCCCCAGTTGATGCTTTTGGCAAAAACTTATTTTTATAATCAGGAATATGAAAAATCGTTTGAGGCCTATAACGAAATACTGGCTTATCAAAGTGAGGCCAACAACCCGGTGTTGTTTGCCAAAGTGATGCAAAATATTGGCATTATCCTTCATATTTGGGGGTGTTACGACAATGCCAAGCATCATTATCTGGAAAGTGATCGTGTGTTTTCACAAATCAACGATCGTAAAGGTCTTTCCACCTCAAAATATCAACTTGGGCTAATGCACCAGGATTTAGGGGAATTCGATAAAGCCATCGAATTGTTTAACTCAAGTATAGATCTCAGCCATAAGGCCGGTTCAACACTTATTGAAATCAACGCTTTGATTAATCTGGGTTCAATTTATAACGAAATAGGGCTCTATAAAGAAGCTGTTGAAAAATACCACGAGGCATTTGAACTGGCTCGGAAAAGCAATAATCAACGAAAAATGGCCATTTCGCTCTCATTTACCGGACGTGTTTATGAGGAAAAAAGTATGTATCGTGAAAGCATAAAATATTTCATCGCTGCTAAAACACTCCTCACCCATCTTAAAGAGGACTGGACCAGACTGGTTAAAGACAGTCTCGATCTGATTGAAGAGAAAGTCGGGAAAGATGAGTTCAACCATCTTGTGGAAGAAGCCTTGCGCCAAACTGTAAAGAAAAAGCCTTAATGATAAAGGTTTTAGTAATCGTTTATGAAAACACTGTTAAAGCTCAATAAGTACCTCTTTAAATACAAAGACAGCCTTCTGCTTGGCTTTCTTTTCATAATCCTAAACAATTTTTTTCTTGTCCTTACCCCAAAGTATATCGGTCAGGCCATAGATATTCTTAAATCACCCGATATCAATGCCGATATCATCTACCAATACGCCCTTTTAGCCATAGGTAGTGCAATTGTAAGTGGTGTGTTTATGCTCCTGGTTCGCCGGATGATTATCATTACCTCTCGCAAAATTGAGTTTGATATAAAGAATGACTTTTACACTCACATTCAGAAGCTCTCACTGAGTTTTTTTAAAAAACGAAGTACGGGCGATCTTATGGCCCGAGCCAGTAATGATCTAAGTGCTGTTCGAAATTATTTCGGGCCGGCCATCATGTATTCGGTTAATACAACTTTCAGGCTGATTTTTATCATCACCACCATGGCCCTGATTTCGCCCTCCTTAATGTTACTGGCCATACTACCGGCTCCCTTCTTGAGCTTTTCGGTTTATAAAATCGGGCAAAAAGTGCACCGCCAAAGCACGATCCTCCAAAAATATTATGGCGATCTCACAACACGAGTCCAGGAAAATCTTGCAGGTATTCGAATCGTAAAATCCTATAACCGACAGGAGAGTGAGCAGGATCGATTCGCTGAGTACAACCAGGCCTATTACAAACAAAATCTAAAACTGGCCAAAATCCAGGGTTTGTTTTACACCGTTACCACCGGTTTGCTTGGCCTATCGATTTTAATTGTGTTATGGTCGGGCGGTTTCAAGGTAATGCTAAACGAGATTACCCTGGGACAGATTGCCCAGTTTCTGATTTATATCGGTATGCTTTCGTGGCCCTTGGTAAGTATCGGTTGGATAACCAACATGGTTCAGCGGGCAGCGGCGGCTAACAAACGCCTGATGGAGATCTTTGAAACCCCGCCCGATATAGTGGATAATTCTCAGACCAATACAACAATTTCCGCACTGGAAGGCAACCTCTCGTTTGAATCGGTTAGCTTTGCCTATCCCCAGAATCCCGATAAAAATGTCCTGAACAATATTTCTTTTGAGATAACAAAAGGTATGAAACTGGCCATTGTTGGCGCCACCGGCTCCGGAAAATCGACCCTGGTTAATCTCATACCCCGCTTGCTTGATGTAACCGCAGGGGATATAAAACTTGACGGGCACGCTATTAAGACCATTCCGCTGCATACCTTGCGTTCTCAAATTGGCTTTGTACCTCAGGATTACTTTTTATTCTCAGATACTATTCGTGAAAATATCGGGTTCGGACTTCCAACCTATACCGAAGAGGATATTGAAAAAGCAGCCAAACATGCTATGATCTATGATGATATTCTCGGATTTCCCAATCAAATGGATTCAATGCTGGGTGAAAGAGGCATAACCCTTTCGGGTGGTCAGAAACAACGTACATCCATCGCCAGGGCGCTTATACGAAACCCGAAAATCCTGATTCTGGACGACTCCCTATCAGCTGTGGATACGAAAACCGAAAACGCCTTTTTGAATAACCTGGATTCGTTTTCAGACCAAATGACGGTGATCATGATCAGCCACCGCATTTCCTCTGTTAAAAACTTTGATAAAATCCTGGTGCTCCAGAATGGTAGCATTGCCGAACAGGGCACACATGAAAAATTACTTGCCAAAAACAACCTTTATGCCGAACTCTATCAGCAGCAATTGCTCGAAGAAGAACTTACCGCCATGGATTGATTAGACATAACAAAAAGCCCCGATCAAGCGGGGCTTTTTGTTTAGGACGGTAATGTTCTGCAATCAATTAAAACTTTAAAGCTGTTCCAATAAAGTAAGTTCTTGGACGGGTTGGTCCGTAAATGTAGGCCGGGTCGCGATCGGCGGTCTTATCAAAATCTTCCTGGTAACTGTTCAGGATATTTTGCACCCCAACACTCAGGGTTAAACCCGATTGGCTATCCTTTGAAGTTGGGAACAGGTAGCTGACTTTGGTATTCAGTTCAAAAAACGGATCCGTTTCCTTCAGTTTATCTTCCGGGATAAAGGAGGCTTCGTGGAAAATATCCATTCGGCCGGTATAGACTCCTGAAAAATCCATGTTTAACCTGTCGGTAACTTTGTAACTGGTTGTGAAATAACCATACAAGGACGGTGTTCTTAAGATCTCATCACTGGAGATATCATCCGTGATCTCGACCGGGTCTTCATACTTGCTGGACTGAGCTGTTGCACCAACCTGCACCTGCAAGTAAGGTGTCAGGTAACGGGCTTCCAAAGATCCGCCCATTACAGTTGCGCCGGTTGAATTCACGCGTTCATAAACTTCCAAAGAAGGTGTTGTAGCCGTTTCATCCAGTTCGATGGCAAAGGCATCAGATAAATTGGTATAAAAACCTTCTAAGGTAATGCCCCACTCCGAACCAATATCTGTTATGGAATAATCTACCGAACCGCTTACACTCAGTGAGCGCTCTTCTTTAAGGTCTTCTGCATTGGTAAAAACCCATTGCACACCTTCGGCACTCAGGATATGCAGGTCTTCATCAAAGGTTTGTGGCGCGCGGAAACCAGTAGCCAAGTTACCACGAATCTGCAACTCGGGTGTCAGCTTTGTAAGTAAACTTAACCTTGGATTAATGATAAGGCCATCAATCAGGTTATGATTATCCAGGCGGGCACCCAACAAGAGGAAGATATTTTCATTGATGTCCCAATCATTCTGAATAAATATGGATTGCTCGCGAATGACCTGGAAAACAGAACGGTTAATAGCCGGTTGAGCGTCTTCAAGTTCGCTGTATTTAAATTCAGTGCCCACGATCAACTCGTGCTTGCCGCCAATACCATCAAAACCGATGTTGTATTGAGCGCCAATGACAGCCGAAATATCTTTGGAGCGGCCATAGGCATCCGGATCTTCTCCGCTGCCGTAGTAGCTATCGCGCGAGGTCTGGCGGTTGGATGCATATAAGTTTAATTTTTGGTTATAATCCTCTGTGAGATAAAGATCGTAGTCCAGGCTTGTGTTTAATGAGATATGGGATGTACCTTCGGCAACATCGGCCTGGTGCATGAACTTATCAAAATCGTTGCCACCCCGGCGTTTTTCATAGAGCACATGAAACTCCGGCCTGATTCTACTGAATTGATTAATGTCATAAAAGCCATGCATGCCGGCTGAAAGGTTCTCAAGTTCGGATAGTTCGGAAAAACTATCGCCATTGGCATCGAAGTGATTTCGGTCACGGTAGTTTCCAAACAGGAACATACCGGCATCACGGTTGTCGGTTACCACACTACTGGCCAGGCTGAACTGGTTATCCGGGATTTTGCCGTCAATAAATGCCGTATTTGTATTAAACTCAAAGGCATTGGTTACAGGCTCTTTGGTGATAATATTAATAGTTCCGGCAATGGCATTACTGCCATACACCGAAGAACCACCGCCCCGCACAATTTCAACCCGGTCAATCATGATGCTTGGGAAATGTTCGAGGCCATATACACCTGCGAGCGAACTGAAAACCGGCCGGCTATTAACCAGAACCTGGGAATACGGGCCTTCCAGCCCGTTTAAACGAACCTGGCTAAACCCACAGTTTTGGCAATTGCTTTCAATTCTAACACCCGGTTGAAAGCTTAACCCTTCAAGAAGATTCAGGGATTGAGTGGATTGCATCATTTTGGCATCAACCACATTGACAATTACCGGCACATCGCGTCGGAATTTTTCTGTGCGTGTTCCTGTAACCACCACCTGTTTACTCATAACAGCTGCCCCGGTTAAAGCTAATTCCAAATCCAGGGTTTGACCCTTTTTTAAAAACACGCTTTTTCTCTTGATGTCGTATCCCATATACTGAACCTGAAGTACATACTCCCCGGGTTCAACATCCGGTATGGTAAATTTGCCATCTTCATTGGTTTGTGCCCCCAATTGTGTACCCAGCAAAATTACACTTGCAGTTTCCAATGGGTTCCCGGACTTTTCATCCAACACTATGCCTGTTATAATGCTTTTATCACCAAACGCATGTGTATCATTTAAAGCCAGTATAAGGCAGAATAAAAATAGTACCCCTTGTTTGAACATGACCAGATTCTCCTTTTTAAAAATTAGAATAATTTATTTTATTAAGACTGTTTCTAAATAAAATAACTAATAAAATTATCCAAACTTTTTTTAAGAAATAAAGGATCTTTGTGCTCTGACTTTAAAACCAAAAACGCGTGGTAAACTGCACCCGGGTTTGAGACAGGTTGTCTTCAACAATGGGTGAGTTGCTGTAAAGACGGTTTTCAAACCGGTAGGAGGTATTTTGAAGGGCAAAATCAAGAGAAAGACTGGACTTTAACAATATTCCCAATCCCAGCGACCAGGTTTTTTTAGCATCATCAAAGCCTGTTGTTTTTGTCGGATCAGCCAGGGTATATTTATAGGGCGATTGCTCGTAGCGGTAGCCTGTTCTCACATATACCCCGCTTCCAGGCACTTGAAGTTCCATACCGGCACTCAGGGCAAAGGCCGCCTGCAATTCAGACTCTATCACGCGGTTTAAGGGATCAAGGAAGCCGTCATCGTCGGTGAAGCTCATCTGCGACCAGTCCTGCCATTCCGCCTGTGTATTCAGGGTAATCCAAGGCTGCGTGTAACTCAGACCTGCACCAAATCGGTAAGGTGTATCCAGGCTATAGCTATAAACACCATCGAGTCCGGAAGAAAATGCTGTTTCTGTGGCGCCTGCCGGCGGTTGATCGTATGTGGTACTGAGTGTGGTATTGTAACGATCTTCAATCTCATACACGATGGGGGTTTCAATAGTCAGACCAAACCGGAACGCTTCATCAATCCGGTACAACAATCCTAACTTTAAATTGTATCCGGAAATGTCTGAAGTGATCTGATCTTCAAGTTCCAAACTCTGAAAAGTGTCATAGACATTCTTTGTGTCATTTTCCTGGTAAGTTCTCAGATACTGGTACTCACCCGAGTAAATATTTAATGCCCCACCCACAAACACATCTTCAGCCAGCTCAACCGAAGCACCTATACTATACATGTTAATTCCACCTGTTTCGCTTAAACTGCTGGATTGAAACGCCTGGCCGTTGGATACCTGAGGATTTATATACTTAGTGCCATCCCCCGAAATATCCTGTAAATAGGTATCAAATGCCAGCGCACCCGGGTCCAGCAACAAAATCCTGGATGGATCGTCCTGATCAAATTCCGGATTAAAGGCATCGGTGAAATAGGTATTAATGCTTTGGGTTGGATTAAACGCCCGAACCAATTGGCCTGAGAGAAACTCAGTACTCCTGGCATAACCAAATGCCATCACAAAACTGCCCTGAACGGTTGGAAATGGTAAGGCCATGCCTAAAAGATCCATGGCTGTGGTTGAGGGATCGCTCTCTGCAGACATTTTCAAGTAATTGGCCTTATTAAAGTTTGAAAATGAACCGAATCCAAGCTGCAGCTCGCCTTTTTGCATGAACCCCAATCCTGCCGGATTGGTATAAAGCGCTGAAAAATCATCTGAAACAGCCATATAAGAAGATCCCATACCTAAAGCCCTGGCACCAATGGCCGCTTCTTTCCCGGCAAACCGCAGGGCATCTACTTCACTTTGCCCAAATGCCCGGTTGGATGGTAAAATCAACAGCAAACAGAGCATCACTGCTAATTGAGCCGGATTAGACGTGAGGCGATAGATGAAGGATTTAGAAATACTTATAACTTTCATATTTAGGTCTTTATCGTGATCGTGTGCTTGGCCTTGATCTATTTTGACTTTCACCAGACCTTGACTCAGATTCTGAGGGTTGGCTGAATGTTCGCCTGCTTGGAGTTTTAGATCTTGGTACCACAACCGGTTCAGATGATTGAGACTGCTGTTTAGGCTGATATTGTCGTGTTGAAATACGCGCACGCCTTGTTGATTTTGAACTTTGATTTTTCTGGTCGCTCTTTTTTCCCTGGCTAACGCGGCTCGAGCCGCTTTGATTATTGATTTGCTCACCTGAAGATCCGCGGGTTCGGGTTGAAACATTACCAGATGCGTTTCTGGTTGCAGGAACAACACCCGAGCGCATGCGCCCCCAAGATCTGAAATTCTGTGGTTCTTTTATTGAGGTTGCCGCTGGCGAGTAGTACCAGTTATTACCATGCCAATGCCAGGGGTAATAGTATGGAAAGCCTGCGTAATAAAACCCGGATCGCCAACTGCCAATATAGGTGGTATAACGAGGCCAAAGTGGATCGTAAAACGGATCATACCAGCCATAATGCCATTGGCTTAAGCTGTAATAAGGCCTTGAGTGCCATCCGTATCCACCGTAATAATTGTGAATGGTCACAGATCCAAAAGGCGATTGATCTCGCCATGTTGAATCAACCCCGGGATAATCTGGTATGTAGGAATAGGTTTCGTTGCCTAAAAAGGCTTCGGAAGGTCTGGATGAAGAGAATTTTGTATAGCACCCCGAAAGTAGCATAGCTACCAACAGCGAAAATATGTAAAACCTGGCCTGAAACATTACATGATGTTTAAGTGTCTTCAACCCTAAGTCTTAACTCTAAGAGGTTCAAACTTGTTTCAATGGTGCAAAAATTGATCCACAAATCATCAAGAAAGAACCTGTTAAAACCGGTTAATAAATTCCAATCGGACACTACGGCTGGCGGAATTTAAAAACTTAATATTATCGGTCAGGTTGGTGAGATTCATTTCTACGGTCATACCTTTACCGAGCGACCAGCGAACTCCAAGGTCCAGGTAACCGTGACCATCGCCAAGAGCCGATTGGTTGTTATCGTTAACTGCAAAATCGTACTGCGAGTAAATGGAAACTTCAGCCCCGATTGTCTTTTCTACACCTATATAAAAATTCGGATCTTTGTCATCATCGGTTTCCATGCTATAATTGATCCCGCCATGCAACGCAATAAAACCCAGGAATTCATAATTTTTAGTTACGGCCGCAAAAAAACCTGGTGATTTACGCTGAAAGCGCCCCGGACCTTCGAAGTAATTCTCACGCCCCTGTGATTCAAATCCTATGGTTATAGCAGGTGTCGATAAAGTTTCCTGAACAATTCGGTAGCGCAACATAACTCCTGGCAACTCATTCCAATCGGGACTTCCGTTTCCAATAATATTGCCTCCACCGTAAGCCACACCAAATGTGATCCGTTCAGATAATCCAACACTTAAAGAGGCAAAACTTCCGCCACCCGAATAAAACCAGCCTTCTACTGCATATGCCCCACGGTTCAACACACCGGCCGTTGGCAGATTAAACAAATAGCGCGGTTCTTCGGCAGCCGTTGTTCCCGATGTACCCTGGGCTAAAACGGGCATGACTGTTGAGCAAGCCAAAACGAAGGAAATCAGAAGGGTTCTGAACATCATAACATGTTGGTTTTTGTTATTAAAATTGCCCTTATATCACTTTTTTTTTTGATTTTTCCAAGAGCCATACACGGTCTTACTGAACCTTATCATATAATAGCGCAATTACTTTATGATATTAAAAAATTTGGCTTCATGTTAGCAAGTTGAGATTATTTTCACGAAATTAGCAGCATCAAAGCCTAAAGTGCTTTTTTTATTTATTGATTCTCTAAAAACACCTTAAATATTAAATCTGATTATATCATGAGTAAAACTGAAATGATGAACAAGTACGTGGCTAACCTGGCCGTTTTGAATGTCAAATTGCATAACCTTCACTGGAATGTAGTTGGCCTGCAATTTATGTCCGTACATAATTTTACCGAGCAATTATATGATGATGCATTTCAAAAGTACGATGATGTTGCCGAAAAAATAAAAATGTCTGGCGAAACACCCGTTTCAACCATAAAAGAGTATATGCAGCTGGCCAGCATTTCTGAAGTTGCCCCGAAAAACTTCACAACCAAAGAAGTTTTAGATATTCTGATCGCTGATATTAAACACATGAGATCGCTTGCCATGGATATCCGTGAAGCAGCAGATCAAGAGGGTGATTTTGGAGCCGTGAGCATGTTTGAAGATCATGTCGCAGGCTACGACAAAAACCTCTGGTTCCTGTCTGTTATGATCAAGTAAAGACCTATTAAAAAGGGGCAGCCATTGGCCGCCCCTTTTATTCTTTATCTTTAAGAGTTCTGTTTCGACTTGTTATTCTCCTCTAATGCCTCCTGAAGCCGACGTATTTCATCACGCAGGTAAGCGGCTTTTTCATATTCCATATTCTCTGCAGCGTCCACCATTTCCGATGTCATTTGTTCAATCATACTTTGTTTTTCTTCATCGGTCATTTTCTCAATCACATCTTCCATGAGTGTATCGATGCCGGTTTCGACATGAAGCTTGTTGCGATGGAGTTTTCTGCTGGAGTCTGCCACGCTGGTCGATGTCATCACTTCTTCGATGGACTTGATGACAGTCTTTGGCACAATTCCATGTTTTTCATTGTATTCTTTTTGAATCTTTCGTCGCCTGTTGGTTTCGTCTATCACCGCACGCATGGATGCGGTTATTTTATCGGCATAGAAAATAACTCTGCCATTCACATTCCTGGCTGCACGCCCAGAAATCTGGAACAGTGATTTTTTATCCCTTAAAAATCCTTCTTTATCGGCATCCAGTATGGCCACAAGGGATACCTCGGGCAAGTCCAGGCCTTCGCGCAGTAAATTTACACCGACCAATACATCAAATTCGCCGATGCGCAGATCGCGTAAAATCTGAACGCGCTCCAGGCTTTTGATCTCAGAATGCAGGTACTGGCTTTTTACACCGAGTTTTTCAAAGTAATCCTGGAGATCTTCCGACATGCGTTTGGTAAGGGTCATGGTCAGCACTTTTTCATTGAGCTTGACACGCTTGCGAATTTCAGCAAGCAGATCATCAATCTGGTTCTTAACAGGGCGTACTTCAATTTCGGGATCCAATAAGCCTGTCGGACGAATGATTTGCTCAACGATAACCCCACCGCATTGCTGCAGTTCATAATCACCTGGTGTGGCCGAAACATAGACGGTCTGAGGGGCTTGAGCTTCGAACTCCTCGTACTTTAATGGGCGGTTATCCAAAGCCGAAGGCAAGCGAAACCCATGCTCAACAAGAATCATTTTTCGGGAGCGATCCCCGGAATACATGGCCCTGATCTGAGGCAGGGTAACATGCGACTCATCAATCACCACCAGGTAATCATCAGGGAAATAGTCCAGTAAACAAAACGGGCGATCGCCCTCTTTACGCTGGGTAAGGTGCCGGGAGTAATTTTCAATTCCCGAGCAGTACCCCAGTTCTTTCATCATTTCAATATCGTAACGGGTGCGTTCTTCCAGGCGCTGGGCTTCAACGAATTTATCTTCCTTGCGTAGAATATTCAGCCGCCAGGCCAGCTCTTTTTCTATGCGCAACATAGCTTCCTGCAAATTTTCTTCGGAGGTCACAAACTGCTTGGCCGGGTAAATGGTAAAATCCTGAAGTTGTTCGAATACTTCTCCGCTTTTAATATCGAAAGCTTGTAAAGACTCAATTTCGTCGCCAAAAAACTCTACCCGAATGCCATAATCCTCATAGGCCGGAATAATATCAATAATATCGCCACGCACACGAAACCTTCCGCGGCTTAACTCCACATCGTTTCGCATGTAGTGAATGGCGATCAATTCCCTGAGCAGAGCCTTTCGGTTCTTTTCGGCACCAACATTCAGATAAATAACCTGGGTAAGCCAGTCGCTTGGTGCGCCTAAACCATAGATACAACTCACCGAGCTTACAATCACCACATCTTTTCTGCCGCTGAGCAATGCGCTTGTTGCTCGCAGGCGCAAACGATCAATTTCATCATTGATCCTGAAATCCTTGGCAATATATTTATCGGATGAGGGAATGTAGGCTTCGGGTTGATAAAAATCGTAGTAGCTAATGAAATACTCCACCGCGTTGCTCGGAAAAAACTGTTTTAGCTCACCATAAAGCTGGGCTGCCAGTGTTTTATTATGACTGATCACCAACGTAGGTTTGTTCTGCTGGGCGATGACATTGGAGATGGTATATGTTTTTCCCGAGCCTGTTACACCAAGCAATGTTTGGAATGGATCGCCGCGTTTAATTCCCTCCGAAAGTTCTTCAATGGCTTTGGGTTGATCGCCTGTTGGGGCATAGCTGCTTTGCAACTCAAATTTTTCGGGTAATGATTTAATTCCCATATGGTCGGTGGTAATGCTTGATTTGCTGATTAGCTTAAAGAAGATCGGATGATCTTTAAACCATTACTTACATTATTTAAGAGATTGACATAAAAATTCGTTTCAACTCAGTATCTGAAGGAATTTTAAATGTGGTACTTTAGGTTTATCTTTCAGAGATTTAGAAACTATGCAAACACTTATTTTAAGTAAATTATGCTTGAACCTCAAAAACAAATGAATCCGATTTCGGTTTGGACATGGATATGGGTCACACTAATGTGGGGCTCTGTTTTTTTCTTTACATCTTTATATAATCTGTACCTTTCTGCCTCCTTGTTTAATTTCGCACCATTTAAACCAGAACTTTCAGAAGTTTTTTCAATCTATGGTTTTTTTACCATCGTTATGGTGCTTACCGGGCTTGTAGCCATGGTAATCAAACGCCAGATTGACCCGACAGGTGAAAAACAAATCCAGCGTCAAAAAGAGGTATTTGAAGGCAAGCGCGAAAAATTGTTTGTCTCATTCTCTGGCAGCCTGGCCACCAGTTTTGGATTCGGTTTCCTTACAGCCTACACTTACATGTGGCTCAGCTCATTGCTTGGGTTCCCAATTACTTTCGAATTTATGCATGTGGTATATGCCTCTGGTCTGAATATGATTGCTGGAATTATTGCTTCTGTGTTGGTAGGGTTTGTGTTCATCGGATTAAAAATGATGGGCAAGTTACCTACACCGCAACAACCCCAACAAGTTTAATGTATAACCTTAACATTTAAAAAAAGCCGCGGATACGGCTTTCTTTAATTCACCTGATTTTTCCCGAACAATATATTTATGAAATACCGCTTTTTTTTAGTCAGCTTTCTTAGTTTCACAGTTCTTTTTAGCTCTCTGATACAAACCCCGGTGCATGCACGCTCAGTTATTTCAGAAAGCCGCCAGAGTGAAACATCTGCTACAAATGACCTGCTTGATGCCAAGATCCACACACTGGATAATGGGCTGAAAATATATATGACCGTCTATAAAAATGCTCCTCGCATTCAAACTTATATTGCCGTAAAAGCCGGCAGTAAGAATGATCCGAGCGATGCCACCGGCCTGGCACACTACCTCGAGCATTTACTTTTTAAAGGCACAACTCGTTTTGGCACCATCAATTACGAAAAAGAAGCCCCGCTTTTAAAACAAATTGAGGAGAAATTTGAAGAGTATCGCCAAACCAAAGACACATCAGCCAGAAAAGCTATTTACAGCACGATTGACAGTCTTTCTTACGAAGCCTCCAAATATGCGATACCAAATGAATATGATAAAATGGTGAGTTCGATCGGTGCTAAAGGCACCAATGCCTACACCTGGGTAGAACAAACCGTATATGTAAATGATATTCCTTCCAACCAGCTTGAAAACTGGCTGAAACTAGAGCGTGAGCGTTTCGGTACTGCCATCATGCGGCTTTTCCATACCGAACTTGAAGTGGTGTATGAAGAAAAAAACAGAAGCCTGGACAACGACAACCGAAAAATATGGCACAGCCTGTATAAGGGCTTGTTCGAAGATCATACATATGGCACACAAACCACCATTGGCACCATTGAGCACCTGAAAAATCCATCACTCACAAAAGTAATCGATTACTTCCAAACCTATTATGTGCCAAATAACATGGCTATTTGCCTTTCGGGTGATTTTGACCCTGAAGAAGCTGTTCAATTAATTGACAAATATTTTGGGGATATGACACCAAAGGCCATCCCTGAATTTGATCCACCGGCAGCTAAACCACTCAGTGAACCCAAGCGCTACGATATTTACGGACCGGATGCCGAAGATATGGTAATCGGTTTCAGGTTCGAAGGTGCCAACTCCGAAGAGGCCGATTACATTACCCTGATAGATAAAATCCTCAGCAACGGCTCGGTAGGACTTATAGATTTAAACCTGAACCAACAGCAAAAAGTGTTGGGAGCCAGTTCATTTACGGTTCCCATGAAAGATTTTTCAGCTCATGTTTTAAGCGCTCAGCCCAAAAAAGGCCAGACACTGGACGAGGTTAAGCACCTCTTGCTGAGCCAGCTAGACTCTCTAAAAGCTGGCCGGTTTCCCGATTGGCTGCTGGAGGCTACTCTTAATAACATGAAGCTCGATTTGATCAACACGTATGAATCAAACCGACAGCGAGCCAGTGCTTTTGTGCAGGCTTATGTCTGGGATATGCCCTGGGCTCATTACGCCTCACACCTCGACAGACTCTCTAAGATCAGCAAAGCCAACCTGGTTGCCTTTGCCAACAAGCATTACACCGACAACTATGTAATTCTTTACAAGCACACCGGACTTGATACCACAGTTAAAAAAGTCCAAAAACCTGTCATTACACCTGTGGTCCTGAACAGAGATTCTGTTTCAAGCTTTGCACGAGATATCTTTCAATCCAAAGCCGATCCCATCGAACCGGTATTCCTTGACTATCAAAAAGATATCGACCGTTTCAAAATCCAGAACGATATTCCGGTTTATTACAAAAAGAATACCGAAAATGAACTGTTCAACCTGTTCTATATCCTCGATATGGGCACTTCGGATGATAAAACCATTGGTCTGGCGTTAAGTTATCTGAGTTACCTGGGTACTGAGTCGCTCACACCCGAGCAGCTCAAAGAGGAATTTTACAAATTGGGTTGTTCCTACTTGGTATCGAGTTCGGAAGACCGGGTATATGTTAGTCTTTCAGGCCTGTCTTCAAATATGAAACCGGCAATGAACTTACTGGAAGATCTGCTGGACTCGCCACGGTCTAATCCCCAAGCCCTTAAGAACCTGATTTCAGACATTAAAAAAGGCCGGGAAGATGCCAAGCTCTCCAAGGAGACCATTTTATGGAGTGCCATGTATAACTTTGGGAAATTCGGTATGAACTCGCCATTTACCCATATTCTTTCTGATGAAGAGCTTGATAAAATTACATCGGAAGAATGCCTTGAGAAAATAAAGAGCTTAACAGATTATAACCACCGGGTTCTCTACTATGGTCCACTGGCTAAAAACGATTTACGCAATTTATTAAAATCGCATCACCGGGTACCAGAATCTCTCAAACCTCTTCCAGTAAAAGAGGACTTCAAGGAGCAGAACCCGAAGAAGCAGGAAATCTTTGTGGTGGATTACGATATGAAACAAGTTGAACTTTTGCTTTTGTCTAAAGGCGGTGAGTTTAATAAAACACTGGTACCACAAATAAACCTGTTCAATGAGTATTTTGGCCGTGGTATGTCTTCGGTTGTTTTCCAGGAACTTCGCGAAGCTAAAGCGCTGGCTTATTCGGTGTATTCCGGGTATCAAACACCAAAAAAACTGGGCCGCTCACATTACGTGGTAGGCTATATCGGAACACAGTACGATAAACTGCCCGAAGCGATTAATGGTATGTTTGGGCTTCTGGAAGAGTTACCTATGTCTGAACGCTTATTTAATTCGGCAAAAACATCTTTGATCCAGAAACTTCGAACCGAGCGTATTACCAAGGCTGGAATTTTGTTTAACTACGAAAACGCCAAAAAGCTTGGTTTAGAGGAAGATATCCGTAAATCGATATACACAGAATTAGAAAAACTGGATTTTAAAGACATCTTGGAGTTTCATAACAAGTATGTAAAAGGGCGTAACTATACGATACTGGTTCTGGGAAATAAAGCCGATATGGATATGGAGTCTTTATCTAAATACGGAAAAGAAAGTTTTTTAACTCTTGAAGAAATTTTCGGATATTAGTACCGAATTTTAGCTCAAAGAATTTTTTTAACACTATTTTATAAATTATGGGATCGTTATTTTTCTTAGGATTTATCCTGCTTCTCATCGGATTTTTCTCCGGTGCGTTTAATCCTGCCCTGCAGAAATTCTCGGGTTTGTTTAAACTTGGCGGCATTGCTGTTATTGTTGCCGGACTACTAACAAGTGCTATCAGAGTTATTGAGCCAGGTAAAGTAGGGGTTCAGGTTTTATTTGGTAATGTTCAAAAAGAAATTTTGAGCAGCGGTTTGAATATCATTAATCCATTAATCACTATCGAAGAATTTGATATCACCACCCAAACTTATACCATGTCGGGCACAGAAATTGAGCAGTCTCAGGTTGGTGATGCGGCTATCCGTGTGCTGAGCGCCGACGGTTTGGAAGTTACCATCGACATGACTGTAGTCTACCGTCTCGATGCGATTGAAGCTCCGAATATTCGTGCTGAAATTGGACCTGGCCGTATCTACATGAACAAAATTGTTCGTCCAACTGCCAGAACCCGTATTCGCGACAACGCGGTTATCTACAATGCGATTGACCTGTACTCGAACCGACGCGAGGAATTCCAAACCAGGATTTTTGAAAGCATCAAAGCCGACTTTGAAACACGCGGCATCATTTTAGAGAACCTTCTGGTAAGAAATATTTCATTACCTCAGTCGGTTAAGAATGCTATTGAAGCAAAAATTAACGCCGAGCAGGATGCTCAGAAAATGGAGTTCGTACTTCAGAAAGAAAACCAGGAAGCCGAACGTAAACGCGTTGAAGCTAGAGGTATTGCTGACTACCAAAAAATTATCAGCAGCACACTTACCGAAAGACAGTTGAAGTACGAGCAAATTAAAGCGCTTCAGGATCTGGTAAAATCCGGTAACTCTAAAGTTATCGTGATTGGTGGTGATAAAAATGCCAATCTCCTGATTGGTCAATAAACCACCACCCGGTAAAACTGATGTATGAAAATACTTGATCGTTATATTTTTGTTGAGTTCATTTCAACATTAACTTTTGCCAGTTTATCGTTTGTCTCTTTATTTGTTCTGATTGATTTAATTGAAAAACTGGACGACTTTATTGATCATGAAGTTTCTTACATCCAAATTGCCGAGTATTACCTGTACTTTATACCTGAAATTATCAAGCTTACGGCGCCCATCAGTACTCTGCTCTCTTCGCTGTTTGTAACCGGGCGCCTGAGCAAACAAACTGAGCTTTCGAGCATGAAATCCAGTGGCATCAGCCTTTACAGAATGCTGGTGCCTTTTTTTTTGGTCGGCGCAATTATTACCTCTATTGATCTGTACCTCTCCGGCTGGGTGGTGCCGGATTTTGAAAAACAGAAAACCACTTTTGAGTCGGCTTACCTGGGAAAAGTCAATAAAAGCTCCGGGAAAAATTCAAATATATACATCTTAGACAGCCCTTCACGCATCGTCAAGATCCGCTATTTTAACGATAATGCAAATATCAGTTACAATGTTGAAGTGCACCAGTTTAATGGTTCTGAACTATTATGGCGCATAGATGCAGATCGTATGGTTTATGATACACTTAAGCAGAAGTGGCTTTTAAAAGAGGCTGTTCTGAGAGATTTTACAGATAGTACCGAACAACTCTACGCGTCCAGCGTAATTGATTCGGTAACATTTTCTTTTACACTCAACGAGCTTAAAACATCCAACGCCGACCTGGATCAAATGACTTTGGATGAACACAAACGCTTTATAGAATCACGCCGGAAAGCCGGATTTGCCGACATGAACGAAGCATTGGTCAAGTATCATTTGAAACTGGCCTTCCCCTTTTCTTGTCTCATTGTTATTCTCATTGGGGTGCCACTATCCGCACAAAAAAAACGCAGTGGCCTGGCCCTGGAGACCGGTTTAAGTATTATGATCGGTTTTATGTACATTGGACTCCAAAAAATTTTTTCAACACTTGGTTACAAAAGCACTCTGGAACCGGTTCTTGCTGCATGGTTTCCGGATATGTTTTTCCTGGGTGTTGGGCTCATTATGCTCTATAAGGCAAAAAAATAACTATGGCTCAACCTTTAATTGTACTGGCAACAGACTTTGGCATAACAGATACCTACGTGGGTGTAATGAAAGGGGTGATTTCCTACTATGCCCCCAGAACGCAGGTCATTGACCTGACCCACGATATCCGTCCACAGGATATTCTGCATGGCAGTTACTCGCTTCGGGTGGCGTTTCCATACTTTCCAAAAAACACAATCTTTGTTTGCGTTGTCGATCCCGGTGTAGGAACCTCTCGTGGTGCAATGGCCATAAAAGCTTCAGATAAATACCTGGTTATGCCTAATAACGGCCTGTGTAGTCTGATTCTACGCGACTATGATCTGCAAGGCACCGTAGATTTATCCAATAAGCAATATCACCTCTCAGAAGTCAGTTCCACGTTTCACGGCCGCGATATATTTTCACCGGTAGCAGCACATTTAGCCACAAATGCTCCTTTTGAAGACCTTGGCAAACCTATCCAGCCAAAAGATATCGTTCGGCTGAACCAGCTCTCAAATATGCCTGCTAAGGATGGAAGTATAAAAACCCAGGTGATCCATATTGATCATTTTGGAAATTGCATTACCAGCATTCACAACAATGCAGTCTTGGAGAATACTACCGGATGGAAGATCCGGGCCGGCAATACGCTAATCCCCGACATATCAAGAACCTACGGCGAGGTTCAGGACAAAGAAGCGCTGGCTTATTTTGGAAGTGATGGATTTTTAGAAGTTGCGGTGCGAAATGGACATGCCGGGCAGGAGCTTGGCATAGAACTTGGCCATACCATAGAGCTGATCCCTGCACATTAGCTTTTATCAGCTATGCGGCCTGGGTTTTAGGACGCCACTCCAGGGCAACAGAAGGTTTTGATTCAAAATATGTTTTAGCTACCCGCTGTATATCGGATAGTGAAATTGATGCTACCCGATCAACCTCCCGGTTTACCTCACCGGCATTGCCGTAGTACATATGAAAAAAGGCAAGGTTTTCAGCCACACCCATCATAGACGAAAAATTCTGGGTCAGCATCATGGTGTAGTTGTTTTTAGCCTTTTCCAGCTCCTGCTGCGGAATACCATGTTTGCAAATGGACTCAATCTCCTGATTGATCTTATCCTGAACCAGATTCAGATCCACTTCCGGCCCCCCTATGGCCGTAATGAGAAATAATCCCGGATGCTCTTTGGGCATGGCATGGGTATCGATCTGCTTGAGAATTTTTTGTTCATACACCAACGATTTATACAGCCTGGAGCTTTTTCCGTCCGATAAAACACTGCTTAAAACAGAGAGCGGATCGGCATCAGGATGATCAATATTACAGATGCGATAAGCTTCAAATAAGCCCGGCAGTTGTATATGATCGGTCATGGTTTCCCGTACGGAATTGAGAAGCGGTGCGGCATCAGGTGATGGTCTTTTAATATCAGGGCCAGCGGGAATATCACCAAAATATTTCTCTACCAATGCTTTGGCTTGTGCAACATTTACATCACCGGCCAGAACCAGTGTAGCGTTGTTGGGTACATAATAAGTGTTGTAGAAGGCGCGGGCATCTTCAAGTGTGGCCTGCTCAATGTGTTCGAGAGAACCGATCGGTATCCATCGATAAGGGTGATCTGAATAGGCACGCTGATGGATTTCTTCAAAAACACGACCATAAGGCCGGTTGTCGTAATTCATCCGGCGTTCTTCCATCACCACCTGGCGTTGGTTTTCAAAATTCTCTTCATTAACCCTGAGCGCCATCATGCGGTCGGATTCCAGCCAAAGCCCAAGTTCGAGATAATTTGAAGGCAGGGTTTCGTAGTAATTGGTTCGATCTTCACTGGTTGAGCCGTTCAGGGTACCCCCGGCACGTTGCACATAAGAAAAATGCTCGGTCTTTCCCACATTTTCTGAACCCTGAAACATCATGTGCTCAAACAGATGGGCAAATCCTGTTTTATTTGGATTCTCATTCTTTGAGCCGACATGATACCACAAATCCACCACCACAAGCGGCGAACGATGGTTTTCATGAACAATGCAGTGCAGGCCGTTTTTAAGTGTGAATTCGTGAAAATGGATGGGTTTCATGATGGGTCATCAAATTAAATAAATAAAGCGGACCGAGATAATAACATCCCGACCTGCTTTTACGTTTTATGCAGTATGGCGTTTAGTGCCCGATGTACTCTTTGAGCACATTGCTGTAAGGAGAGTGGCGTAAACGTCGGATTGCTTTTTCTTTAATTTGTCTGACACGTTCGCGTGTGAGTTTAAATCGCTCGCCAATTTCTTCAAGTGTCAGTGGGTTTTCCATCCCGATTCCGAAATAAGATCGTATCACATCGGCTTCGCGAGGCGAGAGTGCCGAGAGTGAGCGTTCCACTTCGAGCTGAAGCGACTCTTTTAATAAACCCTGATCCGGTTTATGGGTATCGTTCTGCAACACATCCAGCAACCGGTTGTCATCACCCTGGGCAAACGGAGCATCCACCGAAATATGGCGACCGGCAATTTTAAGTGTATCGTTAATTTCGCTGGAATTCATATCCAGAAGATTGGCCAGTTCGTCGGTACTTGGGTCGCGTTCGTACTCCTGCTCCAACTGCGAAAAAGCTTTACCAATTTTATTTAGCGTACCCACGCGGTTAAGTGGCAGACGCACAATTCTGGATTGTTCAGCCAAAGCCTGCAAAATGGATTGGCGAATCCACCAAACGGCATAGGAAATAAATTTAAAGCCTCGTGTTTCATCAAAACGTTTGGCGGCTTTAATCAATCCCAGGTTTCCTTCGTTGATCAAATCCCCCAGGGAAAGGCCCTGGTTCTGGTATTGCTTGGCAACGGATACCACGAACCGCAGATTGGCTTTGATCAGTTTTTCAAGGGCTCGTTTGGCCTGGCGATACTCCTTGGAGTCGACCGGTTTGCCTTCGCCTTTTTTAATGCGACGGGTCAGTTCAATTTCTTCCTGTGCGGTGAGCAATTCAAATTTTCCAATCTCCTGCAAATACCTGTCGAGCGACTGGCTCTCACGATTCGTTATCTGTTTACTTATTTTTAGCTGCCTCATTAAAAACTGCCTCCATGATTGAGTTGTTCTATCCTGAAAAAGGATAAACGATTACTTAAAACACTTTTACACTGTTTCCGGTTTTCAGGGCATGTTCCAGGGCGGTTTTAGCGCCTTCAAACAGCTGATCAATATCAGGAATACTGAGACGAAGCTCTGCTAATCCAACACTTACCGAGGCAAGTATCGTTTGATATTCTTCACCGGTTTCAAAAGGGGAGTTTAAGATTTGCTGCCGGATTTTATCGGCCCACTGACGTGCGTTTACTTCTGAGATGTTGATTAAACAAATGGCAAAACGGTAATTATCAAAACGGGCAATGAGGTCGTAATTGCGCATATTAGCGACAATCAGTCGGGCTGTGGCCTGCATCAGTTTCATCATTTTGGCCTTGCCATAACGGTTCAGCAATCCTGCTTCGTCGTCGAAGGCCACCATCATTAACATTAAATTCTGGTTTTCACGAGAGGCCCGGTTGACTTCGTGGCGAACCCTGGACACAAAATTCTTCCTGGCCATGGTTCCGGTTTCTTCATCCAATGGCCGCTCTATTTTTAATTGCTCCTTGAGGTGCTTTGTGTGCAGAACCATGGAGAGTGTTTCGGCAAAGTAGCGTACTTTTGCGAAATTCTCCTTGCCAAAATACCGCTTTTGTTCAGTCTGCAAGGTTAAAACACCTGCATAAAGATCTTTGAATTTTAAAAGCACGATCAGCATTGAGCCTTTCGGCTTTTCCTGGTCTTCTTCTTGCTTATCGCTCAGAAATATGGGCATATCACCAATCTCGTCCAAATCATCAATCGTCCCGTCCTGCCCGGATTTAAAGGCAATACCAACAGCCGAATGATCCAGATCTATTATTGTTCCTTCGGCTATGGTTGAAGTTTTACTGTGTGATTTCTTGACACATAATTCCGACTTATTATTCAGAAGTGAGATACTCAGATGCTCAATATCAACAACCTTTTCAAGATAGTTTGTAAATTGATCCAGGACGTCTTCTATGGATTCTTCTTTCTGCAGGAAGTGTGTGAAACTGATCGCCGGATCCACAAACCTGATGGTTTCGATATGCTTGGATTTAGCCGCGTAATTATCAATAATGGCCGAACAAATTTTACCAAATCTGTTCAAAAGCTTTACATCATCGGGACCAAATGCACTCTTGGCAATGCTATCGGCATATAGAATGCCATAAACCCTGTCGCCATGGAATACCGGCACACCGATAAAGGAGTGCACACCGTTGGGCTCATCATAATAGCGTAATATTTTTGGCTGATCAGCTTCGGTAATATCGGTATAGAGCTGAGCATTGCGGGCCATGAAAATTTGCGTTAAAGCATCGCCTTCAAACGGGATAGCTTTTCTGGAGGTAAATGAGTCGGAGTCGGTTACCTTGGCCGCAAAAAAAAAGATTTTCTTGGATTGACTTGCCCAGCAAAAAGCTGCGGTTCTGGTTTGAAGCGTGTCTTTAACTGTAACCAGGATCTCGTTTAGAACCGTGTTGAATTCTTGTTCAACCAGGTGCTGTTGCCCGGGTTTATCCGGAGCAGAAAGCTCGGAGAATTTTTCAAGCTTGATATCCTGAAGCCTGGATTTATCACCGCTGCTGTCGGGAGTGTATTTTCGTACGTTGATCACGCCTTCTGATGATTCTGAAATATGTTTAAAGATTCCTTCTTTTTCCAAAACCAAGACGTATATTTAGGGTTAATCGGTATTTGATTTAGCGGTTTTTAACTAATCTTTTAATATAATCATTTTTCAAACAATAAAAACCATTTTAGCTACTCCCCTGGCTGGCAAGTTCGTTTTTTATGGCAGTTATGAATCCCGTATTTAAGGTAAGTAATACTATTTTCGATTCTCTCGAGAGGCTTTGGCATAAAAAACAGACCACCCGTTTTATTGCCAATCTTCTCATACTGACATTTGTCGGATCTTTGATTTTAATAGAATTCTCCCGGCAAGGATGGCTTCCTGCGCCTTTTTCGGATATGATCCCAAAAAGCCATTATTATGCGGTCAATATTGCCCTTACCATGTTGCTGGCCATCGAGATACTGAGCCTGATTTTTGGCTTGTCCAAATCGGTGGCAGACTCTCTGGGCACACAGTTTGAAATTTTATCATTGATTTTTCTGAGGCAGTCGTTCAAGGAATTTATCTATTTTGATGAGCCCCTGCATTGGGAACAAGCCACTCAACCCGTGCTTTACATTATTTCTGACGCAAGTGGCGGACTGATAATTTTTTTACTCCTGGGTATTTATTATCGCATTCAACATCATAAAGCCATTACCGACGATCCACAGGCCAAAAAAAATTTTATTACCTCAAAAAAAATGGTTGGCCTTATCTTGTTGGTTCTTTTTACTGTAATCGGTATCAACGATATCATAAATTTAGTATTGGGACTTCCGGTCTATGACTTTTTCGCCACCTTTTATACTATTCTCATATTCAGCGATGTCTTGATGGTTTTAATCTCGCTTCGTTACAGCTCACGCTACCAGGTGGTATTCCGTAATTCTGCCTTTGCAGTTTGTACGGTTATCATCCGTTTAGCGCTTACTGCCCCACCTTTTTATAATGTACTGCTTGGAATAGGATCTGTTCTTTTTGCCATAGGTATTACTTATGCTTACAATTTGTTTGAGTTTCAGGATCCGAAAGGTAAACTTGATGACCGCCGTTCTAAGCCGACTCCGGCAATTGAACAATCCGGACGTTCCGACTTGAGTTCTTCTTCAGAACATTAGAATTCTTTTTATAAAAAAGTCTTGAGATGAGCCAAACCACGCTGTATTTTATTGCCCTAGTGGCCCATAAACCACTCCAGGCTGAAATTCTGGCTTTAAAAGAGCTGTTCCGGGATCGTTATAACGCCCAACATGCCCTGAAACTTCCGGCTCATATTACCCTTCAAAAACCCTTTCGAAGATCACCAAAAACAGATCCGATCTTGATAGATATCTGTGATGATGTGGCTAAAAAAACAAGACCTTTCGACGTTGTTATCTCAGGGTTTGGCTGTTTTGCTCCGAAAGTGATTTTTGCTAATGTACTTTCGCCCGAGCCTGTACTTGAACTTCATGCAAGGCTATGGCCGGATCTCAAAAAACAGCTCAACCTGAAGGATAATGAGATCTCAACCCACATCAAGCCGCATATTACCCTGGCAACCCGCGACCTTTCCAGGCAAAATTTTCGTAAAGCATGGCAGGCCTTTATGCACAGACCATTTGAAGCAACATTTACAGCCCGCAGTTTAAGTGTCTTTAAACATAATGGTATGAACTGGGGGGTTTTACATGAAAGTTTGTTTTTGGCAAACAGTCTGCTTTGAATTCACGCCTGTGGTTTATTCTTCATCTCCACCTTCCAAGCCCAGAGCCTGAATTTTATCTTCAATGCGTTCCAGATAAAGCCGGGTATCTTTGTAGTTCTGATCAGATAAACTTTCGAAGTGATTTTTGGCATCGATAAAGCGTTTGTCGCGATAGGCCTGAACTGCTTTCACATACAAAACTTCGGCTTGTCGTGATGTTTGGTTTTCTATGCTGTCCAAGTCAGAAAGGCTGAGCGAGTCGGCTTTTATAACATCTGCTTTAACGGATGATTTCTTTTTCTTCAAAGCCAGTTGCCGCTTAAGGCGAACCTGGCGTTTTCTTTCCATTTCTTTCTTTTTTCTTGCCAGAATACGCTGTCTTTTTTCTTCCAACTGTTTTTGTTGTTTTAACTCGCGGGTTTGTTTCAGGCCGCTCTGGGCTTGACTATTATCCGGATCAAAGTTCAGAATGCGCCGATAGACCCGTATTGCCGAGTTATACTGTTCATTCCTAAGGTATTTCTTAACCACCCATTTATTGGTTTCATAGCGCTTTTCAATTTCGGTGCGGTTTAGACGAAAAAACTTTTTGGCTTCCGGATCATTGGGAAATAGCTTTTGAAGGCGCTTGTAATAACCTGCTGCTGTAAAAATGAAATTTTTTTTCAGCGCACTAGCAATCAGGTCCTGGTAGTAGGTTTTGTAATTTTTATAGAATAGATCTATCTCTCCAAGCATTTTCCGGGCTTCCGGATTCTTATACGTCTCAGAGAGGTGCTCTAACTGGACTTTGCATTGCTGAATCTGGTAATGCACCAGGTTTTTCCTGGCACGTTGCAGCTTGGATTTAACATGTTTCAGGGTTACCGACTGACGCTCCTGGTCGTTGAAAAAGCTGGCCCATTTGGCACCACTCCCCATAGAACTACATCCCCAATTTAAGCAGGCCAGGGAAAACACAAGAATAAAAAAGGCTTTACTGGTAATGTACACGATATAGCGGTATAGATTTTTGCTTGTTTTTCATCGAGATTGAGAAAGACTCACTGAATTGATAATCCAATCTCATAAGGTTGTTTTTGACGCATTCCGATATTAAAATCTCTTCCTCAATGGCCGCTGAGCACATCCGGGCCGCTGTATTGACCGCATCCCCAATGGCTGTAAAATCGCGTCTGTTCTCGGAACCAATGTTACCGGCTACAACCGTACCGGAGTGAATACCAATTCCGATCCTGAGTGATTTGAATTCCTGATCGGTCTGAATATATTCGTTGATTTTTTTCTGAATTTCAATAGCCGATTTAAGGGCCCTGTCTTCTTTATAGGCGCCCCGGAATATCGCCATGATCTCATCCCCGACAAACTTATCAATATCGCCACGATTAGCACGGATGATTTCAACCTGCAGGTTTAACAACTGATTTAAAAGCCCGACAACATATTCAGGTTCATGGTTTTCGGCAAATGCCGTAAAACCTCGCACATCTGAAAAAAACAGGCAAAGTTCCTCGTTCTTACCTTTGGAAAAACCCGACTCATCTTTGGATGATTTAATATGGGCTATAGTGGAATCAGATACATAGCGCGACATCTGGATCCGCTCTCTTACCGATACCAGCATTTGGTTATAAGCCCTGGTAAGATCGGCAATTTCATCGTTTCCATTAACTTCCAACTGCTCAAAACGCTCTTCAGCCAGGCCCTGAATACCCTGATGGAGGTTTTGTATCCGACGGTTCAATAGTTTGGTTATCAACGATATAACAACTAACGCCACTCCCAAAGCAGCAACACCAAAAATAAGCGTGGTTTGCTGTTTCTTTGCAATTTTCTGATGGATATGATCGAGCGTATAGCCCAAACGCACATAACCAAGGAAAATAGATTTACCTGGAATATCGTACGTGATCGGGCTGGTTAGCACCACCTGCTTGCCTTTTAAGACACGTTGACCTGCGTGTTCCTCCAGAGATCTCCAAACAGACTCCTCGGTAACCTCTTCCATGTACTCGTTGCCATTTTTATCCAGATAATAGTAGTAGCTTTTGTTTTTCGCTACAAAAAAGATCTGCTCCAGGCCCTGAATATTTTGAGCAAAAATCCCCTGGATAATACTTTGAACTGCCAGTTTATCGGTCTCACCTACCGACAACGCCTCAGTACCTACCGTTTGCACAGTCTTGAAAATGGCCTGAAACTGCTGATTGGCCTGATCGATAAGTTCTTTCTTTTCATCCTGAAATAAATTCAGCATCACATAGCCAAGTAATGTGCCAAATAACAGGGTGAATGAGATCACATATTTTGCCAGCAAATTTATTCTTACCATAGGCTCATATTCAGGTGGTTTGAATGGTGGCTTCAAACGCACTGTAAAATTCGGGACAATATTTTGAAGCGATAATCAATGAGAATTCACACATCTGAGGGTAGCTTGAAAGTATGGCTTTCAACCCGGCCTTGCAACGTACTTAAATTGTCTGATCTAATGAAACCAGCCAAATAAATATGCTTATTCTAAACTTTTTTAAAAATAAAGTTGAAAGTATCAAAAAGGTGTGTAAATTGCGCTATAATCTGCAGAGTCAGTCCTGTCCCAACTTTCCTTGGTTCAACGAATGATAATGCACGTTTTGCTCAATTGAGCATGTCACTTCTAGACGGTTAGTGTTGGCCACCTTTAAGTGTTTTGTCAGACAACACAGAAAATAAACATATAACTGTATGAAAATCTACGTTGGCAATCTGTCTTATGGACTGACAGATGATGAATTAAATGATATTTTCTCTGAATTTGGCCAAGTCGCTAGTGCAAACATCATTTTTGACAAATTTTCCGGAAAATCCAAAGGATTCGGTTTTGTTGAAATGCCTGATGATTCCGAAGCCGAACGCGCAATTGAATCACTTGATCAGAAGGATGTCGATGGACGTTCTATCAAAGTTAGTCAGGCTCGCCCACCTCAGCAGAATTCGTTTAATAAACAAAGAAGCATGAAGCCACGATATTAATCGTTAGAAGGCCTGTACAAATCGGCCTTTTATATAAGCTTAAAAAAAAGGGAGTATTTAACTCCCTTTTTTCATTCGAACAAAAATCAGCTTATGACGGCTTTTCGGGCTGTCGCGCTGCTCGATTTCAAATTTTCCAATGGATTTAATGAGCGGCGTTAATTTTTGAAAGCCGTAATTGCGCGGATCAAAATTTGGCTGCTTTTTCTGCAACAAACTGCCTACATCGCCCAGAAACGCCCATCCATCATCATCCGACAAAGCGTCTATGCTCGAAGAGATCAGTTTAATTTCTTTAGGGGTGATCTTATCAAAAGACTCATTGCTTTTTTGTTTCTTTGGCCCGTTGGTATCAGTTTCAGCAGACTGATCGGCCAGGATCTCCACATAAATGAACTTATCACAGGCCACGATAAACGGATCCGGGGTCTTTTTTTCGCCTATCCCGATCACTTGCATGCCAGCTTCGCGTAAACGCGTTGCCAGCTTTGTAAAATCACTATCACTTGAGACCAGGCAAAACCCATTCACTTTCTCTGAATATAAAATATCCATTGCGTCTATGATCATAGCTGAATCAGTGGCGTTCTTGCCGGTGGTGTAACTGTATTGCTGCACCGGGGTGATGGCATGCTCCAGGAGCATTTTCTTCCATTTGCTCAGCCGTGGCTTGGTCCAATCGCCGTAAATACGCTTGACGGTCGGATCGCCGTATTTGGCAATTTCTTCCATCATTTCCTTGACATGGGCCGAGGGAATATTGTCTCCATCAATTAAAACTGCAAGCTTATGGGTCATACACACGTAGATTAATGTTTATAAGGTATTTCAATATAAGCTGATTTAAGATGAATGATTAAAAATTATTGCTTTGCCCTTATTCTGATCCACTCATTGCGCCCCATATGCGGCTTAAAGAGACAGCTCCGGGTTATGCCCCGATTATGTCGGGGCATCCATGAACACTTGTTAATGTTACTATTAAACTCTGCGTATGCTTTTTACTCAACAAACGTCAATACCTCCAGCAGCTTCCCGGTTTTGGTATCGGTTCGGAGGGCATAAAGAGAGGCCAGAATCGGTGTGCTGCGAAAATCGGCTTTTATGGATAAAAATATAAATGTCTGTTTACCGGTGCTGTAAAGGCCTCTTGCCGTAAGCGACTCCTGTTCCAAAAGCTCACTGGTATTAAGTGTGTGCTTAGCCAGACCGTTCTCCAACATATAGGACAAAAGCAAGTTATGCTGGCCATATAAGGCACTTTGGTGCGCCACCCAAAGTTTATCATGAGGGGGTTCTGTAGAAAAAGCAGAATTGAGACCGGAGATAATTTGAGGATTGAGAAGCGTGGTGCTGCTATCAGCAGCGGATGCACTTCCGATTTTATGGACATGTTTGCCTTTGCTGTGCTTCAGACTTTGAAATTGCCAGTTCAACCCGGTTTTGCCAGTTAATTGATGGTGGTTATCAAGCGGCACACTCAGGACCTTTTCAATGGACAGGTCTTCCATGAGACGATATAACGACCCATTGGCTGTTTTCAGATACAACCCGCGCTGATCCGGATTTACAGGCTCTTTATACCCCAGACACTTAAATCCGTCTGCTAAAACCGGGTGCTTCTCAACTATTTGTGCCTGACCGGCTAAAATAGAGGGTTGTGAGAGATCTATCAGCATAAGACCGGATTTCCGGCTGCAGCCCCAGGCCTTATTTTCATCTGCACGAAACAGACGGTAGTCATTGTCGTGGGTCTTTTGTTCAAGCCGTATCGATCCTGATTGCCCGGGAGTAGTCAGATCAAAGACGTGCAAGAACTGCTCATAATCTGCGCCTGCTTTTTTACCATGATATTTTGTTATCCAAAGCCCAACCCTTATGTTTTCCTGTGTTTCAATGATAAACACCTCTCGAATATCTTCGTTTTTTTGGGCCAGTATCGCCCATAACCAATAGCCAATTCCACTTAGAAGGGCCACAAAAAGCAGCACAATCCCGAATAGTGCTTTCGTTTCTTGCTTATGAGAGGCGCTAGATTTATTAGGTGTCATATCCTGCGCAGGGTATTTATGTGTTTAAAAGTAATCCACAACACCAATTACCTTGCCTGTGCTGGCATTGGTTCGTATTGCCGATAGCCTGTAGTTTTCCATGCTTGTAAAAAGCCACACTTCATTTTTCAAACGAGCTGCTGCATACAGAAAACGATTGTCATCAAAGAAAGCATCCAAATCTATTGTGCTCACAATTTCACCGGATGTATTGCGAAACTGCATCAGGTTTTTGCGGGCTGAATCTACCGACCAGCCTGACGGGGAATTTATTGTATGAATAAACCGGGCTTCTTGCTGGCAGACCGAACAGGTTTCTTTGCTGTATTCAATCGAAGCGGTAGGCGCTGCATTCAGGTTCGGATTCAGCCGGAAGCTGAACTTAGATAAAGCCCATACGTAACAGGATCGAACAAGGTGTTGGTCGGGCCTATGGTTAGGTGCACCTCCCGGCCCAACTCGGGAAGTTGTTCCAGAATAGACGCCTCATCAGCAAGTAGTTGAGCCTCATACATATCCAGGAATAAAATCCCTTCTTTATTGGAGTATCCCCAGGCATGTTCATGAAATGGTCCGTAGATGGCAAAATCATTTGAGACATGATGATGTGTAAGGGAAAGTCGGCCGCAACAGGCCCCGGTTTTCAGGTCAAAGCTTTTAATTCGGTGCGAATAAACCTCTGAAAACCCCGACGGTTCATCTTCTCTTTGATACAAGACCACTAATCGAACATCATCATTTTTCTGAACCAGATATATGTTTTTAAAATGGCCGTCGTTCAAATAATCGGGAATTGGCACTAACGCCATGTAAAAGCTCAGGGCTGCACCTAAACAGGCCAGAGTTATAAGCATTGTGCGTTTCTTATTCTCCCAACCAAAACGCGTGTTGGCCCAATCGGCAGTAATCAGCAGGACAACAAGTACAACTGCAAAGATAACTGCGCTTGCAATAATGCTAATGGCAATGTCGTAGGCATCCAGATAATAGCTCATGGCAAGTTTTCTGTTTGGATCGCTTTTAGGTAAAACGCAAACGATCTTTTTTGGGTCTTCTCTACCCAACATCCTTTAAGTTCACCGTTTTTCATTATGCCATAAAAAACATAACGGTGTTTGCCGGTTTGAATGTGTTGCTTCATTTCCAGATTGCCTTTCTGATCTGAACGGGCTGATACCTTGATTACATTTTCGGGATAGGCTTTAAACCAATACGCACCTGTTTTGCTATTACCGGTATAGGTGAGGCGCATCGCAATAGGATGCCGCAGGCTGGTATGGAGGGTATCGCCACACCAGCCGGTGTAATTGACGGTGTGTAAAACCTTGTAGGGATAATTTTTAGTGATGGGTACAAACTCTCCGGCTGCCTGCAGGCATTGGGTGGTTAGCTTTTTTAAATCAACCGGTTCATCAAACAGTGTGGCTAAGCCTATAAAAAAGGACCAAAGGCAGGCAATACAGACGGCTTGTGTTCATGCTCTGTTAAGGTGTTTAAACTCCGTTCACAAAACCCGCAACAAACGCAATACGCTTTAAGTTGTAGCCTCTTCGGCTAATGCAGCAACCAACTCGCGGCAAAAATCAGGAATATCAGCCACAACGCGTCCCCAAATGAGATGGCCTTCCCGAAATGCGGCCTGGTCAACCCAGGTTGCCCCGGCATTGACCAGATCATCCTTAATACCCAGTGAGCCTGTGGCTTTTCGGCCTTTTAAAATATCGGCTGAAACAGCCACCGAACCGCCATGGCAAATTATGCCGATTGGTTTTTTAGCTGCATCCATAGCTTTAACCAATGCCGTAACAGGTTCATACCGACGCAGTTTATCGGGTGCCCAGCCACCGGGAATGATCAACGCAAACAGATCCTGACTGCTGAGGGATTCAATTGTTACGGTTGGCATTATTTTAAGCCCGTTTTTACCACGGATCGGTTCCAGTTTCATGGCAGCGCCAACAACTTCGGCCCCTTCTTCCTGCAAGCGCATATAAGGAACATAAAACTCCAGATCTTCGACACCTTCAGCCAGTAAAATGGCAATTTTTTTGTATTTTAATTTCATGTGGTTCCTACATTCATTCTGGGTTGTGAGGTAATAATCATATATAAAATTATTATTAATCTACAATATTTGTTGGGTTTTATTTAAAATTGATTTACTTATGAAATAATCATTATGATGCAGTCTGTACAACAAATCATTCGTAAATATCAGTGGGATAAAACCCGCCTGATGGACATTCTACTGGATATCCAGGAAGAGTTGACCTACATCCCCGCAGAAGCTCTAGATCCACTATCCGACAAGTTAATTCTCTCCAAAGCTGAAATTGAACAAACCATGTCTTTTTATCATTTTTTCAGCCAAACACCTCGCGGGAATTACCGGATTTACATCAATCAAAGTGTTGTGGCCTACATGAAGGGCCAGGCCGATATTATCAAGGCTTTTGAAAACGAATTAGGAATAAAAATGGGCTCTGTTACCCCCGATGGCGATATCGGGTTATTTGGCACGGCCGATATCGGCATGAGTGACCAGGAACCGGCACTCATCATAAACAATCAGATTTTTACACAGGTTACCCCATACCGGGTTCGCGAGCTTGTAGCCGACATGAAAGCAGGAAAACCAGTCGAAGACTTGGCTGTTCGGGCTTATGGTGCCGGTAAAAACAGCGATCCTAAGATCGCTTCCGTTGTAAATAGTAATATCCTTAGAAAAGGGCCGTTACTAACCAAAGATTATACCCCGTTTGCCTTACTCAAAGAAAAACTCACCGGGTTAAAGCCTGAAGCAATTTTAGAAGAACTTAAAAAGTCGAAACTCAGAGGCAGAGGCGGTGCCGGGTTCCCAACCGGTTTAAAATGGGAATTTTGCAGCAAATCCGATGGCAAGGAAAGATATATCATTTGCAATGCCGACGAAGGTGAACCCGGGACTTTTAAAGACCGGAACATCCTTACCGAAATGCCTGAGCTGGTATTCGAAGGTATGGTGATTGCCGGTTATACCGTTGGCTCAAAATCAGGGATATTATACCTGAGATATGAATATAAATACCTCCAGAATTACCTCGAGAATCTCCTCGAAGACATGCGCCAACAAAACCTGTTGGGTAAGAGTATTTCAGGCATCGAGGGATTCGACTTTGATATTCGCATCCAGTTCGGTGCCGGGGCTTATGTTTGCGGTGAAGAATCGGCTTTGATAGAATCCATGCAGGGACGCAGAGGCGAACCTCGCGATAAACCACCTTTCCCGGTTGAAAAGGGTTACCTGGATCAACCCACGGTTGTCAATAATGTGGAAACATTTGCAACCGTTGTTAAGATCCTAACCAAAGGCGCCGAATGGCACATGAACTTGGGTACTTCCGACTCTAAAGGCAGTAAAGTGCTGAGTATTTCGGGTGATTGCCTTCTGCCGGGCATTTACGAAGTTGAATGGGGCTTTACCATTCAGGATATGCTGGACATGGTAGGCGCCAACGATACCCAGGCCATCCAGGTTGGCGGGCCTTCCGGCACACTTATCGGGCCGGCCGACTTCAATCGTTCTATTTGCTATACCGACCTCTCGACCGGTGGCTCCATGATCATTTTCAACCACCAGCGCGACCTGCTTCGGGATGTGGTCCGGAACTTCATGGAATTCTTTATAGATGAATCGTGTGGAAGCTGCTCCACATGCCGTATCATGCCCGTGATCATGCTCGAAAAACTCGATAAAATTCTTTCGGGACAAGGTGTTAAACAGGATCTTCAGGATATGGAAGACTGGGGCAGTGTTTTACAGGCCAGCAGATGCGGCCTGGGCCAAACCGCCGGTAACCCAATTCTATGCAGCATAAAGAATTTCCCTGAACTGTATGAGCAGTATCTGAAAACAGAAAACACGTTTAAAAGCGGATTCAATCTTGAACAAGCAATTCAGGAATCCTGCAAAGTAGTTGGCCGGGAACCTGTAATTGAGCATCAGTAAAACAGGCTGTAATGAGTAACATCATCAAATTCACTATTGATGGCAAAGAATGTATGGCACAGAAAGACCAATACATTGTAGATGCTGCCAGAGAAAACGACGTTTATATTCCAACCCTTTGCAACATACCGGGCATAAAGCCGCAAGGCTCTTGCCGGATCTGCACGGTTAAAGTTCGCGGCCGGTTAATGACCAGTTGCACCACACCGGTTCAGGATGGCATGGAAATCGAAAGCAATATCAAGGAGATCGAGTCCATGCGCAAAATGATTGTAGAAATGATGTTTGTAAGTGGCAATCATTTTTGTCCGGCATGTGAAAAAAGCGGCAGTTGCGAGTTGCAGGCCCTGGCCTATCGCCACCAAATGATGGTGTCCCGCTTTCCGTACAGCTTCCCTCAAAAAGAAGTTGATGGCAGCAGCCCGCTAATCATTAAAGATCAAAACCGTTGCATCCTCTGCAAACGCTGCATCCGGGGGTTGAAAGACAATCTCGGCCGCTCGTTCTTCACCTTTAAAAACCGGGGCAACAAGCTTACTGTTGTTTTAGATGAAGAAATGGGCAGTGAAATGACCGAAGCCATCGCCGAAGAAGCCATGGCATGTTGCCCGGTTGGAGCCATCCTGAAAAAAGAAAAAGGTTTTGAAGTGCCTATTGGCAACAGAAAGTATGATAAAGAGCCTATTGGTAATGATATTGAGAACTAAAACGTCTTACAGCTATGAGTAAACCGGTTGTTGCCACTACATCTTTGGCAGGTTGTTTTGGATGCCATATGTCCCTTCTGGACATTGATGAACGCATCCTGGAACTGATAGAACTTGTGGAATTCAACAAATCACCCATTGATGATATCAAAACCTTTACCAAACGGGCTGATATTGGTATTGTTGAAGGCGGTTGCTGCAATTCCGAAAATGTTGCAGTCCTGAAAACTTTCCGCGAGAATTGCAATACCCTTATCTCTTTCGGTGAGTGTGCTATTATGGGTGGCTTGCCGGCGATGAGAAATGGCATTCCGGTTGAAGAATGCCTTCGCGAAGCCTACCTGGAAGGGCCAACAGTCCGGGAAAATAAAGAAAAGATTTTACCCAACGATCCGGAGTTACCCATCATCCTGGATCGGGTGTATCCCTGCCACGAGGTGGTTAAAATTGATTACTTTTTGCCAGGATGCGCCCCAAGAGCCGATTTAATCTGGGAAGCTGTTGTTGCATTGGTTAAAGGTAACGAGATGGCTGTTCCTTACGAAGTCTTTAAATTTGATTAATTCTGTTGTATGTCTAAGAAAATCACGATAGAACCTGTTACACGGGTTGAAGGGCACGGAAAAGTAACCATCCATATTGATGATGGTGGCAATGTAAAACAAACCCGGCTTCATATTGTTGAATTCCGCGGGTTTGAGCGTTTTGTTCAGGGCCGGCCCTACTGGGAAGCTCCTGTTTTAGTTCAACGGCTTTGTGGCATTTGCCCGGTCTCGCATCACCTGGCTGCTGCCAAAGCATTGGATGTGATTGTTGGCGCCGGAAACGGCGAAGGGCTTACACCAACGGGTGAAAAAATGCGTCGCCTGATGCATTACGGCCAGTTTTTCCAATCGCATGCGCTTCATTTCTTCCATTTAAGCTCACCTGATTTTCTTTTTGGCTACGATGCCGATCCGGCCATTCGGAACATTATCGGGGTGGCAATGGAGCACAAAGATCTGGCGGTTCAGGGCGTTATGATGCGCAAGTTCGGCCAGGAAATTATCCGTGTTACAGCCGGGAAAAAAATACATGGCACCGGTGCAGTGCCCGGCGGCATCAATAAAAATCTAAGTGAGGCAGAGCGCGACGAATTCCTTAAAGGTGCTGATCCGTTAAATGCCGATAAAATGGTTGAGTGGTCGCAGGAAGCCCTGGAGTTCTTTAAATCGTACCATGCTAAAAATGCCGACTTTATCGACAATTTCGCTCACTTCCCTTCCAATCACCTGAGCCTGGTGCGCAAAGATGGCGCTCTGGATATTTATCATGGAGTGCTCAGGGCGGTGGATACCGAGGGTAAGAAAATCCTGCACGATATCGACTACCAGGAATATGACACCTATATCGAAGAGGAAGTCAGAAACTGGTCGTACATGAAATTCCCGTACCTCAAATCCATTGGCAAGGAAAATGGCTGGTACCGCGTTGGCCCGATGGCACGTTTAAATGTGTGCGATTTTATTCCTTCGCCTTTGGCCCAGAAAGAGTTTGAGATCTACAAAGCCTACACCGATGGCAAGCCCAATAACATTTGCCTGCATTACCACTGGGCACGGCTGATTGAAACGCTGCATGCCGCCGAAGTAATGCGCGATCTGTTAAACGATCCCGATCTTCAAAAAGACGACCTGGTGGTTAAGGGAACCAAGCAACACGAAGGTGTGGGACTTGTGGAAGCACCCCGTGGCACACTGTTCCATCATTACCGGATCAATGATGACGACCAGATTGAAATGGCCAATCTTATTGTCTCTACCACCAACAACAACGAACCCATGAACCGCTCGGTTAATTTTGTTGCCAAAGCCATGATGAACGGTCAGGCTGAAATTACCGAACCCATGATGAATGCGGTTGAAGTGGCCATACGGGCCTACGATCCCTGCCTGAGCTGCGCCACACACGCATTAGGCCAGATGCCGCTGGAAATTACGCTCCTGAACGAGCGCGACGAGATTATAGACCGAAAACTCAAGCAGTAATGCCCACATTGCTGGTTTTTGGGATTGGTAATCCGGGACGCCAGGACGACGCTTTAGGATGCGATTTCGTTGATCTTCTGAAAAACAACTTGCCGCTCCCGGCCGGGCTTGATATAGACTTTGAATGCAACTATCAGCTGAATATCGAAGACTCCGAAACCATTTCAGCCTACGACCAGGTTCTTTTTGCCGATGCCTCCCTGGAAACTCACGACTCGTATAAGCTCGAGCACGTAAGACCGTCCGAGGCAAAGGTAGAGTTTACCATGCATGCCGTCTCACCTGCGTTTATCCTGGATTTGTGCCGGAAAATGTTTGGCAAATCACCTGAAACCTATGTTCTGCACATCAGGGGCTATGAGTGGGAACTGGGGCAAAAAATGTCGCCACAGGCGTTGGATAACCTTCAAAAATCCGTAACATACATCAAACAGATCATTGAGCAAGAGAATCGTCTTATTCTAAAACCATAACACCACATCATGAATCTGAACACCACATACCTCGGCTTAGACTTGAAAAATCCCCTGATCGCTTCCAGTTCAAGCCTCACGGGCGAATTGGCTCAACTTCAGGCTATTGAAAAAGCCGGAGCCGGTGCACTGGTTGTGAAATCTATTTTTGAAGAACAGATCAGCCTGGCTTCCGAGCATCAGTTACTTCAGAATGAAGAATATTACTGGTTCCATGAAGCCGCCGACATGGTGGATCAGATGCAAAAAGAACGTGGTGTGGAGCAGCATACCCAGCTGATCAAAGAAGCCTGCAGCTCGCTTGAAATACCCGTTATTGCCAGCATAAATTGTGTAAGCCGGGGAAACTGGGTGAGCTATGCCAAAGAACTTGAAGAGGCCGGTGCAGCAGCCCTTGAGCTGAACATGGGCATCTTCCCCAAAGATCAGCACCAGACCGCCGAAGATATTGAAAGCACTTATGTGGAGCTGGTTAAATCTGTTGCCGGCCAGGTTAGGATCCCGGTTGCCATAAAACTCGGGCATTACTTTACCAATCCGCTGAATGTTGGCCGGAAAATCAAAGACGCCGGGGCAAGCGGGGTGGTTTTATTTAACCGGTTCTACCAGACAGATATTGATATTCAAGAAATGAAACTGATGAACACCAACTGGTTCTCGAAATCTTCAGAAATAACCCAGTCCTTACGCTGGGTGGCACTGTTCCAACGCGAAGAGATCGGACTGGATGTTGCGGCGGCTACCGGTGTTCATAATTCCTCCGGGTTAATTAAGCAGCTTCTTGCCGGAGCCAATGGCGTGCAGGTGGCTTCTGTGTTGTATCAAAAAGGGCTGGAGTGCATCACCCAGATGCTCAAAGGCTTATCGGACTGGATGGCCGATAAAAAATACGACCGTATTGAAGAGTTCAGAGGCGCTATCCTTAACGACCCCATGAACAAGACCGCGTTTGAGCGCTTGCAGTTCATGCAACGCAACTTTGAGTCCTGACCGGTTAGGCTCTGTGGTTGATATAACGGCCAAAGTTATTTAGATTTACAGAGTTAAAACATCAGAACTTAAAAAGAGCTAACCCTTAAACCTCAACAATTTCTAACGTGACTCAATGCGCATAAAAGAGTGCGCGTATTAAACAATTATGTGTTGTACTTCTAACGCTGTATGGGTAGGGTAAGCCCACTGACTATATATATTCGTTTTGCTTGATGCGGAAAAGGCCAACATTAAACAACCAAAAGCTACAGCTGATGCTCCGCAAGTAAATGTGCCTTTTTTTGCTTACGCACCACAAAATCATAAATTTAAGAATGAATAAAAATAAGATATGCTACGAAACGGATTTTGGACAACTTATCCTTGGAGATTCATATAACGAGCTAACTACAGGAGCGCTCGATGAGTACAACGGAAAGGTAAACCTAATCATCACTTCACCACCCTTTCCACTTAACAACAAAAAGAAGTATGGTAACCTTAAAGGTGAATCCTACAAAGAGTGGTTCATAGGACTGGCTCCTAGATTTGAAGCACTACTAGCAGAAAATGGGTCTCTTGTTATCGAAATTGGAAATGCATGGGAATCTGAGAGACCAGTTCAATCAATACTCCACCTTGAATGCCTTCTAGGCTTGGTCCAGAATTCAAATTTGAGATTGATCCAAGAGTTTATTTGTTATAATCCTTCAAAACTCCCATCACCAGCACAATGGGTAACAGTGAATAGAATTCGAACAGTTGATAGCTACACTCATATTTGGTGGCTCGCTAAGTCAGATTATCCGAAAGCTGATAATTCAAAAGTTCTGCGACCGTATAGTAAAAGCATGAAACAGCTTTTGAAAAAGAAAAAATACAACTCCGGTAAGCGACCATCTGAACATGTTATTTCTGAAGATGGGTTTCTCAAAGATCATGGAGGGAGCATCGCTCATAACTTTTTCGAATTAGACGCAATGGACGAAAACAGAGAGGTTAGACTTCCTTACAATGTAATCAGCTATTCTAACAGCAATTCGAATGACTATTATATGAAAGCATGTAGGGCAAACAACATCGTTCCACACCCCGCTCGAATGAACCAAGGAATTGTAAGTTTCTTTATCAATTTTCTTACCGATGAGGATGACTTAGTTTTTGATCCCTTTGCGGGAAGCAATACAACAGGTGCTACAGCCGAAAAACTGAAAAGGAAATGGTTAACAATGGAAATTGACAAAGAATATGCCGACCAGTCAGTGTATAGGTTTGAAGACAAGGAACTGAATGCCGAACTAAAAATCCACATCTAACATGATTAATGTAGTCAAGACTATAACGGATACCGACTTCTTTAAGGAAGGTCAAAATGAAGACCTCTTTGTTGGCCGACCCTATGCGATCAACTATAATAAGGCCAATTTACTTATATCGGATTATTGGAAACACAAGGTTAAAGGAATCCCGCAGGGTTCTTTCTTATTGGCATTTTATGATAATCCATATGATGAAGATATTCATGAGGCATTGCTTCTTAGGGTTTTAAATCCGTCCTCATTACCAACAGACAGTAATGTTATCTCGTCAATGATCGAGTACTACAAAGACAACCTGAACACTTCAGGAAAGAAAAGTGATCTGGACGACTTTACTAAATATGAATTTAGCTTTTCGGGTCTTGAGTGCAGGATTCTCGGTACTTTTTACAAGGAAGGCAACAATTTTGAGTTTGGTGCAGATGTAGAAAACTTTTATTCCGCTCACAACTACAAAGTTTTTAAGGCGACTAATAAGATTTTAGAGCTAATTGTCAATCAGCGAGATAAAGACCTTGTCGCAGGTGGAGAATCTGAGTTTTCAATAGGGAAAGTTCGCTACAGTTCGAGCAGGCGATTCAATACACAAGATGAATCTATCAACAAAGTTGAGGTCTATATCAATCCTGGTGACATGCTTGGAAAAAGAACTGCGCTTTTTGGAATGACAAGAACTGGTAAATCTAACTCTGTCAAAAAGGTAATTGAAGCAACTGTAGAAATCTCAGGAAAAGCGATAAATCAAAATTTTGATTCATTATCAAATAACGATCATCCAATGGAACTATTTGATGTTGAATCAACAACTCCAAAATCTCCTATAGGCCAGATCATTTTTGATATCAATGGCGAATACGCAAATGCAAACCTTCAAGACAAGGGAACGGCAATATTTGATCAATACAAAGATTTGGTTATTAGGTACAGTGTTCTTGATAAGACAAATGAAGGTTTCAAGGTATTAAAAACCAATTTTTATACTGAAATACAGGCTGGCTTTGAATTAGTTCGTGCGTCCTTAATTCAAGATTCTAGCAACTATATACAAAGTATTTGTGCTATAGATTTAAACAAGCCTGATGGTTATGAAAAGCAAATTCAAGATAGAACCAGTGATGAAAAAAATGCTGCTAACCTATACGATAGAAAAGTAGCACTATATAAAGCTTGTCTTCACGCTGCAGGTTTTCGATCATCAAATTCACGAGTCAAATTCTTTGGAGATAAAGATACGATAAATCAAATAAGCCAAAGTATTGAGCCCCATAAAGGGATTTCATTAGATGAATGCATCACTTGGTTTTCAGCAATTTATGAAGCCACAGGAGATCAAAATCTTATCCAACATTTTAATCAATACCGTCAAGACAAGGGATTTGACTATTTAGACGAGGATATGAAAGCATTGCTCATCTTTTTAACTAGAAAGTCGACACCCAATGGAAGAGCTAATTTTTCCGGTTTTAGAAAGCTGAGAGCCATATCCAATTTACATACGCCTACTATTCAGGAATCTTTTGAAACCGAGATTATAAAAGCACTCAGGCATGGGAATATCGTAATTATTGACCTTTCTCAGGGTGACCCACTAATTCAGAGACTCTACAGCGAAAAAATCTGTTCTAGAATTTTCCTTGATTCAATGGATAGGTTTATAAGCAATGCTCCAAATAATTTCATACAATTCTATTTTGAAGAGGCACACAATCTTTTCCCCAAAAAGGATGATAAAGACCTAAGTCAAATTTATAATAGAATTGCTAAAGAAGGGGCTAAGCTAAACCTTGGTATGATTTACGCAACCCAAGAAGTAAGTTCTATTAGTGCAAATATTCTTAAAAATACTCAGAACTGGTTTATAGCTCACTTAAACAATGAAGACGAAACTCGAGAACTAAGAAAGTATTATGACTTTTCGGACTTTACAGAATCCTTGATACGCTTTAGTGCTAAAAACGACAAGGGATTCGTCCGCATGAAGACATACTCAAATCCATTTGTAGTACCAGTTCAAATAGATCAATTCTTAGCAAATAAGTAAAATGGCCTATAATAAAACTGGTAACCGTCCATTTGAAATTGCTAGTAAAAGCAATCATATACACATCATAAAAGACCCTGATGTTCAGGCTTTCCTTAACAACCACGAGTTGCCAAAAGAGGGGGAAGGAATTGAATTAAATGAAAATTATCTTGTTGATATAGACTATCAGGTTTCTGACACTATTGAATATATCATAGCGGTAGATGGCGGGGATACAACAGTTCCTGTCAAATCAAAATTTCCATCCTCAACACTTACCTTCTTTCAATTTGGTGCCAATCTACTAACAATTTCAGACTTAAAAGCACTAAAAGAAGAACCATTTATCGCTCCTCAATCCATTGCAAAACTTAAAGAGCTTCAGCGGATAAAATTTACACTCCCCACAAAGAATATTGGATTGACTAAAGAAAATGGTAGCCGAGCAACTCTTACTTATTCTGTTAGAAAGGCTCTATATGACTTTTTTAAAAAATACGAATATTTATCAACCCTTAAATGGTTCCTATTTGAGGAATATAAGAGTCAGCCATTAGCCACCAAAGAATTGGCTAGTCATCCTGAGAATAGTTCATCCAAAAAAATTCCATTTGAAAGAGATAAAATCGACAGTGAATACACCCTTAAACATGTAGATGGGGATTTATTTTTAACAGATATTTTTAGACTTCATGAGGTTGTTGATGAAGATTTAGGAGCAGGAGGTATTGTTGGTTATTTACGTAACCTTATTGAACACTTCATACTGATTGATACTATAAGAGGAATTTACAAACGGAAGAAGAATTCTCTGCGCGATGTGCTATTTATCAAAGATGGCCCTTTAGGATTCTTTGGCCAGACTGCAAACATGCATGAACCAATGCGAGAACTAATTAATCATTTACAAAATGAATTAAAAATCTATCTGGTTGGTATTGAAAAATCGGGTCCATTTGTTGAACATGCACAGCAGATAAAAGACAAAATTAAACCGGGACAGGCTTACCTTCTTTCAAATCGTTACATCTACAAGTACATTAAACCTGGAGCAAGTGATAATCCTGAGGCTTATGGCCGAACTTCCTATTATAGCAGCAAAATAATCTTTAAGTCAAGAGATGAACGAATCTATGTTGTTACAATACCGACTCGCTATCCAGAAATTGTCTTAAACCCTAAGAAAGAAGATTTTAAAAATCTGGATACAATTCTTAAATACATTGAACACTTGAAAAGCGATATGTATGACAACTCGCTACTACCTATTGCATTGGCAAATAAACTAGTTTCGCTTTCAGATCACCCAAGCTCAGTGTTACTTGAAAAGTTTGCTAAGCGACTAATAAATTGACCCAATCCTGTATTCATAGAAATTGCCAAGCCGCTCAAGCCCATCTCACCAACCCAAGCTTATATAAGAGTTACCCTCAGCTAACGGGAAAATAAAAAACTAAGCGTAACGCTCTTATGGACAATGCCCACATCCAAACCATCAAGCATCAAAAAGAATCACTCAAGTTGTAGAGCAAGAGAACGGCTCTCACTTGCCCAGCCAGCCATCCACAATAGCCGAGGCTTTGGCAACGGCTTCGTCCAACAGTGATGCCACCTGTGGGCTTAAACCTATGGCCATATCCAGTTTCTGGGGCGGGATGCCCACCATGGCAATTTTTTCAGGTACTTTTTGATGCAGTTTGGCCAGCGAGAGCAGTTCGCTGAGCCCCATCTGATGGGAAGACATCTTTCTATGGATAAACGCCGGCAGCTCATCACCCTCATAGACATGAACTTTAAACTCGTACTCCACGGGAATAATGGAATCAAAGATCAACAGGTCGGTTGGGGATTCGATGTAATCGAGCAGGTAAATGCCCTGGGTGCCGCCATCTATGCACACCACGTTCTCCGGGTAGGAGGTTTTGGCCTCGAAGGCTTTAACGGCTTCCACGCCGAAACCTTCATCGCTGTAAATCACATTTCCCAATCCAAGAACATGAACTAACGGTTGCTGCATAACTAAATAATTTTAATGTTTTACAAACATAATAAAGTTTTGGCAGCTAAACCATATAACACGGATAATTTAGGCGGGAGAATAAACAGCCGCTCACCTAACGGAAAGCGGCTAAAAACATATTGGCGGGCTGATTATGAGGCGCCGTTGGTGTTTTGCACCACATTATGCATCAGATCTTCGGCCAGCTGGCTAATATCTTCAGCCATTTCTTTGCGGATTAAATACAGAAATTCTTCGCTGTTGATCGGGAGATGATCGGCATAAAACTCGCCGTTGTTCCACATGTGGAAATACCCTTCAATGATCTGAACACCTTCATTTTCAAACTGTGCTTCCTGGCCTTCGAACAAGAACAAGGCTTTCAGCAATCGATTAAAGGCTTCATTGTCTTTAGCTAATTTTAATGTGGTCTCTAACATAGATGTTCCTTTATTTTGGATTCATTAAAAAAAGGAGCCTGTATATTCGAAATGTACTGCAAAGAACAACTGATATATAGGGAGAATGGTTCATAAATCTAAGTCAATATACATCCTTAACATTACCATATATTTAAATAACGCATTATTCGGATTATGGGTTTAGTGTGGAAGATTAAATAACATTTAATTTATAAAATGCTGTTGGGTTTCAGAACTAAAAACGGAACATGAGTGTGGTACAGCATATGATGGGTCAGGCTTCGTGAGAACAGTTTTTCAAAGATTGATTTACGATCGCTGGTCATGGCTAGTACCGAGCCCTCACAATTCTGGATGTATTGATTGACCGATTCATAGAAATCCTCCCCGACAACCATGTTGTGATGAATGTTGTGATAGATATTTTCCCTGGTCACCAGCGTTTTAAATCCTTCAAAGAGTATTTGCTCTCTCAGACTATCCTGCCTGACCACATGAATAATGCGGATCTCGGCATCGTACAGGCGGGCAAACGCCGCTAAATTCACCAGGTTTTCAAAATCGTTCTCGTCGTAGTCGGTAGCATAGACAATACGTGAGATATTATCAATTTTGGCTTCTTCGGGTACGGCCAGAATCGGGAACCGGCTAAGCAACATGGTTTCGGCGGTGATGCTGCCAAAGATACGTTCTTTTAAGCTGCTGTGGCCTTTGGTACCCATAATAATTAATTCAGCATCCAGATCAGCTGCTGCTTTTTTGATGGCCGAAATCGGATCGCCCGGCAAAGACAGAATCTCAAAGGAAATTTTATCACTGAGCGGATGGGACTGGCAGGTTTGTTGCAGCTTTTCCAATTGGGCCAATGTTGCGTTTTGCTCCTCTTCCAGCTCAGTGGCAAGCCGGCTGCTAAAATCGTACGGTATCGGATAGGCATGCATCAGTACCAGCTTGGCCGACATGTTTCCGGCTATGGACAAGGCTAACTTTAAGGCATGTGAGGCTTTTGCAGAAAAATCCGTGGGTAAAAGTATGCATTTCATAAACCTGAAAGATATATGTTTGGCGATGCCTGTAAGGATTCAATATAAATAACATAAGCAATTGAGCGGACTTTTAAATTAAGTCATTATTAAAAACCGCCGGAGCAGCACGCGCAGTTTGTATCTTTTGATAAGCTCACCGGTTTGTGGAGCCTGAACTTTCGTATTATTTAAGTTAAATTCCTCTTTCTAACGCTAAATTTAAGGGCGGGTCTTTTAACTTATGCCCGAACATAAAAAACCAATAATTGATCGTCACATGCCAAATCCTACTCAGTTCGCCTCTTGGAAAGCTTTGGAAACCCATTATAACGTCATCAGGAACCAAGACCTTAAAGATTGGTTTTCGGGCAATCCTAACCGGTTTCAAACATTTTCCTGTCGGTATGAAGATATTTTACTCGATTACTCCAAGAACCGCATCACCGAAGAAACCATAGATCTGTTGGTGCAGCTTGCCGAAGAAGCCGGTCTAAAGACCTGGATTGAAAAGATGTTTTCGGGTGAAAAGATCAACCATACCGAAAAGCGTGCCGTGTTGCATGTGGCGTTAAGAAACCGCTCGAACACACCCATTATGGTCGATGGGCGGGATGTGATGCCCAAAGTAAATGCTGTTCTGGACCAGATGCGCGGGTTTACGGAAAAAGTCAGATATGGAGAGTGGAAAGGTGCTACCGGTAAGCCCATCACCGATATTGTAAATCTCGGGATCGGCGGCTCCGACCTTGGGCCGCTGATGGTGTGCGAAGCGCTTAAACCTTATGGCAAACCGGGTCTTCAGGTCCATTTTGTGAGCAACGTGGATGGCACGCACCTGGCCGAAACCTTAAAACGCATCGATGCCGAAACCACCTTGTTTGTAATTGCTTCGAAAACCTTCACCACCCAGGAAACCATTGCCAATGCCAAATCGGCCCGGGCCTGGTTTTTACAGCAGGTTTCGGACGAAAGTGCCATTGCCAGACATTTCGTGGCTGTTTCCACCAATACGGCAGCGGTTGAAGCCTTTGGCATCGATACGGCTAACATGTTTGAGTTCTGGGACTGGGTTGGCGGCAGATACTCGCTCTGGTCGGCCATAGGGCTTTCGATTGCGTTGTTTATCGGTATGGATAACTTCGAAGCCCTGCTGCAGGGCGCCCACGATATGGATCAGCATTTCCGAACCGCGCCATTAGATCAGAATCTTCCGGTTATCCTGGCTTTGCTGGGCGTTTGGTACAACAATTTTTTTGGTGCCGATACCCACGCCATTCTCCCCTACGATCAGTACCTCCATCGGTTTGCCGCATACCTACAGCAGGGCGATATGGAAAGCAACGGAAAAACTGTCAGTAAAGACAATGTGCCCGTTAGCTACAGCACCGGCCCGATTATCTGGGGTGAACCCGGCACCAATGGCCAGCATGCCTTTTACCAGCTGATTCACCAGGGCAGTAAGCTTATCCCATGCGATTTTATTGCACCGGCGCAGTCGCAAAATCCGCTGGGCAACCAGCATCAACTGCTGCTCTCTAACTTTTTTGCCCAAACCGAGGCCTTAATGAAAGGTAAAACCCTGGACGAGGCCAAAGCCGAGTTAGAAGCCAAAGGCCTCTCGGATGGCGAGATCAACATATTACTGCCTCATAAAGTCTTTACAGGCAACAAGCCCACCAATTCTATCATGTTCCAAAAGCTTGATCCCAGAACCCTGGGACGACTGATTGCCATGTACGAGCATAAAATCTTTACCCAGGGCGTGATCTGGAATCTGAATTCGTTTGATCAATGGGGGGTTGAACTGGGCAAAGAACTGGCCAAAACCATTTTACCGGAGCTGGAATCGGGCGAAACCATCCAGTCGCACGATAGCTCCACCAATGGGCTGATCAACTATTATAAATCTCTGCGTGGCTGAACCTGCCCCGCAGATTTTCTCGCAAGGCCATCACCTCACCGACAGGGGTTAAAAAGATCCTGAACTTAGCCGCATGGCCCGGGTCACAGGCCCGGGTTTGCACCACCAGAAGGTCGGGTATAGAAAACCCCGGCTGTTCCAGCCCACTTTTTTCCCTGAAACCCAAACTGCTTTCTAAAGCCGCCACCCCAGATTCAGAGCTTTTTTAATTAAAAAAAATCTTCGGTTTTTTTCCATCTGAAAATTCTGTGGCCCTCAAGCGCCTGTTCAGGATGCTTTTAGAAAATACTTAGTGTTTTTTTCAGAATTAATTATGGAGAACTGACCCCGGATTTAGTGGACTCTAAGAGCAAGCTTAGCTCGTGACACTATTCTTCAAGTAAAGAATTTACCTGAAACCGAAAGGATAGAAGTCATGAAATTGCGAGTCTTACTAATACTTATCATAACGCTTTGCGACTATAGCAGTGCTCTCGCCAAGCCGGCTTATGATAATCCGATATACTGGAACAGAACCCAGACATATGAATCAGCCGTGAAACCTTCAGAAGTTGTGGTGATTTATAATAAAGCATTTGGGATTTCTGATTCGGTTAAAAACTACTATGTTCAGCAACGCAACATCCCCGAAAGCAATATTATTGCAATTAATATCCCTGATGGCAAAGAGAAATATGGCGCAACCTACGATTTCAGATCAGGACAAATTACCGGCTCAACCAATAATAAATGCACATGGAGATTTTACCAGGACTTTATTGAAATACCCGTCATGAATGCCATGAAATCCCGCACTGTAGATGGCACGACTTTAAAAGAAAAAGCACGCTTTATTGTTACCGTACGCGGCGTTCCCCACACATTGAATACCACAGGAAGCTACAACGATCAATACCATTACAATGCCTCTGTAGATGCCCTGCTTTGTCTGCTTTTCCAGGATTTCATGGATTTATTTGGCACACATTACCGCACCCAGTTTAATGCCTACTATGCCATTGATATGTCTTACACATTTGATTATCGTTTTAAAGGCCGCCATTTCAGTAACGGCAGGTTTTACCTCAGTTACCTGGTTTCCAGACTTGATGGCGGAAAATACCCGAATAACTATCAAACCATTAAACAAGCCATTGATAATGGCGTTCATCCTGATAAAACCGGTCAGAGTGTTTATGTCTTAGACGATAAAAATACACGTAATCACTACCTGGATCTCAGGGGAGCCGACAGATATTTAACTCAAAACGACTTTGAAACTGTATTTGATACCAAAAGCTCTCATGTTACTTCCAACAACTCAACCGTGATGGGTTATTCCTCTCATGGCGTTCATGCTAAGCTGCCACAAGACTACATTATGAATACCCTGACATTTAATTATGCCAAAGGTGCCGTGTTTAATACAGCTGAAAGTTTTAACGGCTGGTCGTTTAACGAACGTGAAGCCAAAAACCAGGGCCTTATTGCTGATTTTATTTCCAGGGGTGGTACAGGTGGTATTGCTAATGTTCATGAACCATATTCCGGCAGTATTGCCAGAACTTCCTTATTCTTTCCAGCCTATGCCATGGGCTATTCATTGGTCGAATCTGCCTACATGAGTATTCCTTACCTGGGTTGGCAACAAACTGTAATTGGTGATCCATTTACAACCATAGCCCAGGGAAAAGATGGTATCGTTGAAAATACCACCTGGGATCAGGATATGATTGTTACAGGTGATGTGTTCTTAGCAGATGGCTGCACTTTGAATGTTTCTTCAGGCACAACCATTACTTTCAGAGAAGATAAAAAGTTATACATTTATCCAGGCGCTAAACTGATTTTGGAAGAAGGATCCATTTTAAAAACATTTGTAAAGGATGCACAGGCTTATCAGACCATCGATTTTGTTACAGGTACAGAAAACATAATATCGGGTGAATTTAACATTACTCAAATCTCTTCTTCAACTGATGTAACCATTGAATCTGTTGCAAACACAACACCTCCCAACATTTATACCAATAAAACCTTAAACCGGTTTTATAGAATAGATGTTGATGAGCCAAACTACCAGGCCAGAATAGTTTTACCATATAACGAATGTGATATCGCCTATGACCGAATTAAAGAAGAGAACCTGATATTGATGTACCGCCCAACTTCTGAAAGCCAGTCCATGGTTGTTCATACCAAGGGTCACATGAGTTCTTTTAGTGTTGAAGGTGAATGGCAGGAAATCGGTGGTTATGTTGATACCCTGAATAATACCATCACTTTTGAAGGCAACCAGGATCTTGGAAGCGGAATCTGGGCAATTGTTGATCCATCTGAAGATTACATTTTGCCGGTCAGCTTACTGAGTTTTGAAGGCCAACTCACCAAACATGGCGTAAAATTAGAATGGGAAACTTCAAGTGAGACCGATAATGCCGGATTTGTTTTGTTCAGAAACGGCCAGCAAATTGCCAGCTATCATTCAAGCTCTCAATTAAGAGGTCATGGAACCACATCACAACAACAATCCTACACATTCACAGATTTTTATGCCACAGAAGGAAACAGTTACGAATACAAGATCCGCAGCATTGATTACTCAGGTGAGATCCACGACTACGATTTTAATGTGTCTGTAGAGATTGAAAGCAGACAAACACAGCAACCTGATCCACGACAGGCCTTTAGTTACGAGCTGAATCAAAACTACCCAAACCCGTTTAATCCAAGTACAACCATTAATTACAGTATCGATAAGGAATCCATGGTACGCCTTGAAGTTTATGACCTTTTAGGACGCCTGGTTCAGACACTAGTCAATGAAAAACTTCAGCCGGGTGCACATTCTGTAACTTTAAATGCTGCAAACATGGCATCAGGTACTTATATTTACAGACTGCAATCACAAAACCGAGTCATGACCAAAAAGATGATGTTGATTAAATAATAAAGCCAAGGTCCGGCTCTGAACACCAAACTTATGGAACAAACTCATACAATATTACTGGTAGAAGATGAAGACCGCCTGCGTCAGATCCTGAAAAAAATGTTAGGGATGTTCAATTACGAGGTGTTTGAGGCTGAAAATGGCCAATCAGCCCTGTCTCTTTTAACCACCCACCATAACCAGGTGGATTTGATTATTTCGGATATTAACATGCCAAAGATGAATGGCACAGAATTATTTCAAAACATCACCGAGAAATACCCTCATATCCGATGTCTTCTGACTACCGGATACCTTGAAGAGCACGAAAAGGAAAGCATTAAGAATATGGGGGTACAAGGGATTATTTTTAAACCCTATCAAGTGAAAGAGGTCTTGCAAATGGTTCAAACAAGCCTTACCAATGCCTGAATTACTGTTTAGATTTTGATCCGCTTGAAAATATAGTCGACATTTTTGCGGATACCTTTCAGGATCTCCTCAGCTGTAAAGGCTTTTTCCACTTCTTCCTTACCCAGAATCTTCATGATGTCGTTATCCTGTAAAACTAAATCCACCAAAGGTATTTTTTCTTTCCAGCATTTCATGGCGTTGCGTTGAACCAACTGGTAGGCCACTTCGCGAGTAAGCCCATTGCTGGTAAGCTTCAGAAGAATGGTTTGGGATGAAGTAAGCCCATAACTGGCATTAAAGTTTTCCTTCATTTTCTCCGGATACACCAGGAGCTTATCAATGGCAGTGGTGAATTGGCGCAACATGTAACAGGTGGCAATGGTGGAGTCGGGCATAATGATCCGCTCAACCGAGGAGTGCGATATATCGCGCTCGTGCCAGAGCGGCATATTTTCCATGGCTGCCATGGCATTTCCCCTGATCACTCTAGCCATACCGCTCAGGCGTTCAAAAGTAATAGGATTTCGTTTATGAGGCATGGCCGAGCTGCCTTTCTGGCCGGCCGAAAAATACTCTTCAGTTTCAAGGACTTCGGTACGCTGCATATGGCGACATTCTACCGAGAATTTCTCTATGGAAGTAGCCAGAATGGCAAGTGCAGAGAGATATTCGGCATGGCGATCGCGCTGCAGGACCTGGGTTGAAACCGGTGCGGGTTTTAATCCAAGTTTCTTACATACTGCTTCCTCAACTTCGGGTGAGAGATGCTGGAACGTACCGGCTGCCCCGGAAAGCTTACCCACAGAGATCACTTTTATGGCGCGTTTTAAACGCTTAAGATTGCGTTGCATTTCTTCGTACCACAAAGCAAGTTTTAAGCCAAAAGTAATGGGCTCGGCATGCACGCCATGCGTACGGCCAATTTGCAGGGTATATTTGAATTCATTGGCACGGCGGGCCAGAACCTTAATGCATTTTTCAAGGTCTTTCTCGATGATTTTTCCGGCATCTCGCATCTGCATGGAGAGGGCGGTATCCAAAACATCGGAGGAGGTCATGCCCTGATGGATATGGCGCGATTCTTTGCCTACATTTTCTGCCACATTGGTCAGAAAAGCGATAACATCGTGCTTGGTGGTTTCTTCAATTTCTAAAACACGGGCCACGTTAAACTTGGCTTTCCGCCGGATCACATCATAGTCCTTTTTAGGGACTTCTCCCATTTTTACTCGCGCTTCAACAGCGGCAAGTTCAACTTTTAACCATCTATCCAGTCGGGCTTTATCGGACCAGATGTCCGTGATATCGGAAGGTGAGTATCGTGCTATCAAAACGGTAAGTGTTTGGTTTTAAAAATGCTCTTACTACTATTGTTAAGGCAGTGTTAAATATAACACTCTTTTCAGCTTACACAAAAGCATTGTGCCGAAGATCCTCTAAATAACTAAACTTAGCGTAACAGCCAGTAGTGGTCTTACCAGACATTATAGAAATGATGAACCGGTCCATGGCCCTTTCCCAGTGCCATTTCCCTGGCCGCCAGGATAGCCTCACTGATATAGGTTTTTGCATGGGATACCGCCGAAATCATATCTTCACCTTTAGCCAGGTATGAAGCAATGGCCGAGGAAAGGGTGCAACCGGTGCCATGGGTATTTTTTGAATCTATTCGTGGCGATTTAAACCAGTGCACAGTTCCATCTGAACAAAGCAGGCAATCGGCGCTGAGCTCATCAGTTCCATGCCCGCCTTTGATGAGAACTGCACTGGCGCCCATCTTGCTGAGATCTTTGGCGGCTTGCTCCATCTGATCAGAAGAATTGATTTTTTGAGCCAATAAAACTTCGGCTTCGGGTATATTTGGCGTGATCAATGAGGCAAGGGGCATAAGAGAGGACTTTAACGCTTTAACAGCTGAGCTTTTCAACAATGGATCGCCGCTTTTAGCCACCATCACCGGGTCCAGAACAATATGTGGCGGAGCATATTTTTTTAGAGCATCCGCAACGGCTTCAATAATATCAGCCGTATTAAGCATACCGATTTTTACGGCATCGGCACCCAGATCATCAAGCACAGCCTCTATCTGTGCCTTAACAAATTCTGCCGGTACCGGGAAAACTTCCCTGACAGCCTGGGTATTTTGGGCCGTGAGTGCGGTTATGGCCGACATGCCATAACACCCCAGGGCCGAACATGTCTTTAAATCGGCCTGAATGCCGGCGCCTCCACCGCTATCCGATCCGGCAATGGTGAGAACTTTTCTGATAGGTACGCTCATTGTGAGTTAATATTTTGGTCAAGTCAAACACAAACCGGTAACACCAATCCATAAAAGCCTTTAAGAACTTGTATCAAATGGATGTGGTCTTTTAGATTATAAAGTCTTAAATCATACAGAAATTATAATCAATTTTAAACCTATAAGTGGAATGAAATTGTTGATGTTCAGGCTTCTGTAGAAGGTGATTTTATGCTTATCTTGCAGAACAATTTTATAATGAACCTCGGCAAATACCTCTTAAATCTTAACAATCATGTCTGTTTCAATTGTTGAGTTCAATCCCCTACACCGGCAGGCTGTGATATCTCTCCTGAAAAAAACAGCTGTGTTTCGCGAAGATGAACTTGAAGTTGCCATTGAAGTTATTGATGCATACCTAACCCAAACCGACGACTACCAAATCTTTGCGGCTATAGATGAACAGGCCACCGTTTTGGGATACATCTGTTTTGGCAAAACACCTCTCTGTTTCACAACATTTGATATATACTGGATCGCCGTGCATCCACACTATCATAAACAGGGCGTAGGGACCCGGCTTTTTGAGTATGCTATCGCTGAAATTGCAACCCAGCAGGGATCACTGGTTGTTATAGAAACCTCCTCCAAGCCCGATTACAAACCAACCCAACGATTTTATGAACATCTGGGTTGCCACTTGGAAGCTCAAATCAGGGATTTCTACGCACCAAACGATCATAAATTGATTTATACCTACCGTATTACCGGTTAAATCCCACTGGTACTTCATTGATTTAATCAAAAATAAACTGTATCGTATTGAGCATTACATTCACCGACACCATTACCCGATATGAAAAAACTAAGCATCATAGGCTTTTATTTGCTTTTAAGTCTTTATGCCAATACCGCTTTGGCCTTTTTACCCTCAAGAGCAGAAGTTGGCGATACGATCAGCCTGAACGTGTCTCCTTCATTTTTCAACCCTGATGAAAAAGTATGGGTAAAGCTGGAACTGGGTTTTCAGCAAAATGATACCTATCCCAACAAAGCCGTGGTTATTCCTATGAGCCTTAAAGACAGCCTTCTCAGCAGCAGCTTTGTTGTGCCCGAAAACCTGGCAATGGCCACTTGTCTTTACCTGACACGCGATACCGTGCTTATCGAGCCCAATACCCTGCGTATTATTGACCGGGAACAAAACTATGTGAAACATGCCCGATTGCTGGGCCGTGTGATCACAGGGAAATCCTATGCCATGCTGATGTCGGAGCTCTCCGAACACCCAACCCATCTTGAAGCACTTCGCCAATTGTGGCTGGTTCAGAATCAACGCCATTCCAACACAGCCATGCGCTACAAGCTTAAAAAAGCATTGCCTGAACTGTCACGGCATGAAAAATCGCCCCGGTACTTTGTAACCGCAATCTGGGGATATGCTCGGCTTGGAAACACTAAAAAGGCGTTTGAGTTGATCGATGAGTTTTCAGGTCTTTACCCCGACTCACCTTTGCGATTAGAGCTCTTTGATATTATGGAAAAGTTTGCTGACAGTCGGGATCAGCAACAGATGGATCAGTTTGAAAAACAGCTGGCTAACTTCCTTGTTGCACATCCCGACATCCAAGGCGGGTTTAATTACGGGTATTTGCTCGCCGGTTCAGACTCCTCTCTTGCTTCAATAGAGCGATTTTATACTTCCCAACTAACCAGGCATGGCAATGTGCCCTTAATTTTTTTCCATGCCGCCCAGACGTTTCAACAAAAACTTGCCTTTACCCGGGCCATTTCTTATGGCGTAAAAGCCAGAGCCTTGTTATCTTCCGGGGATAGTCAAAGCATGTATTTCTTAGACCGTTTTCACGGACAGAACTACCCCTCGCTTTGGCCTCATTTAACCAAGACGCTGGTCATAAGCCTGATGGCAGGTGAGCGCTATGAAGATGCCCTGGTATTTTTAAAGACTGGTTACAGTAAAAGCCAAAACCTCGAGATTGATGCTGAATTGTGGGCGCTGGAAGCCCGCTGCCAGGAGATGGTTAAAAACTATGCCGAATCTGAGAAGTTGTATGTAAAAGCATACCAGAAAGGCCTGAAGTGGACACGCGATGGCCTGCGTGATCTTTATTTTAAACGCAACAGATCTTCCACCGAGAGCGAGTTTGAAGCTTATTTCAAAAACCTTATTACACCTTAAACTGACCCATGGTAGACGAACAGCAGGCTGCCTTAAAGCTTAAACCTGAACAACCCATCGCAATTTTCGACTCCGGTATTGGCGGGCTAACCGTTCTGCGCAAGCTACGCGAGACATTGCCTAACGAACGATTGATCTACTTTGGTGATACCGCCCGGGTACCTTACGGCGCCAAGTCTCAGGTTACAGTCAGGCGATATGCTGCCGAAGATACACGCCTGCTGCTTAAATACCTGCCTAAAATGATTATTGTAGCATGCAACACGGTTTCGGCCCTGGCACTCGATGTGGTTGAACAAGAAAGTGAAGGCAAACCGGTTATCGGTGTGCTGAAGGCCGGTTCATCCCTGGCAGCCCAAACCACCAAAAACGGCCATATCGGGGTAATTGGTACCAATGCCACCATTGCCTCTAACGCTTACAGTGTAGAAATCGGCAAGCACGATCCTTCATTTGAAATCTATGCCAAAGCCTGCCCCTTATTTGTGCCGCTGGCTGAAGAAGGCTTTATAAATCATCCGGCCTCAAAACTCATCGCCAATGATTATCTTCAGGAGCTTTTAAGCCAAAACATAGATACCCTGGTCCTGGGCTGCACCCACTACCCCATCCTGAAACCCATGCTTTCTGAAGTAACCGGCAGCAGCATCACGATTATTGATTCAGCCGAGGCGGTATCTCTGGAAGTAAAATCGGTTCTGGAAAAAAGCCATTTATTAAATTCTGAACCGAACACTCAACCACCTAAAGTCCTGGTGAGCGATCTGCCTCAAAAATTCAAAACCATGTTTGAACGATTCCTGGGGCTAAATTTACCGGAAGTAGAACTGGTAGAGCATTAATCGGCTTTTTACCATCCAGGTATAGCCACTGCCAGTCTAGCCCTTTGTCTGAATGTTTTTTCTTTACCTTCCTGTTATTTCCCTTATAATTGTTAACTTTACAAAACTTATCACAACAGCTAGAGAAAATTATTTTAACCGTTAGTAAAAGAGACTAAATGAATATACCAGATATTGATCTGCCACGTGTTGTTGTTATTGGTGGCGGATTTGGCGGATTGAAACTTGCTAAATGCCTGAATACAAACCTGTGTCAGGTGGTCCTGTTCGATTCGAACAATTACCATACATTTCAACCCCTGTTATATCAGGTTGCCACCGCAGGTTTGGAACCCGACTCCATTGCTTATCCGCTGAGAAAAATATTCAAGAATAAGAAAAACTTCCATTTCCGGATGGCCTGTTTTATGGAAGTCGATCCTGAAAAGAAAACCATCTACACAACAGTCGGTGATTTGGAATACGATTATTTAATTATTGCTACCGGTGCTCAAACCAACTTTTTTGGTATAGAGAACATCAAAAAGCACAGTATTCCAATGAAAAGCTTGTTGGAATCAGTTAATCTGCGCAGCCTTATCCTCAGCAACTTTGAAAAAGCACTCAATACCTCCGACCTTAAAGAGCAGGAACGACTGATGAGTTTTGTAGTAGTAGGCGGCGGTCCGACTGGTGTTGAACTGGCCGGAGCATTGGCTGAGCTGAAAACGCATATTCTGCCAAACGACTTTCCGGATCTGGACATTCGCCGAATGCAAATTCACTTATTGGAAGCTTCCGATAAAATACTGGGTGCTATGAGTGAAAAAGCCACAGCAAAATCAGAAAAATTTCTCCGCCAACTGGGTGTGAATGTTTGGGTAAATGCCATGGTAAAAGACTACGATGGTCAGACTGTTGAAACCACAAAGAAAGATTTTCCAACCTATGCCTTAATCTGGGCTGCGGGCGTTTCTGCCTTACCGGTTAAAGGATTAAAAACCCGTCCATTAAAAGGCAATCGTTTGCCGGTGGATGAATTCAACAGGGTTTTGGGCTATGAGGATATTTTCGCTATTGGCGACGTGTGTTCTGTTCAATCCGATGAATATCCGTTTGGCCTTCCCATGCTGGGGTCTGTGGCTGTTCAACAGGGCCGTTGCCTGGGCAATAACCTTAACCGCCTGCTTCAAAAGAAAGAATTGATACCATTTAAATACCGCAACAGTGGTACCATGGCCACTATTGGCCGCAACCTGGCCGTGGTTGATCTGCCTTACTTAAAATTTGGCGGCATGCTGGCCTGGCTCATTTGGAGTCTTGTGCATTTAATGCTTTTGGTTGATTTCAGAAGCCGAATTATTGTCCTCTTTAACTGGATCTGGAGCTATATCAAATTTGATCGTGGCATACGAATTATCATAACCCCGAATTTTAAGTTAAAAAAAGCTGAAATAGCTGATGATTTGGGTTGATATTAATAATAATTATTACTACGTTTTCACACAGTACCTCAATACATACTTTATACTTTTTAAACTTTATTACAAAAACCTATGGCAAATATTACATTAAAAGGAAACCCGATCAACACAGTTGGTAACTTACCAGCAAATGGTTCAAAAGCCCCGGATTTCACAATGGTTAAATCAGACCTCTCACGTGTCAGCTTAAGCGATTTTGCCGGCTCCAAGCTTGTACTGAATGTGTTCCCAAGTCTGGATACAGGCGTATGTGCAGCTTCAGTTCGCCGGTTTAACCAGGAAGCCGCTAACCTGCAGAACACCAAAGTTTTATGTATCTCCAGAGATCTGCCTTTTGCTCAGGCTCGTTTCTGCGGCGCTGAAGGTATTGAAAATGTTGTTACCCTCTCCGATTACGAAACCGGAAGTTTTGGAAAAGATTACCAATTAACCATCGCAGATGGCCCTCTGGCTCAACTTCACTCCAGAGCAGTGATTATTGTGGATGAAAACGGAAATGTGGTTTATAGCGAACAGGTTCCTGAAATCACAACTGAACCAAATTATGAGGCCGCTTTAGCTGCTTTATAAATTCATATAACAGAGCCTTAAGTAGCCCCTGTTACTGTTTATTGGTAGCGGGGGTTTTTTATTCGATCACCCGGCAACTTATCGCTGAGTTCGGTAGATTTTATAATCTATTCCAAATTTCTTTACCCGAAGTCCCATCACCCGGTCTGTAAGACCAAGCTCCTGGGCTGCTTTAGACATATTCCCCTTAGCATTTTTTAGCGCTTCGACAATCATTTCATATTCCAGGGAATCCAGTCTTTGATCCAACGGCCCGGAGTAAGGTGTGCCGCTGGATTCTGCTGTTTGAAGCGAGGGCGGCAAATGGTACCCGTGGATCACGCCATCATCGCTCAGGATAACAGCCCGTTCTATGGAGTTTTCAAGTTCCCGCACATTACCGGGCCAGTGATATCGCATAAGCATATCAATAGCCGAGGTAGAAATTCGCCGGATGCCTTTTCCATTTACCTCGTTGTATTTCTCTACAAAGTAATCGGCCAGTAATAAAATGTCTGCTTTACGCTCGCGAAGCGGTGGGACAGTAATCGGAAAAATATTTAACCTGTAATACAAATCTTCCCTGAACCGTCCTTCTTGTATTTCCTCTTCCAGGTCGCGGTTGGTAGCCGAAATAATGCGGACATCCACTTTCAGGGTTTTATTGCCACCTACACGCTCAAACTCTTTTTCCTGGAGTATCCTTAATAACTTGGCCTGAATACCGAGGCTTAATTCACCTATCTCATCGAGGAAAATCGTACCGGAGTCGGCTTGTTCAAAACGCCCTTTCCTGGCTGAAACTGCTCCTGTAAAGGCTCCTTTTTCATGGCCAAACAATTCACTTTCAATAATACTTTCCGGAAGCGCAGCACAATTAAATTTTATAAATGGCTTATTTTTTCGCTGGCTTTTGTAATGAATATCGCTGGCTACAAGTTCTTTACCCACACCGCTCTCACCTAAAATCAAAACCGTGGCATTGGTCGGGGATATTTTATTGATCATCTGGAATACCGAACGCATTGATTTTGAGTTACCAATAATATTGACCGGTTTATCAAAATCAACCGCTTCTGAACCATGACTAGCAAACTCTTCCATGTTTTGGCTTAACTCAGCCACATGGCGTTGTTCTTTAAAGGTTTGCTGCTTTAACTGAATGGCTTGTGAGATCATGGCTGCTATAATGGACAACAAGCTCAAATCTGATTCCATTAAAGCGTTTATGTCCTTAGCATCCATTTTAGATAGCTTACCGGTTTCGGATTTAGGTACTTTAATGAAACGGTCGGCACTTATGGTTCCTAATACTTCACGGCACCACTTAATTGGGACACACAAATAACACAACGTGCTTGTATCCAGATCGGCTCTGGCACCTGTTCGATCTAAAAAATTCGGTTCTTTGGCTATATTGGGAACAACCATCGGGCGACCGGTTTCAACCACCTGTCCGATTATGCCTTCACCGATTTTATAATTCCCTTTTGCTTTTTCATTTACAGACAACCCAAAGGATTCATTGATCATAATGTTGCCACTTTCGCGGTCGTACAAGGTGATCATACCACGCATCATTTCCATATGCTCCGACATAATGGAAAGCACCAGGCGCAGTACTTTGTTAAAATCCTCTTCTTTAATTAAAACATTGCTGATTTCAGCCAATAAGGCCAGTCTGTTTTTACAATAACCTTGTTCATTCATGATTTAACTGAGGCAACTTTCATTTTGGGGCTATTTTGTTGATATAAATCAAATACCTCTTCCGGGGCAAGAGGCCGATTAAGGGATAAAACATGTTTTTTAACCCGAAACAGCAGTTTTTTGGCTTCTGCTTTCGAGAGTGAAATATTAAAACGCTTTAACACTTGCGAGAGCATGGCCGAGCCGGTATGCTTACCGATCACATAGGAAGATGGCTTGTGCCCAACGGTTTCCGGTAAAAACGGCTGGTAACTGTATGGATCCTTTAAAAGGGCCTGGCAATGGATCCCCGACTCATGTTTAAATACCGATTTCCCAACTATTGGTTTTTGTACCGGTATATCGCGTCCGGATGCACCGGCCACGAACTCGCATAAAGCATTAAGTTTAGAAAGATCAACTGTTGTCTGATATCGTCCCGAAAGTGTCAGTGCCACGGCCAGTTCTTCCAAAGCCGTGTTTCCGGCGCGTTCCCCTAAACCACCAACCGTACCGCTAATTGCCTCACAGCCTGCATTGATGGCCATCATGGCATTGGCCGTTGCCATACCCAAATCATTGTGGGCATGAAATTCCAACGGTATGGTTGATTTTTCCCGAATCTTGCTGATCAGCGGACCAATATCCTGCGGAAGCACCGAGCCGACCGTATCGGCCACTCGAACCCGGTTTGCACCGGACTGCCCGGCTTGCAATATAAACTCGATTAAATAATTTTGTTCGGCTCTTACACCATCCTGAGCCCCAACACTAATAAAATCAAAATACTGATCGGCATAGGTAAGTAAGTCGTGGACATTTTCCAGAACCCAGTCTTGTGATTTACCCAATACCTTCAAATGTCTGTCTGATGTGGGAAAACTAATATGAACACCCGGTGTTAGGGTTTTAGCAGCTTGCTGGATATCTTTTTTGATTGCCCGTGTCCAGGATGTTAACCGAACCGGCAGGTTTTGTTTTGAAATAGCCAGAATACTGTCCATTTCGTCCTGCCCCATTGCCGGGATACCAACTTCCAGCTCATTGACTCCGCAATCAGCCAGTTTTTGGGCGATTTTCATCTTTTCATCTTGCTTAAAACATACACCCGGTGCCTGCTCACCATCCCGCAAAGTTGTATCAATTATCCAGACTTCTTTTTTCATACTATCCATTCATTCTGAGTATTGCTCAAATATTTTTCATCGTTCAGGTACCCTTTGTGAAAAAGACTTGCTTAATGCATTATTGTGTGTTTTGAAATGATCATAAACCTTCATTCCATTTATTTACACTTTAGAACAAAAATATTAATTATTTTAATTTATACAATTGATTAACAATGGTTTTTTAACATTTTTGTGTTTTTTACATTAATTATTGAAGCTTGTTTGGTGCCTGTTAAAAAATACACCCAAGCCAGTGTTGTTACTTTTATGTGGCCAGGTGTAATTTTTTTTATTTTTAACATGATTTTTTTGCAAAGGTTTTATAATTTGCAGGAAACATATCTGGTTTAAACACCTGATGTGCTTGTTTTTAAAAAGGAGAATAGGAAAATCAAGGGGTCGGTACGGTCGTTTTGCCTTATAGTATGAGATAATTTTTATCGTCAGGGTGTTATTCTAAAAGACTTTTTAAGCAAAAGAATCACTGCTTAAGTAACGTTGAATGTTTAAATTACTCATTATTTCTATGCCAAGAATAACCGTATATTTTCATCTCGCTTAAAGAAAAAAGGAGCTTTAAGCGAATCTCCGAATTCAAGGATCACTAAACCTTTAAACGATTTTTCAAAACTATGGACAAACCAAATCTTCAATCGTATGGCGTAGTCATTGGCGGTGCTCTATTCTTTTTAGTACTGTTTTTTATTGTCTCGCTTGTTACCGGATATGAACCTTATGCTGATCATTCAACTGCTTTCGGTGTTCTGAAAACGGTTCTTGGCTGGCTTGCACTCTTTGGCTTTGCAAGTTTCATGATTGTCATCTTCGGAAAAATGTCCAATTTAATTACCTCGGGTTGGTTCCTGGGTATCTTAGTTGGCGCTGTAATTATGATCAGCCTTTCAGCCATATTTGCCTTTACCACCACCGGACCCAGAACTACAACTCTTGATGGTGTTTCTATTCGCACTGTACAGGAATTGCAAGAGTTTAAGTTGGGCGGTGCAACCAAGCAGGAAGTGACCGGCGAGCTGGCTCAGTATAAACCACTCTTTGAAAAACGCTGTAAAGCCTGCCACTCACTGCAATCCATTGAAGGTAATTTAGTCAGTAAATATGTCTCAAAAGGAAAAACCGATTTTGTTGTAAATTGGATGGCCGGTATGCCTAACTCAGGCATTCAGCCAACAGAAGTTGATAACATCGTCGCTTATATTAATGCCTTATATGGTGGCGGTGGACAACAAAACACACCTATAGCTGAACCACAAGAAGAGGAACCACTTGTTGATGCTGGTGGTGCCGATGCTGCAGAAGCACCTGCAGAAGAAGAAGCTCCTGCTGAAGAAGCAACTGAAGCGGCTCCTTTAGATGTTGCGGCCCTTCAAGCAGAACTTGAAAACTGGGATACACTGGAAGGTGAAGCTATCTACAAACAATCTTGTGCTGCTTGCCATGATAATGGTATGGGTGGTGCTGCTCCGGTAACTGGCGACGGCTCGACCTGGACAGTCCGAATGGAGCAAGGTGTAGAAACCATGGTTAAGAAATCAATTGAAGGCTTTGGCATGATGCCTGCCCGTGGTGGAAACTCTGCCTTAACCGATAAACAAGTCGGCAATGCTGTAGCTTACATGGTTGAAGAATCGTTATAATTCTTAGTTTTTTTCTGATATAAAAAGGCTGCCATGAAGGCAGCTTTTTTTTATATATCCCGCAAATGAAGTCTTCAAAGTTATTCTTCTTCTTCTCTCTTTGCTTCACGCTGGCAATCTCAATTTGTATTTTTACCCCACTTAAGGCACAAGAGACCTCCAAAATAAATAATCCGGAATTGCGGGGTGTATGGATTGCTACTGCATATGGCATAGATTGGCCGAAAACCAAAGACCCGCAAAAACAGCAGAAATCCCTGCGCAAATTATTTAAAGATATTGCCTCCAAAAACTGCAATGCCGTCTTTTTCCAGGTTCGTATCCGTGGAGATGTACTATTTTTTTCTAATCATGAGCCGTTCAGTAATGTGCTAACCGGCAAGCTCGGTGAGGTACCTTCCTACGATCCTGTAAATTTTGCCATTAGTCTGGCCCATGAGTACGGGTTGGAATTTCATGCCTGGTTCAATACCATGATATTGCGCGGCAAAAAGCTTACTCCCATTTCAGTTGGCACCCCTCATATCTGGCAAACTCATCCCGAGTGGATTGATCGGCGTGCGGTTAAGAACCCAAACCAAAAAGTTGCTTATCTGAATCCGGGATTGCCCGAAGTCAGGGCACATTTAATCAACCTGATCACAGATTTTGCACGCCGTTACGATGTTGATGGCATTCAATGCGATGATTACCTTCGTTATCCGTCACAATTTTTTCCTGATGAGCCTGAATACAATGGTTTCAATCCAAACCATTTGCCCAGAGCCGAGTGGCGAAGGGAAAATCTCAACCTGTTTGTCAAATCCCTCTACGATTCATTAATGCAGATCAAGCCTTATCTTAAATTTGGGATTTCGCCGATAGGTGTGTATAAACGCGTGGATTCCGAACCGGCCATGGAAAGCTATACCGACGTTTATCAGGATTCAAGGGCCTGGAGCATGCGTAAAAGTTGCGACTACCTGGCACCGCAGGTCTATTTCCATATCGGGCCTACATATTACAGGGACCGGATTTTAGGCAAATTCAACCCCGATTTTAAAGCCTTGTTACTCGACTGGGCAAGCAACAAAAACGAACGGCATTTATATGTAGGATTGGGGCCGTATAAACCAGCTGTAAAAAGCGAATTGCAAACGCAGATCAGCCTGGTCCAGGAATCAGGGGCCGAAGGCATGATATTTTATCCCTATCACGCCATTGCTGATATCCCTAAACTCTTTGAGCACAAAGTGTCAACACCACCCATGCCATGGAAAACACTATCTATACCGTCGGCTCCAAACAATATCGAGTTGATCGTTCTTAACAACGAACCCTATGCCTACTGGCCAAAATCCCCATCGGTTCGCTGGACTAATATTTACAGAGTTAATAGCGAAGGTTCTGAACTGATCCACGAAAAAGTATGGGGGCATAATGTGCGTTTGAATGCCACCACCGGAGATACCCTGTACTTTACTACCATCAACCGATTCGGGCAGGAAAGCCCGGCTTCTCTCCCCATGACCGTCCCTTGATCATGCACTGGTTTTGCTATAATGAACCTGCACTGTTTCGGTGATACCACCGCGGGCTTTCCAGTCTGTTGTTACGGTTAGCTTTCTTGGACTGAGCACGTCAACCAGGTCATCCAGAATATGGTTGGTGACATTTTCATAAAAAATCCCGGCATTTCTAAATTCCAAAAAGTAGTATTTTAAGGTCTTAAGCTCAACACAATACTTGTCCGGAATGTAGTTAATGGTTATGGTACCAAAATCCGGCAGTCCGGTTTTAGGACAAACCGATGTAAATTCCGGATTGGTGATCTCAATGGTATAGTCCCGGTTCGGAAAACTGTTTTCAAAGATTTCCAGGATCTCTTTTTTCATATTCGGTTGGCAACTTGATTTTAAAAAACGGAAGATAAGAATATTTCTATGCTTATGCCTCAAAAGAGAGACACATTAAAACATAAACTTGGAAACACCTACAACCTGACCAGCACACGTCTGGATCTGGCTGGGCAGACCATAGAAATTTACAGTGTGGCCAATAGTTACGACCTTCTGGATAATATCAGTGACGAGGAATTCTTAAAGGATGAACAAATGCCCTACTGGGCTGAAGTTTGGCCATCTTCTATCGTATTGTCACGATTTATTCTTGAGTCGCCGGATATTAAGAATGCCTCTTGCATAGAACTCGGCGCCGGCGTAGGTATGGTTAGCGTGGCTGCTGCCCTGGCAGGTGGGCACGTGCTTTGTACGGATATTTCGCAAGAAGCACTTGATTTTATTGAACTCAACGCTTTAAGTAATGGGGTTGATCTGGACATAGCACGGCTGGATTGGCGGCATATCTCCATTAAAGAGAAGTTCGATTATGTTTTTGCAGCAGATGTCTTGTATGAACGCCGCAATCACCTGCCGATCCTGCACGCTCTGGCTCAATTGTTGAAACCGGGCGGAAAGGCCATCATTGGGGATCCGGAGCGGCAAATTGCCTCACCTTTTTTTGATATGCTGAATGAAAACAATTTTAAATGCACCTCGCAAAAACTGTATGTAAACACATCACCCAGAAAATTAGCCATAGCACTGCATAGCATACAGAAGAATGGTTAGGATTAAACCGGATGGAACCAAACAAGGCTTCCGGATGTAATAGTTTAGAAAATCAAATAAACGGCTAATCACCACAAAATATGTTGCCATGTCCATTTCAGCCCGGGAATTAAATATCCTTTCTTCCCAGTCATTTTACGATCTTAAAAACTCGGCCACAGATATAATATATGAGCTGCTACGCCAAGCAAGATTAACCCTGATTGAGGAGGTTGATGAAAAGCAATTGCTGAGGCCGGAAGGGGTGGATTTTAAACGCGGGCAGTTGGCGCGAGGTGAAAGTCTTGGTGGTTACCCGTATGTATTTCTGGATTATCCCAAGCTCTACTCCAAGATGACCATCTTTAGCATGCGCACATTGGTCTGGTACGGGCACCACCTGGTGTTTTCGTTGATTTGTGCCGGGCCGCTTCGCTCTGCTTACATCCAAAAACTTGAGACCCATTATCCGGACTTATCCGAAAAAAATCTTTGGATAGCCAAAAACGGATTATGGGATTGGGAAAAAACAGATTTTTTAGAACTGAACTCCAACAACAAAACCAAGGTTATTTCTGGCTGCTCAGAAATGGATTTTATCAAGGTGGTGCGTTTTCTGCCCCTCGATATGTTGATGGATCAGCAAATATTCCTGGATAAAACCAAGCAATTTTACCACGATGTTTACCCAATTATCAAGGTATAAGAAGTTTAAACGAACCTCTGATAATTGGAGAAAAATATCTGTATGATTATCATCCTCTAAAACTTTATATTCCCGTATCAGATCAATTTTTAATTGCTTACAACCTTGTAAGTTCAATTTTTTAGCATTGCTGTGCCAGGGATATCCTGTTACGGGCTACTGGCATGTTTTACAAAACAGACATCTGAACTATTCAACCTATTTACATTTCCATTATGAGCGATTCATCCAAAAACTTATGGCAAGCCATTTCCAATATCAAAACCCAGGGGCCGCTGGTGCATAACATCACCAATTTTGTTGTGATGAACAACTCGGCCAACGCCTTACTGGCTTTGGGGGCCTCGCCGGTGATGGCCCATGCCGAAGAAGAAGTAGAAGATATGGTAAAAATTGCCGGAGCGCTGGTTATTAACATCGGCACCCTGAGCCCCAGCTGGGTTCGTGCCATGGAAGCCGCTATGAAAGTCGCAAAAGACCTGGGTAAGCCGATTGTTTTTGATCCGGTTGGCGCCGGTGCCACCCCATACCGCACCAACACCGTGCACGATCTTTTACAAAAAACCCCGCCAACCATCATCCGGGGTAATGCCTCGGAAATTCAGGCATTACATCAGGCGGATGTAACTACCAAGGGTGTCGATAGCACGGCTTCGTCAGATTCTGCCATTGATGCCGCCAGAGCCATCAACAAAGCTTATGGGTCAGCTGTATGCATAAGTGGCGCAATTGATCACATCATTCAAGGAGATACATATATCCGTGTTGAGAACGGTGTAGAAATGCTCACTAAAGTTACCGGCATGGGCTGCACCGCCACGGCCATTATTGGTGCCTTTGCTGCTATTGGTCTCCGGCCTGCTCAAGCAGCCGCCTATGGTATGGCTACTGTTGGCATTGCAGCTGAAATAGCCAAAGCCAGTGCTTGTGGACCAGGTACCCTGCAAACACTGTTTTATGATACGCTTTACAACCTTACTAAAGAGAACATTCAGGAGCATTTAAAAATGTGCGATTAAGCATGATAAAAAAGGGATTGTATTTAGTAGTGGGGGCGGAAAACTGCGCCCCTCATTCTCTTGAGAGTGTGGTAAAAGAGGCCGTTCAGGGTGGTGTTAAACTGGTGCAGTTACGTGAAAAAGATCTTGACACTCGCGATTTTATTGAAATGGCCCGATCACTTAAGTCCCTCTTATCTGAGCATCAGGTGCCGCTTATTATTAACGATCGTCTGGATGTTGCCCAGGCAGTTGGAGCCGAAGGGGTGCATATTGGTCAATCTGACATGTCTTACCCCGATGCCAGACGTATTCTGGGATATGATAAGCTGATCGGGTTATCGGTAGAAAGTAATGAGCAAGCCCGTCAAGCCCGTGAGTTGGATGCCGACTATATTGCTTTAAGTCCGATTTTCAGCACACCCACTAAAACTGATACCAAGATTGAATGGGGATACGACGGGATAAAAACAGCCCGGGCATACCTGAGCCACCCCCTGGTGGCGATTGGTGGTATCAATCTAACCAATATATCAGATGTTTTAGAGGCCGGTGCAGACATTATTGCCGTAGTGTCGGCCATCTCAAAGTCTCAGGAGCCAAGGCAGAGTGCGCACGCGTTAAATCTGAAAATTAAAGCTTTTTCAGAAACTCCGCTTTAAAACCCAACCGTACAACCAAGCAGTTCCTGGATTTCCTGGGAATGTTCAAGATCATGTACCAGTTGTTTTGGCAACGCTTTAACACCGCAAAACATACCAAGAGCCCCGGAAACCAATGCACCGGTAACGGTTGTGAGCCCGCCCATGTTAATGGTTGGAAAAACCAGGGTATCAAAACTGCTGTGGTTTTTCATCACCATAGCCATTGCAAACAACACAGCATCTTCTTCGTTCATGGCCTCATTAAACCGGATGATCATATCGTTTGGATACATATCCAGGGCATCTTTCACCCTGTCGGTGTATTCCTGGTGATGGATGAACAATGCATCCATCATCCCGGTCAAGTCTTCTCCGTTATAATGCTTACTGACCATTACGCCTAAAAAATGTTCATATAGCTTGGCCATGCTGAGCGATAAGCTCATGTAATCCTGCAACCAATAATGAATACAGGATTTTAGAGAAGTTGGCAGGCGCGAAATAAGGACTCTGGGATCTTTAGAATTCTGGCCGGTCGCTAAATTGGCTGGTTTTTCAATCCAGTCGGATGTTTCAATGTAGCCTTTAACACCTTTAAAGTACATTCTGATAACGTGATGGGGACGTTTATTAACCGGTGTCCCAAGGGCATCCCCGATCAAAGCTCCCAGGATAAAGCCTTGAACACGTTCTTGCTCATGAATGCCTGATGATTTAATCATAACAACCTCCTTGCGTTTCCAGCAGGTTTACTCTCTCATACACTCCACCCAAATCAAAAGCTGGTAACAGAAAAATTACATTTTTTCATTGGGTATTCCACATAAAAAACACATCAAAATGAAGATAAACGTCTGGCATGTATCCGGAGTTTTTTTCATTTTTACGAGGTATAAAAAACGCCACAAATGCTTAAGGTTGATTTTGGCACAAACCCGGGAGATTTGTAAATTCAGCACTTAATATCAACCTACGTCAGATGAAAAAACTAATACGCTCAAAAACAAACCGAATGGTTGCCGGTATATGTGGAGGCATTGCCGAGTATTTTAATGTTGATTCTACCCTGATCCGGATCGGCTATGTCCTGATTGGAGCACTAACTGCTTTTATTCCACTAATCATAGCGTATATTATCGGCTGGTTTATCATTCCCGAAGAATCGGATGTTACCTAAAAAACTTTAATCAAAGATTATGTCTAAAACCCAACAACCTGTTGATCCCATTAAAACAAGCAGTGATGATGATATTTTAACTCGAATAGATGAGTTGTTAATGTATGCCCAGCAACATAAAAATCTCCTTATCGGTGTTGGGGCTGTAATTGTGATTTTTGCTGCCGGGATTTTCTTCTATAACAATCAAAAAGAAGCTCACAACAAAAAGGCCGCTGAAGCGGTAGCCAAAATCCTGCCGGCTTTTCGTGCTTCTGACTATAATACAGCCATTTATGGCGACTCCCTGAACATGGGCCTGCTCAATATCACCGAATCTTACAGTGGTACCGATTTTTCAGATATTGCTAACTTGTATCTTGGCAGAGCTTACTATGAAAAAGGTGTTTATGATTCGGCCCTCATTGGATTTGAAGCGGTTTCATCCGACGCCGGCTTGGCTACTGGTATTGCCCTGGCTGGAGCTGCAGCCTGCTATGAAAATCAAAAAGAGTTTGCCAAAGCTGCCAGCATGTTTAAAAAAGCTGCGCAACATTCAGATAATTCGTTGCTCAAGCCATTTTATTTTCAGAGTGCTGCACGAAATTTTGAACAAACTGGTGATATTTCAGAGGCAATTTCCATTCATGCAATCTTGTTAAAGGAGTTCAGTGATTCCAAACCCGGCCAATCTGCCGAGAGCGAAATTGCCCGTTTGAAAAGCCTGCAGGCCGGTTGATTATTCACCATGCAGAGATCCTTACTTTTTTTACCATTAGGCGTGGTTTTGATATTGGCTGTTTGGGCAAGCACCGGCTGCCAAAATTCAGGACGATCCAAACACCAGCCATCCATAAGCGATAGCGCGGTTCAGTACATCATGGAAACACCCTATGGCGATATCACCCTGGAACTTTATGATGATACCCCCTTGCACAAAGCCAATTTTATCAAGCTTGTGGCAGAAGGCTATTATGAAAACACGGCGTTTCATCGCGTGGTGCCGGGAATATTAATCCAGTGCGGCGATCCGAATACCCGCAACCGAAAAGATCGTCAGATGCATGGGCGCGGCGAGCCGGATTATACTATCCCAAGCGAAGCCAAACACCCGCACCTGGCCGGAACGATTGGCGCAGCACGGTTTGGAGATGAAAAAAATCCTGAACGTGCGTCTTCGGGCAGCCAGTTTTTTATCAACCTGGTTCATAATTATTATTACGATAGCGCTTATACCGCATTTGGTAAAGTTGTGACTGGCCTTGAAGTCGCTGAAAAAATTTCCAGGGTACCGCGTGATGCCCTTGAAAATCCAATGGAAGCCATCACCATTTCTATCCATCCAAACCCTTAATCTTATTAACCTATAATCCTAACAACTATGGCACAACAATATTTAATGAAAACCTCGATGGGTGATATCACCATTGAACTGTTCGACGATACCCCGCAACATCGCGATAATTTTGCAAAATTAGTGGCCGATAAATACTATGATGGAATTCGCTTTCACCGGGTTATCCAGGGATTTATGATCCAGGGTGGCGATCCGCTCTCCAAAGACGACTCGAAACGTCATATGCATGGCACCGGTGGCCCGGATTACCGCGTACCAGCCGAAATCAAGCATTCCAACAAGCGAGGCACACTTTCAGCGGCTCGCGATAACAATCCTCAGAAAGCCTCATCCGGCAGCCAGTTTTATATAAACCATGCCGACAACCTGTTTCTGGATAACGAATACACGGTTTATGGACAAGTTACCAGCGGGTTGGATGTGGTGGATAAAATTGCCGGCGTGAAAACCGACCCTGCCGATAACCCGATTGATCCGGTAACCATTGAATCAGTCACAGCAGTTTAAGGCTGGATTATGCATACCTTATTATACAAACTGAAGCATCCAAAAGGGTGCTTCAGTTTTTTTTTATATGGAGATTGCTTTTCAAGCCTTTTTACAGTTGGCCGATATCCTGCTTTTTAAACCTGGCTTTGCTTAATAAAAACGAATCTTTATCAACTCTGCTCTGCTCTCTTGTGGCTGGTTTTTTATTTACCTTCCCAAATGTAGTGATGCCTGGAATCAGGCGTTTAAGCGATCAGAATTTTCTTGGCGCGTTTAAAGTCATGGATGGGGTCATTCAGAATAATCAGCCTGTATTTATAATGGTTTGGTTGAGTTCAGCCCTCTTGTTGTTATTGGCTACAGTTTTAGGATTATGGGAATTGCAAGGTTTGAACCGGTTCATTCTCATTACGGCTTGCACAATATTTTTACTTGGTGTGCAATTGCCCACGGTTGTCTTTAATATCCCTATCAACAATCAATTACAATCAAAAGATATTAACTCAATGAACCAAGCGTCGGTAAGTGAATTAAGAACATCCTTTGAGACACGCTGGATACCATGGAACAACGATTCGGACCATTTTTGCAATATTAACATCACTTCTTCTACTCTTACTTTTATTCATACTGTGAGCACTCACTTACCTCATTGAAAAAAACATCAAAAATGAACAAAACCATTGCGTCAAAATCATTTCTCAGTTATAATAGAGGTTTGAGCCTTTTTTGAAGTTTATCAACACAGTTCCATGGGAGAGATTTCACACAACCTTCAGCATATCCAGGAGTGTATTCATCATGCATGCGCGCAAGCTGGCAGAGATCCCGGGTCGGTACAATTGATCGCGATCTCAAAACGAAAATCGGCTGAAACCATTCGTGAAGCTTATGAGGCCGGCCAGCGGGTTTTTGGTGAAAACTATGTGCAGGAGTTTCTGGAAAAGAAGAACGACCCTTTACTGAATGAATGCGGCATAGAATGGCATTTTACCGGGCATTTGCAATCCAATAAAATCAAGTACATCATAGATGAGGTGCAAATGATCCAAACCATTGATAAACGCTCTACCGCTGAATCGCTTTCCAAACGCGCCCAAAGTGCCGGATTAATGATGCCGATATTACTGGAAGTCAATATATCCGGTGAGCATACAAAAGGTGGGCTTTCACCGGAAAACTTGTTTGAAGAAGCTGAACAGATCGCCCATTTGCCAAATCTTTCCTTAAAAGGGTTAATGACCATCGGCTCGCCCGATTTAGATGTGGTGGGCGGAGAATTTGCCCGGATGAGACATTTGCTGGAAGATCTGGCCCGTCGTAGCCCGAATCCTGCCGAAGTTTGTGAACTGTCGATGGGTATGAGTCAGGACTATGAAATCGCTATACAGGAAGGTGCCACCATGATCCGGCTCGGTACCTCCATTTTTGGCGCCCGTTAGGGCAAATCAACCTGCCTTTCAGACCTGTAGTTTTTTTCCTAAATCCAACCAGATGTTTATTTATAACCTTAAAAAGGTGTATTTTAACGCTTTATTAGCGGTGGATTCTGATTTAAAACGATAAGTTGCAGGAAGCAATATGAAACTAACCCCGATAGATATAAAAAAGCAGGAATTTAAACGCACCTTGCGTGGCTATGATCACGGGGAAGTAGATGCGTTTTTAGAGACGATGGCCAATCAGTGGGAACTGTTATTAAACGAAAAATCGGGCCTTGAAGAGCGAGTTCGGAGTCTTGAAATGGAGATCCAGAAATTCAAGCAGGTTGAAAGTATGCTCCATCAAACCCTGGCCCAGGCTCAGCAATCTTCGACTTCGACCGTGGAAAATGCCCGAAAAGAAGCCGAAAATATTAAAAATGAAGCCCAGTTAGAAGCCACCCGCATGGTCGATAATGCCAACTCCAAGGTAGAAACCATCAACCAAACCATCCAAAGATTGCTATTGCAACGCCATGAGATCATCAGTAAGCTGAAAATATTGCTCACATCTCAGATGGAACTTCTGGATTCGCTTCATAAAGAAAGCGATAATGAAATTAACCATACCATGAAGGATAACACCCCTAAACCGATAACAACATCAGAAACCGCTGAGAATGGGTTTAAACAGAATTCCGAGACAGGACAACCCGGGGAAACTGAGAATGGTCAGAACGAAGTCAAAGAAGCCGATCCGGATCAATTTTTTGAACCCATCGATCTAAACCCCGAAAAAAAAGAGGATTCATCGAATGATGGTCAAAATAAATCCCCGGGTTTTGCTTCTGATCAAAATTCATTATCTTCGCAAACCACTCGTATTACTGTACCCTTGGAAGAGCCTCGCAAAAAAGGAACATCTAATCGAGATTTAAACATTGACGACATTCTTGACAGTCTGGAATAAGCTGAGCTATTATTAGTAATTGAAACCAATTTATACATCTATGTCTAAACATACTGTGCACCACACTAATTATTACCCTGCTGAACGCGTTGAAAATTATAAATATGCCATTCGGAACATTGTAGCGGAAGCAAAGAAAATAGAAGCACAGGGAAAAAAAGTAACTTATCTGAATATTGGCGATCCTTGCTTATATGGTTTTCAACCGCCAGAAGAATTCATCGAAGCAAAGATCAAAGCGCTTCGCGATGGCCACAACGGTTACTCACCTTCAACCGGTGTAACCGAAGTACTGGAAACTATTACCAACGAAGCAGAGATGCGCGGGATTAAAACCTCGCCCAGCGATATAGCTATTACTTATGGAGCTTCAGAAGCTGCTGATCTTATCTTAACAGCCCTTCTTGAACAAGGCGATGAGGTGCTTTTACCATGCCCGAGCTACCCGCTTTATACGGCCATCACCACCAAGCTCGAAGCCGTGGAAGTCCCTTACCATATGCTTCCCGAAAGCATGTGGCAACCCGATACCGACGAGATTGAAAGTAAAATCACAAAACGCACCCGTGCGTTGGTTGTAATCAACCCTAATAATCCAACCGGCGCGCTCTATTCAACAGAAACACTGGAGCGGATTGTTGATATTGCCCGTCGCCATAACCTGATTTTGATCTCTGATGAGGTCTATCACAGACTCACATATGAAAAACCGCATGTACCACTGGCCAGCCTTGCCGGAAATGATGTGCCGGTCTTTACCATAGAAAGTGTCTCAAAAAATTATATGGCTCCTGGCTGGCGACTGGGTTGGATGACCATCACGAATGCCCATTTGGTAGATGACCTTAAAAACGCCATCTATAAACTGGCAGACGCACGTTTGTGTGCGCCAATCGGCTCGCAATATGCCGTTATTGAAGCTATTCATATCAAACCCGAATACACCAAACATGTCCTGGACAGACTTCGGGCTCAACGCGATCTTACATTTGAGGCCCTGAACCGTATTGATGGAATCAGCTGCAATAAACCCGAAGGCGCCTTCTACGCTATGCCGAAAGTAGATCTGCAAAATGGAGAACTGGGTAATGATGAGCAATACATTATTCAACTGCTTAATCAAACCGGTATTCTTTATGTGCATGGTTCAGGATTTGGAATGAACGCCAACGACGGATTTTTCAGACTGGTCTTCTTACCCGATACCAAAATCCTGGGTGATGTGTATCAGCGTGTCGCAGACTTCCAGTCTAATTTCAAAGAATCTAAAGTTTCTTCTCTTAGTCTGTAAAACCATAAAAAAACCAACATCACATGAGCGATTTAAGACAAAAAATCCAGGAGGCTATTAAACACATACATACCAAAACGCAGGAAACCTATCCAATTGGAATTATCCTTGGCACAGGACTTGGCGCGTTGGCAAAAGAAATTGAAGTTGACTTTTCCTTAGACTATGGTGATATCCCATACTTCCCGATTTCTACTGTAGAATCGCATCAGGGACGATTGATTTTTGGAACGCTTGCCGGTAAAAAAGTTGTGGCCATGCAGGGACGCTTTCATTTCTACGAAGGCTACAGCATGCAGCAGATCACCTTCCCGGTTCGTGTGATGAAATATCTCGGTGTTGAAAAATTGTTTATTTCCAATGCTTGTGGTGGTCTGAATCCGCAGTACCGTAAAGGTGATATCATGATCATAGATGATCATATTAACCTTCTGGGGACTAATCCGCTTATCGGGCCAAACGACTCTGAGCTGGGACCTCGTTTCCCGGACATGAGCCAGCCATACTCCAAAAACCTCATTAACCTGGCCGAAGATGTGGCTATGGAAAACAAGATCAAGGTTCACCGCGGCGTTTATTTGGCTCTCTCTGGTCCAAACCTGGAAACCCGTGCCGAGTACCGCATGCTTCGGATTCTTCAGGCCGATGTGGTGGGCATGTCGACCGTACCGGAAGTTATTGCAGCCGTTCACCAGGGAACAGAGGTATTTGGCATCTCAATCATCACCGATGAATGTTTCCCGGAATCTCTTGTACCGGTTAGTATCGAAGAAGTGGTTGAAGCAGCCAATATGGCTGAACCCAGCATGACAACCATCCTTAAAACCGTGATAGAACGCGTATAAGGTATTTATTGCATAGTTTTTTAGGGATGCCGTGTGCATCCCTTTTTTTTATCGAAAATCACGGTCTTATTTCATTCCAAAACCTGAACGTGTATCTTGCCAAAAGGTATCCAAAAAGTATCCTACAATCATTAAATCCTATACAAAACGGATGCCTGCACAGCTATTCCTGAAACCATAAACTCGACTGCCATGTCCATACCTGATTTGTGGTTACGCTACGAAACCTGGCTTAAAGCAAATGTCCCGCGACCCTACCGATTGCTAAGAAAAGGAGCAACTGAAAGCCAATTCAAGAAAGCTGAAAAACAACTGGATATGAAGTTTACCGAAGATCTTAAGTCGTTTTACCAGTTGCATAACGGGCAGGACATGCGGCGAACTCTGTTGTTTAACGAGCATGAATTCATCTCGCTACAACGAATGGTTACGGAGTGGGAGCATTGGTTGGAGCTATCCGAGGATGGCGAGTTCAGCTATTTGAAAAGCCAATCCGATCCCGAAATTCAACCGGTATGGTGGGATAAGCACTGGCTGCCATTTACTGAAAACGGGGCGGGCGATCACCTGTGTGTTGACCTGAACCCAACCAAAAGCGGTACCTATGGCCAGATCATAACCCTTTATCACGACAATCCCTCTCGCGAAAAAGTAGCCAATTCTATTCAAGAGTGGTTCACCGACTACGTAACCGGGCTGGAGCAAGGCAACTACATTTTCTTAAAGCACACTTGTTCGATCGTTAAAAAACAGTAAAGCACTTGTTTTAACAGGAGTTATTTTTTAGGAAACATTTTCCTTTCCCCGCTCTTTTTGTAACTTCCTGCCATCAGAGTACTACACCAAAAAAACGTTTTTCAAACTATAATTCATGTTTTGTTATGATTGATGCCATCTCTTTTGATCAGAATCGTCTGCGATACCTCGATCAGCGTTTTCTCCCGTTAAAAGAAACCTATGTTGATACCAACGATTATTTAAGTGCCATTGATGCCATTAAAACCCTTGCTCTGCGTGGCGCTCCTTTAATCGGTGTTGCTGCAGGATATACCGTGGTTCTGGCTGTTCAGAGTTACGAAGGCAAGAAAAAAGATTTCAAACCATATTTCAACAAAATCATTCAAGAGGTCGAAGCCTCACGTCCGACTGCGGTTAATTTGTTTTATGCCACTGCCCGCATGAAAGACGTCTTTAATGCCCGTTTCGAAGACACACAGCTTCCTGAGTTTAATGAATTGATTTTACAGGAAGCCCGGGCGATACATGATAAAGAGATCCAGAATTGTGAAGATATGGCCCGTAACGGCGTTGAGCAGATCAAAAAAGATCTTGGCCATATTCTGGCTGAGCGTAAGCTAAATGTGCTTACCCATTGCAACACAGGCACATTGGCTACCGGTGGATTGGGAACCGCACTTGGTGTTATTAAAAAAGCCTACCAGGAAGGCTTGATCAACTGTGTCTATACCGCTGAAAGTCGCCCGCTCCTGCAGGGTTTGCGTTTAACAGCCTGGGAGTTGGAGCAGGAACAAATCCCATTCTTTTCCCACGCCGACTCGTCTTCAGGAATCTTAATGCAAAGAGGTAAAATTGATTTTGCCATTGTTGGCGCCGACAGAATTGCAGCAAATGGCGATACCGCTAATAAAATTGGCACCTTTAACCATGCTGTGCTTTGCCACGAGCACAACCTGCCTTTCTACATTGCCGCACCGGTTTCTACCATTGATATCGCTATTCCGGATGGTACACATATCCCGATTGAAGAGCGCGATGGCGATGAACTTCGCAGCATTTATGGCCGCCAGGTAGCAACAGAAAGTACACCGGTGGTTAACTATGCCTTTGATATGACCCCTTCCAAATTTATCCGTGGCATCATCACCGAAACAGATGCATTGACCGGTGATTATGTGGAAGTGATTAAATCTGCCGTTGAAACCTCTGCAAAAGCAACTTCGGTTGGCACATCCTGTTAAGCCCACTTACACAAGCATTCAACAAAAAGCGGGCACTTGGCCCGCTTTTTTTATGTCCATTTTTAAAAATCCCGCTTATTTCATCAGCAACATTTTCATGGTTTTGCTGAACCCTTCGGCACTGAGTTGGTAGAAATACACACCGCTGGTCAGATTGTTTGCATTAAATGTATAGGTATTTGGCCCGATGCCTGCTTGAAGCTCCACGGCAAACACCTCACGGCCTAATAAATCAAACACTTTAAAGGTTGCCGGGCCGGCCTTTTCCAATGCATAGCTAATGGTTGTGCTGGGATTGAACGGATTGGGGTAATTCTGCCAGAGGGCATATTTAAGAGGCTGTTCCGATTCAATCGCTTTTGTAGCTTTCACTTCTATGGTTTGTCGATAAGTGTGCCTCTCGCCTGTAATATCTACACTAATAAGGTTGTAGGTATATTCATTACCTTTTTCTAGATCTGCATCTAAAAAATTGTATTTACTGGACTGAAGCGAGGTACCCTGACCTCTCAATGAGGCATGACTTTCATAACTGGCAATCTGGTTACCATTTCTTGTTAAAATGAAACCGAGGTTATCGGTTTCAGCTTGAGTTGTCCATTGTATGTTAATTCCATCATCTAAGGCGTTTGCTGAAAATTCAGAAATCTCTACCGGGAGCGGGTTATCAGAACCCCCGCCTATAGCAAAATCAGAAAATGAGCTCAAGCCAGCTACTGTTATGTTTGGACTTGAATATGAATGGGTAAAACCATCATCTTTCAAATCTGCCCAGGGTTGGCCAATCCCGTCCCTTTTTAACATACTCAGAGTTCCAAATGCATCAATACCCGAAACTCCAGTCAGATCAAAGGTAATGTCATAGACCATGGCACTTAATCCACTGTTTGTGATGGTCCAGTATTTATCCTGGGAGATATTTTGAATGGTCGGTGGCAATAGAGCTGAACCCGGATTTGAACCAAGCACCACATTAATGGATCCATCCGTTGCAGTTGGTGTGGTCAGATCGATGGATATACCGGTAGACCCAAATGTTTTCGAACCGGTTTCGCCATTCAAGTAAGACAATACGGTTGAATCACCTGGTGAAGAGGAAAGGGTTCGAGTTGCTACTTTTGCGGGAGTGGCCGAAAAGTGCGCCCCTGACTTACCATACACCGTGTAGAAGTAGGCATTGTTTTCATCTAATCCGCTTGCCTGATCACTCAGATTTGAGCCTTCGTATAAAACAGTTCCATCCGTCACCGAAGAAGAGGAAGATCCTTCTTTTTGCAAGATCCTGAACTCCGGGCTGTTACCTGCCCAATCTAAATCGATGCTGGATGTGGTTTCGTTGGAAGCTGATATGGATGAAGGAACTGGAACAACCGGATCAACATTTAAAATTGCCGTACCCCATGCACCTGTTTCACCTGTTAAACCTAAATCACCTGTTAATGTTGATTTGGCATACTCGTTAAAAACCCAAAAGGAGTTATCAACCGGGTCAATAGCCACCGATGAATAATCCCCCCAGCGGTTTCTTGAGCCACCAAATGCCCGGTAGTATGGCACTTCACCGGCTTTAACCGTCATCGTGGAACCAAAAGATGAAGAATCTGCCGGCATGTAGGCATAGTAAGCGCCGCCATATATGGAAGCGTTAGACGCACTGAAACCAATCACTGCGTCGCCCCATTCATTTACGCCAATAGAGGGGAAAAACGTGTATGTACCCGTGCCTAAATCTTCTCCCCCGATTTCGTCCTGATCTAATAAAGATAGCGAGAGCAGATTTTGGGTATCTATTTTCCACCAACGCGCAGTAGCTTGCCCGGAATTAATACCTGAATTTGGCAGACCACAAGCAACTGCCCATAAAACATTGTCGCGCCAAACGGCATTTAAGGCTCGTCTGTCATTTACTTCTATGGTTTGGGCTGAACCCAATTGAGGGGCATCATGCAAACCAATTAATGGATTTGTAATATCCCCTACAATTATATTCTGACGGTTGTATGCCGGTGATCCAGATAATGGATTTGATATTTGGATGATTTGTAAACCTTCATCTGTACCCAATGTCAATCCACTATATGAAACGATAAATGTTGAAACACCTGATTGAGATCCAAACATATGTGCAGGTTGTAAGGTAGTTTGCTCACCACCTGAAGATGTCACCGGATCATGAATATAAGATGTTGCTGAACTTCCGCTATAGAATCCACCCGAAGTTCCTTTATCGATGGCTATTAAACGAGTGAAAAAGTCAGTACCAGAAGAAAATGGAAAATAGTTTCCAGTTATATAAACTGCTTGATTGTCAACTGCAAAACCAGGATAGTCAAACCAGTATTGATCGCCACTTGAACTTTGTTTAACATCTAAGCGAATACCATACCAGCCTTGAGTCGGATCTCCTGTTTGAGATACCGCGACATACATAAAGGATGTATCTGGTGAAAATGTTTTTTCAAGCGTAACAACCACAAAACGATCTTCATATTGGTCGTAAATAACTTTGGGATCAAATGTATTAGTTAGAGCACCAAAAAAATTTTTCAAGCTCATGGAAGCTAATCGTGAGCCGGATTTAGTGTACCATTCTATTGAGGTATTAACAACAAGTACAACATGATCCTGGCCTGTTGCTGAACATGGATCTGGCGGAATATTGTAAAAACCTCCTCGTGCTGCATTGGTATCAAAATCAATTGTTGTAAAACTGGTTCCCATGGTTTGATTAACTGAACCTTGAAACTTTAAAGGGAGATGTGTTGAAACTTGTACATCAGAACCTATACTGGGTAGAGGTTTTTCATAACCATTTAATCTCTGATGCAATGAACTTGATTGATTTTTAATCGGTGTTTTTCCAATAATTGGCTTTACAGGATTAGTAGATGAATATCTTACATAAGAATTATTAAGATCAGAAGCGGCCAATTCTTCAATATTTGATAATAGACCAAAAACCAGCAAGAAAAGTAATGTCGGGTTAAACCAGTAATTGAGTTTCATAATTTTCGTGTTTTGGGTGAGAAAAAAGGTTGAAAACACAGCAGATATAACCCAAATGTCCTCTTTATTTTAAGGCAACAATTGTTGAATTTAAGATACCCACAAATGAGAGTTTAAAACATTAACATGTGATTAAGCCCATAAATCCTTGATTTTAAGCTGGAGCGAGGTTTTGCCGTTCCAGGTGTTTTCATCGATAGCATAGACCAAATCTATGGCTGAGTTGGGGTTCTGAAGATCTGAAAATTTTTCAGGCATATTAAAGCCAATGGCATCAAACACCGTGCCAGAGCCATTGCCAACCGTGCATTTGATATGGGCGTCTTTTAAAAGCTGGGGTTTGCGCATAAGCCGGAGTCCGCGGCTTAAAAAAACGGGGTGGTGGTTTTTGGGACCAAACGGTGCAAACTGTTGCAAGACATTATAAAACTTTGGTGTGATCTGCTCCAGGTCTATTTCGGCATCAATCTTAATTTCCGGGGTTTGCAATTCCAGATGAAATTGCTTTTCGCAGGCTTCATCAAAAGCCCTGCGGAACTCATCGAGCTGTTCCGGCAAAAGTGTTAAACCAGCAGCAAATTCATGCCCGCCATACTGAACCAGATGCGCCTGGCATTCGCGCAGGGCTTCATAGACATTTACTCCCTGAACGCTGCGTACCGAGCCTTTCAGAACCCCATCCGAGGCAGCCAGAATGGCAGTCGGGCGATAATACTTCTCTAAAATTCGCGAGGCCACAATCCCGATGACGCCTAAATGCCAGTCGTCTTTGTAGAGGGCCAGGGAGGAGTGAAAACTATGCGCCGCTGTATTGGCCATAGCATCAGCTTCTTTGAAAATGGCAAGATCCACTTCCCGGCGTTCGGTATTAACTTGCTCCAGGTTCATGGCCAGTGTTTTAATCTCCGACTCGTCCTGCTCTATCATCCAGTTCAGGGCATCTTTGGCATGGTTCATGCGCCCGGCTGCATTTATGCGAGGGGCTATACCAAAAACAATTCCTGCACTGGAAATGGTGTTCAGATCCAGGCGGCACACCTCGGCCATAATTTTAAAATTCTTCCTGGGATTGGTATTCATCCGTTCCAGGCCTAAGACCATCATGGCGCGGTTCTCACCGGTCATCTCCACAATATCGGCCGCGATAGCCAGGCACACAAAATCCAGGTAGGATAAGACATCATCTGTTGGCAGTGAGTGTTTTTCAGCAATGGCCTGCAGGAGCTTAAAGGCCACCCCGCACCCACATAAATCCTTGTAGGGGTAGGTGGAGTTTTTACGCTTGGGATTCAGAATGGCCAGTGCCTCGGGTAAATCCTCGGGTTCGTGATGGTCGCAGATGATAAAATCAATTCCTTTGGCATTGCTCTCCGAAACCTCTTTTTTGGCCCGTATGCCGCAATCAACAGAAATAATGAGCGTTGCTCCGCTCCTCCCGGCATATTCTATGCCTTCATCGGAAATACCATAGCCTTCGGTGTGCCGATCGTTGATGTAGTAGTCGATGTTGGCGCCAAGCGAACGAAAAAAGAGAACCAGCATGGCTGTGCTGGTGGTGCCATCGACGTCGTAATCACCATAAATCAGGATTTTTTCCTTTTTTTCAAGAGCGTGCATCACCCGGTCGGTAGCCTTCGGCATGTCATTCATCAAAAAAGGTGAATGAAGATCGGAAATCGTTGGCCTGAAAAATGCCTTGGCCTCATCATAGGTTTCAATACCCCGATTAACCAGTGCTTTGGCTATTGGCTGACTGACGTTAATGGCTTGGGAGAGTGCATCCACTTTACCGGGATCGGGAGCAAGCACATGCCAACGAAATTTTCTCATATTGTTCTAATGGTTGGGTTTTTAATTTGATGTTCGGCCGTAAATCTTTAACTTGATTAATGGCTTATACCATAGATAATAGAATTTACCGACTAACTAAATTTCCGGAGACTTCTTATGGGTGACCTCATTACCATTGAAAGGCACATCATTGAACAACAATATAACTACCCTCATGCAACCGGCGAATTAACCAAGCTGTTGCACGATGTATCTTTTGCATCCAAACTGATCTGGCGGCAGGTATCGCGTGCTGGTCTGGTGGATATTCTTGGCTCGGCTGATGAAATTAATGTTCAGGGCGAAGAAGTAAAAAAACTGGATTTGTTCGCCAATGAACAGTTCATAAAAGCGATCGGACACCACGGCCGTTTTGCTGTGATGGCCTCCGAAGAAAACGAAGATATCATTTTCCCACCTAAAAATAAGTATGGTAATTATGTTCTTTTGTTCGACCCATTGGACGGCTCTTCAAATATTGATGCCAATGTAAGTGTTGGTACTATTTTTTCAATATTCAAGCGTAAATCAACCAGTGAGGAAGCCACGCTGGAGGATTGTCTTCAGGCCGGTGTGGAGCAAATTGCCGCCGGGTATGTGATCTACGGTTCATCGGCCATGCTTGTCTTTACCACGGGAAACGGTGTTCATGGCTATACGCTGGATCCGTCTATCGGTGAATTTTTGCTTTCACATCCGAATATTAAAACACCGAAACGAGGTAAAATTTACTCGTTGAACGAAGGCAATTACCGCTACTTGGATGATGGCATAAAAAATTACATTAAGTACCTGCAGATGGATGATAAGGAAACCAACCGTCCTTACTCCGGCCGGTATATCGGTTCCTGCGTGGCCGACTTCCACAGAAACCTGTTGTATGGTGGCGTATTCCTGTATCCCAGAAGTAAAAAAGCCCCGGAAGGCAAACTTCGGTTGATGTACGAAGCCAACCCGTTGGCTTTTATTTGCGAGCAGGCCGGCGGAAGAGCCAGCGACGGCAAGAAGCGTATTATGGAAATTCAACCAACCAAGCTCCATCAACGCACGCCGCTGTTTATTGGCAGTGAAGAAGATGTTAAGATCGCCGAGGAATTTGAACAGGGCTTGCGCGATGTTGAAATGGACGCCGAACACTGTCCGCCTCATTAACCAACCACCAACCGTTACCAAAAACCCGCCTTTTGAGCGGGTTTTTTATTTTTTATACCCTTGACAAGTTTCAGCGTTCATAGAATTAAGCATTGCGAGCATAAATTTTATGGTTATATTTTGATGCATTTATGTATGAGTCTATTTCATCAAATGGGATCATCTAAGACAAAGCTTTACTACCATAAGTACCTACTGTTCCTCTACTGATTTTATTTCTGTGTTTCGTTTGTTCTGAATTTGGTTTTTTTTGATTCCAAAAACCCTAACTGGTCATGAAGCACTTCATAACTTGCTGCCTTTTATTCTGTTTTTTCTCCACACATGCATTCTCACAAACGGCCACACCGCCAGGTGGCCAGGGAACTAAAACAGACCCTTACCTGATCAGTTCTCTCGAAAATCTCTACTGGGTTAGCGACCAGGTTCAAAAGGGAAACAGCTTTTCGGGCAGTTTTATTAAACAAACCCAGGAAATTGATGCATCAGCTACAGCCACCTGGTTTGGCGGCCAAGGTTGGCAACCGATTGGTTCGAGCAGCTCCAGGCCATTTTCAGGCACATACGATGGCAACAATCATGTAATAAATGCTATAAAAATTGATCGTAGTATTTATGTCGGGTTATTCGGATTCACCAACGGAGCTATCATTGAAAACCTGGGTGTAACCAATATTGTGGTTAATGGCAACCAATATGTAGGCGCACTGGTTGGGCAACATAACAGCTCAATTCTTACTAATTTTTACAGCATTGGCAAGGTAACGGCCATGCATTATGTTGGGGGTTTGGTCGGGCGTAATGAATACGGTTCAACGATAACCCATTGCTATGCCAACGGTTATGTATCCGGCATTAATCAGGTAGGCGGTCTGTTGGCCGTAATGAAAACTCTTCTATCCTAAACAGTTATAATTCGGGACCGGTTAGTGCAACAAACTATTATGCAGGTGGCCTTGTAGCCAATAACCATAATTCATCTACTATCACAAACAGTTTCAGTACTGGACAAGTAAGTTGCCCGGGTACTAAAGGCGGATTGGTTGCATACAACTCAAGCTCAACCATCAGCAATGCCTTTTGGGATATTGAAACATCGGGTCTTGAAACCAGTGCCGGAGGTAACGGGAAAACCACCGCTCAAATGCAAAGCCTGGGTACCTTTACCGATACCGACTCCCTGGGACTTGAACTGGCCTGGGATTTTGCTGATAACCCGCACGATGATTCTGCCAATGAAGATATCTGGGAGTTTAACTCACCCATTGGCGGTTATCCTTATCTCTACTGGCAGCGCAGCCATATGGCCACCATCCTTTCAGGCAGTACCGATCAGCTACTCTTTCCAGCTGCCGGTATTGCTCTTGAGTTCTATGTACCAAATTCCGGTGATGTTCAACTAGAAGTATCGCGAACCGATACCACTCCAACTGTTGTTGGCGCCCTGCCCGGAGGCATCCTGAACCTCTCGGAGTGTTACTGGACAGCCAGAGTAGATTCAGGCATTGCCGATGGCATGTATAACATTCTTATTGATATATCCGGATTAAGCGGGGTAGAAAACTGCACCGGTTTAAAAGTCCTGAAACGTGCCGACAGCACTTCGGCATGGCTGGATGTGGAAACTCTTGGCGGCACACTGGTCTATGATTGCCCCAATACCATCACCGTAATTGGGTTAACCGGCTTTTCGGATTTCGTGATCGGTGGTGGGGCACCGATAACCCACTTCCTGTTGACCTGGCTGGTTTTTCCGGCCGTTCAACTTCAAACGGCATAGAATTGAACTGGGCCACCCAAACCGAGAGTAACAATGCCGAATTTATTCTTGAGAGAAACGGTATTGAAATTGCCAGCTACGAAAACACAGAGGCTTTAAAAGGACACGGCAGTTCTTCGCAAAAACACCCTTATGGGTATATTGACTCCGATGTAAGCCTGGATGAAACATACACCTACAAGCTCCTGAGTGTGGATTATAGCGGGCAAAGGCACCGTTACCCGCAAAGTGTTGAAGTTAGGGTGACTGAAATTGTGGAAAACCAGAAAGTGTATGATTATGCGCTTGAACAAAACTACCCCAACCCATTCAATCCCGTCACCACCATCAACTTTACCATGAAAAAAGCGGGATTGGCCACGCTTAAGATCTACGACATGCTTGGGCGTGTGATCCTGAAACGGGCAATCAATGCCCGGCGCGGAGATAATGTTTTTAACTTCGATGGAAACAATTACTCAAGCGGGGTGTATTTCTACCAACTCAGTACCGAAGGATTCAGCAGAACCCTTAAAATGATGTTGGTGAAATAAGGTTATTTGAAAAGTGTATGTTGAATGGTTAAATTTTCGCTGCAATGTCATAAAAAAGGCTGCCCGAAAGCAGCCTTTTTTTTATTTGGACATGCGATTGTTTAGTCACTGAAATCACTATGAACTTATTTTCTGTAGCGGACATGCAGGTCGATAAACCTCACAATATCTTCATACACCCTGGCCATAATCTCCGGAGCGTTCAGCGACCCCTCTGGATACAACCGGCTCTCAAAAACCACCTCGTTTGTTTTCACTTTGGCAGCATATTGTTTCAAGCGCCGGGTAAGATCACCCTGTAAATTGGGCTCATCATAAATCATGAGTGTAGGTTTGTTTAAGCTGGCAGTGCTGGCTAATGGCGAAATAGATTTTAAAAATGCAGAATCAATCTCCGGATCACCATATTCAAGCTTTAACAACGGCTTTTGAAAATCGGGCGCTTTGCTGACCAGTTGAGCCAGATCCGCATAACCATTTATGGAGATAGCTGCTGCCCATGCCACGCTATCCTGCGCTGCAATATGATGAGCTAAAAAGCCCCCATAACCTGCTCCCAGGGCCACAATTTTGCGGGGATCTGCCAGGCCCGAAAGCTTGATCCATTCTGCCGCCTGAACCGCATCCCGGATGGCATTTAACCTGTTTTTACCATTGTCGGCGTTTGAATACTCATCCCCATAGCATTTTGCACCTCTGACTGCCGGAACCAATACGGCAAAATTCTGAGAGATCAGGTACTGGATAAGCGGGTTAAACTCCTGGCGCAACTGGCAGGTTGGATGTTTTTGAAACAGGGCCACCATGGTAAGGCTGCTATCCACTTTGGCCCCTTTTGGCATATAAAGCAATCCGGGTATTTCGGTTTTATCAAACGAAATGTAGCTCATGGGTTGCGGGGCCACAAACTCCTGAGCCGAAATACCTGCCAGGTTGTAATAACTCAGAGACGTTTGTTTTTTGGTTTCCGGGTCGTACAACAAAGTTTGGGTTGGATTGGTGGCATTGGCAAAGGTTAGAATAAAGTACTTGCCATCGCTGGTAAAATCGACCTTAGCGATATCGTGGGCATCTTCAATGTCTACATTGCGCCGGGTTTTCAGGTTTTGAACCACCGTGTGGTATTTCCCCTCATTTAAAAGTGTGTAGGTAAAATACTTTCCGTTTTCCGAGAGGTTGTAACTGATCAGGCAGGACTGGCCCAGGTTTATGGGGCTGATCTTTCCTCTGACAATCTTGCGGCGCCGTTTTTGGAGCGAGATCAACGCCAGCGTTTTTTGATTTCGCTTATAGGTTGTTGCCGTATAGAATCCTTTGCCATCGGGTGTCCAGTCGCCCCCTTCATAACGGGCCTTCACCCGTTTATCTGTAAGCCGAATCTGCTTGAGCGACTTGGTATCCACTAAAAACAGATGATTCTGGATCTCCGGATACCCTTTCGAGATCAAGAGCTGTGAGCCATTCGGAGAAAAGCTTACAGGCTGAACCGGCACATTTTCGGCAGCTATAAGCGTTGAAATGTTACTTTTCAAATCCAACAGATAAGCATCTAAGATGGCTGGTTCGCGCATGTTGGAGGTATAAGCCAGTTTTTGACCGTCATTAGAAAAGGCTTTTACTATAAATGTGGCCCGTGGCTTGTCCGAAAGAGGGGTTAATTTGTAACCGAATCGATCGACCCGGTACAGGGCCGTATTGCCGAATGAATTCCTTACCGATACCACCAGCTCTTCCGATTTGGGTATCCATTTAACCGACTCAACCGGCTGATCAAAAAAAGTCACCTGGGTTGGAAACGGGCGGTTGATCTCATAAACCCAAACCTGGGTTTGACCGGTAATATCCCATAAAAAAGCAACCGACTTTCCATCACTTGATATCTCTGGATGCCTGGTTTGTTGAATCAGTGAGAATTGCCTGGCCAACTGCGCCTCGTCGGAAGCCATGGCCTGGTGTGATAACGAAAAGATAAATCCAATAAGCAGCAAATAAATCCAATAGCAGCGTCGCTTGAAAAAGCACGTTTTTTCGGGCATATTTTTCGGATAATAGTTTTTTAAAGTCCTCTCCCTAATGGAAGAAGATAATTTAGCACGATTTCAATCCACAATCAAATGGGCTGACTAAATCTCTAAAGATATGAGTTTATATTAAACCCCTGCGGCTCACATCCCTGGTTTTGAAGCTCTCTGCCGGAATAATGTAATACCATCGGGCAAAGCGCGCATTCAACTTGAGAGCTTTTTTCATGCCCTGTTCAACCTTTTCTTTCCATTGCTTATGCTTTAAGATAAAGTTCTCTTTATCTAGCACTCCACAGGCTAAGTTGGCCGGATTTTTAGAAAAGCAAATTCGAACGAAAGCCAGCTCGCCGGTCACTCCGATGAAGCATCTAACCATACCCCAGCCTCAAATCTGCTAAAACCAATCTCCGGAGCCAGGGACATCAACGCGGGTTGATTTAAGAGAGCATATCTGTTGGAAACTCGGGGAAAAAGATGCGCTCCAGATAAACTGTTTTTCCGGTTTCTTTATCGAGTTTAATCACCATAGCGCACAGATGTACATCATCGGTGGCGCATTCATATTTGCGTGGGGTTTGATATATAAAACGGCCGATGGCTGGTTTTGCCACCATGCCGATAACCGAGTCGTACGGGCCTGTCATGCCAACATCGGAGCAATACCCGGTGCCATGTTTCAAGATGCGCTCATCCGATGTCTGCACATGGGAATGCGACCCCATCACGGCCGAGACACGGCCATCAAGATGCATGGCCAGGGCAATCTTTTCAGCTGTGGCCTCGGCATGCATGTCGACTAAAATGTAAGGGGTTTCCTGCCGGATTTTTTCAACCACCCAATCGGCTGTTCGAAACGGGCAGTCGATGGATTGCATAAATGTGCGTCCCTGCAGATTCACCACACCTATTTTTCCTAACCCGTTGGGAAGTTTGAAAATCCCGAATCCTGTGCCATAGGTACCTTTTGGGTAATTAAGCGGCCGAAGAATGGTTGGATCTTTTTTCAGGGTATCGTGAAACTTGAAATTATCCCAAATGTGGTTGCCGCCGGTGATCACATCAACGCCAACCTGGCGCAACTGTGCCAGGATTTCAACGCTCATACCTTTACCCCTGTAGGCATTCTCGCCATTACAGCTCACAAAATGGATGTTGTACTTTTTAATGTAATTCTTAAGGAGCTTGGTTACGATATCAACTCCGGGCTGGCCGACAACATCGGCCATAAAAAAAATATTGATGGTCTCTGGCATATGGCACTAACTTTCATAAACGAGTCCCCCAAATGCACCAGAGCTGAACGAAATCAGGAAAAGTGACAGGAATATTTTGGGATTTTCGTATTTTTTCAATTTTTGTTGATCGCTGAAAAATCCGGCCCTTCTATGAGAGGGCTAAGTTTTGAATGTAATGGTTTTTTTTAAGGCGTGAAACCATTTTTAGTAAGAATTTTGTGAAAACACAACCAGGCAACCTATGAGCCAATTTACCGACACCGGAAATGATTACCTGAACGAGTTCAACAACAAGCCTAAAGGTTTGTTTGATCGAATCGGTAAACAAAATTACCCGTTCCATATTCTGTTGTTTGTCATCACTTTTTTTACCACTACCCTTTCGGGCACGTTCTGGATCGGCAATCCTGCGTCGTTTGAAGATTTAAACCTGCTCAAGCAGAATTTTACAACCGGGCTGCCTTTTTCCATATCACTCTTGTTATTTCTGACCTTTCATGAATTTGGTCATTTTTTTGCCTGTGTCATTCATTCGGTTCGAGCCACCCTGCCGTTTTATATCCCGATGCCACCCATTACCTTCATTTTGAACATTGGCACATTTGGTGCACTTATTCGCATAAAAGAGCGAATACCCAGCTCAAAAAGCCTGTTTGATATAGGCGTGTCCGGCCCGATTGCCGGCTTTGTAATTGCCCTGGGTTTATTGATTTATGGCTTTACCCATTTACCCACATACGACTTTGTCTATAGCATCCACCCGGAGTACCTGGAACTGGGTTATATCCCCGAGCCCACGCCCGGTACCCTGATCACAGGCAAAAACCTGCTGTATTTATTGCTGGAAACACTGTTTCCCAGCCCATACCTGCCACCCATGCATGAGATGTACCACTACCCGTTTTTGTTTGCCGGCTGGCTGGGCACGTTTGTAACCGCGCTTAACCTTTTGCCGGTTGGCCAGCTGGATGGCGGCCATGTGATCCATGCCATGTTTGGCGGGGCTTTACATCGAAAAATTGCTTTAACCTTTCTATGGGGTATTATTCTCCTGGGCCTGCCCACGTTTCTGGAATGGCTCATTGCCGTTGCTGCCCTCTTAATCGGGTTCGACTTTACCGGCTTACCTTATCCGGATTGGGTTCGCGCCGTTTCCTGGCCCAGTTGGATTATCTGGGCCGTCTTGCTTGTGAAAGTCATTAAAATTGATCATCCCCCGGTTCTTAATGAGCACCCGCTGGATCCAAACCGGCAAGCCATTGGCTGGGTAAGCATTTTAATTTTCTTTTTGTGTTTCACACCGGTGCCATTCATAATTGTCTAAAAGAAAATGATACCCGAACCACTAATATTTCATGGACATACCCTGGATTTTTCCAGGGGCGCTAAAGTGATGGGTGTTCTGAACCTGACCCCGGATTCCTTTTATGATGGTGGCAAGTACTCCACTGAAACCAAATCCGGCCTGGCCCGCATCGAAGCGGCGGCACTGGCCATGCAAAAACAAGGAGCCGATATGATTGATGTGGGAGGGGAATCGAGCCGGCCGGGTGCTGAGCCGCTCAGCGTCGATGAAGAGTGTGCCCGAATTATTCCGGTTATCAGGAAACTTGCCCGATCACTCAAGATTCCCATCTCGGTGGATACCTACAAATCTGCTGTAGCCGGAGAGGCCATTGCGGCAGGGGCCACCATGGTCAATGATATTTCAGGATTTCACTTCGATCCCAAACTGGCTGATGTCTGCGCCGGGCACCAAGTACCGGCCATTTTGATGCATATTCATCAAAAGCCCAGCCATATGAGCTGGAGTTTCAAAGAAGAAGCCACTTACCAGGATATCTTTCAGGAGATCTCCGACTATTTTACCCTCTCGCTGCAACTGGCCCAAAAAGCCGGCGTGCCCTACACGATTCTGGATGTGGGTTTTGGATTTGGTAAGAATGTGAATGATAATTATAGATTGTTAAAACACTTAGATACATTTTCGCATTTCAACAAGCCTATTCTGGCCGGCTTGTCCAGAAAGTCCTTTATCGGGGCTGCCCTGACTGACGATCCTGATGCCATACCACCACCAGGCGAAAGGTTGTATGGTACGATTGCGGCAAATACCCTGGCATTACTGAGCGGGGCGCACATCCTGCGTGTACATGATGTAAAAGCTGCCGTGGATGCCAAAAAAGTGGTGGAAGCCATGGCACGCACCGGGAAAATAACCCATGCAAAAGACAACGAGAGCCATGATTGATATTTTCAAAATAGGATTTCTTGAATTCACGCTGCTGGATGTACTGGACATCAGTATTGTAAGCTTTATGCTATACAAAATGTACCAGTACATGAAAGGCACTATCGCTGCGCAGATCTTCCTGGGATTGCTGGTGTTGCTTCTTGGCTCGGCCATTGCAAGTTTTTTCAATCTTTCATCCCTGGACTGGATTTTCAGCCGGCTCACCAGTATTTGGTTTATCGTGTTTGTGATTTTATTCCAGCCTGAAATCCGGCGACTGTTATTGTTTTTAGGTCAGAACCGATTCTTTGGAAAGTTCTTCCGGCAAGCCAGTGATGTAACCACCAATGAGGTTGTGGCAGCGGTTGGCGATTTGAGCGATGCGAACCACGGAGCCCTGATTGTATTTGTACGAAATACCGGCCTGCGGCTTTACATAGAAACCGGTGAACTGATCAATGCGCAAATCTCGAGGCGCTTGCTGGTTTCGCTGTTTTATCCCAACACCCCCTTGCATGATGGGGCAGTGTTCATCAAAAACAAAACCATTGAAGCGGCCCGATGTATTCTGCCGCTCACCCAAAATGAAAACATTTCGGAGTCGTTTGGTATGCGTCACCGTGCCGCGCTGGGAATTTCAGAAATATCAGATGCCTTTGTTATTGCTGTTTCGGAGGAAACCGGTCGCATATCGGTAGCCGAAAACGGGCAATTGTTCAGCGGGTTAAGCTTACCCGAGCTGCGCGAAAGGCTCACTGATGCCTTATCGGAAAAAACCATTATTAACACGCCTGAACTTGCATCGAAAGCCTGAGTATTGGGTTTTGGAAGCAAAACAACTCCTTGCCGATTTTTTTTATTCTTATAACTTACCTCAGAAGCACAATTGCGGTACTGGCTTTGTCTTTGATCATTTCTTTAAAAAACCGTTTCTATTTGCTTATGAATCCCACCAAAATATTACTGAGCGGCGCAAACGGACTGCTTGGCTCTCACATCTATCGCTTGCTGAGCTATAAGCCGGATATCCGATTGCTGCCCACTTTTCGTGATCCGGAGTTTAGGTTTCCCGAGGAGCTTTCAAGCAGTTTTGTGCCTGTTATTCTGGATTTAACTTCGGAAAGTATGGTCTGGAATATTATCTCACAATGGAAGCCCGATGTGGTGATCCACACAGCCGGGCTCACAGAGCCCGGAGCCTGTCAATGGCAGCCCAAAGAGGCTGAAAAACAAAATACGCTGGTCGTAAAAACCCTGGCCAGTTTATGCAACCATTTCAACATACGGTTGATTTTTATTTCAACAGACCTTGTTTTCGATGGTGCAAAGGGAGATTACCTCGAAACTGACCAGCCTCATCCGATAAACGTGTATGGCCAGACCAAATTAGAGGCAGAACATACCATTACCGGTATCATGACCAATTACATGATCCTGCGAACCAGCCTTTTGCTTGGCCCTTCGCTGCGCACCAACCGAAGCCTGGATGAGCGTCTTTGTTCTGAAGCTAAAGAAAACAAAACCCTGACTTTTTTCACCGATGAATACCGCAATCCTATATCGGCCAGTGTACTGGCCGGATGGATATGTGATTTGTTAGAGGGAGAAAACGCAAAGATTAACGGTTTATTTCATGCCGGTGGCCCGGAAAAAGTGTCCCGCTACGAATTAGGCCAGAGACTGTGTAATAAATTTCGTATTTTACCCGATAACTATCGCGGGATTGAGCAATCTGAAATGGCCTTAAGCACCCCCCGACCAAAAGATTGCAGTATGATCAGCCATTCCCTTTTGAGCTTAACTGGTTTCAACATGCCATCCCTGGATGAAATGATAAATGAACTTTAACCAGAAACCTGCCAACATTATCGGGAGATGTTACTCGAAAACCAAAGAGGTCAGTTTAAATTAGCTGCCATAGATATGGGCACCAACTCTTTTCATATGGTCATATGTGAGGTGCTCAAAGACGGTGGATTTATTGTAATTGATCGTGCCAAAGACATGATCCGCATTGGTGAAAACAGTATTAACACCAAAATGCTCACCCAGGAAGCCATGGCACGTGGCATCCAATCCCTGAAAACCCTGAAAAAACTAGCTACCCAGCGCGGCGTAGATGTTCAGCACATTATTGGTTATGCCACCAGCGCCATCCGGGAATCTAAAAATGGCGAAGAGTTCATTGAGCAAATTGCCAATGAAGTTGGTATTAAAACCAAACTGATTTCCGGTATAGAAGAAGCCCGCCTCATCTACCTTGGTATCCGAGATGCCATCGACATCGGCAATAAAAACGCTTTAATGTTCGATATCGGCGGCGGTTCAGTGGAATTTATCTATGGTGATAGCAAAACTCCTATGCTTCTGGAAAGTAAAAAACTCGGGGTGGCTCGAATGAAAGAGCGCTTTGTAACCTCCGATCCCATTTCAACCAAAGAACGCAATCTGCTTCAACAGTATTATGAAGCCAATCTTCAACCTATTGCAGACCATTTAAAAAACACACCACCCGATCTGTTTATCGGCTCATCCGGAACCACGGAAAACATTGCCAAAATGATCTTCAATATGAACGGCAATGGTTCCTATGGCTCTCTTAACGGTCGCTATTATACCAAAAAAGAATTTCAGGAGTTATCCAAGTCGGTGCTTTCGCAATCTACGGATGAACGGCGTTTATTGAACGGGCTGGATGAAAAACGGGTCGATCTCATCGTTCCGGGACTGATTCTGACCTGCACCCTGTTCAAGCTTTTTAACATGAACCAGGTCATGATATCTGAATCGTCGATGCGCGAAGGAATGGTGATTGATTACCTGCTCAATCATGTGGAAGCTTACCGGAAAACCCACGAGTATCTGGATGTGCGGCGGAAAAGTGTCATAGAATTAGCCCAGCGGTTTCAATGGGATAAAACCCATTCGTTTCATGTGGCAAACCTGGCCACGCGGCTATTCGACCTGTTTAAACCCTTACATAAACTTGGTGAAGCCTATCGCGATTTGCTGGAATATGCCGCACTTCTGCACAATATTGGCTGTTTTATTTCCATGACCGGGCATCACAAGCACAGTTTTTATATCATTCAAAACGGTGGGTTGCGCGGGTTCAGTCCCGAAGAAGTTCAACTGGTTGCCAATATTGTACGCTATCACAGAAAATCCACACCGAGTTTAAAACATCCGAATTTCAAAGCGCTTTCAGCCGAGTACCGGCAAGTGGTTAAACAACTTTCTGTACTTCTAAGGCTGGCCAATGCTTTGGATCGGGGCCACAGGCAAACCATTAAGGAACTGGAAGCCTTTATCTCCAATCAGTCTATTGAGCTTAATTTAAAAGCCAAAAAAGATCCTGAAATTGAACTTTGGGAATTTGATCGTGAAAAAAAATCCTTTGAAATTCTTTATAAACGTAACCTGGACGTTCAAACTCAAATTTTGCCATAATGACAACTCAACTCACCGACCGCATCATCTATGTTTGTTGCCGCAAGCGCGATGATCCGGAAAAGCCATCCTGCGGCATGCGCGGCTCATCTGAACTCATAGACTTATTTAAAGCGCAATTACAAAAAGCCGGTCTGGAAAAAGTTGATGTTGCCGAAAGTCGCTGCCTTGGTGCCTGCCAAACCGGACCAACTGTGCTGGTTTATCCTGAAAATGTCTGGTATGGGCATGTTCAGCCTGAAGATGTATCTGAAATAATAACCTCACATATAAAAGGCAACGAGCCGGTTAAGCGGTTGCAATTGCCATCTACATTGCAAAAAATCAGGCCCATGACCATTCAGATCGGCCACCCTGCTCCGGAAATCTCTCTGGAATGCACAACGGGTGAAGTTCATACCCTTTCCATGTACAAAGGCCGGAAAAATGTACTGATCAATTTTTACCCGCTGGATTTTACTCCGGTTTGCACCAGTCAGAATTGTGGTTTTTCCATCGATCTGGACATGTTTGCCCAGTACAACACCGTGGTGATGCCCATTAGTGTCGACTCGCGTTTTTGCCACCTGGCTTTCCAGGAAAAGTACACTATCCGCCACGAGCTCCTGAGCGACATTCACCGAAAAGCCAGCAAAGAATACGGTGTATTGTACGAACCCATGAACTGCAGCAAACGGGCTTATTTTTTTGTAGATACCCAGGGGATTGTGCGATGGAAAAAAGTGATGGAAGAGCTTAAAGATGCCCTGAGCATTCAGGAACTTTTGAGCATTGTTAAAACTAATGTAGAGGCCTGAGCTGGCCTGAGCAGAAAGGCCGCACCACTATATGGCTGATCCGAGTTGGTTGGAAATCCTTTTATTGCTTGGATTGAGCGCCATGGCCGGTTTTATTAACGTGATGGCCGCCGGTGGTTCCAGCCTGATATTACCATCATTAATTTTACTGGGATTTGACGGGGCCATGGCCAACGGCACACTTCGTATGGCCATTTTCATGCAAAATGTTTTTGCTGTTCAGTCTTTCCGCCAGGAGGACTTCAAAGAATTTAAGCAAAGCCTGATTTACAGCGCTTTCGCCATGCCCGGGGCAACGCTTGGTGCGTTGATAGCGGTTCGAATTCCGGACAACCTCTTTCAAATGATCCTGGGTGGGGTGCTGCTCCTGATCGTGATCACCATTTTTGTCAAACCACCCAAAAAGCCCTTATTTGCCGAGCGTCCGGCCATCGGCAATGCCCTGACCTATTTCATCCTGTTTTTTGTAGGCCTGTATGGCGGATTTATCCAGGTCGGCGTGGGCGTGCTTCTGATGCTGCCGCTCCTGATGTTGCAGGATCTCTCGCTGGTGCGAGTTAATTTACACAAGGTAACGATTGTGCTTATCTATACCATACCGGCCTTGCTGATCTTCGGGCTATCGGGTCACATCAATTATAAATATGGGCTGGTACTGGCGGCCGGCCAGGCCTTCGGTGGCTGGTGGTCGGCTAAGTTGCAGATCCGTTCCGGGGCAAACCTGGTCAAAATAGCTCTGGCTATAGCAGCCATCATTTTATCATTAAAACTCTTTAAGGTGATCTGATCCATTCTAAGAGGATTTATATAGTCATGAACCATTTTCCATTACCCGACGCATTTTACCAGTCGCTCCGCGCGCCCAACTCGGTATTGCTGCATAGCTCCAGGGTAGATCAGGACAACCATACAACTTATTTGTTTTTAGACCCTAAAGACATTATTACGGTCTCAACACCCGATGAAATAGCAGATGCTTTTGAACATTTGGATCACTGGCGTACAAATGGATACTTCGTTGCCGGTTATATCAGCTACGAAGCCGGGTTTTATTTTAATCCATCTCTGCCCCACAGCCGACATCTAAAGGCTTTAAACTTACCACTTATGTGGTTTGGCGCTTATGCCAGCCCTATTGTATTTGATCACTTTACCGGAAATATAACAGGCCCTTTTGAATCCCGACTCCAAACTAAAGTTGAGAGTGATCTTCGGCCAAGAGCATCTCAGGATTACAGACTTAATACTTCAAAAAAGGATTATAAAGCATGTATTGGCGCTATAAAATCCCAGATCCAGGCTGGAAATATTTACCAACTTAATTACACTACTGAGTTAGAATTCAGTATTCCGAACGATCCGGTGGCATTCTACCGGCATTTAACCCACAGCCAGCCGGTGAGTTATGGGGCGTATGTACATACTCCCGGATTTAACCTCTTGAGCCTTTCGCCGGAGCTTTTCTTTAAACTTTCTGAAAATATCATTCAAACGCGCCCTATGAAGGGTACCGCCCATCGAGGCCGGAGTGCACGGGAAGATGAGCAGATCAAGGCCTGGCTTGAGCAGGATGAAAAAAACCGCGCAGAGAATTTAATGATCGTTGATCTGCTAAGAAACGACCTGGGCAGAATATGCCGCCCACACAGCATCCATGTACCCGAGCTGTTTAAGGTGCAAACCTACCCCTCGCTGCATCAGATGATATCAATTGTACAAGGGCGGCTCAGGGATAATCTATCTACCTTGCAACTCTTTGAAGCACTTTTTCCATGTGGCTCGGTAACCGGTGCCCCAAAAATTAAAGCCATGGAATTGGTAGATCAGTTCGAGCTCAGGCCACGGGGCGCTTATACCGGTTCTATTGGATATTTAAGTCCTTCGGGAGAGGCCCAGTTTAATGTAGCCATCCGAACCATCACCATGAAAGGAAAACAAGCCAGGATGGGTATTGGCAGTGGTGTGGTATGGGATTCGGAACCCGAAACCGAATTTGAGGAATGCCGTTTAAAAGCCTCGTTTTTAGCTCAACCCTTAGCCGGGGATATCCGGCTCATCGAAACCTTACGCTACGAGAATGGCTACCCGCTTCTTGAAAGACATTTAAATCGCCTCAGCTATTCAGCCTCCTGCCTGAACGTTGCTCTGGAGCTTGATAAAGTTCGCCGGGCATTGCTAGATAAGGCGCAGGGTCTGGAAAAAAACACCCCTTACAAAGTTCGCCTTCTGGTTTCGTGCACCGGCCAGATTGCCCTGGAAACCCGGTTTCTGGAGGAGACCTCAAAAACTTTAGAGGTTTGCCTGGCCAAAACCCCCATGCAAGCATCCAACATTTACCTGTATCATAAAACCACAAATCGCCACATGTATAACCAGGCCTATGAAAAAGCCACCCGTCATGGTTTTGCCGATGTTTTGTGGTTTAACCAAAGAGGTGAGCTTACCGAAGGATGTATTAGTAATGTGGTTTTGGAAACAAACGGCAGGCAGCTTACACCAGCGCTTGAATGCGGTTTATTACCGGGTGTGTATCGTGAAAAGTTATTGGACGAAACACCAGACTGCACAGAAGCCATTCTAACACCGGACACTCTCAAGTCTGCCAATAAAATCTACATTTGCAATGCCGTCCGCGGTATGCAGCAAGTTACTTTAAAACAAGTGTTTATTGAGGATATTTAAACTGCTGTTCCAAGGAACTCTACCAACATGTCAATCAACGAAAGTTATTTTTGAGATTGATTTTCAAAATAAGTGTCGCAGATATGTGTAATAGGACACTCCTGGCATTTAGGCGATCGAGCCGTACAGGTATAGCGACCGTGAAGGATTAAATAATGATGAAAATCACTCACAAGGTCGGTTGGTATAATTTCCATTAATTGGTGCTCGGTGTCAAGCACATTATCGGACATGGCCAAGCCAATCCGGTTAGAGACTCGGTGCACATGGGTATCAACAGCCAGAACCGGGTGACCAAAGGCATTACTTAAGACCACATGCGCGGTTTTTCGGCCAATTCCCGGCAGAGAGGTGAGCGCTTCCAGGGTTTCAGGTACTTTCCCGCCGTATTGCTCAACCAGGGTTTTACTCAGTGCCAGAATATTTTTGGCCTTATTATTCAGAAAATTAATGGATTTAATTTCCTCACGGAGTTCTTCAAAACTCAGCCTGGCCATTGCATCAGGATCAGGATATTTCCTGAAAAGCGTCTCAGTTACAATATTAACACGTTTATCGGTGCATTGAGCAGCCAGCAATGTTGCTATAAGTAACTGATATGGGGTTTTAAAATTCAACTCAGTTTTTGGATCGGGAAACTTTTCACCTAAAATTTTTTCAATCTCAAAGATTTTTTGCTCTCGTGTGATCATATCTCTTAAATGGAGTTTCTGTTATTGGCTACACCCATCCCGGATGTTTCATATCAAGGTTTTCTACCTGGAAGATCTCCCGGGAAGGTAAGGCTACGGCTGTTAGTTTCCCAAAACCCGGACGTTGAACATACACACAGCCTGTATCAATGGCAATCAACTTTGGCATTAAAAGGGGTTCGGGCTGAGGGGTATGACCGCAAACCACTGTTTTCTCCCAATTTTCATGTGATTGGATAAATGTATCGGCTTTCAATTGCGAGCGCTCCCAGAGAAAATCCAGTGGTGCGGTCTGCCTGAGATTTTCAGCAATGGATCTGCATGGTTGTATACCGCCATGAACAAAAAAATACTCGGGTGTGTCCAGGTAAAACGGGAATCGTCTTAAAAATGCAATATGGGTTTCGGGGATTTTAGGTACGCCATGGCTGGTATAATCCTGAAGCGTTTGCTCTCCACCATTGATTAACCAGGGTTCATAATCTTTATAGTCCAAATAATTCAGCATCATCATTTCGTGATTGCCCATCAAAAACGTGCATTGATAAGAGCGTTGCAGATTGATGATAATATCAATAACTGCACGGGAGTTTGGCCCCCGATCAACATAATCGCCTAAAAATATCAGGTGTGGATTTTGATTAAGCGGAAGTTTTTCAATTAAAGCTTCTAACGTGTTTGAACAGCCATGAATGTCGCCAATAGCTATGTACGAATCGGTTATGCTCATTGATCACCCGCAACAATTTAGGGTGTTGAACCTTTATTTGGTTGTTTTGATATCTGTGAAGGTAATGGCGATTTGGCTGAAGGTTTTACTTCATCCGGTTCCTGCATCAGAGGCTTGTCTCCCTGTTGTGGTTTATCGGGTTCAGGCTCTGTGCGCTCTTTCTTGGGTGGCATGTCTATTAAACCCCGACCAGATTTATTGAGCTTGCCACTTCTTTTTAATTCGTTGAATGTGGCATCCAATATACCATTTACAAACCGACTGCTTTTGTCGGTACTGTATTTCTTAGCAATTTCAAGGGCTTCGTTTATTGAGACTTTCGGAGGTATATCATCTAAAAACAGCATTTCAGCTACTGCTATTCGTATGAGGTTACGATCGATAATTGCCATTCGGCTGATCTCCCAATTATCGGCATGTTTGGTGATGTAGCTGTCTATCACCGACTGATTGCTCAGAATATTATTGAGGATTTTAGAGGCGAAATCGAAGGATTTTGGATCGTTTTGAACATCGCTCGTCACAATTCCTTTCATTACATCCTCGATGCTATCTTTACGAATTTCATAGGCGTAAAGAATTTGCATTACTATTTCACGAATTTGTCGGCGGCTGATTACCATGATAAAGAACTTAGAATAACTTATTTAGTGCATGTTACTTGTAAATTAGCTGAAATGTCTATAAAACTAAAATTTTATAAGCGTTTAAGACAAATTTTGTTCATCATAAATGAACTAATCCATTCCCACATTACTCAAGCGTTCTTCGGCCAGTTTTAGCGCAGCTTGATTGAGACCACATGATTTATTTTCTGCAGTATCTATAACCTTAATGACACGGTTATAAATTTCCTTCACACGATTTGTTGCAATATTTTTATCGTAGCCTTCCAGTTCCATGGCCACATTTACCAGTCCACCTGCATTGATCACAAAATCAGGAATATAGAGAATGCCCCGCACGGTCAGTTGGGTTTCGTGCTGAGACTCGTCCAACAACTGATTGTTTGCTCCACCGGCCACAATACGGCATTTTAACTGAGGAATGGTTTCATCATTTAGAACCCCTCCCAAAGCAGCTGGTGCAAAAATATCACAGGACTCCTGATAAATGGTTTGGGGATCAACCACAGTGGCATTGCAAGCCTGCGCCACCCGATTGGCTTTTTCCTGAAAGATATCAGCCAGTTTTATCCGAGCATTTTCTTCTTTAAGGTATCGGCACAAGTATTGCGCTACCTGGCCTGCTCCCTGAACCAAAATGGTTTTATCGGTTAGCGAATCTGAGCCATAGACTTTTTTGGCCGCGGCTTTCATACCCATGTATACCCCAAGGGCAGTGAATGGCGAGGGATCGCCGCTGCCACCTTTATTCTGGTCGATACCGGTTACATAAGGTGTTTTTTCTTTGATCCACTCCATGGCCTGCTCGGTAGTGCCTACATCTTCAGCTGTAATGTACGTACCTCCAAGGCGATCAATATAGGAACCGTAGGCATGAAATAGATTTTTGGTGTAGCGGGTTTTGGGATCGGCCATAATCACGGCTTTTCCACCACCAAGATTTAAACCTGCAGCAGAGGCTTTGTAGGTCATGCTGCGCGAAAGCCGCAAGGCATCTTCCACTGCATCGGACTCAGTTTGGTAAGCCCAGAGGCGGGTGCCGCCCAGGGCAGGTCCCAGTGTGGTATCGTGAATGGCAATAATGGCTTTCAACCCGGTAGTTCGGTCTGAGCAAAATACAAGTTGCTCGTGGCCATCGGGTATCATAGATGATAACAATTCCATAGAATCAATTTTTTCTTGTGTCTGTTCCAATATCCGTTTAAGCTAATATAAGCTCAATTACTTCTGAAGTTTGGCTAAGATCGTTTAAAGTATGGTCGGGTTGTTCTAAACTCAGTTGCTCAAATGAATAATGGCCAGTGGCAACGGCAATTGATCTTGAATTGAGAATTTTGGCACACCGAACATCATGCTCTGTATCACCGATGATCACCACATCCTTATCTCTGAAATGAATTTGGGTGAGTGTATGGGCACGCGCTACAGCAACTTCGGGCAGATCGTTTCTAACCTGGCCATCTTCGGCAAAAGCTCCAAAATCGAAAAAATGGTTCAGGTCAGATAAGGCCAGCTTGTGTCGACCAGAAGCTTCAAAATTACCGGTCAGCAAACCTAAAAAGACATCCGGCTCTTTATGCAAGTGTGAAACCAGCTCTCTTACACCGTTTAAAACCGTTACATGCTCTTTTTGTGCTCGCTCCCTGAATATACTGATATAGGTTTCTTTAACTTCCTCGAATTTATGCCGGATATCATCCTGTTTGAATCCGTATTCATGAAGGATTTCATAGATGATCACGCCATCCATTTTGCCGGCAAAGCTATGAGAGGCTGCATTACCTTCTGTACCGTAAGTTTGGCGTAAGGCATCGATCAAAGCATTCCTGCTGATCCCTTCTATACGCACCAATGTCCCGTCGATATCGAACAATACTAATTTTCTCATGTGTTTTCAGTTTGTGCGTCAGAAATCATATTGCCAAGTTTTACAGCAACCAGTTTGGAAATACCTTCTTCTTCCATGGTTACACCATAAAGAACCCTCGAAGATTCCATAGTGCGTTTATTATGGGTTACAATAATAAACTGCGTGTTTTCGGCGAATTTTTTAAGGAGATTAATAAACCGGTCGATATTGGCATCATCCAGCGGTGCATCTACTTCATCCAGAATACAAAACGGACTGGGTTTTACCAGGTATATGGCAAACAACAGCGAAATAGCCGTTAAGGTTTTTTCACCTCCGCTCAAAAGGGAAATAGATTGCGGGCGCTTTCCTTTGGGTTTAGCCACAATATCTATATTGGCCTCCAGGGGATCTTCGTTGGGATCCAAAATTAAATCGGCCTGGTCGCCTTCATGAAACAGATCCCGAAAGATTTCAATAAAATTCTGTCGTATTTCGGTAAAGGTAGTGATGAACTTTTCGTGGGCGGTTTTATTGATCTCGTTTATCGTATCCAGCAATTGCTTTTCAGAATCCTGCAGATCCTGGCGCTGGTTAATTAAAAAATCCAGGCGCTCTTTTTCCTGCTCAAACTCCTCAAGGGCTAACTCATTGACAGCTCCAAGTGATTTTAAGCGATTTTTTAACTGGGTGATGCGTTCATCAGCATTTTCAAGATTGATCTCCGGATTTAGCTTAAGATCTTGCGACTCCAGATCAAGATCATACTCCTGAAAAATAACCGTTTTGATGGTGTCTATGTGATAATCAAGCCTGGAAATATCCTGCTTGTACTGGTGGATGATTTCAGATTCGGTGTCGCGTTTGGTCTGCAGTTCGCGCAGATTTTTTTCAATGCTGTTAAAATCACCTTTTAGGGCATTGTTCTGAAATTCAAGTTCAGCGATTGCGGTTTGAAGGCTGTTTTTATCGTTGTACAGTAGCTTGAGATTCTCGTTTATGGTCTCCAGTTCCGAAGTTATCCTGAACTGCTCCTCTTCGGCCAGGGTGATCTCCTCCCCAAGCCGCTCTTCTTCGCGCTGGGCCGACCTGATATCACCCTCGGTGCGCTTGATGCTGGCTTTTATGGTATCGATCCGGTGCTCGGCATCCTTAACCAGCAAACCGGCTTCCTGTAAAGCCTCTACGCGGGCTTTATGTTCAGCTTCCCGTCCCGATATGGATGCCTTCAGGATTTGAAGCTCTTCCTGCCGGGAGGCCAGTTCAAGCTCGGCTTGCTTATGCTTAGGCTCAAGCTCGTCAAGTTGTTGCCGGTAGGCTGTCTTTTGTTCCGATTCCGAAACCAGCAACGTGTTGGCCTGATCAATTTCATTCTCATACGTTTCAATTTCAAAATTCAGATTCGCCTGGCGTTTTTCCAGAGCCGTGAGCTCGGATTGCAACTCTTTTATTTTTTGCTCATGCGCCTTTACATCAATGGATTTTAATGCGTTCTCTTTACTCTCCAGGGTCTCTTCCTGAGCAGCTATACTTGTCTGCAGAGAGGTAAAAACAGTCTTTAGATGTTCATGCTCCTCTTTACGCCCGATCCGCTCCCCTTCATTCTCCTGAGGACTGCCGCCTCTTAAAAAGCCGTTGTAACTGAGTTTCTCGCCGGTTTTACATGCAAACACCAGATCGGGATATTGCTGGGAAAGTGATTCGGCCTCTTCCAGGGTGTCTACAATATAGGTTCGGTCCAAAAGGGTTTGCAGCAATGGCTTAATTTCATCGCTGGTTTTGATGGTATCCATAGCCCATTTGGCATCGGGCAGTACGTGGGGTTGCTGAGAGAACAACGACACATTCTGTGAAAAATGATCCAGAAGTATAAAAGTAACCTTTCCCTTGATCTCTCTGCGGAGTTCTTTAATTGCTTTCAGGGCATCTTTTTTAGACCGGGTTACATAGTAGGCAAGGTTCTCACCCAATGCCGCACTAATGGCTTTTTTATATTCGTCACCGGTTGTTGAAAATAAATCGGATAAGATACCCAACCCAAAAGACTCACCCGCAGATTTTTCCAGGTGGGCTATACCCTCAGGCAAATCCTCATAGTTTTCCAGTAAAGAAGCTAAAAAGGCAACTCTGTTCTCGGTTTTATTCAGCGCGCTGCGTTTGCTCAGAAGGGCCTCTTTTTGTGACTCGATATCCTGTTGCAAGCCCGATTGTTCGGCTAAAATGGTTTCAAGATGCGTTTCCTGCTCAACCAAAGCCTCTTTTAATCGTTCAATTTGGCGGTTTAAATCGGCCGAAGATTCTCCTGCACGTTCAATTCTGTTTTTGCGACCCATCATCTGGTCTTCTGAACGCTGAATGTTTTGATCTATACTTTCAATTTTCGCTTTCAGGTTCTGAACAGACAACCTGAACTCAGAAAGTGAATGGTTCAGATTCTGGATATCATTGTTTTTATCATCAATCTCACGTCGGGTATGGCTCAGTGCATCCTCGGAGTTTTGGGTAGATTTTTTTTCGGTTTCATATTGCCGCTTCTGGACCAGACTCTGCTCTTCGGCACCGGCCAGTTCCTGATAAAGTTGTTGTGATAATTGGCCGAGCTCATTTTTTTTAAGTTCAATATTTTTTAATCCTTCGTGAGCTTTAACCTTGGCCTTATCAAGCGATTTTATGCGTTCCTGGTTGGAAAGTGTAAGTTTCTCGGAATTGGTTATCGTTTCGGATGTGGCATTAAATTCTTTTTGCTTAGTACTGAGCTGTTTTTCCAGATTGATCATCTGGAGCTGAAGTTCTTCGTGCCTGGTGCGTAAGGCTGTAATTTCGGTTTGCTGGGCTTGCTTGGCTTGCTCATGCCCGGGCAAGGCTTCTGTTAATGGCTTTCGCTTCTCCTTAAAGTCTTTAAGCTGAGTAAGCGAATGGGCAATCTCGAGATCGTAAAGCTCATCTTTAATGGTTTTGGCCTGGGTAGCCTTTTTGGCCTGGCGCTCAAGGGAATTGACTTTCTTCTGAACTTCTGCCACAATATCCTTAACCCTGTCCAGATCCTGATGAGTGCTCTCGAGGGTTCGCAGGGTTTGGCGTCGTCTAATTTTATACTTGGTGATCCCGGCTGCCTCCTCGAACATTTTTCGTCGATCTTCGGTATTATCGCTCAGGATCTGTTCGATCATTTTCAGCTCAATCACCGAATAGGCATCGCTACCCATGCCGGTATCAACAAACAGGTCGTGGATATCTTTTAACCTGCATGGCACTTTATTAAGGAAGTATTCACTATCGCCACTCCGGTATAACCGGCGTGTGAGACTCACTTCGGTATAAGCGGTAGGGAGAATATTCTTTGTGTTTTCTATGGTAAGCGTGATTTCGGCAAGTCCAAGGGCTCGGCGGTTTTTAGTACCACTAAAGATCACATTTTCCATTTTATCCGAGCGCAGCACCGAGGTTTTTTGTTCTCCCAGTACCCACCGAATAGCATCCACTATATTGGTTTTACCGCAACCGTTCGGCCCCACAATAGCTGTTAGTCCGCTATCGAACTTGACCTGAACGCGTTGAGCAAAGCTTTTAAAACCAAATAGTTCTAACTTAGATAAATACATATCCTTAAGTAAAAGATCGAAACAATCCTTAGGATTCAGACATAAATCCCGCTTAGTTGATCATGGTTTGATTCAAATAGTTAATATAGGCTGTTGTCTGGTAATAGTGATCAAAGATGAAGAAGATGCCTGAAATAAAAAGAATGATCGCTAAAAACCCGGTCAGCTGTACCTTGGGTTGAGGTAAATTTGCCACAATCGAAAGGCCATGAAACAAACGGTAAAATCCAAAGACAAGAAATGCCAAACACATGTACAAGACTAAGGTGGTAAAATACGTGCTGGAAATTCGATCAATAAACGCCGCAATAAAGATCAAAAAGAACCAATGCACACTTACCCAACTCCAAAGGTTCATCAATTGCAAAAACGTGACCTTGGCTTTACCAATTATAAACAAGTACAGACTTAGCAACGCACACATTAAAAACGACAATACAAAAAACAGGCCGCCAAACACAAACGTTGATATCTCGGGATTTAAAACCAGGTAATTCATCAGTTCCTTGAGCCCATTAAAGCGTATGATATGCGAAAGCCAAAACTCCAGGAAGTACGATGATTGGGTGCTGTATAACAAGGCTGCCAGAATAGAACCCCATAAAAGCGAAACTAAACCAATCAAAATCAAGGGATCCTGCGGGTATGTGACACGTTGATCCCGAATATCCATAAACAAATGAAATGGCCGGATAAGGGCCCGAACAATATTTTCGCGAATACGTCGATTTTCATTAAGTAAAAATACCAGACCTGCTGTAAGCAATGTGGCAATGAGAATAAGAGTCGGTGAGAAATCCTGAGGTGCTTTTCCAATTGGCGGATTATAAACCCGTTCCTCGGCATAGAGCGATTTGACCATGTCGTAGCTCATTTTCCGCTCCCGCTGCAGGGTAGTAAGCCCATAAGTACCAAGATAGTTATCTGAATATGTGGCCGCCTTAATGGGCGGGATATGGAAATGATAATCCGATAAAGCAAATACAAACGAACCCAACATTCTGGCACCATCTTTTTGGGACTCCTTAAACAGGTTAAAATGGTCTAAAATCACCTTGCTTTGGAATTCAAGTGAAGAAGGGTCGCTGTATCCGTTATGATTATTGGGCTCAGGGGCGCTTCCATATTGAGTGACCAGGAACGGGATATCTTTTGGTACCATTTGTTGGGCCCGAGATATTAACTCTTTTGACTGACTTAGAGAAAGATCCAAAAAAGACAGTCCAACAAAGTCGGCAAAAGCATATGCCTTGCTTTCCACCATGCGTTTAGGCGAAAAGAACACTAAATGCGTTGTGTGATCTGTAATCAGGTCTGAGAGCGATTTAAGGTAGTCCTCTGTTTGAGAGCTTTGTAAGTCAAACCCGGTTCCAAGGCCAAGGGCGATAACTGATGGTGAGTATTTTGTTAATTGTATGACCTGCCGCAATAATAAGTCGGAGTTTTCAACATAAGTCTTTTCGGAAAGTATTTCGGCAGGTACATTTACATTCGGAAAATCAATAAAACATAACAAACCCAGGCTGTCGCATACTTCAATCCAGTATGGATTAGGTGGTTCTTTAAATCGAATAGCATTAGCCCCTAAGCCTTTGATCAGCTTAATATCGTTTTGAATGGAGGTTTTAGAGAGAACATTACCTGCCAACTGGCGCTCTTCAATAACAGTAACCCCCTTTAAGGGCGCCGGAATGCCGTTAATGTTCAATACATTTTTCTGTAGGCTGAGTTTTCTGAAACCCGTTCTAACCTGAAACTCATCGAGGAGCTTACCATCGTGCTTTTGCTTTAAAGACAAGGTTAAGGTGTAGCGCGCCGGAAAACGAGGCCCCCATGAAATGATGTCGTTGATGTTTAAGGAAGAGTCTTTGAGAATCAACTGCTCACGCTGAGGAATAAACGAAAACAGTTCAGGGGTTTCTTTGACAATAAGAGTATCCAATTGAAGTTGAAAACTACAAACCACTTCTTTATGTGTAGTGGTGTCGTTCAAAAAAATCGAATTAGGTGAGAGAAATGTGCTGAGCTTAATGCCTAAATCCAATTTAAGGGTGTCGTGCTTAAGCGTGTAATGTATGTCCAGATCATCAAATTTAATTTCCGGTTCCGAAACCAGGTAAACCCCACGGAAAATGCCTCCAAAATTCTGCTTGGAGTAAGCTACCGGCTTGGTTGGTATGGTACGAAACAGGTGCAGACGGTTATCAACTTCAAAGCTGATCTTATTTTTTTGACCAAACCTTAAATATTCCGGTGAAATCCGGGTTTCGAACCGTGAACCGCCAACCGCCTGGAAATGCACAAACTGATCATTGATCATGATCCGGCACTGGTTGTTCAACCCATCACAAACAAGTTTAAAGCGTTTGTTCTCCAGGGAGTCAGGTAAGAACACCTCCTTGATAAAAACGGTCTTATCGTTATAACTGTAGGAAGAAGGGACATTAAGTTCGGCTTGGGAGCCATCGGGCAATTGAACCTGCCAGGGTCCTGAAAGCGGAATCACCTCCCGGGTCTGGCTTTTAGGAAACAAGGCAGGCTGTGTAGGCTGGTAAGTATTATCCTTAAAAAAAATATATGGTTCAGCATAGCTTTCGGGCAGAAGGCAACTGAAAGATATGGCAATTAATAATAAAAGGGCTTTAAAAAGCTTTACAGGTAAATGCACTGGCAAAATTGTTCTGAAAGTTTAAACTGTTGGGGTATTTGAGCCCAAGACTTCTTGCTAAAATACCTTTTCTTTGGGTTTATCAGAAACTTCGAATATAAGGCACTTCGAGAAATCTTTTGAATATTTAGAGGGATGCTTAGAAAAAAAATGTGAGAACCCAAATTTTTTAAATGATTTGGGCGAAATGAGCAGGTGTATCGGCTTAAAGTGACCAAAAATCACGATCCAGGCTTCTGTATTGAATGGCTTCCACCAAATGTTTAAACAATATTTTATGTGAAAAGTCCATATCGGCAATCGTGCGACTGACTTTCAGGATCCTTGAATAGGCTCTGGCCGAGAGATTTAAACGCTTCATACTCTCCATTAACCTGGTTTCGCTGGTATGATCAAGGCTGCAGTATTCTTTAAGCAGGGGTGTGGTCATCTGGGCATTACAAAATATTCCCTTAGCATGATGTTTTTCAAAGCGCCTGTGTTGGATCTCGCGAACTTCGGATACGCGATCACGAATGCGTTCCGAGCTTTCGGCCCTGGATTTGGAAAACAGTTCTTTATGCTCCACCTTAGGCACATCCACATGAATATCAATCCGATCGAGCAAAGGACCTGATATTTTGGATAAGTAGCGCTGAATTTGCTGAGGTGAAGCCGTGTAATTACCACTTTCATCTTTCAAAGCACCGGCAGGGCTTGGATTCATGGCGGCAACCAGCATAAAATTTGCGGGGTATTTAGTCGAAATGGCTGCACGTGAAACAGTTACCTCCTCATCTTCAAGAGGTTGACGCAAAACTTCCAACGTGGCCCTTGAAAACTCGGGCAGTTCATCTAAAAATAGCACCCCGTTATGTGCCAGACTTATCTCCCCGGGTTTGGCAATGGCACTACCACCAATTAAAGCCACGCTGCTCGATGAGTGATGCGGGCTTCGAAAAGGACGTTGATTGATGAGGGTATTGCCGTTAAGCATCCCGGCAACTGAGTAAATTTTTGTTGTTTCCAGGGCTTCCTGAAAAAGCAGGGGTGGCAAAATACCCGGCAAGGCTTTGGCAAGCATGGTTTTTCCACTGCCAGGCGGCCCGATCATGATTACATTGTGTCCACCGGCTGCTGCAATTTCAAGGCAGCGTTTAGTGGTTTGCTGCCCTTTGATATCGGCAAAATCAATGATGCTTTGCTGTGAGGTATTAAAAATGTTTTCAAGGTTGGCTTTGGATTGTGGCACCTCCTGCAAACCCTGAACAAAACCAACTGCTTCACTCAGACTTTCGACTCCGTATACGGCCAGCTTTTTTTCTGTTGCTTCAGAAGCAACCGAGGCTTCGAGAGCATTGTGTTTTGGAAGAATCACTTGTCTGAATCCCCGCCTGGCAGCCATTGCAGCTATGGGCAGAGCACCTGAAATCGGGCGCAATGTTCCGTCGAGTGCCAGTTCTCCTAAAATCAATGTGTCTTTTAAATTTGCCGGATCAACCACACCAATTGTTGCTAAAAGCCCAATGGCTATTGGAAAATCAAACGCTGTGCCTTCTTTGCGAACATCTGCCGGGGCCAGGTTTACGGTAATCTTTCGAATCGGCAAACTAAACCCGGAGTTTTTAATTGCGGTTGTTACCCGCTCACGGCTTTCTTTAATCGCATTATCAGGCAGACCAACCACTGTAAACGAGGGTAAGCCGTTATCCAAGTTGGTTTCTATTTCAATCAAGAGCGCATCAACACCCTGAACTGCTGCTGAATACAGTTGGGATAGCATGGGATACGGGGATCTTTATTTATTAGGGATTAACTATGTTTATAACTATTGCTTGTAAAAGTAAAGCCAAATTCGATGAATCACAAACTATTGGCAACTTGTTTGTCTAATAAACCATGGGGAATGTGAAATGAACGAAGAACTACTGAAATTATTTTTATTGTATATTAAACTCAATTAAAAAAATAAATCCATATTGTGGTGAGTTAGTTAATAGAGATCACGAGTATTTTTTAAGGCTGCTTTCTCATTAGTTTATTTTCTAGTTCAAGAAGCCTTTTTGAACGCTCTTTTAGTCTTCTAACAGGACACCCGAAGTATACACCCCATGGATCAAGATCCTTAGTAACCAGAGAAAGTGCTCCTACAGAAGTGCCTTCATGTATATGTACCTTCGGCAAAATAAACGTCCCAGACCCAATTATGACATGTTTTCCAACAATCACTTTACCTGAAGTTACCCCTGTGAATTCTTCTGGAATAGTTGGATTAGTAAGGCTATCACCACTATAATCGTCTGTTCTACTATATACCCTAACACCTTGTGATATACTGCTAAAATCTTCAAGCTCTATACCATTACCTGCTGAGAGATAACTCCATCCACCAATATGGACATAAGAGCCAATTTTCAACCATCCGTTACCAGCTGCAATAATTGCGCAGTAACCATCTATACGTACATTATCACCAATTTCAATATTCTGAATACCAACAATGGTATTGTTTCTTGCTATTTTGATATTTTTACCAAGAGCTTTGAACCCTAAGTTTTGAAGGTCTTTCTCAGTATAGTAATCAGGATCGAATGGATTATTTTTCATCAAACAATAAAAACACCCTATTTATGCATGTTTGTCTATATATACTTTTCAACATCGATTTTAATAAACGACTTTAAACCATGAAATTATTCATTTGCAATTGATCTAATTGATCTCCATTATGATCATATATAACTACATTAAAATTTTTGTCTAAATATCTACACATATTCCAAAGACTCTATAATAAGCAGTATTTCATCAATCATAAAGCCTAATATTTACTTGATAGTCTAATTTATTAAGATAATAATCGAATTAAGGTAAGGTTTAAATGCTGAATATGGCTGATTTTTCCACTTCGGGTAATACTGGCTTTATCTTGATTGAGTCCAATTTCCTGAAAGCTTCTGTTAAGCTGCTTTAATCATTTGAGATCTTTCCCACCTCAGCTTTTTCTTTCTGGTATGCTTCAACTGCAACCTTGATAACTTTTTCGGCTTCATCCCGACCGGCAAATCCTCCGGAAACCATCTTCCCGGGGCCCTTATAGTTCGAAAACCAGATCTCAATAATCTTATCACTTCCGATATATTGCTCTTTGAGCTGCTCCACAGACTTTATGTTGCCCAGCTGCGAACCTGGCAGAACAGCCATGATTTTATCATCCTGCTCCCCGCCATCCCGCAGCTTCAGGATACCTATGGCACGCGCATGTACAATACTTCCACGTGGCAGTGCCGGCCCCAACACAACCACGTCAATCGGATCGCCGTCGCCTCCTAATGCTTTCGGCAATAACGTCTTTGGGATCATACCATAATTTCCCGGATACCCGAGATAAGCAACCCGGCGTAAAGTGCCGTTTTTTTTCTGCCACTCCAACCGTCCGGTGCTTTTATTCACCTCCCACTTATCAACCGTCCCGGTTGGAATTTCAATCACCACGCAAATATGTCCTGCGCTATCAAGGGGTGCGTAATCCCGCACCAGGTGTTTATTCACGGCTAAAGTGTAGTCATCAGTCCTGAACATATCTTTAGCAAAAGGGGTGTTTGAGGAGTTTAATGTTGAACACCCGGCAAGCGCCATGCCAAAAATAACAGCCAGATATCTCAAGAGATGCCATTTGGTCGTAACCATCTTATTCTTAATTAATGTTTGTCCGATCAATTATGGTCTGCCCGGCCCGAAGCCGACATACCAAATCATGCTTTAATAGTCCAGTGATAGTATTCTGCCCTTTGTAAATGAGAAGAAGGCCTTTTTATCGGCAACCTCAATTCCATTGGCAAGATCTTTTGGCGTTTTTCCCGCTGCTTTCAAACAGCCCGGGCAGGCTATCAGGCGAACGCCATTTTCTTGAAGCTTACTTAGTTGAGCCCTGGAAGTAGGAAAATGGGCAAAACTAATGTCAGGGGAATTTTTCAGCACTGCATCCACAGCACTGATATCAAAATACACCAGAACATCATGATCTGCAGACATGATAGAAGCCATGTTAAGCGCCATCAGCAACCGGTGCGGGTTATCTGTCCCATGACTGATATGGATGAACACACCATCTTTAGGCGATTCTTGAGCGTTAATGGCAGGTGCGGCAAAAACAAGTAGCGCAGTAATGAACAACCGTGATTTCAATGTTTTCATGTCGGTCTCCTTTGTGGTTTTTAATGTTCCGAACAACAAATATAAGGTTACTTAATTAATCGCATTCTTAAAATATCTCCCAAATGCGAAAGTTGTTACCTCGGTTTGTAAAAAAATGATTTTACCTGCAAAACAAAATGGTGTGTGAAATCAGGGGATATCTGAAAGAATGATCTCGAAATAAAAGCCTTTAGCCCGGCGCTCTGCTACAAAACGAGTTGCTTCATGCCAATGCTCCTCAGAAAAATTGTGGTCAGTGCTTAGATCGAGCGTATGCTCGGGCATGGGTACGGTGCAGTCTTCGGAGAGTACTAAAGAGTCTATTCCCAGAACAGGGATACATCTATGTGAAGCCTACTATCCCTAAGAGAGCATAGTTGTTTTAGGAAAAACATACAGGCATTGAGACTTTTCACACAAATCAATTGCATGGCTAGTCGCGTTTTGTTATTAACCAATAAGTTACTCCCAATGCCATTACTACTGCTGCAGTACGTAGAGGAAAGGTGGTGTTACTACTTCAAAATCAAAAATGATGACTTTTCGCGCAATCGCCATCAGTGCTGTTGCTATAACAAGTCTAACTGGTATAACATTGGTGCTAAGATACATACTGATATTTACAAAAATTTCTATTGCAATTAATACAGCTAAAAAAGCCCCGAAAGTAGCCAGAATATCATTTATTTGAAGCAGCATAATCGGCGGTTGAGTGAGCCTCAGATACAACACATAGATCACATCACCAATACCCCATACTATCACCATCACCATCAGAACTGCCAGAATTTTTACTGCAACCCGAATAATACGATGTAGATATCTAATAGTGGGATCTTCATGTTTCGAATGAAGATCATGCCCGGGTTCATGAATGCTGCTGTTGGCTTTATCTGTTTGCATTATTTCAAATTATACCTGATGTCTGAATTATCAACATTTAGCTCAGTAAAATACGTTGATTTATTTTAGCCTCATTTGAAAAATTTTCAAATACATCAAATTGATTATTCAACATTATAAATTGGAAGGTAATTCCCACAGTTTTGTTGGTATAGAGACGTTCTTTTGTCATTGCTGTTCCATCTGATCCCCAAAAATTTTATGAGAAAACCACCTTCGTTTCCACGTTATGGTATCATACCCTGCGATCTCTAAACTTTTAATCAACGCTAACTTGCCTTACCCCCCGATCGACACCCGGAAGTTAAAACCGATCTCCTGCTTGGTGGTTTCGTAGATGTTGCTGCCTGAGTCTTTCGGCTTGGTTTGGTTGTAGCGCCAGAAGAAGCTGGCATTTACGCGGTTGCTCAGATCGTAACTCACCCGTGGTTCCATGCTGATGCGAGTCAGGCCGCTGGCCGGGAGTTCCTGGGAGCTATCGAACACAAAGGTTTGTTGCTCTTCATCGGCAATAGCAAAGGTAAAGGCAAAATTCAGGCTGTTGCTTAACCGGCCCCCGATCAGCGGCAGACTGAACCCTCGGGTCTGGTAATTGACCGTGGCGCTGAACTGGTTGCTGGTGGTTTGTGAGATGGTATTATTGCCCGGGTTTAAACTGATATCGCGGCTCTTGTTGAAATTAAACGACGAAGTGATCCCAATTTTCCAGTTAATGTTCAACCCTACCAGCGGCGAGAGCTGCTCGGTAATAGCCGAGGCCTGGATTTGGCGCACACTGTCGCTTGGCGGATGGGTGTAAGACGAAGTATAAGTACCGGTGTAGGCATGCTCCAGGCTTACGGATTTGGCCACGGCCTTAAAGCCCGGGAGTTTTTCCAGGCCGGTCAGGCTGATGCGCCAGTTTGGCAGGGGAATAAGTTCTGTGGCCACATCACCCAAACCCAATGTGCGCCCGATAAATCGGCCCACGCCGCTGGGTTCGAAACTCTCTTCAAAAATTCGTGCCACTTCCAGCCGGTTACTGGTCGAGAGGGTATCGTTAATCACAAGGTTATTTCGGAAATCATCCACTGCACGCGAAAGCGCAATGGTGCTTCGGGTAAGCGACCCGTTTCGGGTGATCTGGGACACCTGGCCGGTGCTGTCGATAACGCTTTGTTTGCCAAAGCTCCAACTGGTTTGCCAGGAGAAGTTAATTTTCAGGTTGGTGAGCGGTGTCCAGTTGGTGCTCATCGATACTGAGTTGGACTGGTTAAACTGGTCGGTAAACTGCAATGGGGCCAGCACGCGCGAGCCGATATCGGAGCTTAATCCAAGTTGGTACCCCAGTGAAGGAGAGCGCAGGCTATCTCTACCACCTACAGGAATAAAATTGAACCATCCCGGGCCACCGGCAAGGCCGGCATTTCTAAGCGTGTTACTCTGGTTGAAACCAAATGAAAACTGATCAAATTTTGTGAGCGAACCGGCAAATACCTCCATACCGCCAAGCGCAATTGCAACTATATCGGGCGAGCTGCCGGATGTGTCGGAGGCAGATTTACCTTTTATGGTGTTATCAGACATGTATCTCGGCGAAGACTCAGGCTCCAGGCCGATTTTCCTGAAAAACTCTTTCACATTAAAACTGCTCTGGATACGCAAGTTTGAGTTGTTCTGGGCGCTATTTCCCTGCTCGTTAATGCGGTCGGGATTGGGATTGGTCCAGATGTACTGAGAGCTGTAACTGAATGTCCAGTTCATCCAGTCCAGTGCCTTGAGCATTTTTGGTCGCCAGCCAAAGGCGATGGTTTGGTTAAACTGCCGGTCGTTGCCCAGATCAAACCTGTAAATATCTTTCACTACCCGGTTAAACACCGAAGAGTTGGTGCGCTCAATTTTGATGCCGCTGTCGGGTTCAGAGACCACGTAATTGTTCAGACTGGACAGAAGCTGCGAGGAATATTTAACATCGAAGGTTTCGGTAAGCTTGTAATTAAAATTCACACCGCGGTTCGTTGAAAATGTGCTGCTGAATGGCAGTGGCTCCTGGTTTCGTGGTTGCGATTGGGCGCGTTGCCGGTTCAGGCTGAAATTCAGCGCGTAGGATTGCGGCAAATAGTAAAGCTTCAGATCTTTATAGATTTCCAGCAGTGGTACAGCCCCCAAAAAGCCCAGTGGCTCGAAATAAAACGAATTGCCCGGCAGGGTGAGGTTGTAATTAATACCCGACTGCCAGCTCCAGGACTCGTTAAAGGTCTCGGCCGGCGAGCGCGAACGGGTTTTGTTATAGTTGAAATTCAGCGCGGTGCGGTCCAGGGTGTAACGGCTGAGCCAGAAATCCGACGGCTTTTCTTTATTGATGGTGGGTATGCTAACCCGATTGCTCACCGAGAGGGTTTGGGCTTCCATGCGAAGCATCCGCTCGTAACTATCGGCTTCGGCCTGAGTGGCGCCACTGGCCAGCGTATCGGCCACTTCCCGCTCGATCTGTTTATCCAGTTCAATATCAGTTTGCCTTGGGCTGTATTTCGGAATGGAGCTGTTTTCGGTATGCTCCACCGTGATGGGAATTTTCCAGCCATGCTCGGCCGGAAGGAATTTGTGCATGTTTACCGTGGAGGCTACCGACCAGTTCTGCGTATTGTTTTGGCTGGCAAGCGGATTAAGCCGAACATCCACAGGATGGAAATCGGCGGTCTGGCGCTCAACGGCTGCGCTGAGTGTAATAAAATCGGCCAGTTTCAGGGTGGCATTAGCGCGGGCTGCCCAACCCGGCTCTTCATCAAATCCCGATACCCGCAATTCGTTGAACCACACCTCGGCAGAATCTATGGTGTTGAGATTGGGATTGATCATACCCAGCACAAAATAGCGGATGTTGCCCAGCGAGGGATTACCTTTAATAACCACCTGGTTTTTGGCATCGATGGTTCGGATGATAAAGCCGTTGGTATCCGGTGTGCTGAGTTTATATGCCGAGAGGGCTTTAAGATCAATATCCATCACATTTTCTTCCGGCCAGAGAATTCTGCGCGCCTGTTCATACTCTGAGGAATTTGTATTGGAAGGTACTTCGTAATCGCGTGGAGAAGCCACAACCGGAATACGGTACTCGTAGTAGTTGTCGGTTTCGGAGGCGCCAAAACGCAAAAACGCCATCAGGGTATCACTGGACTCATACTCGGCATGGATGAACATTTTCAACCGCTGGTAAGTATTCAGGTTCAACGAGGCGCTGCCAAAGGAAAAATCACGTGAAGCGGCGCGTGGCTCAAAGGTGGTTAAATCCCTGCCATTCAAGACCAGCGATTGCTCGTTGGCCAGGATATTCTCATCGGCGCGGATCTGGTCGCGGGCACGCTCAATGCCCGGTGGCAGGGCATATTGCGAGCTGTTTTCTTCGAGGTTAATGGCTGAAATCGATACCAGCGTATCGGGATCGGCACTGGGAAACTTGTACCACTGCGATCCGATGAAATCCAGAGAGGCAAACTGGAAATTATGCCGGGTTTCAAAACCGCTGATCCAAATTCTGGCATATGTGATATTGTTAAAACCCGGTGGCAAACCAAACGATTGGGTGAATTCTTTTAACGGTACCCTGAACAGGACAAATCCCCCGTTTCGCTGAACCGATGGGGTATTGACACCACCACCCACCACAAAAGACCCGCTGGGGCCATCAGGATCACTGAGCCGCGCGGCATCAATGGGGATTTTATATCGGTAAAAATTATTGCTTCGATCCGCTGTGTTGTTTTGGTTCAAGTCCTCTGTATCGGGCAGGTTGGTGGTTACACGTGTTCCGGGCTCAGAGTTGCCCTGCGGACCGTTGTTCTTATCGTACAGCGAGCTGTTGCTTTCGGGTGAGAGGTAATTATCACCGCTGAGATCATTTAAAATACCTGCCAGATCGGCACTGATCTCCGGATCCGAAGAAAGTTCGGGATCGGATGTAAGCTGCTCGACCGATGATCTGAAGACGATAAATTCCAGATCTTCGTCCTGATCGTTTAAGCCATCTAATCCGATATCTTCCGTAAGCGTGGCATCGCCCGGATTTCGGTTTAAAATCCGGTTGACTTTCAGCGCTGTAACCGAACTTTTCAAATATCGCCCATACTCGTCCCGGCCATAGAGTGTAGATTCGTTGGCCAGATCCGGGGCACTCGTGGGCATACCGTCTTCGGTATTCAGCTCACCATTGGGCAGGACATCCTCGCTGATGCTACCCAGATCGATGTATAAATACCCGCTGTCCATAGCTGCAGCGTTTTCTGGAGTCACTTTCAGCCAAAACTCAATAAATTCCACGTTGGATTGCTCCAATTTGCGGGCGTACTGCGGCAACAGGCGCATCATGCCACCCCATGCGCTATCGGGATTCTGATAAAGCGAAGATTTTAAGTCCAGTGAAAAGTTATACGGGCCCCGGCGTTTTGGGAAATAATCCAATACGAGCGGGGTCAGGGTCTGCTCATCACGCGCGCCCTGGCGTTTGGGGAACACCTCGGCCAGGCTTGGGTTTCGCTCATCGTTCTGTTCGTAGGTATACCACGAAAGCAACGCTCGCTGCGTGGCCCGATCCGAAGCCGGGGCACCCTCATCCAGAAGTGGCGGTGAGGCCAACGTCCAGTTGTTGAACTCCCTGCCCAGCGAGATCACCTGTTTGGTGCCTTCAAAATCATCTATGTAGCTCACGCCGTTCGGATCCAGGTCGGTATCCAACTCCGAGGCATGGCTGGGCAACACTTTGGCATACTCGGCATCAATACTGAACTCCGAGGGTGTTTTAGTGCTGATAAGCGGCATGGCATCCACCAATTTTGAAAGCCAGCGCATCTTGGTTTTGTAGCGCATATCGAAGCCATAGATACTGTTTGAAACGGGTTCATCGCCCACGCGGATTTTATCGGCAAGGGGCTCTTCGCTATACTGCAAAACAGTGCTGCCAATTTTAAAATCAGGATTGATATCGTATTCGGCACGCGCTCCCAGAATGGTTTTTGAAGCAATGGTCAGAAGCTCGTTGCGTTCATAAGAAATGCTGATATCCGACCCGGATCCAAGCACATCCTGTCGCAAAATATTTACAGTGCCCAATTGGTAATCAACGGTATAGTCTGAGCCTTCTACTAAGGCTCCGGAACTGGTTGTAATCGAGACACTCCCCGGTACAATGTTAAAACCCAGGTTGTAGGTGGTCTGAAACTCGCTCTTGAATTTTACCTTGATCACATAACGGTTTTTTTCACCCGAGCGCTCAGCCACGTATTTTTCATTATCATAGATTTCCGAATAGTTAAAACTGCCGATACTGGCCCCGGCGCCATCCACGGCATCTTTGATTTGGGCTGAAAAAGGGCGTTGATAGGGAAAGATCAGCAAACCCCGCTCGCGGTCTATCGTCAGGCCATTTATGAAATCAAACCGGCTATCGGGTAAGGGATTGTTGGATACATCGAAGCGATCGATACCCAAAATATTGTTCAGGGTGCGCAATTGCCCGCTCTGATCCGTGATCGAGGGTGAAGTAGGCAGATACGGTGTTTCGGGGGGGGTTGAGCCGGGCTGCTCGTAAAGCACGTTCAGTTCAAATCCTTCTTCCTGGATATTCCGAGCCCCAAGACTGTATATGTTCTTAAGCATCAAGAGCCACGAGCCGCTATCGGCGCTGCTTAAATACGGCGGTTTAATGAGTTTGAGGATCAGGCGTTGGTCGGTGTCGGGATTATCCAGTACAAAATCACCAATCTTAACCGGCTCTATACCCGATGTAGCAAACTCCACGGAGGCGGCCAGGGCATCGATATCATTGAGCTGAGTGAGCATGGTGATATAGCCGAGGCGTTTATCCAGCAGGTAATCGGTGCCTTCCACCAACTGGCGGAAATTACCAACCACGATTTCCTTGCCGTCCCCTTCCAGGTTAAAATCGGGATCGCGGTACTCCTGCAATCGCTGGGCGCTTTGGTTCGGGAAATTCGGGTCGTTGGGATCCAGGTCTGAGGCATAATACAAGGTGTCGGGAAACGGAAATCCTGTTTCCAAGAGCCCCTCGGTGTAACGCCTGTCACCAAGGTTCAGAAGAGCCACGGCATTTCGGGTGGCGCTGGTCTGGGAGGTTGTTTGCTCGGAGATCCAGAGATCAATTCGGCTGAGCTGTCGGCCCTGCGCGTCAATTGGAATCGTGATGAGTGGCTCGTTCCGACTAAACGCCTGATCCCAGTTAGTGACAAAAAAATTACTCAGGAAAAAATGCCGCTCGTAATCATAATCATAAGCGCGCCTGGACAGGGTGCTTTGCTCAGAGCCGCCCGAAAGCGTAAGCGTTTCGCTTTTACCCCGTTTCTGCGAGGCGATAGCCGTTAAAGACAGCCCGGCCAGTTGCATACGGGTTTTAATACCAAAAAGCGACTGGCTGCTGCCAATAAGCCTTGTGGTTAGAGGCAGTGAAACATTACCGGCCTCTATGGACTGGATAATCTCATCTTCGTAACCTTCGTACTGGATTTTAAGCTGATTTTCGTACTCAAACGGCCGCTCGGTATCCCAATCGGCCAGGATGGAGAGCTTGTCGCCAATCTTACCTGTCAGGTTCATACGTACCTGCTGGTCAAAATTGGGATCCTGACGCACGTTGGTGTTGGTGGCAATCAGGGTTGGGTTCTGGTTCTCTTCAATTGAGTAAGACGCGTTGATATCGATATTTCCCGTGATCTGCAGGCTGACGGTAGGCGGGCCGAACAAGGTAGAAAAAAAAGAATCCTCGGCACCGGGAATCACAATCTGAAGCTTGGTGATCTTGCCAATCACCTCCTCCAATGCATCGCCCTCCTGAAACATGGTTTCCTGATCCATCAGGGTCTGAAAGTTCTTTTTAAGTGTATTTTCCAACGCCAGGCGTTGAAAGGTTTCCAGGGGTATTTGAATGGTGGGGCGAAACGGCAAACCATCTATAGATTCCGAAATGATGATAGTTGACCCCGAAGAATCAAGCGTAACGCTGCGTTCAATGCGCCGGCGCGATAAAAAAAACGGTGAGTACCCGGGCTCTGTGGCAGGTAAAATTGGCTCAAGCCTCGGCAATACCGGTTGCTGCTCCTTCCATATCGAGGTATCGGAAAGAGCGAGATTCAGAGAATCCTGTTTCAATTGATATGGGGTTGCCTGCTTGATTGTAGCTAACCCGGCAGAGTCCATTGCTAATTGCGTGATAGGCTGTAATGGCTCCTGTGGTGAGTTGCCCCAGTTGGGCAACAGATTCAGGGTATCGGGCTTTTCGGGCTTGGTGACCTGGTTAAGTGCACACCAGTACAGAGTTGGTAATGTAAAGTGAAATGAGTCAGACAGATACTTCGGCCGCAATGGCGAAATCTCCCATCTAAGCTGCAACTGATGTTTGAACAGATTGGGATGAAGTACGGCCAAATAGCCATTGTGCTCAGCCAGAAGTGCCCCTGTGCTGAACCCTCCAGTATGGGCAAATGATATATCGTTGTTTGTTCGGGGATCATGAGAGAATGACCTGGCATCAGCTGCCTGAGCCATTGTAACCAACGAGAGTGCAACCAAAGTAACTTTAAAACACCATTTAGTGGTGTTTGGGAAGAAACAGGATGCATACCGATTGTTTGACCTCATAGAGGATACAAGCTTTTTCAACCCTCACAAGAGGCAGTTGAGACATGGTTTTTCATAAACGGGATAAAAACAGGGTTGAATATACAAGTTTACTTTCAAACAAGTCAATGACACTGGGAAGGGATCGTGTTTGAATTTAATGAACCCGTAGATGCACCGGTCCGTTTTTAACGACCATCACACCAGAGCCAGTAATTTTGCCTCAGATAGTGATCATGTACCAACATCAAGATTATCCCATCCATATGTTTCAATTAGTTTTTCTAATGCCTTAGGCCGATAATTACTATCATCGAGGTAACGGGTTTTAACGCTGGGATGAATCCTGGTGGGTTTGTTTTTTACAACCAGTTCTCTATGGAGCGGTTTTTTAAATCTATAGATATGTTTTCTGGATTTATGCAGTTTTCCTTTCGAACCATCTGTCAGTGATGTCCATACATGAGGCTCAATATCCAATCCGGCATTTACAGCTTCATCCAACATCCACTTCAGAGGGGTATCCGAGGCCCTGATGTTAGAATTCTTATCGAGAGGATATGAACCGCCAATATCAGTATGAACACCAGAAAACCATACTTGCTTTAAATCAACCCCAGGTCTGGGCGTCCAAATGGTCGGCTTAAAATCTTCTCTTTTCTCATCAATGGCTAAGGCATGTCTGGCTATTGCGATATTTGGGCCCATTTTATCATCGTAGAACTCATCATGACTCTCAAATAGTCCCATAAGGCTGAACGGGATGCCCAAGGCCCCAACTGTATCCCATACACCAATAAAATGGATATCCCTGGCGTTATGGCTATAGTTTTTTCTGAACCTAATCGCGTCCTTACCATTCGGGTGAAACTTTGGGGATGGGTCTTTATAAATATTCCAGGCTTTAGTAATGAGACCGGCTTCAGCCCTTTTTAGAATACCACAATTATTGATCAGTCCACTTAATGCTCTTACCGTATAAGCTCCGCGACTAAAACCAAACAAATAGATCTTATCGTTAGCGTTATAGTTCTGAACAATATATCGATACCCGTCCAGAATGTTTTTTTGGATTCCGGATCCTGTTGCACCGGCTATTAAACTGCTATGGTACGAGCCAAGTCCCCAGTCATAAAAAACATGTTGAGTCAGTTCATTATTATAGGGGTTGATGGCTCTGGCAACTTTTAGAACATTGGTAGGGTAGTCTTTTTCGACATCTTCCTCGGGACGGTTCCATGTCCCGTCTGCACATACAACAATATTTGCCATAAACGTATCTCCATATAAATTAATTTAAGACTAAAGTAACTTTAATGGTTTTACTGTTTAAATCAACCTATCAAACGAGACTGAAAAATCAAATCTTATCAATCAGGCATACGGCATGGGCCACTGCGCCATCACCTTTGCCAACATAGCCCAACTTTTCGTTTGTAGTGGCTTTTACCGAGACCGTGTCCATATCCATACTCAGGCACCGCGAGATATTTTTGCGCATATCCATAATGTAGGGAGCTACTTTTGGTTTTTCCAGCAGGAGCATGGAATCGATATTGACGGGTTTGTACCCATGCTTTTCGAGGAGCTTACCTACATGTTTAAGCAAGAGCAAGCTATCGATGCCTTTATAGGCCGGATCGGTATCTGGAAAGTGCTTACCAATATCGCCCAGGGCCGCTGCACCAAGCAAGGCATCACTGATGGCATGTAACAGCACATCGGCATCGCTGTGCCCGAGCAAACCCTTGTGGTAAGGCAATTCTACCCCACCAATGATCAATTTTCGACCTTCTACTAACTGATGAATATCTATTCCGATACCAATTCTCATATCTGTTGAAACATTTTATGGTTATTGTGAAATCACTTTTCGGGGTGTGGTTTCTGGCTGTGCAGCCGAATGAAGAGCGGCGTGCCTAAAGATCAGCTTTATAAAATTCAGGGTGTCGGTTGCATAGCGCATATGACTTTTAGCCGATGTGTAAATGGTTTCAATGCCCACAAACCCGATTTTGTAACCTCGCGAAGCAGCATGAAGCAGAAACTCGGTTTCGAACATGAACCCGGTTTCGTGGCACAGAGGTAGAATTTCTTCGATACAGGGCGCCGAGATCAACCGGTAACCACATTGAGAATCCCAAACCGGCTGGTTGCATAACCGGGTCAGTACCACAGAAGTGATGGTATTTGAAAAGCGGCGGTTGAGCGGCATGGGCTTGCCAAAGGGCTGGTTGGGCTCACGCCTTGAACCAATAACAATATCAAACGATAATGCTGCATCCTGAAATTTCGGGAGTTCTTCGGGGCTGTGCTGCAAATCGGCGTCAATGGTCAGCACCCCGGAGGCATCACGTGCCAGGGCCAGTTCAAATCCCTTTTTCAAACAGGCACCTTTACCCTGGTTCTGGGTAAAATGATGGCTGTAGCAGTCCTCTTTGTCTAAAACAGTGCGGGTAGTATCGGTTGAGCCATCGTTGATGCAAATCACCTGCTCTTTAGGCATGTGTGCCGAAAGCCGATTCAACAATGCGTTTATACTCTGCTCAGCATTGTAACACGGAACAACCGAAAACATCATAATATGAGTGCTAAATACACCGTTTTTAAAAGGTTATGTTAGGGTTTTAAGCAAACGCCCGACTCTAAAATAACAGGTTCAGCTTAAAACTTAGAGAAAAAAACCGTAAATTAAAGGTCTTTTATCTTAAACATGCCTTAAAATGAGAGCACGGTTTAAGGGTACATACAATTACAACTAGAATTTAGATTTTATATGGCGGTTGGTTTTGATAGAGAAGAAATAGAACAAAGTTCATGTGGCGTTGGGTTTATTGCCAGCAGAAAAGCCGTCAGCAACCATGCCCATTTAGAGCAGGCTTTGCATGCCCTGTGTACCATGGAGTACCGCGGAGCGTGTGCCGCTGATCAAAAATCCAGCGACGGTGCCGGGGTGATGACCGATATCCCTTACGAACTTTTCGAATTTCAGAAGGGTGAAATGGCCGTGGCCACACTGTTTTTACCCAGAGATGCTGAACTTCGGCGGTTCATCCTGAGATCTTTTACCGACATTTTTGAAACCATGGATCTTCACATCCGCCACATTCGCGAAGTTCCGGTCGATACGGCTATTTTAGGCCAGGAAGCCCTCGATACCCTGCCTGTAATTCTGCAGGTGTTTATCTCGCGTCCGGCACATTGCCGCTCCGATGCCTCCTATAACCGACTGCTTTTCAAAGCCAAACAGAGCGTTCGCAGCTATACACGTGCCGAGGGCATTCAAAGCCAGTATTTTATCACGTCCATTTCAACCAATACTATTGTTTATAAGGCATTGACCCTGGCTGAAGATCTGGGAAAATTCTACCTCGATCTTCAAAATCCATTATACAAAACAAGGTTTGCGGTTTTTCACCGACGATTTAGTACCAACACCCGTACCAGCTGGGATAAAGCCCAGCCGTTCAGGATCATTGCGCATAATGGCGAAATCAATACCATTGCCGGGAACCGCTCCTGGGCTGCCTCACGTGAGAAATCCCTTGGATTGGTACCCAACGACCTGATTACGCGTTATGGTGTGAGTGATTCGGGCAACCTTAATGAAATGGTGGAAGCACTGCATCACTTGAGCAGTATTCCAAAAATTGAAAATATCCTCGGCATTATGATCCCACCGGCCGACCACGATAACACGTACTACCGGTTCTGGCGGCGGGCCATGGAGCCCTGGGATGGCCCGGCCAGTGTATGCTACTCCGATGGACAGACCGTGGGGGCACGCCTGGATCGTAACGGTTTCCGGCCGGCGCGATGGGCAAAGACCGAAGATTATTTCTATCTCTGCTCCGATGCGGGTGCCTTTAAAATTGAAGAAGAAGAGGTACTTGAAAAAGGTGCACTTTTAGCTGGCACCGGTGTAAACGTCGATCTGGAGTCGGGACGCGTGGATTTCCGCGATCCCAGTGAATCTACCGAAAACAAAGGCGCTACATTCGATCCAAGACTCATTCAGCCCGAAAAAGTTGAAACGCCTTCTCAGTCCGGTTCGCTGAGCAAAAAGAACTTGTTTGGGATTACCCAGGAAGATATGACCCGTATGCTTTCGCCGATGATCAAAACCGGCAAAGAACCGATTGGTTCTATGGGCGATACGGCACGGTTAGCGGTTTTCTCAGATGAACCGCGCTCATTTTTTGATTATTTTTACCAACGCTTTGCCCAGGTTACCAATCCACCTGTCGACTATATTCGCGAGCGTTCAGTAACCAACCTGCGCACCACCCTGGGGCGCCGTCCAAATATCTTTGCACCCAAAGAGCTGATCCCGCCACCGGTTGGCATCGAGTTTCCAAGCCCGGTTATCAGCCTGGCCAATATGGCTTACATTCGTTCATTTATGAACAGCCATCAACCCGAGCCGCTCTTTCATGTCAAAGAGTACAAAATGGTGTTCAATCGCGATCAGGGCAGCGTTGGCTTTAGAAATGTGCTTAATGATGTGGCTCGGGAAGTCGTTTACGCGGTAAACAAAGGTGCAAGCATTATTATACTCAGCGATGAAGGCTCAGATTACAAGCATCCGCCTATTCCCAGCCTTTTGATGCTCCGTACAGTTGTCAATGCGCTTAACGATGCCGGCACCCGCCTTGAGGCGTCTATTGTGGTTCACTCCGGGGAAATTAAAGATACCCATCAACTTTCGGCGCTCATAAGCTTTGGGGCAGCCGCGGTATGTCCTTACCTGGCGCTGGAAATTGCCCGCTTCGATCCGGATATATTAAAAGAACACGCCAATGCCGATGAAAATGAAACCCGGATTATCGAAGCTTTTAAAACCGGCATCCTGAAAGTGATGGCTAAAATGGGTATTTCGGTCCTGCGCAGTTACCAGAGCGCCAAGCTCTTTACCGCTATTGGCCTTGGCACCGAACTGATCAATGAATTTTTCCCGGGATTGGAAAGTATGTTTGGCGGCATAGAAATTAAAGACCTGGCCGACGATGTTATAAAACGCATCGAGCGAGCCGAGCAGTTCGATTCTGAGCAAACCCTGGGCAACACTTATCTTTTAAAAGAGCACAATAAAGGCTTGAAAGGTGAAAAACACGGCATGACAAGCCAGCGCTCCAAGCTGATCCATAAACTGATCCGCAGCGAAACCTTTTCGCCCGATCCAAATGCCGAACTTTACCAGGAGTATTTAAAAACAGGCGAGGAAAACGAACCGATATCGTTACGCCATGCCTTTGATCTGGATTATAACAATCCCAACGCCTCAACTGAAAAGGTAGAGCCGGCCGAATCTATCTTAAAGCGCTTTGGAACCGGTGGCATGTCTTTTGGGGCCATCAGTGCCGAGTCGCAACGGGATTTGATACTGGCCATGAAAACCATTAATGGACGCAGCAACAGTGGTGAAGGCGGCGAAAACCCGTACTATTTTACCGAAGGGGTGACTTCCACCATTAAACAGGTGGCCTCGGGCCGATTCGGTGTAACCGCCGAGTATTTAATGGCCGCTAAAGAAATTCAAATCAAGATATCCCAGGGTGCCAAACCCGGAGAAGGCGGTCAGCTTATGAGCGCCAAGGTGGATGTGGAAATTGCAAAAGCCCGCCATGCGTTGCCCGGCATTGATTTGATCTCGCCGCCACCTATGCACGATATCTACAGCATTGAAGATCTCAAGGAACTGATCTACGAACTGCGACAATTGCAACCCGAGGTAAAAGTAAATGTCAAGCTCACCAGCGGTGAGGGCATTGGCACGGTAGCAGTGGGTGTGGTGAAAGCCGGCGCCGATTCCATTCACATAAGCGGTGGCGATGGCGGAACCGGAGCCGCAACGCTCACTTCTATGCGCCATGCCGGACTGCCATGGGAAATCGGGCTGAACAAGGTGCATCGCGCTTTGGTTGAAAACAACCTGCGCCACACGGTAATCTTGCGCGCCGATGGTGGACTCTCCACCGGAAAAGACATTATTATTGCGGCTCTCCTTGGCGCTGATGAGTACGATTTCGGGAAATTACTCCTGATCGCCGAAGGCTGTATTATGGCTCGTATTTGTGAAAAAAACACATGCCCCACAGGAATTGCCACCCACGATCCGAAATTCAAAGCCAAGTACAAAGGTACGCCTGAGCATGTGGTTCGTTTGATGCAGATCATTGCTGAAGATGTTCGGCAACATCTCGCCAGGTTAGGTATGAACCAAATTTCTGAGATTATTGGCCGTACCGATCTGTTGAAAGCCAGCGAAAAACACATGGAGATCATTACCAAGCGCAAACTGGATTTCAGGAAATTCTTCAATAATCCCATGCCTCAAACCGGGTCGCTTAAGACGGTATTTGATGAAGGCATCAATGCGTTAAATGAATCGATTGCCAAAAAAACCAAAAGTATTATTGATAAAGACCAGGATATAAAACTGGCTTATACCATTAAAACCTCCGACCGTGCTATACCAGCCACGCTGTGTGGATTGATATCGCTTAAAGGCAGCCAATATGCCGAAGCCAAAACGGTGTTTAATCATCAGGAAGCACCGTTTAAAGGCAACATCAACCTGGAATTTACCGGAAGTGCCGGTCAGGGATTCGGGGTATTTATGGTACCGGGTATAAACGTGCGATTATTCGGAGAAGCCAACGATTCGGTCTGTAAATCCATGTCAGGTGGTAAAATGGTTATTCGCCCCAGCCTGAAAGCCTCTTTTGCCGCTGAAAAGAACACCATCATTGGCAATTGCGCCCTTTATGGCGCCACAGGCGGAAAACTCTTTGTTAGTGGCCTGGCCGGCGACAGGTTCGCCGTGCGCAACAGTGGAGCTACGGCCGTTGTGGAAGGCGTTGGCTTGCATGCCTGCGAATACATGACCAACGGCACTGTTGTGATTCTGGATAAAGTCTCCTACAACCTTGGGGCTGGCATGACGGGTGGCGAGCTCTATCTGTATGGTGAAGTGCAAGACAAAAATGTTAATGAAGAATATATCACCCATGTTACGATGTCTGAAAAAGATCAAGAAAAGCTTAAGTCTGTTTTAGAAGAGTACGCCAATGAAACCCAGAGTAACTCTGCTCAGTATATCCTGATGCATTGGGCAGCATCAAAACAGAATTTCAGAAAATATGCGCCCCTGTCTATGGCCAAATCAAGCTAAAAATGAACTGTTGCGCTGCAAATGCAGTGCGCCTTTTTTTAGGATGATATTATCTTTTTCTTGTCTTTTACTACCGACCAACCTTCTGTTCTTGCAAGAAAAACCTCTTGATTCCTGCTTTTTAAATATCACGTGATAACACGATTGTGATACTTTCGTGATAAATTAAAAGTAAGTTGACTTGCAACTTCACAATCACAGGAAGAACATTAAACAATATTTTTGAACAGTAATCATCTCAATTTTTATGAACCGCCGCGATTTTTTTAAGCATACCCTATCGGGACTGGCCTTGGTAGCTTTAGCACCAAGCGACCTGTTTGCGTTATGGAACAAACGTGCGTTTAAGGCAAGCACCTACGAAAAAGCTCTGAAAGCGACATTTGGAAGTCAGAAGTTAATTCCGTCAAAAAAGATTACACTGGATATTCCAAAAGTTGCCTCCAACAGCTCAACCGTACCCATTACAGTTAACTCAACATTGAGCCGGGTACAGGAAGTGGCTGTTTTTGTTGAAAAAAACAAAAGTCCGCTTGTACTCTATGTGGATCTCAGCCCAAAAATGCTGCCTAAAGTCTCAACTCGTATTAAAATGCGGGAAACCTCAAAAGTACATGTTGTAGTAAAAGCCGGTGGAAAATATTACACCACCTCTCAGCATGTAAAAGTAGACGCACAAGCTTGTTAAATTTTAAACGCAAACCGGAATGCCAGAGAATAAATCAAATAATATCAGAATTGTTGCCCGTGAAAAAAATGGTGTGGTGTCTGTAAAAGCAATTGTAAGACATCCCAATGAATCGGGGCACCGAAAAGATGAGTCGGGTAAAACCATACCTGCAAATCACTTAACCAGCGCACTGGCGCATGTAGGCGGAAAAAAATTGATGGAGATGCACCTTGGTCCATCCATCTCAAAGAACCCGCTTATTTCCTTTGAATTCAGTGGCAAAAAAGGGGAAAAACTCCGTTTAAGCCTGGCTGATAATCAGAATAAGAAGTACTCAACTGAAACAACCGTTAAGTAACCTTTAAAAAAAGATTTATGATTAAAAAACTAGGAATGCTTTCCCTGGCTTTAGTAGTAAGCGCCGGCATGATATCGGGCTGCGGGAAAAGTGAAAAGCAAGCCGGCAGCGAGCCTCATTCCAGAGGTAAGTTACTTTCATTATCCTGTACCTCATGCCATGGCCCGGATGGAAAAAGTGTTGGGGTTATGCCCAAGATCTATGGCAAAGAAGTTGCCTACATTCAGGAACAGATGATGAAATACAAAAATGGGGAAGGTAATCCAACTGTTATGGATCGTATCGCCAAAGGCTATACTGATGAAGAAATCAAATTAATTGCTGAGTACTTTGGCAATCTTAAACAAGGAGGGGCTAACTAATTATGTCTAAAATGAATCGTAGAGATTTTGGAAAAATGTTGGCGCTGAGCCTTACAGGCGCAGCCACCGGTGTTGTAGGTGCACCTTCTATTCTAAAAGCTAATTCAAAACGCGTACTCGTAATTGGTGGTGGTTTTGGTGGAGCTGCTGCAGCCAGATACGTAAAGAAATTTGATCCATCCATCGATGTAACACTTGTAGAACCAAAAGCCACATTCTATACCTGCCCGTTCAGTAACTGGGTGATGGCCGGCTTAAAAACCATGGATGATATTGGCCACTCTTTCCAGCCAATAGAAGATGCTGGTATAAATGTTATCCAGGATGTGGTTATCGAAATTGATCCTATGAAACGTGAAGCCAAAACACAGGGTGGTAAAACTATTGCTTACGACCGTGCTGTAGTTTCTCCAGGTGTTGACTTCAAATGGGATGCCGTTGAAGGCTACGATATGAAAGCTGCTGAAGTGATGCCGCATGCATATAATGCCGGCCCGCAAACTGAATTGCTCCGCGATCAGCTTAAAAACATGAAACAAGGTGGCACTGCCATTATTCATGCACCTCAGAATCCGTTCCGTTGTCCTCCGGGTCCATACGAACGCGCCAGCTTATTTGCTCATTACCTCAAAAAGAACAATCCAACCGCTAAAGTGATTATTCTGGACGAAAAAGAGAAGTTCTCCAAACAAGCTCTCTTCCAGCAGGGTTGGGGTAAATTGTATGGCGATATGATTGAATGGCGTTCAGGCTTTTCAGGTGGCTCTGTAATGAGAGTTGATACCGCAGCCATGGGCTTGGAAACTGAGTTTGGCATGGAAAAAGCTGATGTTATTAACTTTATTCCACCTCAGTATGCCGGTAAAATTGCCCGCGATTCAGGTCTAACTAACGATAGTGGCTGGTGTCCTATCAATCAGCAAACATTTGAATCAACCATCCATGCAAATATCCATGTGATTGGTGATGCTTGTTTGGCTGGTAAGATGCCAAAATCAGGTTTTGCAGCCAGCAGCCAGGCTAAAGTAGCCGCTTTGGCTATCACCGACTTGATGAATAGTCGCTCAACTCAACCACCATCTCTGGCAAATACATGCTACAGCTTGATTGGCGAAAACTACGCAATTTCAGTTGCTGCTGTGTATAAACTCAGTGCCAGTGGTATTGTTGGTATCAAAGGTGCCGGTGGTTTAACTCCAATGGACGCCGATGAGTCTCATCTCAGTGCTGAAGCTGCTTATGCTGAAGGCTGGTACGATTCTCTGGCTAAAGACATCTGGGGATAATCCTCTCGGATTTGGTATCATAGCAGAACTAAGCCGTTACTACCTATGGTGGTTACCGGCTTTTTCTCTGCAAATGTTATGGTTGGGTATGCAATTAAAATTGGCTTTTTATTTGTTTTTGATGCTTACTATTGTATTTTAGGTTTCATTTTGGTTATCAGTTTTTACACCTCTTGCACATTCAACTCCGTTTTTTCATCATAATCTGTTTGTTGGTAAAATAGATGGGATGTTGCATCGAGTTTTAGAGATTATTAAAATAAATTCTATTATAATCTGCTTTTGATTGAAAGGATTAAGATATGGAGCAGTTAAAGAAACTTCGCACGATACCTGTTTCAGCGTTAATGACGAAGGATGTTATCAGTATTGATGGCAGCAAAACCGTGGCTGATGCTATTCAGCTTATGAAAAAGCATGACATCAGTGGTATTATTGTAAAACCACGCAATGAGGACGACACCTACGGCATTATTACTGAAAAAGATATTTTGGAGAAAGTTATTGACCCGGGTGAAGATATACATCGCGACCCCTGGAACACACCTGTTTTTGAAGTTATGAGTAAGCCTATTGTTTCAACTTACCCCGAGATGAGACTAAAATATGCTTTACGATTAATGAAGCGTGTGAAAGTTCGCCGTTTAGCGATTTTAGATGGTAGTAAACTCGTTGGTATTCTTAGTGAAACAGATGTTCTTCATGCTGTTGAAGAATTGCCTTCCCACTCAGAAAACACTGCGTTTTAACGCAATACGTGTTTATTAAAAAATCACCATTGAGGAAAGATGTATCTTAACCATGCATTCAGAGGACAGGCCTCTGGATGCAGTTTACCTAAAGATTTATGAAAACGTTTGATATAGTCGTAGTTGGCGGCGGTGGTGCGGGTCTGTATGCAGCGATGGAAGCGATGAAAACAAATCCCAAGCTCAATATTGCCGTTATTTCCAAAATTTATCCAAACCGATCACATACTTCGGCTGCACAGGGTGGTGTAAATGCTGCTCTGGCTAATACAGCCAAAGACGATACGGTTGAGTCCCACATATTCGATACAATTAAAGGTAGTGATTACCTTGCCGACCAGGATGCAGCCGAAGTGCTTTGCCGGGATGCGCCGGGAATTATCCGCGAGCTTGAAAACATCGGAACACCATTTTCACGCCTGGATGATGGCACCATTGCCCAGCGTCCCTTTGGTGGTGCCGCTCAGCCAAGGTGTTGCTATTGTGCCGATAAAACCGGTCATACCATTCTGCAGAGTCTGTATGAGCAATGTTTACGTAAGGGCGTAAACTTTTTCAATGAGTTTTACATTTTATCACTCTCACACGATAACGGGAAACTAAAAGGTATTATTACGCTTGATATCAAAACCGGCGCAATTGTACCCTTTAATGCCCGTTCAGTGATTTTTGCTACAGGTGGGTATGCTAAAATGTATTGGAATCGCTCAAGTAATGCAGCTGGTTGTACAGGTGATGGACAGGCCGTAGCTTATCGTGCCGGAATTCCTCTTAAAGACATGGAATTTGTTCAGTTTCACCCTACCGGCCTCAGAAAAAGTGGTTTGCTGGTAACTGAAGGTGCCAGGGGCGAAGGTGGTTACTTGTTTAATAAAGATGGCAACCGGTTCATGTCTAAGTATGCCCCAAATAAAATGGAGCTTGGGCCAAGAGACCTGGTATCACGCTCGATTGAAACAGAGATCCGCGATGGCCGCGGTTATGATAGTCATGCCGGGCAATATGTTCATCTTGATCTGACCCATTTAGGTGCCGATTTAATCAAGAACAGATTACCCCAGATCCGGGAACTCTCAATGTACTTCGAAGGTGTTGATCCGATTGAAGAACCTATTCCAATTGTCCCAACCGCGCACTATTCCATGGGAGGTATCGATGCCGACAGCGACGGCCGAACCCCGATGAAAGGTGTTTATGCTGCCGGTGAATGCTCATGTATTTCAGTTCATGGTGCCAACCGGTTGGGTGGAAACTCGCTATTGGAAATTCTGGTATTCGGAAAACGCGCCGGGCATGCTGCTGCAATAGAATCTCAGAAGAACGATCCAAAGCCAATTGATGAGTCTGAAATCCGTGAGCAAAAACAAATGATCCGTGATTTTCATCATCACGATAAACATGAGCGCTATGGTTTGATCCGCGAAGATCTTGGAAAAAACCTGGCCGAAAATGTTAGTATTTTCCGCGAGAAAGCCCTTCTGGAAAAAGGCTATGAGAAAGTTGTTGAACTAAAAGAGCGTTTTAAGAAAGTCCGGGTATTTGATACAGGTGATGTGTTCAATACTAACCTGATCCAGGTGTTGGAGCTTAAAAACATGTTGGATCTGGCCCAAACCGTTGCCAAAGGTGCGTTAATGAGAGAAGAAAGCCGTGGCTCGCACACCCGCGAGGATTTCCCGGTACGCGATGATGAAAAATGGCACAAACACTCGTTATTCCATTATAAAAACGGAGATGTTGAGATGTCGTCCAAGCCGGTAACTATGGGTAAATACGAATTACAAGAACGTAAGTATTAAGTGTGTCTGTTGATAGATATGATTAGGGTAGTTTTTTAATATGTATTTTGAGTGAAATATGACTGAAGTAAAAGCCATATCTTTTAAGGTGTATCGTTACAATCCACAGGTCGATGCACACCCGTACCACGACGCATTTGAAATTCCGGTAGAAAAAGGTATCACGGTCCTGCGTGCCCTGGATTACATCAAACTAAATCTGGAGCCCAGGTTAACTTTTCGCTCTTTTTGCCATGCCGGTATCTGCGGATCCTGTGCCATGAAAATCAATGGCGTAACCAAACTGGCATGCACCACCCAGGTATGGGACGAATTAAAGAATTGTCTTGAAGACAATGTTATCAGCATCGAGCCTATCGTAGGGTTCGAGTCTTTAAAGGATCTTGTGGTTGATATGGATCCCATGGTTGAAAAACTTGAGAAGTACACCGGGTGGATTGAAACCACAATGGATGAATCCGAAATGGGTAAAGCAGAATTCAAAATATCACCGGAAGAATTCAAGCTTTACGATTCGGCAACCGACTGCATATTTTGTGCATCTTGTGTATCGGAATGTCCATTGATCCCATATGATAAAGATTATGTATCGCCGGCCATTATTCTAAGATCTTACAGGATGAACATGGATAGCCGCGATTCAGCTTCACAGGAGCGAATCGATAAACTGGCCGATGAACATGGTATTATCGATTGCAGGCAATGCAACCGATGTTCTTTTGTATGTGTAAAGAAAATCCCAATTGTTGATGCTATTAATCATTTAAAAGAAAAAGCTGTTAAACAGAAAAATTTGGGGTCATAAGGTCAGGTAAAAAAGAATCAATAGCCCATAACATTAAATATCATGCATGGTGGCTATAAGCTGGTAGGATATTGAATATTATGCGCACTTCTTTTTACTTCTTCAGACCTTCATACATTTAAAGTTCAGTCCACAGCTTTAAGTGTTGAAACTTAAAGCGTGCCATTGGATTACTTTCCATGAGCTGGCCAAAAAGGACCGGGCTAATACACGAGTGATTAAGCAAATATTCCTATTTTTCTAAACTATGAAAACACATGGCGTTGGTATATCGGTGTTTTCAACGAAAATTTGATGCCCATGGTTGAAGTAAAGGAAGAAAAGCGTGATATAACTTTCAAGTTATTTAGGTACAATCCTCAAATAGACTCGCAACCGTTTTTTGATGATTTCACGATCGCTGTCGAAAAAGGTATTACGGTTTTGCGTGCGCTGAACTATATCAAAGACAACATAGAACCCAGACTTTCCTACCGTTCCTACTGCCAGGCCGGTATTTGTGGTTCATGTGCCATGAAAATAAATGGCGTTACCAAGCTGGCCTGTACCACTCAGGTCTGGGATGAACTGGAAACATCTGCTAATAAAGATGAAATAGTAGTTGAGCCCGTCACCAATCTATCGGTTTTAAAAGATCTGGTAGTGGATATGGACCCGGTGGTGGAAAAAATTGAAAAATATTTTGGATGGGTAAATACAAAAATGCCGGAAAACGAACTCGGGAAAAAAGAGTTTAACATTCCGGAAGAAGAGTTTAAGCTTTATGATACGGCTACCGACTGTATTTTATGTGCCTCGTGTATTTCGGAATGCACCATGTCTAAAGCCAATAAAGACTACATTACCCCGGCTGTGTTGCTAAAAACCTATCGTATGGAAAGCGACTCTCGTGATGGAATTTCCGATACCCGCATGAACACCCTGGTTCAAAAGAACGGGGTTTGGGATTGCACACACTGCTATCGCTGTATGGAGTATTGTGTGAAGAACATCCCGATCATGGATGCGATTCACCATGTCAGGGAAAAAGCCATTGAAACCCGTGGTAAATCTGATACACCGGGTGCTAAACATGCCGATGCTTTCGTAAAAGACATTGAAAAGAAAGGTCGCCTGGTAGAGGCGCTCCTGCCGATCAGAACCAATGGTCTGATGTGGACGGTTCGCAATATGCTTCCAATGGCCTTTAAATTAACCAAGAAGGGCAAAACACCTCCGCCACCATTTATGATGAAACCCATTCCGGGAATCGAGTCGCTGCGCGATATGCTGAACGATATGAAAGACCGCAACGCTTCGGCAACTCAAAACAAAAAAGGAGGCTCAAAATGAAAAAATACGCCTATTTCTTGAGTTGTATTAATGAATCGATGACCAAAGAATTGGACAAAGCCTTGGATCAATGGGAAAAAGATTTCGGCCTACAATTCTCCAAGCTTCACGAAGGTACCTGTTGTGGTGGCAGCAACCTGGATTATGCCGATCCAAAAGAATTCCTGGTGATCAACGCCCGAAATATTGCGTTGGCTGAAAAGGAAAATGCCGACCTGGTTACTTCCTGCAACACTTGTTTGTTAAGTTTGCGCAGAGCCAAACACGAATTGGATGAGTCGAAGGAAAACAGGGATTTTGTGAATTCTATTCTAAAAAAACAAAATCTGGAATACACCGGAAAATCAGATGTAAAGCACCTGCTTTGGGTTCTGAACGAAGATATTGGCCTGGATGTGATTAAATCCAAGGTGAAAACTCCGTTAAAAGATTACAAAATTGCGCCATTCTACGGCTGCCATATTTTGCGTCCATCCTCATTAATGGGTATAGACGATCCAACCCAGCCCAAGTCGTTAGATCTTCTGGTTGAAGCACTGGGTGCCAAAACCGTTGAATACAAGTCTAAAAACCAGTGCTGTGGTTTCCATACCTTATTGGTGGCCGAAGAAGCCTCTCTCAACATCGCTGCTGATGCCCTGGAAGACGCGCTTGACTCTGAAGCTGATTTTATTGTTACACCTTGCCCGCTGTGCCATACTGTTCTGGATACCTACCAGAAAAAAGCACTAAGCAACCGAAATAACAAATCGTCCATACCCGTATTGCATCTCTCGCAGTTGGTTGGGCTGGCTTTGGGTTACTCCCAGAAACAGTTGGGTATTAACCGCCATTTAGTTAGCTTTAGGTAAAACACCCTGAGCGATCATGTCCTGGATATATCGCTGAGAGTTTAACTGTTCATTATACATATCTCCGATTTTAGATGATCTAAGGTTCACATGCGTGAATGATGATCGCTAAAACGAAGTATAGCTTATTATCCCACCTTTAAGGTGAAGGGTTTATCAAGAAATTGCTAAGCCTCCCGGCTTGGAAAGGAGATCCACATCTATTCGCTCCCCGAATACCTGCATGGATGCCTGCTCCGGCTTGAGAGGCTGTAAAAGAATCATATGAAAAGACACATCCGACAAGACCGTTTTGGTAGAACGATCAATTACCTGCGCATTGCGGTTACCGACCGCTGTAACCTGCGCTGTGTCTATTGTATGCCCCGGGAAGGCATTGGTTTTCAAGACGAAACAGAAATGCTCACCCGGCAAGAAATTGCCCGAAGTATTCATATTGCTGCGCACAGCGGCATACAGAAAATCCGATTTACCGGCGGCGAACCGCTTATGCGCAAGGATATTTACGATCTTGTTGAAACGGCGGCCTTAACACCGGGCATTGAATCGGTTCATCTGACCACAAACGGCCTGTTATTGCACCAGCAACTCCACAGCCTTATCGAGTCGGGTCTGAAAGGGATTAATATCAGCCTGGATAGTTTAAATGCGGCTCGTTACCTGCGTATTACCCGGCGGGAGAGCTTTAACAGGGTCTTGGAAAATGTGTTTCAAACCCTGGAGCATGGCAGTTTGCGGGTAAAACTTAATGTGGTTGCGCTTTCCGATATGTCGGAAAGTGAGATCATGCAATTTGTCTCTCTCACAAAAGATTATCCTCTAACTGTTCGGTTTATTGAGCTTATGCCTTTTCACACCAATTCCGGAGCCTGGCAACGCAATACCTTTACCAGTGCTGCCCATGTACTTGGCATGCTAAAAAGCCTTTACCCGGAATTACAAAACGACCGGGGAAGCTCTAACGAGCCGCACCATTTTTCACTAACCTCTCACAACGGCCATATAGCTATCATCCCGGCTTATACGTGCTCAATGTTTGCCCAATGCTCACGCTTACGGCTCACATCCAATGGCCAGTTGCTGAGTTGCTTTTACTCAAAACGGCCCATCGATCTGAAAACACTCCTCCGCACCAATAGCAGCGATGCCGAGTTGATGGCTCTGTTTGATCAGGCCGTTACACAAAAGCCTCAAAACGGGCTTTCGGCACAGCAAACTCCAGAAACCAGAAATATTTGCATGACTCAAATCGGAGGGTAAGCATGAAAGACTTTTCTCATTTAGATGCCTCCGGCAGTGCCCGCATGGTAGATGTGAGCCAAAAACTCACCACCCATAGGGAGGCTGTGGCCTGTGGTTATGTGTGTATGAAACCGGAAACCGTTGCTGCAATTCGGGACCAGGCATTGCCCAAAGGCGATGTGCTGACTGTGGCCAATGTGGCCGGAATCCTTGCAGCCAAACGTACCGCCGAACTCATACCCATGTGTCACCCCTTGAACCTGGCTTTTGTTAATATTCAGTTTGAACTTCAGGACGACCGCATTAAGGTGAAAGCCACAGCAAAAACCAAAGAAGCAACCGGGGTTGAAATGGAAGCTTACACGGCGGTATCGGTGGCCTGTCTCACGATTGTCGATATGTGTAAATCGGCAGAGAGCAGCTTAAAGATCACCGATATTGAACTCATTAAAAAAACCGGTGGTAAATCGTCGCACAAAACTGATTACCGGCCAAAAACCGGCATTATTGTCCTCTCGGATACCATTTCTAAAGAACCGGAAAAAGATAAATCCGGTAAGATTTTAACCGAAGGCTTCCAGGAATCGGGATGTCAGGTTTCTCATTTTACCATACTTCCCGATGAGCCGGATGGGTTGCTTGAAACCCTGAATGCCTGGCTCAATGATGGTGTTGAGCTGATCGTAACGTCGGGTGGCACCGGGGTCGGGCCGCGCGATATCACCATAGAAACACTCGAGAAATGCCTCACCCGAAAACTTCCCGGTATTGAACAGGCCTTGCAGACCTATGGCCGGGAAAAGCTTAAAACCGCTATGCTCTCCCGCCTGATGGCAGGCACCATAAACAACTCGATCCTGATCTGTATTCCCGGAAGTTCCGGTGCCGCGCGCGATGCCCTTGCGGTTTTGATCCCAACTGTTTTTCATGCATTTCACATGATTCGCGGCGAGTCGCATGAGCCTGTTAAATCCAATCCAAGTACACCATGATCTCCGTTAAGGAAGCCAAATCGATTATTTCAGAAAAAATTACGCCAACCGAAAGCCAAAGCGTTTCGCTTGAGCATGCCATAGGCCATACGCTATCCAAAGACCTGCTTGCACCATTCGATCAGCCGCGGTTTGATAACTCGGCCATGGACGGATTTGCCGTTCAGTATCAGCTTTTAAAGGATGCCACTCAAGAACACCCGGTTGAACTTCAGTTAGAAGGTGAAATGGCTGCAGGGGCCAGTAAAGGAAAAGCTCTCTCGCAAGGCGCTGCAATGCCAATCATGACTGGCGCTCAGGTGCCAGAGGGTGCCAATGCGGTGATACGTGTGGAAGACACCAGTGGTTTTGAAAGTCCGGGTAAGGTAAAGTGTTTTAAACCGGTGCGTGCCGGGGAAAATATTCGGTTAAAAGGTGAAGAAGTACAGGTAAATGAGCCGATCATAAAAAAAGGAAGTCTCATAACACCAGCCGAGCTGGGGATTTTAGCAACATTTGGGTTCTCTTGGGTTGATGTAGCCCAACCCCCGAAAATAGGCCTGATTACCACCGGCAGCGAATTAGTTGAACCAGGCAAGGCTTTAGAAAACGGAAAAATATATAATTCCAATCGCTATGTTCTGGGATTACTCCTGCAAAGGTCGGGTGCTGAGCTCGCTATGGCCCAGTTGGTCCAGGATATCTCTGAGCAGTTGAACCAGGCTTTCGATAAAGCCTTCCAAAGTTGCGATATAATCCTGACTTCCGGTGGTGTTTCCGAAGGCAAATACGACCTGGTTGAACCGATGTTAAACGCTCTGGAAGTGGAGACTTTATTTACAAGGGTCGCTCAAAAACCAGGCATGCCGTTTTATTTTGGACGTGCTGGCAAAAAATTAGTGTTCGGTTTGCCCGGCAATCCTGTCTCAGCGATGATTAACGCCATGGTCTATGTTTTGCCCGTAATCCAAAAAATGCTGGGCCGAAGCAACACCATGAATACTGTGCAAGCAGAACTTGCTGAAGCGTTTAAGCCAGAGAAAAAAAAGCATCGGTTTTTATTCGGGCATATCTCCGTGGAAAATGGAAAGCTCTATGCCTTGCCCACCAAACGATTAGGATCTCATATGCTCACAGCGGCCCTGGGCTGCAACGCCATTCTTGAGAGTCCGGCCGGCATGGAGCCATTGCAAAAAGGCGAGATGATCACCTGCACACCGATAAACTGGTAACGCGTTTTTAATTATGGCTGAAAAATCCATCTGCATAAAACTTTGTTTGTTTTCAACCATCAGGGATGCGGTCGGCCAAGCTGATATGGAATTGAACGTGATGCCCGGCACAACGGCCCTTCAGATTATGGCTGATATTGTAGCCATGAATCCTGAACGACTGAAAGGATTGCCGATACGCATGGTACTCAATCAGGAGTATATTACAGAAGATACCAAACTGAAACATGGTGATGAGCTGGCGCTAATCCCACCTGTTTCGGGAGGATAAAAACTCTAAAATCAAGTTAGATAATGGCTGCAATCGTAACCTCAGAACCTATTTCAGAACACGTCCCACCAGATTCAGAGCATGATGTGGGTGCGGAGTTGATCTTTCATGGACGGGTACGCGGCAGCGAAGAAGGCAAACCCATTAAGGGGATTTTTTACGAGCATTATGAAGGCATGGCTATCAAAGAACTTGAAAAGCTCATTGAAACCACCAAAGAAAAATTCCATGTTGAAGCCATCCAATGCATACACAGGGTTGGATTTGTACCCAATGGTCAAGTATCCTTGCGGTTAATTATCTGGTCCAGGCATCGAAAAGAAGGCTTAGACGCTATGGCGTGGTATATTTCAACCATGAAAAAGGAAGTTCCCATTTGGAAAAATGTCTGCTACGTCTGATTCTTGTCTTTTTTACCAAAAAGTTTGGCGAATAGTTAGCGAATTCCTATGTGGAGAGAATAATTTAAGTTCATTAAATAGCGTAACTTTGCAATACTGAACTTAACCTACAGAGGTTTTATCATGAAGATTGCCATTATCGTTCCGGTCAATCCTCCCATGACGGGAGATATCTCAGATCAAAATGTTGATTTATTCATTAATTCTTTAAAGAAAAAAGACCTGGATATCAGTTGTTTTGAATTTAAAAACATGCAATCATCCACTATTACTGAACTATCTAGTTTGACTGAGGTTTTTGAAAAAGCTGATCAGTTCGATCTGATCCATAATCTGGGCGGTGCAGAGCCCTTGTTGCTAAACAGATTCACATCCACTCCCATTTTAACCACCTTACCTAAAATGCTCCATGCCGGCGAGGAAGATGTTTTTATCAGGTTAAATGCGGAATGTTTTTATGTTGCCAACACTGAAGCTTTTTCTCATCCCGAGTTCACCTGCTTCAAAGCCTTTGATCATAGCTTTACTCAAGCAACCATAGACGAGGTTTCTACTGCTTACATAGAGATTTATAAAGCTATTATAAAACAAATCAAACGCGAAGATCACCGTCCCTGGGGATTTTATGAAATACTCTCAGATGCACCCACCCATAAAGTGAAGCGTATTACTGTATACCCGGATAAACGCCTCAGCTACCAGCGCCATTTCCGTCGTGCCGAACATTGGTATATTGTGCATGGCAATGCAACGGTTACCATGGATGGAAAGGATAACGAGCTCACTGCTGGTCAGGCAATTGATCTGCCTTTAAAAGCCTGGCACCGCATTCGTAATTCAGGGTCGGAAAATATGGTTTTTATTGAAGTTCAGACCGGAGATTATTTTGGAGAAGATGATATTGAACGTGCTCAGGACGATTACGGGAGAGCATAATGCCTATGAAACTCTTAACCTTTGTAGGCCAGAAAAATACCGGTAAAACAACCATCATTACACGCTTCATAACCTGGTTAAACTCAGAAGGTTACAAGGTTGGCTCTGTTAAGTTCTCGCCACACAGTCATGCCCTGGATGTTGTTGGTAAAGACTCTTACCGGCACCGTAAAGCCGGAGCTGGTAAATCGGCATTTATCACACCTGAGGGATATGCCTGTTTTGAAGAAACACCCGATATTAACTACTCCAAACAAGCTGTGTTATCTCAATTTCAAGATACAGACATTATTATAATAGAAGGAAACCTGGGTTTGGGAGGAAAAAAGTTAGAGGTCTTTGAGTACAATACCCAAAACTCTAAGCCTTATGCACTAGAGAATTCATCCATACATGCCTTACTTAGCTCTCAGAACCTGAACGTACCATGCCCGATTATCCACCCCGATGATTTTCCGGCAATTTTAACTTATGCCGAAACCATATCATGAATGCATACATTTTAACCGGGGGCTTAAGCCGAAGATTCGGGGAAGATAAAGCACTGGCCCGGATAAACGAAACCACCTTTACAGAACATATTTACAAAAATATCTGCAACCTGTTTGAAACGGTTTATGTGGTTGGTAAAAACCAGTCCATTTCCACGCTTCCCTTTTTAAAGGATAAACTGGATATACAATGCCCTTTGGTTGGCCTATACACCGGTCTTTCCTCGAGCTCATTAAGCTGGAATTTCTTTATAAGTGTGGATACACCGCTTATTGAGCCGGGTTTTATTCGATTTCTCCGATCATATCTGGAAGATCCCTGGCAATGTGTGATCCCAAAAACAAAGCAACACCTCTATCCTCTAACCGGTTTTTACCATCAAAGTTCTCTTGACTTGATCAAACAAAAGCTGGATAACCAGGACTATCGCATGATGGATTGTATAAAGCACTTGAAAACCAGGGAGCTCGATGCAGAGGGGTTCAAAAACCAATTGTGGAATGTGAATACAAAAGAGGATTATGCGGAGTTATTGGCAAATGTGAATCGGACATCAGACTAAGCACCACCCGTTTCCTGTAAAAATCGTGCAATTTTTTGATCTTCATTCTTAATATGGGAAAGTGTCCATTCATTCAAATCAAAACAAAGCGAGAGATTAGCAAGTGTTTTTGAGTGCTTACGCTCTTTTTCAAACATCTCCAGCATCCTTACAAAATCTTCATGTTGTTGAGCATGAGCCAGAGTTTCGGGATATTGAAACTCTTCCATGTACTTCTCTTCCATATCAAAATGGTTTATGGTATAGTCGTGCAGGAAGGTGACAATTTTTTGAATAACCTCTTCGGGTTGGTTTGAAGCGATGGCTTTGTAAAGTTTATTGATGGATTTAACCAATTCGCGGTGCTGCATATCTTGCCAAATAACACCATTTTCAAATTCTTCAGACCAAACCGTTAATCCGTTTTGCATACCAATACTTAGTAGAGAGTTTTTTAGCGTGATTTAATAATAAACTCAAAGTTAATATCTTCTTCATCTCTTGCCAACCACCCCGAACAAAATGTACTGTTTAGTTTGAAAATGATAGGGCCTTATTTCATAAATAAAAGCTCATTAAAATGAATAGGTAAGCCCTAAAGCCAAATAATGAAATAAAGCAAAATTATAAACAGTGTCGTTATCGGCGCCGCCTTCCAGAATACGATACCCTAGTTTTACTTTCAGCTGATCATCGATATGTGTAACTAGTGCTGCCAGCACATCTTCGGCTCTGCCTTGAGGGGCAGCCAGGGCATCTCCTTCGAGTAATAATGAAAATGAATTATTAAGAACCCATAACAGTCTGAAATGAATTAACGGCACAAATCCCACATTGGTCTTTTTGGATTCAACTCCTCCGCCACTTACGGCAATTATAGCATCCCGGATCTTGGCTGTCAGTCCCAGATCAAACTCTATCCCATCCTTTCTGACCAGACCATAGCGATAAAACAGCCGGTAAGAGTTGAATTTATAGGTTGTCTTAAGGGATGTGCCCTGAGGAAAGGTCTGGCTTTGAAAAACCAGGTCCCGGTTCAGCTTTCCCTTGGAGTCAATAGATAACGGCGCCACAAGAAGGCCGGCATGATGGCGTTCAGTAAACCGGTATATGGCGCGGAGCCGGTAATAGAGCTTGGGATCTGTTTCAAGCTCTTCACTTAAAGAAAAAAGTGTGCCTCCCTGGCCCGGAATGCGCACATCGTTGTAACCGCTGAACACCGCCCCGGTTTCGATGTCCAGTTCAACCTGAGCAAACACATTTTTAGAATAAACTAACGCCAGGCCAATAATAAGAAAACTAAAAAAATGCCGTCTGAACATAGCAAGAATAGTACCCGAATTAGATTTGACAAGAAAGTTTGCACGCTTATAAAATAACACCCTTAGTCGGGTTTAAGCAACTCGTAAATTCATCTCTCTATCATCTGTTCATTTATAGAAAACGCGGCTCATCAAACTTTTTAGTAGCATTCTTATCATTTTTGCTGAATTTTGATCTTTTCAATAATCTGATCTTGTTTTTGGATTGTCCTGGTTAAATCTCGCTTGATTGTGGCAGCTTTTTCTTTGGAAAGCCGGATATTATTAGAGATAACCTCAATTCTCTCTTTATCAGCCGGTCTTGCTGTTTCTTTTAATGATGTCAGGGTTGTGTTTATATGTTTGAATTTTTCTTCTACCTGATTGAGTTCATCACGTGCCACTTCAACCTGAGCTTTGGCATTTTCAAGCTCCTGCTCCATTTCCTGCAATTCCATTTCGCCTAATCCGGGGATGCTTACGCTTTTAAATCCGGCTTCAGATAAGGTTGTTTTTATAGACGCAGGGGAGAGAAAAAGCAGCAGCATAATCAGTACTACAACAACCGTTACGGTTCCTTCACGTATGGTTACAATTACATCCCTGATCGCAACAATTGATGATTTTTCCTGTTCCATATTCAAAAAATTATGCGTTTAAGTGGGTGTGGATTTTAATTTGCCGGACTTTATCCAGAGATCTAAATGGCTTCCAAAAGACTGCCGGAGTATGCCTGATAGGAAGTTGTAAAAAAAACAATCCGGCAGTCTTCGAAAGCCTGGTTGTGCTAGGTTTCTTCTTCGCCGATTTGCTCAGCTGAAGTGGTCAGCCATTTTCTGCCACTGGAGCTTTCCACATAATACACCGGTTTCTCATTTCGTAACATGTCCGAGAGATAAACCGCGTTTTCCTTGGGTGGAAACCAGTTGACATTTTTCCAGCTTCCCCCGACTTTGTAATGGAAAATAAACCAGGGTTTTTCATTTTCCAGGTCGTAACGCAGCACGTAATTTTCAACCATATGTACAGCCATACTAGCCTCCTTTTTAGTTAAGATTCTTCTTCACCAATGGGCTCGGAACTTGTTCCAAGAAATGCTCGACCCGATACAAAGTAGATATAAACCGGTTTCTCGTTTCTAAGAACATCAATAACACTATGAAACATAGTTGAGGGCAAATGCATGCGGATAATGCCACCAGACTCATAATCATTCTCAAAGAATTGCCCTGGATCGTTGAACCTGATCCATGCACGCACTTTGCCTGAGGTATCCTTCAGCTGAATTTGAGTCCGATTGGTTTGATATCCTGAGGGGCTTCCATAAAAAAGCACGCTGTATTCACCTATACTGTAAGCCATAATCGTTTTCCTTTCAATTTTCGGGTTTGAGGGTTTAATAAATTATCGGGTGTTGTCTGACCTCCTTTCTCGTTAAAGTTTAAAACTCATCAGCCACAGGATTTTTTTTGCAAGGATATCTGTAATGCGTTAGGGATTTTACTTTAAGCCATATTCCAGGAAATAATGGCATTTAAATATTTGTCAATATCATGATCTTCTACAGCATCGATGCCTTTCTGGCGTAAGGCACTCATAGCACCATCGAAATAATCAATAAACCTGAACCAAAAGCCCACTTCTGGGTAAATTTTATTTTCTTCTGATATATACAGGTAACTGCCCACGTGGCTTTTAATATTTTTTTACTGGAATGGCAATACGAACCTATATGACAGGTTCATATGCTACTCCAGCAGTTGTATTCTTGAATTGTGCATGTAACCGATTTTATTTTTGTTGGTTTTAATTTGCCTCCAATTACTGCTTTGATGATATGTTGTGAATTGTTCCCCTTCATAGACAATATCAATAACCTGTCCGTTTGATGAAGGCAGGCTTCTGACATTGGTATAGCCATCAGGATCATCAATTTGTGCTCTAAGAATATATTTATCCGAACGGTTTTCAGGCTTTTTCTGATCTTGGGGCGCCACTTGAGGATCCATGGTATAAAGGGCTGTTATATACGTTGCTCCTAATGTTCCGATCAATCCAATAACAGCTACAATGATCTGAGTATGATTCAGCTTTTTAAAATCCATGATAATCCCATTTTTGTTCTTACTAAACGTGGTAGCCAAAAATGATTGAACGGCTTGTCATGAACTGGTGAACAGATCACCTTTATGAAAAATGTCTATATATACGCGTTCAAAAGATCAGGGAACAACGGTGTTTGGGGTACATCATACCCGGAGTAATGTTGGAAGGAACCCCGGGTTATAATCTTTGCTACTGTTAACATAATAAAATGTTACGGGCAATCGAGCTAAGAAAGGCAATTTTAATAATTAAAGTAATGTTTTGAATACATTTACGAACTAATCGGTTTTATACTCTTCCTGATACTCATCTGTTGGCTGAATCTCCTGGACTACATCCACATATATCCCATTCGGATCTTTCAGGATAAAATGGCGTTGTCCCCAATCTTCTGAACGAAGGTCCAGCACAATATCAAGAGAATTATCCTGAGCCTCTTTAAATGCAAAATCTGCATCTCTGACTTCTAAGCTTAGTATAACACCACTACCTTGAAACGCCGGGTGGAAAAAATCGGGCTGAGTAGGCTGGTCAGGCAGAAGAAAACCCACCTACACACCAGATTCTGTAACCATATGGAGGTACCACTCATTTTCAAACACCACATTAAACCCAAGGTTTTCGTGGTAAAACGATTTGGCCAGATCCAGGTTCTTAACAATAAATACCGGGAATGAGTTACTTGGAGTGATCATGATAATTTTAGTTTAGACGCTTAATGTTTTAAGCATTTTAATGAGGTTTTGTTCGAATTTCCATCAACAGGTGACCTAACCTGTTTTTTCCTTTCCCATCGCCGCCATCACCCCAATAGGCATCATGTTGGGTATGCTCTACCAACCTGGCCTCTTGTGTAGAAAGTAATAAGGTTTGGATCTCGTTATGTTGAGTAATTTTTGCCAACAGTGCCTCACGCATCACGTTTTCTTTCATGGATTCCCAGTTCTTGCGGAGTTTTCGTTTTCTGTCGCGGCCTTTGTGTGCAGCTTCCATGGGCATGGAGGCTTTACGCACCATTTCCTGATCTTTCTGGGAGTCGAATTTCATAGCTTGAAAGTAGTGCTCCGAAGTGGGCCATGTTTTGCCTTTGAGTTTTATCGGATACAGAGCAAAATTTGAAAACTCGCCGAATTTGTCTGCCACACTGTAAAAGTAAATACTCTCTTTCATTTTTATGAATCCAGAATTACCACATCTCGGGCTAAAAAACTGAGACCGGGATCGGGCTCATTATTTTTCTACCCTGCTTTATAGCCTCAAAAGTCTATACTAATTATTCAGGCTATCACTTCACCACTTGCCAGTCGCGGGCATAACGGAAATCAATACCCAGGGTTCTGGCAGAGACTTTGGCAATTACAGGGCCCATGCGCTTGTATTGATTGCGCACCACCATCCGTTTTACCCGTTCTAAAAAAGCCGGTTCGATGCCATGCTCAAGCATTTCTTCATCCGATAGCCGTTCTTCCACCATTAAATACAGCACTTCATCCACCGCCGGGTAAGAAAAGCCAAGTTCCTGTTCATCGCTCTGGCCTTCCCACAGATCAGCGCTTGGGATTTTATCTACAATTTCCGAAGGCACACCAATGTGCCGGGCCAGTTCCCAAATCTGGGTTTTGTACAGATCACCTATGGGATTAATGGCAGAGGCCATATCGCCATACAGCGTCCCGTAACCCAGGAGCAATTCGGTTTTATTGCTGGTACCGATCACGAGGCGGGCGTCGCGGGCAGAGATATCGTAGAGGGTCATCATGCGGGTTCGGGCCATGGCATTTCCGCGGCGCAGGTTATCGGCATCGGGATGGGCATCAAAAAACGCATCCACAACCGACGAGATCTCACTGACTTCATACGGGATATCAAATTTATCTACCAACAACCGGGCATCACCCAGGCTGTCTTTGCTGCTGGTTTTATAGGGCATCATTACGGCCAGCACGTTTTCGGCCCCCAGGGCTTTAACAGCCAGTACAACCGAAACGGCCGAGTCTACACCACCCGATAGTCCCAGCATGGCTTTTTTAAAGCCGCATTTATGGACTTCGTTACGGATAAAGTTGGTTAAGATGGTCTCAATAATGTGATAATCCAGACTTTTCACGTGCTGTAAGATTTAATTTGGTGATAAAATTTGATCGTAGGTTTGCCTGTTGGTCGGATCCACTTCCAGAAGGGTTTGGTATACCGACTGTTTCTTGCCGGGATCTATGGATTTGAGTAACCGGGTAATTTCCAGGTATTTGGCATCAAAAAAACGGCGCACCATATTACTTCCGGGATAGCGTTTATCAACTTCTGCAAGTTTTTCAACCGACTCTTTTATAACACCCAGCGCCTTTTGCTCATCATTAAACACGAGATCTATCCCGTTAAAATGATAATTGAAGACCGCCTCCCGGGCTCGCTCGTAACGTGGATCAAGCATTTCATCAATATAAACAGACCGGTTTCTGCCGGAGCCATCGCCTTCGTTCCAGCCTTTTGAAAACTCAGACTGGGTTTGTGCCAAACGCACCAACCTTAAAGCCTGCTCAAAATAAGGCGTTCCACCGTATTTTGTGAAGGAATCAAAATCGTATCCCAGGATCATATAGGCATAAAAGCTTAAAAAACTACCTAATGCATCAAATACCAGGTCGTTATGTTGCAAAACACCCTGGCGCTCGTCAAATTCAAATTCCACTTGCTGATCCAAAATCCGAAGTACAGAGGTGCGTTGCAGGGAATTATACACCAGGCGTGTGCTGCCAATAAATACCTGGGCCGAGTATATGGCCGGTGTTTTGCCAAGATCAGCAGAAGTAAACACAAATTGCATTGTGCACTCTATGCGATCTTCATCATTAAATTCCTCATTGGTCCACCGGTAGTTATTCATATAAGACTCCACAGCGTCTTTAAAAAACTTTAACCGGTTACGTGCTTCGGAGGAAAGTCGAATCAGGTCGGTTTCGACTTTACAATTTAGTTCCTGCGCCTTTAGAGGGGCTGCTCCTAATCCAAGCATCAGAAGTAACTGGACCAGATGAAAAAATTTTTTCATGTTGATTTTGGCATTTCTTCAAACGTAGCGGTTTGCCCAACCAAATGCAAACCACTGAAAATATCATCTGGTTAAAGGTTCAGGTTAAGTTATATTTTAACAGATAAACCGTTTGACTTTTATGGATAATCTGTTTTCAGATCTGGAACAACAACACCAGAATGCGCAAGTGCCTCTTGCACAGCGGATGCGCCCGGCCTCCATTCAGGATGTGGTTGGGCAGGAGCATTTAACCAGGCCGGGAGCCCCTTTTCAAAAATTCCTTGCGGGTGGATTTATCCCGTCTATCATCTTTTGGGGGCCGCCCGGAGTAGGAAAAACCACTCTGGCCGAACTGGTGGCCAGCCATTTGGGCTCGGATTTCTTAAAGCTTTCGGCCGTGGAATCCGGGGTAAAAGATGTGCGCCAGGTTGTTTCCAAGGGTTCGCAAAACCAATACTACGGCACCTCTACCATATTATTTATTGATGAAATCCACCGGTTTAATAAATCGCAGCAGGATGCCTTGCTTGGGGCCGTTGAAAAAGGGATTGTTACTCTCATTGGCGCAACCACCGAAAACCCGTCGTTTGAAGTGATCCCGGCCCTGTTGAGCCGTTGCCTGGTATATACCCTGAAACCACTGGAAAACAAACATATCCATGAGATCTTAAACCGAGCCCTCAAAACAGATGCCTTGTTAAAAAACAGGGATATCCATATTGAAGACTGGGACTATTTGTGCCAGATTTCCCAGGGTGATGCCCGCCGGGCACTAAATGCCCTTGAAACCAGTATTGCCTCATTTCCCGATCAAACTCAATCCTTACACCTTACCCGCCAGGTGATGGAAACGGCCGTGCAGCAACAGGCTGTCCATTACGACAAATCGGGTGAAACTCACTACGATGTTATCTCGGCTTTCATTAAATCGCTTCGGGGATCTGATCCGGATGCGGCGCTGTTCTGGATGGCCAAAATGCTGGCCGGGGGCGAAGATCCAAAATTTATTGCCCGCAGAATGGTGATCTTTGCCAGCGAAGATATCGGTAATGCCGAACCTGAAGCATTGATGATGGCCAATGCCGTATTTCGAGCAGTTGAAATTATCGGCTTGCCCGAAGCGGCCATCAATCTGGCACAAGGCGCTACTTACCTGGCCTCCTGCCAGAAATCCAATGCGTCTTACATGGGATTAAATCAAGCTAAACAAGCCTTTAAAGATCTCTCCATGGCCACGGTACCAATGCATTTACGCAACGCCCCCACCAAGTTCATGAAACAGGAAGGCTATGGCAAAGGGTATTTGTATCCGCACGACTTTGAAGGGCACTATACGGATCAATCTTATTTTCCGCAGGAATTAAATCCCCGGGCATTTTATCAACCCAGCGAGCAGGGAAAAGAAAAACGATTCAAAGACTACCTGGAATTGCTGCGTAGTGGGAGGTATAAGGGCTTATGAAATTTTATCAGTATGTATCAGAGCATCTAAAAAAAAGCGCCTTCAAGAAGAACTGACGACGCTTAATGATTAATTGGATATTTCAACGCCCCGCCAAAATGCCAGGTGATCTTTAATTTCAGCAGCTTCATCTTTTGGTGTCGGGTAATACCAGGCTGCATCCGGATTTTCTTTGCCATCCACAACAAGGCTGTAATATTGTGCTGTGCCCTTCCAGGGACAGAATGTTGTTTTGGAACTGGGTTTTAACAGATCATCCTTTACCGAATCTTTCGGGAAATAATGATTTCCTTCAACGATTACTGTTTTATCGCTTTCGGCTATCACACTGCCATTCCAGACTGCTTTCATGATTTCTCAAGTTTAAAAGGTTAAGTGTTGTCTGATGTATTGAAATACCTAACCTCAAAAACCTTTTCTAAGTTTAACCCATAAATGATTTGGACGTGAATAAATGGACAAATCAGCCTAAATAAAAAAACGCTTTAAGACAACCTTAAAGCGTTTTCATGAGCGGTATGTTTTAAACGAGGACTATCCCGCTTTTTTCATTTCTTCTTCTATGATGCTTGAACTCTTGCGTTCTACAATACAGTTGATTTCAACCGGACAGGAATCCACACAAATACCACAAGCGTTACATGCATCCTGATTGATCACGGCCAGGTTATTGTCCATGGTTATGGCATCCAATTCGCAGGCTTTCAGGCATTTCTGACAGGCAATACAAGCCGCTGTGCAATATTTCTTAGCAACAGCGCCTTTATCGTGAGAATTACAGGCAATGAAAAATTGCTTTTCTTTCTTTGGAATCAGGGCCAGAACCTTTGTTGGGCAGGCCGGAATGCAGGCCCCACAACCGGTGCAGAGCTCATCATCAATTCTGATAATGCCATCTTCCAGATACATCGCTCCAAAATCGCAATAAGCGATACACGAACCCAGACCAACGCAGGAATACGGACACTGTTTTGGCCCCACAAAGGTTTGAGTTGCCGCCCAGCAATCCTGAATACCCACATATTCAGCAGTTGGTTTAACCACATTATAGGTACCCTGGCAAAGCACCACGCATGTTACAGGTTCAACATCAGCCATTTGCAGGCCTAATTTTGAGCCAAGAGACGAGACTAATTCGGGACCTCCGGGTGGGCAGGTTAATTTTGTATTTCTGGTTTTTACCAATTCTTCGGCAAAGGCCATGCAACCCGGCAAACCACAGGCACCACAATTTACACCTGGCAGCAAGTCGTTAATGACTTCAACCATGGGATCTTCTTCAACATGAAATTTCTTTGAAATGTATAAAATGATAATACTTAAGGCCAGGGCCACCGAACCAAGGCTGGCAACCGGCAAAATAAATGAACTAACCATACGTTTTCTCCTCTACCAAATAGAAATAAGTTTTATGTTTTGTAAGTCGTTTTATAATGACATAGGTTATAGTTATAGCGCCTCCACTAATTAAAGCTGAATCCCATATTGGTAAATTCAGATTGCTGCTCACACCTAAAGCAACAAGAAAAACCAACATCGGCACCACGAGTAAAATGACCGTGGATTTTAACTCTGCAAATTCCTGAAGCTCCAGACCAACCACCTGGCCAACTTTTGCTCCTATTGTATTTTTGGCAATGACCGTCTCGGTTGTGGCTGATCTTGGCTGTACCATCTGGCATGCCCCACAATGTGAGCCTTTGTTCTCGGGAGTTTCTTCACAAAACATCAAGAGTTCAGCCCGCTCGCCATCTGTTTTTATTACCTTCCCTTTCATTGCAACACTGTATTAATCTTTCAACCCGCGCTTAAAACACGTCAATAAAGTTGTTAAGATTTGTACTCTTCTTTAATTCATTACTATTATCAATCATAATAAACGCAATTGTTTGATCATCTTCAACAATCTGAAGTGCTTTTTCATACCCAATAATAAAAAAAGCGGTGGCATAGGCATCGGCCAGTGCCGGGTTTTCTGAGAAAACCGTAACACTTTTGTAGCCTTCAGCCGGGTAACCTGATTGAGGATTGATAATATGGTGATATTTTTTTCCGTCATACACGAAAAAATTCTCATACTCCCCACTGGTAGCCACACCCATATCTTTTAGAACCTTAAATTTTAAAAGGGGTTCAGACTCTTTTTCCGGGCTTTTTATACCCGACGTCCAGTATTGTTGGCCTTTTTTGCCTGAATAGTACAAATCACCACCGGCATTGACGATATAGTTCTTAATCCCGTTTTGCTCAAGAACATGTCCAGCAGCTTTGGCAGCATAGCCTTTTGCTATTCCCCCCAAACCGATTTGCATGCCTGTTTTTTCGAGGTAAAGCTCTAATCGGGTTGTATCGAGTTGAAGTTGTGTATAATCCACAAAAGCTTTTACAGAATCAATACTGGCTTGCAGAGGTGGCTTTTTTCGATTTTTCACATCCCATAGCCTTCCAAGTGGTTTAAAACTGATATCAAAGGCACCATTGGATTTTCTGGAAATGCTTTGAGCCATTGCCAATACCCTGGCTACATCCCGGTTAATTCTGACTGGTTTAACCCCTGCATTAGCGGCCGCTTTTGAAATCGGGCTGGTTTCAATCCACTCACTCATGTCCTGTTCAAGATCATCAATGGTTTGGAAAGCCCTTTCTAATACCGAATCCAACGTTGTGGTAGTCAGACGCGCATGATCTACGGCCACCTTAATTTTAAAAACCGTTCCCATTAAAAGATGCTGTTTTTCAAAGATCAGAGGAGAGCTGTTTTGCCTGGTCTGGCATCCGGAGATAATTAAAAGGATAAAGGCAAGAACAGGAATAGTTCGTTGCATAGTGCGGCTCCGGGTTTCAGGATTATTTTACCAGGCCTGAAAAGCCCATAAATGCCATGGAAAGAATGGCGGCTACCACAAAACTGATAGGAACATTTTTGAATGGCTCCGGCACATCGGCTGTTTCGAGCTTTTCGCGAATACCGGCAAAAAGCACAATAGCCAGTATAAAGCCCATGGCAGAAAAGAAGGAAAACAGTACCGATTCGAAAAAGTTAAAATCACCCTGGTTGGCCAGAATTGCCACACCCAAAATTGCGCAGTTGGTTGTAATAAGTGGCAGGAATATTCCCAAAGAGGCGTACAAGACCTTACTGACTTTTTTCAGAACAATTTCAACCACCTGGACCAGAGATGCAATAATCAGAATGAACATTACGGTTTGCATAAACTCAATGTTATATGGAACCAGTACGCCTTGATATAACAAGTAAGCAATAGCTGAGCCCAAAGTCATAACAAAGGTAACAGCAAAACCCATGCCTATAGCCGTATCCAGTTTTTTTGAAACACCAATGTAAGGGCAGATTCCCAGAAAACGTGCAAAGACTACATTATTTACTAATACCGCACTAACTACGATCAACAAAATTTCCATTATGCGTTATTTTTTAAATTTTTTCTCTAATGCATTCATTCCTGCAATAATAAATCCAAGACCAGCAAAAGCACCCGGTGGTAGTGCCATAACCAGGATTGTTTTAGGATCCTCACCGACGAGCGGAATATTAAAGATAGTACCGGCGCCCATTACTTCGCGCAGAGCAGAGAGCAATATCAATGCAAAGGTAAAACCGAATCCCATACCAAATGCGTCAATAATGGAATACCCTATTCCGTTTTTACTGGCATAGGCTTCAGCACGGCCCAGGATCATACAATTCACAACAATTAAGGGGATAAACAACCCCAATGATTGGTTAAGCTCGGGCGAAAAAGCCTTGATCAGTAAATCCACGATGGTTACAAATGTTGCGATCACAACAATGTAGGCCGGAATGCGCACGGTTTTGGGTAACAGTTTGGATGATGCTGAAATAACTGTGTTGGAGCCCAACAACACAAAGGTTGTTGCCAATCCCATTCCTAATCCATTAACAGTGGTTGTAGTAACAGCAAGAACCGGGCAAAGGCCCAATAACATTTTAAAAACAGGGTTTTCACTTACAAAACCTCTGGTAAATACATTTAATGCTTCTTTCATTTGCCACTCAAATTTGGATATTCTTCATTGACCTTAACTAAGCCATTATAGACTGCTTCTGTAACAGCTCGGGAGGATATGGTTGCAGCTGTAAGCTCATCAACAAATCCATCCTTATCATCTTTTTTAACTTTCCAAACCACGCCTTCGAGGCCCTTGCCTCTGTACTGGGATTTGTATTTATCTTTATCAATTTTATCGCCAAGGCCCGGGGTTTCGGCATGTGCCAATACTTTGTAATCATAGACCTGGCAAGCTGTAGAGACACCAACCAGGATTTCGATATTGCCACTGTAGCCTTTATCGGTGGCCGTTTCAACGGCAACCCCTTTTAAATTAATATCGGAGTCGTAGGCTTCGTAAAACACAGCTTTGTCGGTTTTGTTGGTACGAAGACTATCGAATGTAAACGGGAAGATATTCTGAATGGCATCGCGCTTCATTTTGGCTTTTGCTTCTGCAATTGGCTCTTTGGTTACTTCATAAATGTATGTCAGTAGTGATGCGCTGATAACTCCAACCAGGGTAAGAACAATTATTGGTTTCATTAGTTTTTAGCCTCCTCATCCTTTTTAACTGCACGTTCTGAACTCAGATCCCAACTATCCAGAATCGGCACAAATCCGTTCATAATCAGGATCGCAAACGAGACCCCTTCGGGATAGCCGCCCCATAAGCGAATTACGGCAGTTAGCAAACCACAGCCCAATCCGAATATCAATTGGCCACGGAATGCCAAAGGACTGGTTACCATGTCGGTAGCCATAAAGAAAGCACCAAGAATCAAACCGCCGGTCAATATGTGGAAAACCGGTGACGCATAAGTTGTTGGATCGATCAGGTAGAAAATGCCGGTAAAAGCAAAAGTTGAGAGTACAAATGTCAGTGGGATGGTTAATGTAATATATTGTTTATATAGTAGCCAGACAGCGCCTATCAGGAGTGCAATAACAGAGGTTTCACCCAAGCTGCCAGTTATTTCACCGGTGGTGGCTTTCCAAAGATCCATTTGTGCCAGGGCTTGCAGGCCATCGGTTTTCAGGATACCTAATGGTGAGGCTGCTGTTTCCATATCTACAGAAAATGGTATGGGCCAACTGGTCATTTCAGCCGGAAAAGAGATCAGCAGGAACACCCTGGCCACCATTGCCGGGTTAAAAATATTAAATCCCATTCCGCCAAAAAGCTGTTTTGAGACTACAATGGCTACAAAACACCCAATGATAACCATCCATATCGGCAGCCCTGCCGGGACATTCAAACCAACCAGAAGCCCTGTAACAAAAGCGCTGCCATCCAAACACGTGGTTTCTTTTTTGCGAACCCAGTCGGAGGCCCATTCAAAAAAAATACAGCTGACAATAGCAACAACATGTACCAGGAGTGCTCGCCAACCAAAATAGTATATAGAAAGCAATGTTGCAGGAGCCAGTGCAATAGCAACATTGTACATCACTTTTTCAATGGTATCGGCTGAACGAACAAATGGTGCGTAAGAAACTTTTAATGATAAAGATTGCATAAAATGTAAGGCTCAAATGTTAAGCTGATTTTCTTTTATTTCTGGTGTTGATGATGACTTTGGCATATTTTATCCAATGGACAATCTCTCTTTTGGAAGGACATATATACGTGCAACTTCCACATTCTGTGCAATTAAACAGGCCAAATTCTTTCAGTTCTTCAAACTCTTTTTGCTGAGCCAGATTTGCAAACAGCCAGGGTTGGAGTTCCTGCGGACAAGCATCTACACATTTTCCACAGCGGATGCAGTTTCGTTCCTGTGAGGTTTCAAGTTGCGCGTTGTTGATAAAAAGCAAACCTGAAGAAGTTTTGGTTACAGGGGTATCAAACGTGTATTGAGCTTTACCCATCATTGGGCCGCCGGTAATCACCTGATTTACTTTCCCCGAAATCTCTTCAGCCCAATAATCAATTATATCGCTGAACTTGGTACCCACAGAAATCTTCAGATTTTTACGCTTATCGATCTCCATACCCGATACGGTTAAAATTCGGTCGATCAAGGGTTTCTTTTTAACCACGGCTTCATAAATGGCAAACGCTGTAGCTACATTATGTACAATACAACCTTTATCAAACGGCAGTTCGCCTTCGAGCAATTCGCGACCGGTAATGGCATTGATCAGCTGTTTTTCAGCTCCTTGAGGGTACTTTGTTTCAAGGCTTATGATTTTAATATCGGTACCTTCAACCAGCTTTTTTAATTTATCAATGGCATCTTTTTTATTTTCCTCAATCCCAATGCAGGCCTTTACTTTGTTATCAAACAATCCGCATATGATCTTTAATCCTTCAACAATACCTTCAGGATCTTCCAGCATCAACCGGTGATCGGAGGTTAAAAACGGTTCGCACTCGGCACCGTTCAGAATGATGGTATCTACTTTTTTATCTTTTGGCGGTGAGAGTTTAACATTGGTTGGAAATCCGGCGCCACCCATTCCTACAACACCGGCAAACTTGATGCGTTCAATAATTTCTTCTCTGGAGAGCTTTTGCCAATCAGGTTCGAAAACATTCAATCCTTCTAACCATTCGTCCTGTCCATCAGATTCCATTAAAATGGTTTGAGCATACTGACCACTTGGCTGAGGGTGTGATTTTATGGATTTTATTTTACCACTGGTTGGAGCATGGATATTAGCCGATATGAATCCATCGGCTTCGGCGATAAGCTCGCCTTTATTAACTTTTTGGGCTGCTTTAACAATGGGTTTAGCAGGTTTTCCTAAATGCTGGGCAAGCGATACGGCCAGTTCCTTGGGAACAGGCATCACTTCAATTGCTTTTTCGTCGGTGAGCTTATTTTCAGGTGGATGTATTCCTCCAAACTTAAAAGTCTTCATAATTACGCTTCTTTAAGTAACGGCTTGTCAAAGTTATATCGAAAAAACCAAAAGCCTGTGGCCTGCTTTTTGGAAAAATGTTCTTGATGTTGATACAATCAAAAAAGTATATGGTAATGATAAATCCGCTTCTCAGATGGAAAAATCACATTGTACCATTCAACAGGTCATCAGTATACCAGTCAATACACCAGCTATGAGAAGTGCTGATTTTGGTTTGCTTTCAAACTTAAACAATTAAGTTTGTTTTAGTTAGAAATGGCCTGCTATAAACCTGTTCTAATGTAATGTTAAAAAATCAATCAGCGATTTTCTCAACACAAAAGGCCCTAAAAATACATATTCTGTAACAGAATTTCAAACTTAAGTCTCTTGCCTGCCTGTGGAGTTATTGCCTATTAATCGCAATTAACGCCCAGAATATATTAATCCAAAACTAAAAAGGAAAAACAAGCGCTTAAATTCTTGAAATTAATTTACAGCTACTTGTAAGATCGTTATACTTTTCTGATCCCGGTTGAACATTCATAACCTTTTAGATATGGTCAGTTGTGTTTTATTTTGGTTTAACTTAGAAATTATCTCCCGTCACCCAGAGACACATCAACACCTCATGCGCCCTAATGTCTAAAACCCACTATCTCACTCAAGGCCTGGCAATTCGGGCCTATATGTTTTTAAAGGTTAGGGGGTGTTACTGCGAAAAGCTTTGCTATAGAGACCTTTATATAACTTCTAATTATGCTTAAAGGCATTGTTTGAAGTTTTGTAACTTTTTCTGTTTTCTCATTAACTTTACTGATAAGCAGAGTTACAGGATATCTGCTGCAGTTCAATAAGTATTAGATAAATGTGTTATTCAAAAAGCAGATAGTATTATCTTTACTTTAGTATTACGTTACTGTATGGCTTCAAAAGATAAAAGGATTTTGGATCATGTTATTTATAGCTGTATCCAGACCAGTTGAGTACCCTATATCATCATCGCAAAAATCACCATAAGGTTTGATTCAGAAATATGCTATTATTAGAAAAACTGGTATCATCTTAAATCTATCTTTGTATTAATTACCACTTTATTGCTTAAGTACTTTTCTCTATGGGTAAAGGTCTTCCAAAATCAAAAAAAGAAAACCAAAACGACAGCGCTGAGTCGGCAGTTCGCCAACAATTTTTAAAGGATTTGGCCATGGAAGAATCCATGGAAATATCCAATCAGTTTCCCTTAAAATCCTCGGAGTTGATCTCTTTCTTCTCAGCTATAGAAAAATTATCCTCCTTAGAAACTAAACTTTCCTATGCCTGTCGTTACATATGTGAAGTAGCTGAAAGCCGCTCCTCATTTTTAGTATTGTTCGATGGCAATCTGAACATCACCAACAGTTATTATCATGTGGTAAAAGATGAGCTGAAAGATGAACTAACGGCATTGCTGGAAGAACATTTTTCTGATGGCTGTTTGTTAAATCCCGACTTTTTTTCCACAATTTTTAACCCGGAATTTCAAACTTCATTTAGTTTCCTTGTTTCAGAGAATACATTGCAGCATACACCACCATTCTCTGAAAACGTTTCACATAAAAAATCGTTGAGCAAAAGTGAATTTTTACAATACCAGTTTCCACTTCAGCATGTACTCTTTACACCGCTGTATGATCCGGATCGCCTGATCCTGGGTTATATTGCCATTGATTTTGATAAAAAACCTGAACATGCCGAGAAACTTGCTGCTCTAACAGAATTCCTGACAGAGGCATTAGAAAAACAGATTTTTGCTGATCTGTATAATTTAAGCTCCTCCGATAATAACGCCCCGTCTGATTTTTCAAATTTAGCAGAAGTTACTGAACGAATTCTGGCCGAATCCAATGCGGAATCCATAGCCGATAATCTCAGTAAAGAGATCACCAAGCTGGCTCACCTAAAATCGTGTACCGTTGCTTTTTATGACAGCAACGATCACATTTATACGTTTTCCAATCATCAACATAAAGACATGAAAGGGGATGATCCTTCGCGGCCTTTTTCATACTCGCACGATGGCCGGATCGATAAATATATTTCCGAGGCCATATTCATGACCCAGGGCTTTAAGCTAGATGCCGGATACTGCTTTACTGCTGAACAACTCTCACTCCTGGTCTATGCCCTGGAGTCAGGGATGTCGCCACCCAAAGAATTCAACGAAAGCGATCTGGCTGAGTCCAATGTGGAAGATTTTCAAAATAATGAAAACATTGGCCTGTTCGTACCGTTCAAATACAACAAAGAGCTTTTGGGATATATTAACCTTGGAACACCCATCGGTGAGTTTTCGAAGGCAAAGTTACTGGCGGTGATCAAGAAAATAGGATTTCTGGCCGGTAAAGTCTCTGATTACCTCTGGCTTCTCAAGCTTGAGAGCGATAAAGAAAAAGAATCGCGTAAAGCGGCTTCGGCTCGTGAAATCCTTTCCACACTGGTAGCTACAAGTTCAAAAATACACTCTGAAGCCCCCATCGACGATAAGTTGCATCATGTGGTTCATTCCGTGGTTGAATTCTTTGGTTTATCATATGCCGCAATTTGTACTTTAGATGACCATCTGACAATTTCACACTCGGCTTATGCATTTCATGCTCAATCCGAGTTTCTGGCAGTTCGCCCAAGTATTGAACGTCGGTTTAAAGTAGGCCATACCTTTTCAAGAAAGATAATAACAAAGGCATTTTCACCGCCATTTAAAGCCTATCCCTGCTTTGCATTTAAAACTGATCAGTTAAAGCAGGTACTGAATAATCAGCCGTTAGCATTTGAATCCCGGCGTATTAAAGCCTTTACCGGTGAAACATCCCAGGCAACCACTGTAAGCTTAAATAACCTGAACGAATATTTGAATGGTGGTGAAAAAGTGGGCCTTGTGATTCCGTTCTATGGCGAACAACACAAACTTACCGGTCTTATCAGTTTAGGTGGCCTGTTGCTTGGCGGTGGGGTATATGAGTTGTCTGAACTGATGGACAGGCTTTTTATAATTGTCCATTTTGCCGAACAGATCTCGCGCGACTATCAGCTGTACCTGATTGAAGAACAACGCAAACTGGAACTGCTCGAGAACCAACGCCTCAATAAAACCGTTTCATCCTTGTTTGAAATTGGCTCCAAAATTGCCGAAACCGATAATCTGGAAACAAAACTGCAGCTGCTCTCAAAAGCCCTTTCCACAACCGGAATAGATACAGCCGTTGCCTGTTTGTGCGATCCTTCTGGCGAAGTTAAATATGTTAAACATTATATCAGCAGTTCGTTGCCCAAGGCATTTAAAACCTGCCTGATTGATGAATACAAACCAGGCAAACGCATCAATATTGAAGCTTACAATACGCTTTTTAATACCGAATCGTTCAAGCTTGCACCGATCAATATTTTTTGTGCCGACCTGCGCCATCTGGAGTCGCAAATGAAAACCAGTCCGCTTAGCGTGTTTGGTTCCGAAAGTAAGACTGTTGTTGAACTGGAACATTCAGAAAACAATCATTTGCCAAACGGTTACGAAAACCTGGAACGGTTTCTGGAATTCAAACACTCGCCCCAACAGGATATGTTTGTAATCGCCACGCCAATTACTTCGGATTTCTCAAATGAAAATACGCTTAAAGGCCTGCTGCTTTTGGGGAACTTCGACGATGACCTGGATTACGATACTGTTTTGAAGCGCTTTGTGATAATTGACCTGTTTGTCAGAACCATCACAGCCGATCTGACCAATTTTATCCTGACCGAAAACCTGCAAACCGAGTCAGAGAAGCTGCTCAAAAAGAACCAGTTTATCGAATCGCTGCTTGAACTGAATGTCAAGTTATCGGAACCAGTTTCGCGCAATCAGAAAATCGAATCGGTTTGCCAGCAAAGTGTGGCCAACTCCGATTTTTCCTTTGTTAGTGCTGTGCTTGTGGATCCTGAATTTCGCGTTACCGACTACTTACAAGCTAAAAACCCCCGGTTGTCTGAAGGCAAGGTTGAACTCAGACCGGATCTGCCGAATGGGCTGGATAGATTAAACAGACCTTTTATTGAAGCTGCCCTTGATCCAAAGCATAAGATCAGCCAATCGTATTGCTTTAACCATTCAGATCTTTTAGCACAACTACAAAAAAATGCCGATCAAAATACGTTGATTTTTGAGGGCTGCCATTTAAAACCTCTTGGAGAAGTCAATACTTATACCTCCAATAAGGATGAGGATTCAGAATTGTTTGAAAAGTTCTGTCTTACAAGTGTTGATCAGCCCAATTCATGCTCACTGCTCATTCCGATCCAGAATCATAAAAATGAACTGTTCGGATTTTTAACCTTAGGCGCGCTTATAGAAAATGTGTCTAAAACTAAAGCTGATGTTTTGGATGAAATCAGGCTGATTGAATTACTTGTCAATAGTCTTGCAGGTAGTCTGGAGAACATGCTCCTGACCGAAAACCTGGCACGTTGGGATGCAAAGTTCCGTAATGCCGCTGAAAATGTGGAGTATGGCATGATCATCACCGATCAGGACAGCACCATCGAGTATGCCAATATTTTCATGAAAAAAGTATTGGGCTACACTGATGAAGAACTTCTTAAACAGTCATTTTTTAGCTTAATCGATGAAAAATCATTAGCACTGGCGCGTGAATTCTATACGAAAGCTCTGGAGCAAAATACCGGCACTCCTTCGGAAGAAAGCAGCAATAAAGATTATGAAATAGATTTACTTGCAAAAGATGGCACTTTAATTCCTTTTCAGGTTATAACCAATGGCCAATACTTTGTCCAGTCAACAGGTATGCTTTCTTTGGAGGGTACATTCAGCATTCTGGTGGATTTACGCAAAGAAAGAGAAATTGAAAAACAAAAGCATGAAATAGAAACCATTCGAAATAATTTCATGGCCATGATCGTTCATGATATGAAAGTTCCTCTCTCTGCCATCTATGGCTACAGTGATATGTTAAAATCTGTGAGCCCTGCCTCAATGGATACCGAGTACTATGAAGATATCATGAACCGGATTCACCAATCGACCAGTAATATCAATCAGTTGGTTCAGGAAATTCTGGATTTTTCAAAATATGAATCCAATCTTGTTGAACTTCACCGCCAGCCCCACAACCTTATCTTATGTATAGACCTGGTATTGGATCAGCTGCAATTATCGCTTCATAAGAAAAATATTTCAATCAAACGCATCATCGGGCAAGAGGATTATTCATTGGAGTTTGATTTTGATAAAATGGCCCGAGCTATCAGCAATATCATCAGCAATGCTATAAAATTTTCTGCAAACGATGCCCTTATTGTCATTCAACTGCAACAGGAAACCCGTGATGAAAAACCATATGCACTTGTAAGCATTAAAGATTATGGAGAAGGGATTCCAGAATCGGAAATTGAACTCATTTTTGATGCTTATCAACAAGCACAAACCAAACATGGCTCGCGGGGTACCGGACTGGGACTATCTATAACCAAGCAGATCATCAAGCTGCACAATGGCAAGATATGGGCCGAAAGTAGCGTAGGCGAGTGGACAACGGTTCATTTTATGTTGCCTATGCAGGTTGAAGAAAAATCCAACTCATCGGGTTGATTTTAATCTTTTTCCAGTCTAACCCTGATCTGTCGTTTCATTTTTTCGCGAATGATCGTGAGTTTTAACAAGTCACCGGCTTTGAGCTCCCGAATAGCAAATGTCAGATCCTGATCGTTTTTTATCTCATCACCATTTGCCTGAACAATTACATCACCTACCCTCAAACCTGCTTTCTCACCAGCCGAACCCGGTTGCATTTCAGCTACCACCACCCCACTGGTGTTATTGAGTCCGAAAATTGCTGCAAGGCGTTTATTGAGGGTTTGAACCGTAATGCCGGTTTTAAAGGTCCTGTCTATCTTGCCGGTTGTTTTCAACTCTTCAACGATTACTTTTACCCGGTTTATCGGGATGGCAAACCCAATACCAATGGAGCCTTTTCCGCCGCCGGTGTAAATAAAGGTGTTCATACCAATTACTTCGGCAAAAGCATTTAAAAGCGGTCCACCGCTGTTACCGCTATTGATTGAAGCGTCGGTCTGGATCATATCGCGGTAAGAGCGATTATCGACATCGGGGAAGTTCAAACCCAGAGAGCTGATCACGCCAACCGTTACGGAAGGTTTTTCATTAATATCAAATAACCCGAAAGGGTTGCCAATCGCAATAGCCCATTCCCCAACAATAATTTCATCCGAATTACCAAAATCAAGATGCGGCAAACCGCTTTCCTCAATTTTAAGTAAAGCAATATCGGTAAGATCATCTGTGCCAACCAGTTTGGCATCAAAACGCCGGCCATCGGTCATGGTCACTAAAATTTTAGTGGCATGACCTGCCACATGGGAGTTTGTGAGGATATACCCATCATCAGATATTATAAACCCCGATCCGAGTCCTTTAACTTCCTGGCGCAAAACCCGGTTTCTGGGTCTCATAAATTGCTCAAAGAATGGATCATTTCTCCAGAACCAGCCAAGTGGATCCCGATATTTATATTCCCGGATCTCCGTTACATTTATACCTACCACTGCCGGACTGGCTAATTCTACAGCCTTTGTAATGGCATTTCGTCTTGAATGATACAAAGACTCTTTAGGCACCGGAGATTGTTGTGCATACAATGCATTCGAGTCTTTTTGATCTGTTTTTCCAGATTCACTCTTAGTATTGTTCTGGCTCTGAGAGTTGCATGCACTCAAGAACAGTGTCAATAAAATTATGGCCGCACTTTTAATAATGTTCATCATGAATAAACGTTGAATGTTCTAATACAACACCCGCCAAAAGGCTTTTAATAATAAATAACACAGACCATACGTTGCAAGCAACGTGATAGCCATTATAGCCAGAAACTTTTGTTTTAACTGTTGCTTTTCGGAAAAAAGCAACGAAAATCCGCTTTGCCCTATCCAAAGACAAAGTCCGTATGTTGCAATAAAAACAAAAGTTAAGAGAGATTGAAAAGGCACCATCATTAGTCCAAACCATAACGGCACGGCACTAAAGGTCAGCAGCTCAAGAAGGTGGTTTTTTTGCGGAGAATCCGGTTTTAGCGATAAAACCTTAGTCAGTATCCCAACCGAAATGGTATGGCTGAAAGTAAGCAGGCTAAATGCAGCAATTCCCATTCCGACACTTTGCTTGGAAACACCCAACACCAGAATCAACAGAAAAACAGCAATAAAGAGCAAAGGAAAGGTGGAATTCTGAAAAACATCCTGCACACCTTCAACCTTCTGTTCATGTATGGCCTGCCACTCTTTGCTTGGGAATACACATACTCTGAAGGCTCTGAGCAATGCATGTAAAATGAGCATCTATATCTTCCTGAGAATGTAAAGTTTTTAATGTATTTTTAGTAAATCTAACCTAAACTTCTATTGCCATGCAATGTCATGTAGTAGATCACGCTATACTCAAAACCGACCTGACCATACTCCGGGATAAAACCACACCCAACCATCTATTTCGTATTCATATGAACCGGATCTCGGAAATTATGGCTATTGAGCTCTTAAAAGCTTCCCCTTTAGACTCTTTCAACATTGAAACCCCACTTGAATCCACAACCGGGTACCGTCTTAAAGAAAGGTATGTGTTGGTTCCGGTTCTCCGGGCCGGGCTAGGATTGCTGGAAGGCTTCTTAAAATACCTGCCCGATGCCACGGTTTCCCATATAGGAGTTTTCAGAGATGAACAGACCCACCAGCCAAATTTCTATTACTCAAACATCCCTTCCCAACTCGAACAGGCTAATTGCATCATACTGGATCCAATGCTGGCCACGGGAGGCAGTGCCGCATTTGTAGCTAATTGCCTGAAAGAAAAAGGCGCCAAACATTTAACCCTGGTTTCTGTTGTTTCTGCACCTGAAGGTATAGCACTGATGAATACACAGCATGCCGATATTGCTATCTATACCGGCACCATAGACCGGCAGTTAAACCAAACCAAGTACATATTACCCGGACTGGGTGATGCCGGTGATCGTTTATTTGGCACCTGATTTTATCCCCAAACCTGGCGTCGGCCATCGTTTAAACAAGATATGAGACATAACCACACCAATTAAATCGGCATTGACATCCATAATATCAGGCATCCGATTAGGCACAAAATATTGATGTGTTTCGTCCGAAATTGCATAAAGCGTGCAGAGCAGAATGCCGGATAGGAACCAATTTACCCGCAGGTAAGGAAAAACACGTTGATGGTACAAAGCATGAGCGGTAGCGTAACCCAAAATTCCATATAAAACAGTATGGGCAAGCTTATCAACCGATACAAAAGTAATATCTACTTGAGGGAATTTGTCCCCGGGAATGCCCGACATTATAAATATGAAGAGCACTACCGAAACAGCTGGAAGCTGATTGAGCCAGGCTGGAAACTTCATTAATACTTATTTCTTTGCAAGCCACACTTCGGGATTGCATTTGTCGCGTCCTTTCCACACTTCAAAATGGACTATCGAACCACCCTCGGGAGCCTTACCGGACTGACCTATTACCTGGCCGGCACGAACATTATCCCCCGTAGCAACCCTAATATCGGACAAGTTGGCATAAACCGTTATATAAGAATTGGTATGGCGTATCAGGACAATATTTCCGAAGGTTGGTAAGTAGGCAATCTGTGTAACTTTTCCACCTGCCACGGCATGAACTGAGCTGCCTATTGGTACTGAGATATCCACACCGTTATTAAACGTAACAATCTTTAAATCCTTGTCTTTCTTTTTACCAAAAGGCTCTACAATTACCCCGCCATGAACCGGCCAGGGCAGACGCCCCATATTTTTATCAAACTCAGATGCTACGAGCGTATAGTCGAAATCGCTTGGGCCATTTTTCAGCATGGGTTGTGAAGGCTCCAATTCCAGGGCCACATCAGAGCGACGGGTTTTCTTTTCGGTGGTTGAGGACTTCTTGTTACCCATCAAACGCAGTCTTTTAGCTTCTTCGCGCCGTTTTCTGGCAATTTCTGCTTTAATAGCACGCTCTTCGGCCATGATCAGCTTTTGGATTTTATCCTGTATGGATTTTGTTTTTTGTTGGCTTGCCTGCAATTGCTTTTTAAACCCTTCTTTATCTTTTTTTATCTGCGCTAACAGATCTTCTTTTTCCTGCTGGGTTTTTTTAAGATCAGCCAGTTGGCGGGTTTTGTCTTTCAGCAATTGGCTGGATTCAGCAAACTTCGCTTTGAGTTTTTTTGTCATCTGGGTGATCTCAAACTTCTTTCGATCTATTTCCCTGAGTTTTACCTTGCCAAAATTTGAAAACCGCTTGATGTACTCCTTGCGAATAATGGCCTGATTAATCGATGAAGAAGAAAACAATATTTCCAGTTCATTTTTAACACCAAATTTGTAGATAGCTATAGCATAGCGTGTAAAGTCGCTTTTCAGGGCTTTTAATTCCAGTTCGGCTTGTCTGACCTGCCTTGTTTTACTCTTGATTTCCTGTTTCAACTGTTTTTGCTGTCCCTGAATGTTTTTAACTACCTGTTTATAAAGCAAAAGCTGCTTATTAAGATTTTTTAGGGTCAACAGGGATTTTTTCTCTGTAGCTGAGGTTTTCTCTAATTTTAACTGGTAATCCTTGATCTGGGTTTGCAACTTGGTTAAAATATGCTGGCTTTTCTGGCGTTGTCGTGAAAGCTCCTCTATATCATTGGGTTTTGATTCTTCAGCATAACCAGGTTGGGTTATCATCATCCCTGTTGCCAATAACCCGCTTATAACCAGAGCTTTTAACATGGTTCGAAGCAGTGAATGATCATATTTCCGATAGGACATAGTCTTAAATTTAGTCATCAGTTTCGTACCGGCAAAAAAAAAGGCCGAGGTTTCCCCACGGCCTTCACGGAAAAGATCGTAAAAATATTCTTGAAATAAAACAGGTATTCTCAAAAAAAGTACTTATAATCGGTGTTATTTTCACAATTTAACGCTAAATAAGTTTTAATGGATAAACTTGTTATTGAAGGCCGTCAAAAACTCTCCGGATCTGTTGAAGTATCCGGATCCAAAAATGCGGCTCTTGCCATTATGTCTGCCGCCCTGCTTGGCAGTAGTGGCTCTTCCACTATCCACAGAGTCCCGGATCTACGAGATGTTTATACATTAAGCAACCTGTTAAGAATAGTTGGTGCAAAAGTTGAGTTCCAACACAACACGTTAAAAATCGACGCCCGGGGTGTTAGCCATTTCGAAGCACCTTACGAACTGGTTAAAAAAATGCGGGCATCTATTTACGTTCTGGGTCCTCTGCTTTCAAGATTCGGCGAAGCTAAAGTATCCCTGCCCGGTGGGTGTGCATTCGGCCCTCGTCCGGTAGATCTGCATATCGAAGCCATGAAAAAGCTGGGTGCCAGCATTGATATCGAAGATGGCTACATTATTGCGAAAGCTAAGGATAGATACTTGCATGGAAATCACATCCATTTTAAAATCACATCGGTTGGTGCTACCGGCAATACACTGATGGCTGCTGCATTGGCCAAGGGCACTACAAAAATCACAAATGCCGCCATTGAGCCCGAAATAACAGCGCTTTGCGAGTATTTAATTCAAATGGGCGCCAAAATTGCCGGTGTTGGCTCAGCCGAGCTTGAAATTCAGGGTGTGGATGAACTGCATGGGATTGAATTCACCAACATATTTGATCGCATCGAAGCAGGCACGTTGCTTGCAGCAGGGGCGATTACTGGTGGCCAGATCACCCTGAAACAGGCCGATCCCAATGAGTTGGAAAGTGTTCTGGAGAAATTTAAAGCAACAGGGTGCGACATAAAAACCACAAAAGACAGTGTATCCCTGAGCGCACCAAAAACCTTAAAAGCCACCCATGTCGAAGCCCGACCTTATCCGGAATTTCCAACCGATATGCAGGCCCAGTGGATTGCTCTGATGACCCAGGCCAGTGGCACAAGTCTCATCACCGATCATGTGTATATTGAGCGATTTAACCATGTACCCGAGTTAAACCGGCTTGGCGCGGGAATTGCTGTCGATCAAAATCATGCCAATGTTATGGGTCCGGTTCAGTTGTCAGGCGCCAAGGTGATGTCGACCGACCTTAGAGCATCTGCCAGCCTGGTACTGGCAGGTTTGGCAGCTAAAGGCAAAACCGAAGTGCTGCGTGTGTATCACCTGGATCGGGGATATGAGAAGATCGAACAAAAACTCAGCAAACTTGGCGCAAAAATTCAACGGGAAAAATACAATGAATTTGAATAGATATGAACTGGTCGCGCTATGCCTTGCCTTTTTGGTGGTATTGGGCATATGGGGCTGTTCATCCCAAAGCATTAAAGTGAGCGGTGAAGCTAAAATGGAAAGCTCCTCTGGCCAGGCTGATCCATTGAAACAGGCCCCTGTTCTTCTTGCAAAAACCTCAGACATTCAACAACGCCTTCAGCAACGCAAAGAAGGCTTTCAAATGGGCCTCAGGGAACTCATCCAGCTCAGACTTAAACTCAGTGATGGGCTGGATAGTCTAAAATTCCGCTACCAACTCAGCAATTACAAGGACGAAACCATTAAAAAACGATACGAAAGCATTACAGATACCATTGCGGCCCTGAAAAAAGAAACCCGGGCTTATAAGCTGGAATATTTAAAATCAATCGCGGGTTGGATCGGCCAGAATGCCATCTATTCAACCAAAACAAACGACAAAGGTGAATTTGAACTTTCAGAAGTGTTACCTGGAAAGTATTTGTTAATCTGTGTTTATGAGCATCCCTCTCAAACCGGGTTTCTTATTAAACAACTTACAATCACAGGATCTTTATCAACATCACTGGGCATACAAAACAGAGATCCCATCTTATTTATTGATTACAATGAATAGCAACCCGGATGAGAGAAAGTATTTACTTCCAGAGATTGTTGCTAAGCTGAAAACACTGGATCTTAAAGCCCGTTTTATTGTAAATGGTTTTTTGATTGGCCTGCATAAAAGCCCGTTTCATGGATTTAGTGCCGAGTTTGCCCAGCACCGTCCGTACGTGTTTGGCGATGAACCACGCCACATTGACTGGCGGTTACTCGCCCGGACTGAAAAGTATTTCATCAAGCAATACGAAGAAGAAACCAACTTGCGCTCCTATCTTCTTCTGGATACCTCCAACTCCATGAAATTCAGTTCGTCGCCGGAATATATCCCCAAGATTGAGTATGCCAGCTACCTGGCCGGAGCGCTTTCACATTTGATGATCAAGCAGCACGACTGTGCCGGCCTGATTACCTTCAGCGATAAAATCCACCGGTTTGTTCCGACGCGCCAATCCCCGGCCCATCTCACCGAAATCCTGAAAACCTTGTCCAATGAGCACCATAATTTGTTATCTGAAAGTCGCCCAAACACGAATTTTGATGCTGTTTTTAAACAAATTGCCGGGCAACTTCGCCAACGCAATCTGATTATTTTGATCAGTGACCTTTGGGATGTTCAGGAATCGGTGATCAAAGCCATGAAACTCTTCCATTTCCAGCATAACGAAATGATTGTGTTTCACTTAACAGATCCTCGTGAAACTGACTTGAACTATACGCAGCCACTTCAGTTTCAGGATATGGAATCGAGAACCATCAAAAATGCCAATCCCGTTCAGATTCAAAAGGCTTATAAAGATGCATTTAATGCCTTCTCAAAACGCTATCAGGATAAGCTTTCAGATGCCAAGATTGATTACAACCTGATCAATACATCCCAAAGCTTTGAGCATGCCCTGCTGGCTTACCTTAAAAAACGCGCCATGTTAAACTAAATATTTGCGGGCGGCTGTTTCGGCAAGGTACCAGTGATGTTTTTGATACATTTGAAGCATTTTAGTCAGGAGATCGGCTGAGCTTATATCGCCATCTGTATTGGCGCGTTGAATATCGATATGAAGAGCCTCAATTACCAGAAAATTGTCCTCAGCTAATATTTCAACCATTTTTTGCGGGGTATATAAAAACTCGTAAGCCTCGTCAATTTCTGATACATCCAGACATTCTTTTGCAGTTGCTATGGGATGGCCCCCAAGCATTCCGGAGCGTTCGGCAAGTTCATCCATAAATAGATTTAAAGCCTGATAATGGTCATGAAAAAGTTCATGTAATGGTTTAAAAAAAGGGCCTGATATGTACCAATGAAACTTCTTGTATTTGAAAGTCAAGACAAATGCATTGGCAATATGTCGATTAAGAGACGCTAAAACGTGTTGAGACGTGTGTTTAATTTTTATTTAAGTTGACATGAATCAGGGATTGGGGTTCTTGAGTCTTTAGTTATAATCTTGAAGATAAGTGAAATCTTCACGATTATAAAGCTCAAGATAAAGGGGGAATTACCAAGTTTAGTTTGATTCGCCCAGACCGTAAAATTCAATTTTACAACCTTTGGCTTTAAGACCGGTGTCTTTGTAAAGTTGTTCAATTAACTTGGTTGCATATTCCTGTTCAATATCCAGTATTTTACCTGAGTCCTGGCATAAATAATGATGATGTTCATGGGTATTACCATCAAAATGGACTTTACCATCTTCGAACACCAACCGTTGGATTAATCCTTCTTCAGCAAGAAGGTTCAGATTTCTGTATACTGTTCCTAAACTTACGCTTGGTAAAATCTGGCGGGTTTGTTCATAAACCCAGTCTGCAGTTGGGTGCGATGTTGTTTCTCGAACAATATTTAGAATCTCTTCCCGCTGTCTGGAGTAACGCTGACCTACGCGTTCCTGAGTTTTATTTTTCATATTTAAATTCAATTTAGTTTGCTGATAATGCATACTATTAACAGTGAAACTATAAAAAAGTTGGTTAAGTTCAAATTATTTTTACAAATAATAACTTTTATTGTTTATAGCGATCTCAGGTGTGATTGGTTCCAAAAAACCTGAATTATTCTTAAATAATGGTTTTGAGAATTAAAAAATCAGTTTATATTTTAGGCTCTTTACGTGACTGGATGGGCCCTTAGCTCAGTTGGTTAGAGCAAGCGACTCATAATCGCTGGGTCGTGGGTTCAAGTCCTACAGGGCCCACTCAGATTAAGGCGTGTTCGTCTAGTGGCCAAGGACACCGCCCTCTCAAGGCGGAGATCAGGGGTTCGAATCCCCTACACGCTACCATTAATGGTAGACCACAGAGCACCTGTAGCTCAATTGGATAGAGCATCTGACTACGGATCAGAAGGTTGAGGGTTCGAATCCTTCCGGGTGCACTTAGTTTTGGGGAGTGGCCAAATTGGTAAGGCACCTGATTCTGGATCAGGCAATTGCAGGTTCGAGTCCTGCCTCCTCAGCCAGTTTTCTCATTTTATTTCCTCCTCACCTGCTTTTATTCTCTTTTGCTGGGTTTTATTATCTCTGAAATAGATTTTACATCTGAGTTACCAAAGGCTTTCACTGTTTATCTATAATAACAAAGCCCCGCTTTATGCGAGGCTTTGTTGATGTATGCATGTGTGGCTGCTAAGCTGATTCTTGTTGCTTGATCAGGCTTAAGGCTGAACCGGCCTTAAACCAGGCAATCTGATTTTCGTTGTAAGTGTGGTTTAAAGCCATCTCGTCTTTTGATCCATCAGCATGGGTAGCCACAAGGGTTAACGGCCTCCCCGGTGCAAACTCAGTGAGCCCAACAATATCAAAGGTATCATCTTCCTGAATTATATTGTAGTCCGCTTTATCGTTGAATGTTAATGCCAGCATACCCTGTTTTTTCAGGTTGGTTTCGTGAATTCGGGCGAACGATTTTACCACAATGGCACGAACGCCCATAAAGCGGGGTTCCATTGCCGCATGCTCGCGGGAAGAGCCTTCACCGTAGTTTTCATCTCCAACCACGATGGTTCCGATACCCCGGGCTTTATAGTCGCGTTGGGTAGCTGGAACTTCACCATACACACCGGTTAATTGGTTTTTAACGCAGTCGGTTTTGTCGTTGAAGTAATTTACGGCACCAATCAGCATGTTATTGGAAATGTTGTCGAGATGGCCACGGAATTTGAGCCAGGGGCCGGCCATAGAAATGTGATCGGTTGTGCATTTTCCCTTGGCTTTAATCAACAGTTTCAAGCCATTTAAATCAGAGCCTTCCCAGGGAGCAAATGGGCTCAGGAGCTGCAGACGCTCTGAAGATGGCGAGATCACCACATCGACCTTGCTGCCATCTTCGGCCGGTGCCTGGAATCCGGCATCCTGAACCTCAAAACCCGATCCCGGCAGTTCATCACCCACCGGCTCATCCAGTTTAACCTGCTGGCCATCCTGGTTGGTGAGTGTATCGGTTAGCGGGTTGAAAGTGATTTTTCCGGCTATAGCCAAAGCTGTTACAATTTCTGGCGAGGCCACAAAGCTATGCGTGTTTGGATTACCGTCGTTTCGCTTTGCAAAATTGCGGTTGAACGAGGTAACAATCGAGTTGCGCTCATCTTTACCCATGTTTATACGCGCCCACTGACCGATACACGGACCGCATGCGTTAGCCATCACCACACCATCAATTTTCTCAAAGTCTTCAATTATGCCATCACGCTCAACCGTGAATCGTACCTGCTCAGAGCCGGGTGTAATGGAAAATTCGGATTTAGCCTTTAATTTCTTATCGGCTGCCTGGCGCGCCAGCGAAGCTGCACGCGACATATCTTCATAAGAAGAGTTGGTACACGACCCGATCAATCCGGCTGAAAGTTCTTCCGGCCACCCATGCTCTTTAACGGCTTTGGCAAACTCAGAAATAGGATGAGCCAAATCTGGTGTAAAAGGGCCATTGATGTGAGGCTCAAGTTCTGAAAGGTTAATTTCAACCACCTGGTCAAAATACTTTTCCGGGTTGGCATATACCTCGTCATCACCCCGAAGATGTGCTTTTAAACGATCAGCCATATCAGCTACTTCAGCGCGGCCGGTTGAACGCAGGTATGCCGACATTTTTTCATCGTAACTGAACGTAGAGGTGGTAGCGCCAATTTCTGCACCCATATTACAAATGGTACCTTTACCGGTACAGGATATGCTGTCGGCACCGGGGCCAAAGTATTCAACGATGCAACCGGTTCCGCCTTTAACTGTCAGAATACCGGCTACTTTCAGGATAACATCTTTGGCTGAAGTCCAGCCGCTCATTTTTCCTGTAAGCTTCACCCCGATCAGTTTGGGGAATTTCAGTTCCCATGGCATGCCGGCCATCACATCAACTGCGTCGGCACCTCCAACACCAATGGCCACCATACCCAGACCACCGGCATTAACGGTATGTGAGTCGGTACCGATCATCATACCACCCGGAAAAGCATAGTTTTCCAAAACCACCTGGTGAATAATACCTGCACCGGGTTTCCAGAAACCGATCCCGTATTTGTTTGAAACTGAGGCAAGAAAGTCGTAGACTTCTTTATTAACATCTTCGGCTGTCTGAAGATCTTCTTTTGCACCAACTTTAGCCTGAATCAGGTGATCGCAATGAACAGTTGAAGGAACAGCAACCTGTGGTTTGCCGGCTTGCATAAACTGAAGCAGAGCCATTTGAGCAGTTGCATCCTGCATGGCCACGCGGTCAGGATTGAAGTCTACATAAGACTCTCCCCGCTTGTAGGCTTTTTTAGCATTTCCTTCTGCCAAATGACTGTATAGAATTTTTTCAGAGAGGGTTAAAGGTTGATTGACAACCTTACGTGCTGCCTGAACCCGTTCCTCCAGCCTTTTGTAATGGGCTTTAATCATATCAATATCAAATACCATTGTATCTCCAGCGTTTTATCTTTAGTTGGAAAACAGAGTCTGAAGCTTACCGGTATAAAAGCAAGACCCTGTTTAGAGCTTTTTTACGATAAGAATGGAAAATATCTTTTACCGGACCTCCTTGTGATTATTGGTAAAAATTCAGGGAATTGCGTTGGGTTTTCTTAGAAAAGAGCGCAATATTTATTAAAGACGCGATGAAAATTACTCAAAATTAGTTTAAAAAGAAATACGAGGAGTGGCTCGTCATTTATCATAGCCTCAAACCCATTTAAAATGGGGACAATGCATTAAAAAAAGGTATTGGTTTACCTATTGGAGATTAGTAAGACTTGTTGTAAATTAGCCAAAGTTTATGAGAATCGACCCTTCTTTATTGTAAAGGTTTTCTCAAACTTGAGTTAGAATGCTATTAAGTTATACATTATAGAGTAACATCATAATTACATAGACCCGTTAATTCAACATTTAAAAAAACAAGGACACACACTATGAAAAAATTAATTCTTGCCCTTTTCATTGCGCTTACTGCTGTAGCATGCGGACCAAGCAAAGAAGCTGACAAAAAAGAAGCTGCTCCAATGAAAGAAGAAGCTGCTCCAACGAAAGAAGAAGCTGCTATGGAAGCTAAAGAGGATACCTCAGCTGCAATGGCTGATACCACTGCTGCCGAAGAAGCTCCAGCTGAAGAAAAGTAAGCTCTCTAAGTTTTAGAGCTTTCAAAGTTTTAAGTTTATTCTACAAGGAGATATCTTTGAGGTATCTCCTTTTTTTATAGCCTTCCGAAGCCCACAGCCGTTTTAAATTACTATGGTTTTGTTATATTCAAAGCATAGCCGCTCAAATTTTTATGATTGTGGATATGATATAAACCGCAATAGTTCCTCTTAATCAAAAACATGTTTTACTAATCCATGGCATTTACTGGAAGCATAAAAGGTTGGTCTATTACCGAAATGTTGCAATTGATCAGGACCATGCGCAAAACCGGCGCAATGATTGTTCAATCAGCAACAGAGTATGGTGAACAAAAACAGGTGGTCTATTTCAGAAATGGTATGGTGATTGCTGTTGATACCGGCAGTGAAGACCTTGGTGCCATCCTTCTTGAAGAAAATTATATCAATCGGGCTGATCTGGATGGAGCTATTCGTTTACAGAAAACCAATCTAAAGGGTAAACGCATTGAACAGATCCTGGCAGCAATGAAAAAAGTTGATGCCCCGCGTCTGGTTCGTGCCATTCGTATCCAGATTGAACGGGTCATCACATCTCTGCTCCAGGAAAAAAATGCCAAGGTTTCTTTCGATCCTGATGCACCTCTTCGCGTGCAGGCTCTCAGCAATGGTGTGGATGTTCAAAATATTTTAATGAATGCGGCTGTAAAAGTTGATGAACTGAAACTCGTTCGTGAAACCATTCCAAACACAAGTGTTGTCCCAAAACGCACCAAACGAGGTGATGATAACCTAAAGGAGATAGCCCTCAAACTGGATGAATGGAAAGTGTTTCTTGCCCTCGATGGTAAAACAGATATCAAAACCATCGTGATGAAATTGAAAATGGATGAAGTTCAGGTCTTAAAAGCCATTGCTTTTTTCATCGAGGAAAAGTGGGTTGAAATTCCCAAATCCGAAGATGATACCCGTAAAAAGATCTTGATCGTTGATGATAGTGCCGTTATCCGCAAATCTATTGAAATGGCCTTGTCTGAAACTGGTTACAGTTTAATTAGTGCGGCCACTGGTGAGGCTGCTGTAAAACTGGCCCAGGAACAAAATCCCGACTTAATTCTGCTTGATGTTATGCTTCCGGATACCACCGGATTAAAAGTTTGTAAGACATTGCGCTCCGATTTTGAAGCCCTGAAAAATATCCCTATAATCATGCTATCGGCAAAGGATGCTGAAATTGATAAGAATCTTGGAATACATGCCGGTGCCAATGATTATATTACCAAGCCATTTAAAGATGGCCAGTTGGTAGAAGTGGTTCATAATTATTTAAAAAAGTAAAAATCGCTCAAGTTTATTCTAAAACTAAAATATTTACTCCATGCCAAGGGTATTAATTATTGATGATAGTGCAGTTGAACGGGCAATAATTGCAAAAGTCATGGGATCACTTGGCTATAGCATTACAGAGGCAAATGATGGTGAAGAAGGTGAGCAAAAGGCAAAAGATGAAAAACCTGACCTGATTGTTCTTGATGTGGTGATGCCTAAAAAAGACGGGTTCCAGGTATGCCGTAACCTCAAAAAAACACCTGAAACCGAGAAAATCCCGATCATTATGATCACTTCTAAAAACCAGGACAGTGATAAATTTTGGGGTCTCAGGCAAGGTGCTATTGCCTATTTAACCAAGCCATTTAACGATAAGGATTTGGTTGATACCGTCAATAAGGCTATAAGCATGCCATAATAACATCACGATACAGTTAATAATGGCTGATTTGCAAAATGAACAGCAAGAGCAGGAAGGGCAAGAAAAGGATTCAACGATTAAAAATCCTTTTGTTTGGAAATTACCTGGTGATATAAAAGTTGAAGAGTTAAAGAAAATACCCAGCCAGGTAAAAGAGCAGATCGAATTTGTAGAAGGTACGCCTGGTGAAAAAGGAGAGCAGGAAGACGAATACAAGGAACAATACATTGCTGTTCTTTTAGGCGACCGGGAAGTTGCGTTTCGGGTCAAAGATGTTGAAGGTATTATCGATATGCAAAAAATCATCCCGGTTCCCGGACTGCCTCCTTATATCAATGGTATCTGTAATGTCAGGGGAGAAATTACATCGGTGGTGGATTTACATGCGATACTTGGATTTAAAAAAAAATCACCTGCAAGCACCATATTAAGGCGCCAGAAAACAACTGAGAAAATTGCAATTCTTAAAAGCACTATATACTCGGTTGGCTTTGTTGTTGATTCGGTATTAGATGTGCTTCGTGTGGCGGCAAATGAAGTGATCAAGGTTAGCAGCGAAGACAGTGAATTAGGACGTATCGTTTTTTGTGCCGAAGGTCTTTTTGTTCGCTCCGGTGAAGAATTAAGTGAAAATGAAGTTGTGCTTATCGACACAAAAAAACTCTTGAATCTCAAAGAATTAACCCAGTTCCAGTAGTTTAAAGGAACCGGGTCTTAACTGTTTATCAAGCAACACATAAACAATAATTTCCATGGCAACACTTTCTCAACAAACACCGGCCACACCAAATAGTGCTGACGAAATTGTAGCACTTCGAGCTGATTTGATATCGAAAATGATCACTCATGCCAGTAAAATTCAAAAAGCTTATAAAAAAAATCCGGATAATATCATCCTTCAAAGTCTGGATACAGAACTAAAACAACTCAGTTCTTATATCAAATCCACCTCTGTTATTCAGGATAGCCGGTTGTCGGAGTTTTCAAGCATTTTAAATGATATTATTGTTGCCCCTGATCAACCAGATGTTCAGCCGGAACCTGCTGCTCCAACCGAACCTGCTGCACCAGAGGAACCTCAGCAGCAAGTTGCCAGCACTCCTCAAGAACCCGTGGTTCAGCCAGAACCAGAGCCTGTTGCTTCTCAAGAAACCCAAGGAAACATATTCGATAGTTCCGATGAAGGTGATAATTTACTTGGCCTCGATCTTGAAGGAATGCTTGGAGATATTATCAGCCAAGACAGTGAATCCTCAGGACTTTCAACCGAGCAGGATGATTTCATCCTTCGCATTGATGGAGATAAAATCGTCTTAAAAATTGATGATGAACTTGAAAAAGGCCTCGATGAAGAAGCCAAAATGTTTGAAGTCGAGAAATACTTCAGAAACAAAGAGTATTTCAAAGCTTTAACCGTTGCTTTAGCCTTGAATATCCGGTTTAAACAAGGTGTAGGCCGTCGCTCAGATGCCATTGTAAAACGCCAGGATGATGTGATTTTCCAATCCAACTATATGATCGCCTATGATTATCTGGGCAAAATGAAAACCACAAAGGGAGATCAGAGGGTTGAAAACCAGTTACTGGCGATTATGCACCTTTATGCTGCATTGGATCAGGAACCAATCGCCGGGCAGAAAAAAGTACGCGCTGAAATGAAAAGTGTGATCGAAAAGATGATTGAGCGTGAGCGTGCTGGTGGGCAGGCTTATATTAAAGCAGGCTTTTTCAAAAAAATCAACGTGCCTTCTCCGGAAGATAAAGCACAAAAAAGTCTGTATTGGAAAGATCGCTCGGTTAATGAATCCGATGCCCTCAAGAAAGAATTTTATTTGTTGATGACCTTTGCTTCCGATCTGACTTACTACCCCTATCAGATTGCATTGGCAAACTTTTATGTAGAAACCAACCGTTTGGATGAAGCCTGTCGGTATATCCAAATTCCGTTACCACTGATCAAAGAAGAAGGTCTGGATTTTCTGACAAAGCTTAAACAAAAAAATTCTGATTACGCCGAAAGTTTTATTGAACGCCGTATTGCTTCAGACATAAACCAGTTGCGTAACAAATTGGATCAACCCGATCCAAAAGAAATGAATGAAACAGACCCCGCAGCCAGAAAACGTATGGCCTCCATGCGATTCAGAAAATTTCTGGACATGTGGACAATGTGGCAAAAACAACTGGATATGATGAGCAAAGATGTACTTTATAAAACATCTACTCTCAGAATGGAATATCTCAAGGCTTTTATTGATCTTTACCAATATACCTTAAGTCATTATCCGAATGCCATTCTGGATGATTATCAGTCCCGTTATAAATCCACAGATGTAAGGGGCGTGCAAAATCCTAACATAATCAATTACATCGATTTTAACTTCCGCTACTGTGTTGTTCCAGATGATATGAGCGTAGGTGGTCTAACACTGGAAAGCAGTCCCGAAGCCGAAGAAATGTTTGAAAGTTTATGCCGCTCTGTTGTTGAGCAATTCAACATTGAAATCGGATTATCCAATAAAGATCTGGGTGCGGCAACAACTAAGGTGGATCTCGATGTAGAACATCTGGTTAAAGCCATGGGATCCATGGGTTACAAATTTGAATCTCAGGTAGTTTTAACACGTAGCTAAACGAACATGCACATACCGCCGGAGTTTTAAGATCCGGCGGTTTTTGTTTTGGGTTTAAATTTCATTTCTAATGACCAATCTAGTCACCAGTAAGTTAGAAACTAAGATTATTATTGTTATAGGCGTCGTTCTTTCGCTCGTTCTATTCCTGATGTCTTCGATTTACTTTTTCAGCCAATCTGCTCAAAGTAAGCACTACTTCAAGAAACAAGCCCAGAATCTTGCCGAACGCATTGAGTTTAATGCCAATATCAACTCAAGCTACTATGCCTCCTCGTCTGAATCCTATGGCAAAGCAGATAAAAACCTCATGAATTTAATTCATGGGTTTAGTTTAAGAACGCTACCCGATTCGGCACAGGAAGCCAATTTCAAGGCTCCGGGTTTTAAAATTGGTGACAAACCCATTGATGTAAAACTCACCTCGCCAAATTTCAGAAATCCTATTAATAAGCCCGGTTCTACTGAAGAATTGATCTTGAGAGATTTTGAAAAATTGTTCGCAGAAATGCGTTTGGAGCGTAAAAATGAGTTTAAACGCATTAAACCAGCCAACTTCGCATACTGGGACAAGGTAGAAACATCCAACAATGAAGTGTATTCCTATGTCTACCCGATTTTTGCAAAAAAGGCATGTTTAACCTGCCATGGCGAACGTAAAGATGCACCTGATTATATTCTCTCCTCTTATTCCAGTGGATTTGGTTATTCTGAAGGGGATTTTATGGGTGCCATTACCATATATATCAACCAAGCCTTTGTTGAAGAGGAAATGTGGAGCGGCTTTTTTCTGCCTCTGTTTCTTGGGTTGTTTATTACAGTCTTGATACTGGTTGTTGTAATTTTTACCCTGAAAATAATTGTTGGTGAGCCAATTAAGAAAATCGTTAGCTCTGCCAAAAATGTCTCCCAGGGTGATCTGACCCAAAAGATCACATATGAACCCGATGACGAAATTGGTGATTTAGTGGATTCTGTAAATATCATGGTGGATTCGGTGAAAGAATCAGTTCGTGACATCACAGATCTAACCCTTCACCTCAACCAGGTCTCGCTTGAGATCAGTGATACAGCCACAAGGGTCTTAAAAAATGCTGAAAACCAATCCCTGACCGTCCGGGAAATTATTCAGATTATGGCTAAAATGAATAATACGGCAAATCAGATCGTTGAGGATATGCAGGGGCTTACGATCAACGTTCGTGAAACACGTTCATCCATCGAAGATCTCAGCGGAACTATTCAGGAAGCCGCCCGGAATATCCAGGAAGCTAATCAGGTCTTCAGCCAGGTGATTCATGAAGTCCAGGAAGGACGCTATTCAATTGAGCAGGTCAATTTAAGTATGTCCAGTATTTCGGATAAGCTTGAAGGGCTCTTGATGCAAATCCACAATTTTGACCGCGTAACCCGCGATGTTACCAGCATAGTTGAAAAAATTGCACGAACAGCTAAGCAAACCAATCTTCTTGCCGTAAATGCTTCCATTGAATCGGCCATTGCAGGTGAAGCCGGTAAAGGGTTTAAAGTGGTGGCTAATGAAATACGGGCATTGGCTGAAGCTGCCACAAGCGACTCTCAGCAAATCAAGGAAATGCTCTTTAACGTCCGCCAGCTCACAACCAAAGTCCAGGATGCGGTAGTGGAAACCGGACAAAGTGCCAGAGACAGCAAAAACAATTACAAATCGGCTGAAAAAACGCTGGAACATATTACTACATTTTATTCGCGTTCAAGCTTGATCATGAGCCGACTCTCCAATTTGATTGATACGCAAATGCGAAGCAGCCAGCAGATCACCATGAAAACATCGGATATGAATATTCGAACCAGTCAGGTGGTTGAACAAGTTGAAGCACAAAAACAGATCAGTGACAAGGTCAATAAATCAATTTCTTCTTTGTCGGATACTGCTCTAAGAAATAAAGAAGCTTCACAGGAAATTTCTCAGCTTACACAGGATCTCATATCACAGGCCGAGCAGCTGCAAAACATAATAAAACGCTTCAGGGTATCAGAAAGCCCGCAAGTTCTCTAATCGCTGTTGAGTTTGGATTTGAGATTTTAGGAGGTCATTCGCTGACGTACGATTTCGTAAAGCACCACACCGGCAGAAACACTGGCATTCAAAGACTCCACTTTCCCAACAATAGGAATATTAATGATATCATCGCAGCGTTTGCTTACCAGATCGCGCAGGCCTTTCCCTTCAGAGCCCACAACTATGGCTACATCCTCTTTGAAATCAATATCAAAACAGGATCTCTGACCTTGCATGTCCAGGCCATAAACCCAAATATTATGTTTCTTGAGGGTTTCTATGGTTTGACTTAAGTTGGCCACTTTGCAGATTTTCATCCTTGAAACAGCACCCGCAGACGCTTTGCTTACTACAGCATTAATAGGTGCGCCCTGGTTTCTGACCACCACCACCCCATCAGCACCAGCTGCTTCGGCAGTTCTTACAATGGCTCCGACATTATGTGGATCTTCCAGTCCATCCAGTAAAATAAATAAGTAATGATTGCTGCGTTTATTGTTCAAAATCTCATCCAGTTCATAATACCGGGTTGGACTTACAAGCGCGCAAACGCCCTGATGTTTATCTGTTTTAGCCAGTTCGGCCAGCTTGGTATTACGGGCTTTACCAATGGCAATTTTATGGCGTTTGGCTGTAATTAGAATTTCTTTGAGTTTGAAATGATCTGTATTGAACTGGAAATATATTTTTTCAATCTCTTCGGGTTTGGTTCTTACAAGCTCAAGAACCGCATTACGGCCATAAATCGGTTGCGACATTTATTTTTGATTGTAATTAGTATCCAAATCTCTTAAGGGTATGCTCTACCTGGTTGGGATAATGGCCTCCGAATAACCGGCAATGCACCAATAAAGGGTATAGGTTGTATATATCGCGCCGATCAGAGAAAAACCCGGGCTCGATCCCATGAATTTCGTCGTAGGCATTAAAAAACTCGGAGCCAAAGGTGTGAAATAAGGTTGTAAAAGCCAGCTCAATTTCAGGATGGCCAAAATAAATAGCCGGATCAATAAAGCCAGCAATGCGGCTGTCTTTTACAAGAACATTGCCACCCCATACATCGCCATGAATCAGGCTGGGTGAAGACGGTTCGCTTATAAATTGATGAACGTTTCCTGCAAATTTCTCTATCCTGGTTAACAAGTCATCCGATATACGCTTATTTTTGTTGGCCATTTTAGCCATAAACAGCAAACGTTGTTCTTTGAAAAATTCAATCCAGGTGTTGTAATAGGGATTGGGTTGAGGCAATCCGCCGATAAGGGTATGATACTCAAACCCGTACTTAGGAGCATGAATACTATGCAAATCTGAAAGTAATCTTGCTGCTTCCTGAGCAGCCGGGTAGTCTATCGGATCACCGCCTTCAATATAAGTCATGATCAAAAGCTCATCCGTATTGTAAATCACCTCAGGTACTGGCAAATGGCTGTTTGCTTTTAAGTAATCGAGCATTTTGCCCTCAATACTCAGATCAGAATTCTTATTCTCTGATAATTTTGCCACCAGCGGTAACTCTTCCTGAAACTCAAGTTTCATCACCTGGCCAACACATCCGCCACTTAGGGATTTAATGCTAAAAGGCCGTTTTCCAACGGCCTTTTCAATTATATCTGATATGAAATGATCCTTCATCGGTGAATCTCTATACACAAAGTCCTCTTTCAGGCGTTGGTTGAAACTAAAACAGTGTCTTTAATTTCTTTAATCAAACCTTTGGAAGCCGATTCTACCATATCTAAAACAACTTCAAATCCGGTTTCACCACCATAATAAGGATCCGGTACTTCACGACCTTCGAATTCATTAGAGTAATCCAGGAACATTTTCAACTTACCCCAGTTGCCGGCTGTGCATAAAGTAGCCAGGTTACTGTAGTTCTCATTATCCATGGCTATGATGTAATGATATTTATCAAAATCTGCTTCTTCCACCCTGCGTCCACGATGGTCAGTAATATCGATGCCTCGTTTGGTAGCAGCATCAATTGATCTTGGATCTGCACTATCACCAATATGGTATCCGGATGTTCCTGCTGAATCAACTTCTATGTGATCATCTAAACCTTCTTCCTTAACAATCTTCTTAAAGACACCCGCCGCTGTGGGAGATCTACAAATATTGCCAAAACATACAAACAGGATCTTTACTGTCTTTTTTTCCATAATTCATGCCTTTCTTACACTAGGATAAATAATTGATGTTGACCTTACTTAATAAAAACCGTTTTAATGTTTACAAACTCACGAATGCCAAAATAAGACAATTCGCGACCATATCCTGAATCTTTTATTCCTCCAAATGGTAATCTTGGGTCAGATTTCACCATTGAATTGATAAAACAATTTCCGGCATCTATTTGTGAAGCCAGTTCCTGTGCTCGCTCGATGTTCTTGCTGAAAACCGCTGAGCCCAATCCAAAAGGACTGTCATTGGCAATGTCCAACGCTTCCTGATCGGTTTTAAATGAAATAATGGAGGCTACCGGTCCAAAGGTTTCTTCGTAATAAACCGGCATTTCCGGCCCAATATCGGTTAAGACAGTCGGAGGATAAAAATATCCTTTACGATCTGGTTTTTCTCCGCCGATCAAGACTTTTGCTCCTTTAGCCACACTACGCTCAACCTGGTTGTGGAGTTCATCTCTTAAATCCAGTCTGGCCATTGGTCCGATGTCGGTTTTTGGATCCATGGGATCGCCCATCACTTTTTTCGACAACATCTCAATTAATTTTTGCTCAAACTCAGGTTTGATTTTTTCCGAGACCAGGTATCGCTTGGCTGCTATACAGCTTTGTCCGGCATTTTGAAGCCTTGAAAACACACACGAATTGATGGCTTCATCCAAATCTGCATCTTCCAGAATGATGTAAGGATCGCTTCCGCCCAATTCCAGAACATTTTTCTTGAGAGCATGCCCCGATTTTTCAGCAATTTTACGTCCGGCACCAGTGCTGCCTGTAAGTGTCACGGCTCTGATATGCGGATGTTCAATAATCTGGCCTACACGTTCATTTACGTTCTCAATTGAGATCAATAAGGATTTGTACAAATTATCCGGGTAACCGGCTTTAATAAATAATTCATCAATGGCTAAGGCACATCCCGTAACATTAGGGGCATGCTTAACCAGGCAGCCGTTGCCAGCCATTACAGCTGGTGCTGCAAAACGAAACACCTGCCAAAGCGGAAAATTCCATGGCATAATACCTAATACCAACCCGATGGGTTCGAAAGCCACCCAGCTTTTCCGGGCTTCAGAATCTATATACTCGGGTTTCAGATAGTCTTCGGCTTTATCGGCATAAAACTCGCAAACCCAGGCGCATTTTTCAACTTCACCTTCAGCCTCGCGCAGGGGCTTACCCATTTCTAAAGTAATCAGATTGGCCAGCCTGGCTTTATCATCTCGCAAACAGCGTGCAAGTGTATGTAATTTATTGGATCGCTCCTGGAAGGAAGTATGTCGCCATTCTTTATAGTCTTTTTGAGAAGCATCTACAACAGCCAAAAGCTCGTCTTTTGTCATCTCTTCATAATTGGCAATAACTTCTTCTGTAGCTGGATTTATAGATGTTATTAACATAAACAGGATTTTTTAATGTGGATGTTACTTCGCTGAAAAATAATAAATGGAACCGGTAGGTTAAAAGCAAATTGTTTTTGATTTAACTAATTTTCTTCCAGTGTTTCAAATATTGAAATGTAATTGGTGTATCGCTCCGGGTCTATTTCACCATCCTCAACCGCTTGTTTAACTGCACAACCCGGCTCATTTATGTGCAAACAGGAGGTGTATTTGCATGCGTTGGTAAACCGATTGAACTCAATGAAATAATGCCTTAGATTCTGTCGGTCTATATCGATTAAGGCAAATTCGCGTATGCCTGGCGTGTCAATTACAAATCCGGAATGTGAGGCTTTTGAACCGGTAATTTCCAGCATGGTAGCACCCGATGTTACATGGGCGCCTTTTAAAGACTTCTGGCTCAATTCGCCTGTTTTTAAATCGGCATCTTTTATCAACGCGTTGATCAGGGATGATTTCCCCACACCTGAGTGGCCGCTGAGTACCGAGATCTTTCCCTTTAAAGTTTCCCGCAACTGGTCAATATTGGCCTTCTTGGTGGCGCTAACGGTCAGTACACGGTAACCGAGATCCACATAAATCTGAAGCTGCTCATCAAGCTCTTGTAGTCCAACCAGGTCCAATTTATTAACCACGATCAAAACCTGTAGGCCTTCAGCTTCGGCAAAGGCCAAATACCGGTCTATTAACCCTTTTCTCAGGGGTGGCTCTGCCCCTGATGCCACAATCACCAGTTGATCAATATTACTGGCCAGCACATGCTCTACTTCTCCGCTCCTGTTTGTTTTCCGATTGCGTTTTCGGGCCAGTCTCATTTTGCGTTCAAGCACCTTATGAATAATGCCTTCGGGCAGATCATCACCAAGCTCATCAGGAAAGGGTCTGAACAGGACAATATCCCCCACAACTACCAGTGTGGCCTCGGGATTTTCTGTTTGTGTACTTTTGATGGTTTTGCACTTATAGTACTCCCCGGAATCGGCACGAACCACATAATGGGTTCCCATAATTTCATAAACAAGACCGGGTAGAACCTCTTGTTCTGAGCCGCTCTGATTGCGTGATGTGTGAGTTTTATCCAATATCGGCCAGGATATATTTCTGATGATAGTGTTTCATAAAATAGGCTTTTATAGCGCTATGCTCGGGCTTTTGGAGCCGGCTGTCTAAAGCCACCAACTTAAAGGCAGCTTGGCGGGCAGAGCTTAAAATATCCAAATCTTCTGATAAATCGGCAATTTTTAAACCGGTTATCAAACCCGACTGCTCAGTGCCCATAATATTCCCGGCCCCTCTCAATTTGGCATCAATTTCAGATATCCTGAATCCATCTGTACTCTCTTCCATGGCTTTAAGCCGAACCTTTGCATCGGGTGATAATTTACTATAAACGAGATAACAATAAGACTGCGTGTGGCCCCGGCCTACCCGACCCCGAAGCTGATGCAACTGCGATAGCCCAAATCGCTCGGCATGCTGGATCATGATCAGCGTTGCATTTGGTACATCAACCCCAACTTCAATAACGGTGGTACCCACAAGAATTTTAGAACAACCGCTTCGGAACGCTTCCATAACTTGATCTTTTTCCTGGGATTTCATTTGTCCATGTATCAGGGATACTTCACAAATGCCCTGAAACCGCAGTTTGATCTCTTCATAGCTTTCTTTGGCGGCTGCCAGGTCTATTTTCTCAGACTCTTCAACTAACGGGAATACCACGTAGGCCTGGTAGCCTTTGGCCAGTTCATCCTGTATGTGATGATAAATGTAGTCGGTTTCGGAATCGTGACGCAGTTTTGTTATAACCGGTTTGCGATCTTTGGGCATTTCATTGATCACCGATACATTCAGATCGCCATAGACCGTCATAGTTAGCGTTCTTGGAATGGGTGTGGCTGTCATGAGCAGCATATGCGGATTCATGGATTTTTCGTGAAGTTTCTTGCGCTGCATAACACCAAAACGATGCTGCTCATCAATGATCACCAGGCCCAGGTTTTGAAATTCAACCTGGTCTTCGATAAGCGCATGCGTGCCCACACAAACCTGCACCTCTCCGTGTTTCAGGCTGCTGAGCAGTGCCTCGCGCTCTTTCTTGCGTTGTTTGCCAATCAACAAAGCCGTAGTGATACCCAGTGGCGCCAGCATGTTTTTCATGGTAAGATAATGCTGAGTGGCTAGAATTTCAGTCGGTGCCATGAATGCACATTGCACGCCGTTATCCAGCCCGACCATCATTGCAAAAAGTCCGACCAGGGTTTTACCGCTTCCTACATCGCCCTGAACCAGTCGATTCATTTGGATCCCCTTTTTAAGATCGTGACGAATGTGGCGAACCACGTCTTTCTGGGCGTTGGTCATCTCAAATGGCAGGCTTTCGTACAATTGGTGGGTATAATCCCCAACAGTTTCAAAAACCATGGCATGCCGGCTCTCTTGCTGGTGTTTCCTTAACGCAAACATCAATTGCAGAAAAAAAAGCTCTGAGAATTTCAACCTATGTATAGCACCAGCCAAATTTTCCTTTGAGGTTGGAGAATGAATGTCTTTTAGGGCTTGACGAAGCTCATGCAGCCCGGTTTTTTTCAGGAAGGCGTCCGGAAAATGGTCATCTAGGTACGGGGCGATTTGTCCATATGCCTGGTTAATAAGCTGACGCATGCTTCTGGACGTGATCCCCAACTTCTTTAAAGCTTCGGTCAGAGGATAGAGCGCTACAATCTGACCGGTATTGAAACGCTCAAAGTCGGAAGATTCAATGGTTTTGGGATCATCTGACTGTGACAACTGGTCAAATTCAGGATGAGTGATTTGAGGGGTACGGTTAAAAAAGCCAACTTTCCCAAAAACTGCCAGCGCATCACCCCGATGGAATTTTTTTTCCAGGTGAGACGCACCCTGGAACCATATCAGTTCCATCATTCCGGTATTATCCTTAATTACAACTTTCAGGCGTTTATTGCGCCATCCTTGGCCCTGGGCTATCACCTGGTGAATTTCGCCGACCACTGTGGTCAGCTCACCTTCCACCAAAGCCCCAATGCTTCGTTGACGGGTTCGGTCCAGATAGGTTCGGGGGTAATAATAAATCAGGTCTTCCAGGGTATAAATACCCAGGCTGTTGAACACCACCGATTTTTTTGGCCCTACTCCTTTTAGGTACTTTATGTCCTGTTGAAGAATGTTGTGCTGATTTGGCATAAAGGCAAAAGATGATTTTTTTTAAGCCATATTAGTGTTATATTTAAAGTTTATAGAACATAAAGCTCAAATTTTAATATAGACAATTCAGACCATGAAGAAAGGAATCCATCCTAAAAATTATAGACCAGTTGTTTTTCAGGATTTGTCCAATGGCGATACATTTGTAACCAGGTCTTGTGTTCAAACCAAAGAGACCATTAAATGGGAAGATGGAAATGAGTACCCGCTCTGTAAAGTTGAAATCAGCAGCACTTCGCATCCGTTTTTTACCGGTCAAAATATTCTCTTAGATACAGCTGGCCGTGTAGAACGATTCAACAAACGATTTGCTCAGAAAAAAACTGGCGGTTCCAAGTAGAACGTAAAACGCTTGACTATGATATTAATGCTCAAAGATGTACGCCTGTTACGTATATGTTTGGGCATTCTTTATTTAGACCAGCCGATAATCTAAAATAAAAAAGCCTATGTCTGTCAAACAAGTATTTAAAGACGCTGAAACCCGGATGCAAAAATCCATTGAGAATGTTCGTCATGAATTGGCTACACTGCGAACCGGGAAAGCTACACCCACACTTCTTGATGGGATTAAAGTTGAAGCTTATGGCCAGCTGATGCCCATTAAGCAAGTTGGAAATGTTGGCGTTCAGGACTCCAAAACACTGATGGTTCAGGTTTGGGATAAAACCATGCTTCAGCCGGTTGAAAAAGCCATCCGCGACTCCAACCTTGGTTTAAACCCGGCTACTGATGGTCAAAACATCCGCGTAGTGGTACCACCATTAACCGAAGAACGCCGCCGTGAATATGTAAAACTCTCAAAAAAGTTTTCCGAAGAAGGTAAAGTGGCTATTCGAAACATTCGTCGCGATCTGAACCACGCCATCGATAAACTTGAAAAAGAAAAAGAGATTACCGAGGATGATAAAGCACGTTCAAAGAAAGACTCAGATAGCATGACTCATAAGTTTGAGAAAACCCTGGACGAAATGCTTGAAAAGAAAGAAAAAGAAATTATGGAGGTTTAGAAGTTAAGCGACTTTTAAAAAATACGAACAAAAAAAAGCTGCTGTTTTCACAGCAGCTTTTTTTATTTGATAATTTCTTGACTCAGGTCAATTAATCTTCTACTTGTTCCTTTTTATCAGATTCAGTTTTTTGGGCTGGGGCTGCAGGTTTCTTTGCTTTAGCTTCTGATTTGCCTGCAAAACCTGAAAGTGATGGATTGTAAATCTTGTAAGCTTTTTCAGCAATATTGTAGCGTTTCTCAGATACAGCAAGCTCAGCTTTCAAATTGTCCAGCTTCTTGGCTTCTACATCATAATTCTTACTTGACTGAACCTCGTTGTCTTTGGCTTCTTTCTGATCACTTAAATAATCAGGATCTTTACCGGGTTCTTTATAAAGTTCAGCAACTTTTTTGGCTTTATCCAAGCGCTCTTTAAAAAATTCAAGTCTTACTGTTTGCTTATCTACATCCATTTTGATCTTTTTGTAGTCTTTTTCCATTTCCAACCATTTTTTCAAGGCTTTGGTACTGTCGTCGGAAATGAGCTTACGCGGCTCAAACTTCATTAATTTGTTCTGGGCGGGTTTGTCTTGTTTTTTCGTGGTTGGTCTTTGATTTTCTTTTAAGGCTTTTGCTGATGTTTCACCTGCAACAGAAATGTTAGAAAATGAAAGCTGAAATGAAATGATACCCACTAAAATGAATAAAAAGGTTTTCATAGCTCGTTGGTGATTTTTAAAATTTTATTATTTGATGGCTTTTGTCAGGGCACTGCTTATTGCATCTAAATACAAATTTCACAAATATGCATGGATTATATGACAAAACCAAGCATTTTTATAGCATTTAAGCCAGATAAGTTTATGTTTTAACTATTTAAGAACCCTTAAATCGACAAATCAAAAAAATCTTTCATTCGTTTATAGACCGGTTTTTGTCGAATCAAATTCTGAATTAGCATCAACATGGTTTGAGCCCCGTGAGCAAAAAATAAGGGTCGCGACGAAATGATATTCGTAAAATAGACCGAAGGGATGGCCTGATCTTTTAAATGCTCATTTAATGATGTGGTTCCGATAACCAGGTCTGGCTGATATTTTTCAACCGCTGCCATATCATCCTCTAAGAATTTCCTGAATTGTACACGTGTCCCAAGCATTTCAAACAAGGTTTCGTCCTGTCTGGTAAATTCAGATTGTTGAATGGATGTAGATGCATAAGGGATATCCGCCCCGGCTTCAAGCAAAAGTTTCACGATCGGCCATTCGTTGCCTTCATAACCGGCAATAATCACTTTAGCGTCAATACGCTGAGCGTCGAAGACGGTTTTACTTTTGACTTTCTCATCAGCCGCAACTTGTTCAACCAAAGCGTTATCGCGCTCAAGAGCCTCTCCAATTTGCCTGATCCATTCGTAGGTTGCATTTGCACCAACCGGTGCTCCGGTAATGATTGGTATGTTTTGCTTTTTGAACCAGTTGGCACTTTTCGTGTAATACGGATATAAAACGGCGCATGCCCCAATGGAGTTAAGCTCTTTATAGTCGTCCAGTTGTTGGGAAGGCATGAAAAACGCCGATTCCACGCCAATTTTTTGTAACACTTCACCTATGGCCATGGCGTCCAGGGGAAATATCTCGCCTACAATGGCCAGGGATTTCTTTTTCTGAGGGATGTTTTGTTCGGAAAGTTGCTTTAAGAGTGTTGAAAGTACCAGGTCTTTGGCTTCAGGGTGCGAGCCTACCGAGTAAGAAGGCATCCGAAATAAAATAACATCGGCATTACCAACTTTGCTTGGCAGCATTTCTTCCGAAATACCTATGGTTTCCGAAACACAAAGGCTAAGAACTGCAATCAGTTTTACCTGGGAATCTTTTGCAATTTCGTCCAGAGTATCCCGAACATTCTGGATCAAAGAACCCTGTGTGAGTTGCTCATTCATCAATTGAGGTGAGACAATCGACTTTTTTGCAGCATAAAATTGCGAAACAAATGTTAACCCGTACATGCAGCCTTTATCAGCAACCATACAGACGCGGGTATGTTCCATCCGGGTCAGTAAACGCATGGCACCGAAACCCGGGCACATGGTTTGAGGGTGCAGTCTGTTAAGTTGAGGATGGCTTGAATCAGAAGCTGAATTGGACATGATATCTCACTCACCTATTACTACTTTTTAAAATACGCTGCTGGTTTAATTGACTTTAACTATAAAGGCATCTTTTGGTAAAACATCACCAGCCTCATTTTTAGCATTTAAAGCCTTACTCCGGGAACTAAAACTCCCAATCAGAACCCTGTAATAACTGGTACCCTTTACATCGGCCTGCCATACTGTTACAGCAAATCCTTTCTTGGAATAGGTATTGGCCAGTTTATCGGCTTTCAGTTTATCGGGGAAAGACGCTACTGAAATGGAGTACCCGCGTTTGGTAAAGTCAATGGACTGAGTTAAAGCTGGTGGTACAAACCAGGGACTGTTATTATCGCTGGGTTGTGCCGAAGAACTTGTCCTGGATCTTGAAGGTGATTTTACCGATGATGTTTTTTGAGTTTTTGATACACTCTTTTGTTGTGGAACTTCTGGCGGGGTATTGCCGGCAACGGTTTGCTCATTAGCAATATCGGTCGAGTCGGTTGCTACTTGTTCAACCGGTTCTTTTGGGCTTTCTGCAACTTGAGACGGTTTATCACCACTTGTTAAATACCAGTAGACACCTGCAAGAAGTACGATTAAAACAACCCCTGCGCCAATAATGTAATAGAATTTTTTGTGGCTGTCGGTTTCTTCTTTGTATAACCAGTTGAGATCAGGATTCTCATTACCGGGTGGATGTGATTCGGGTTGGGCCTGTGATTCTGTAACAGGCTCAGAAGATGGCGGCGGTGTTGACTTAACCTGTGCAGGCTGAACTTCAGGCTCTTTGGGTACCGCTGGTATTTGTGGTTCTTTAGGCTGTTCGGGTTTAACCGGTTCAGCACCTGAAGCTGCTTTGGGTTCAACAGGCGATATGGCATCCGGCTTTTTCAGTTCAGATTCAGCAGCCTGATTGAGTTCAGTGGGCTCTAAATGGTTGTAAGGTTTTTGAAGCAATTCTGTCAGTTGCGGAGATTGCTTAAATGTGATATGATCATTTTCTTTTTCAAATGTGCCCAGCACACCCAGTTCCAACTTACCCCGAACATCAATACTTTTTTCTATGGAAAGTGCAAATCCTTTTGAAAAACGCAGGGCATTTTCTTCACTCATCTGAAACTGACCGATGGCTGCGTCATAGATAAAATCGCCCGAGTCGAACTCTTTATTAGTAACCAGTTCGATGGATTGTGAAGGCGGATAGAGGTATAATTTTCCTGGTTCTTTCTCACGGGGCTCGGCCGGGTGATACACACGCTTTAGCATACCAATACCAGCAAACTTAACTTCACCCTGTATCAACAATTCTTCAATTGCAAGCTCAAGCAGCTTATGGATATATTGATCGATTTTTGATTTTTCAAAACCTAGCGCGGGGGCTAAAGCTTTCGCAAAAATATCTAGGCTCATAAAGGCGTATTAACAGGTTAGAATTTAACAGTTAGAGCTTGACTAAACCGTTGAGAAAACTTACGTGAAACGATAATATCTGCAAAATATGCATTTAAACCTAAGATTTTACCATATTTCCTGAGCAAAGGATTTTTCATCTGCATACCTGAAAACATGTCTGAAATCATCTATTCTGTATCCGAGCTCACCGGGCTGATCAAAGAGCATCTTGAACTGTCGTTCCCAAAATTCAAGCTACAGGGTGAGGTATCCAATTGCAAGTACCATTCTTCGGGCCATGTCTATTTCACCTTAAAGGATGAAGAGGCCCAGATACCGGCCATTATTTGGCGAAGCCTGGCCGGCAAGCTCTCCTTTGACGTTGAAAATGGCGTGGAAGTTATTGTTGAAGGCCGCCTGGAACTCTATCCGCCTTCTGGCCGCTACCAGGTGATCTGCCAGAAAATAGCCGTTAAGGGTGAAGGGGCCTTACAGCAACGCTTTGCCGAACTGATGCAAAAACTGGCTTCTGAAAAATTATTTGAAGAGTCCGGCAAGAAACCCATTCCCAGGTTACCGGCAACCATAGGCCTGGTCACTTCCAGAACCGGCGCCGTGATTGAAGATATTAAAACTGTTCTTTCAAGACGTTATCCCATTGCTCATCTTGTTTTGTGCCCGGTAAAAGTTCAGGGTACCGGTGCTTCCGAAGAGATTTCCAGGGCTATTGACTATTTCAACCACCAAGCAAAACTTCGTCCGGATGTGCTTATCGTTGGGCGTGGTGGCGGCTCATTAGAAGACTTATGGGCATTCAATGAAGAAACTGTAGCGCGTGCAATTTTTAACTCCGATATCCCCATTATCAGCGCTGTGGGACATGAAACCGATATTACCATAGCCGATATGGTTGCCGACCGGCGGGCCGCAACGCCATCTATGGCCGCTGAAATTGCAGCCCCGGATGTCAGCGATATCCTGGCTTCGATAGATGGTACGCTCAGCTATCTGGGAAGGTATCTTCAACAGCGTCTGGATGGCGCCCAGCGCGAGATCAACTCGGTACTTGGCAGTGTAGCCTTCAATCAACCGGTAAAACTCATAGAAAACAAGCAAGCCGGGATAGAGGCATGCTTAAACGACATGACCTATTCAATCAATGCCAAACATCTAAATCTTCAGCATCGGTTTAACAGCGCTTTTCAAAAGCTGGAATTGCTTAGTTATACCAACGTGCTTGAACGTGGCTTTGCGCTTGTTCATAAAGATGGTACCTTGGTGAAATCATCTCAATCCCTTGCAAAAGGCGATAAGGTAACTGTAAAATTCCATGATGGCACCAAACCGGCAGAAATCCAATCCTGAACCAACCGGGCAAAACCTGTTGATGAATAACGCTCCTTTTTTTAACTCCGTGTTGTCGAAATATTTTCGCGCTGTCTGGCTTGTAGGCTGTTTTATGTTTCTGGTGTGTTTCGATTCCGGGTTGCAGGCCCAGATTTCCGGTGCTCCGGGCGCGTTTGCCAGAATGGGCATATCACCCAAAGGGATGTCCTTGGGCAATGCCACCAGTGCCAGTGTATCCAAAGAGTTGCTTCACCCATACCACAACCCTGCGCTGCTGGGTTTCACAACATCTATCCGGGTTGGGGCAAGCTTTTCCTCACTCTCGCTGGATCGCTCTCTCAATTCGTTTTCGGCCTATGGCCCGATTGGCCCTGATGCCGGCCTGGGGTTCTCCTGGATTCACGCCGGTATCGACAATATTGATGGCCGCGATAGCGATGGCGCTCACACAAAGATGTATTCCACGTCGGAAAATTTATTGCTATTGTCGTTTGCCAAAAACTTTGGCCCTTCGCTCAGTTTGGGACTCTCGCTGAAAGCCTACCAGGCCAGCTTGTTTGAAGAGGTGCCCTCATCGTTCAGTGTCGGGTTCGACCTGGGATTGATCAAAACCTTTGAGCTGCCAGAATCGGTTTTACTTGGTGTTGCTATAGTGATCAAAGACATCAACGCCAAGTACGAGTGGGATACCACTCCAATTTATGATGAATCCGGAAGCGTGCTTACCGATAACGTGCCACGCTCTTATAACCTCGGGCTGATGCTGTCCAAATCACGTTTTCTTGGTCTGAGGCAAGTGGCATGGTTTGGTGAACTCTCATACCAGACCGTTACGATGGAGGGACTTGAATCCTTCATACAGCTTATTGATGGGTTACCTCAAGAGGTAACAGAGACCGTAGAACTTAATCGCTCACAAACATTTCTGCGCCTTGGCCTTCTGGTGCAACCGGTTGCTGATATCTCCTTGCATGTTGGTGCAGACCAGCTTGGAATCAGGGGATGGAACTTCGGTGAGATCGCAAGACCTTCGGTTGGATTTACGGTTAAGATACCGGTTGAAAACATGCAGGTTGGATTTAATTACGCCTACACCCTGGAACCTGTTGGTGGTTTGGGTATAAATTCGTTGGCATTAACACTCAGGCTCTGAGTGGCCTGGCTTTTTGAAGCATCATTATTCCTGTAATGGTAATCAATCCCCCGATTACAAGGTTCAGCGTTAATTGTTCGCCATAAACCAGCCAGCTGAATAAAGCCGCTACAATTGGCTGCGCGTTCATAAAAACCGAGGCCTGCGAAGAATTCAGCCCTTTTAGCGCTAAAGTCAGCAAGAGATAGGCCAGCGCTGAAGCAAAAAACGTGATATAGACAAACCCGACCCAGGCCTGTGTTGAGATCGCTTCCCAGTTAAAACCCGGCAGATGCCACAACCCGATGGGTGCATACATCACCGCTCCCAGAATCATCACCATCGATGTGCTTTGAATGGGGTCGTACTTGGGCAAAACCAGCTTACCAAAAGAGAGATAAACCGACCAGCTGAGCACCGCCCAAAGGGTAATGATGTTGCCTTTCATCAGGGTTGAATCAAAGGTGTAGCCCTGTGCAAACAAAACAATCAGGACACCCACAATGGCGATCAGCACACCAAACACTTTTTGCACGCTCAGGTGTTCATCCCTCAGAATAAATACGGAAATCAGCAGGACCAGAAGCGGGGTTAGGGTATATAAAACGGCGCTGTTTGCCGGCGTGGTGTATTTTAAACCCAACAGGAACATGAACTGGTTAAAGGCCACTCCGACAAATGCCAGAGCAAACAGTTTTACCCACTCCATACCTTTGGGCCATCTCATGGATATTTTTTTACGGCTTAACCACAGCAGACCGATAAAAAAACTGGCGGCACCACCAGTTCTCAGGAGCAACAACACAAAAGGATCGAACTCCACCGATGCATTCCTGGCAAAGGAAAAGCTTAAACCGGCCAGGATGGTTTGTCCGATCATGGCGGCATAAGACCACTGTGATTTCGACATACTTCTTAAAAGGAAAAGGCCAGGTTTCTGCGGTTACGATATAAGTTCAGGACAATCGCTACAGCGATCATGTTGGCCAGTAAAGACGATCCACCATAAGATAGAAACGGCAACGGCACGCCAATAATGGGCATCAAACCAACGGCCATGCCAATATTGACCATAATATGCCCGAAGAAAACCGATACAATCCCGGCGATCACCAGGGCGGCAAACTGGTTTTTCATGAGTTGGATAATGGCCACCATGCGAAGGATAAAGATAGCAAAGACAACAATCACAAGCCCGGCTCCCAAAAAACCAAACTCTTCGGCAATCACGCAGTAAATAAAATCGGTCCATTGCGCCGGGATATATCGCAGCTGGGTTTGTGTACCCTGGAGGAATCCTTTCCCGAACAAGCCACCCGAACCTATCGCCACCTTGGCCTGCAAAGCATTGTAACCCGCACCCTTGGGATCGGACATGGGATCCAGAAAAGTTTCTATACGTTTTAACTGGTGGGGCTTGAGAAATTGCTTGCCGTAAAAGCTGGAAAAAATCCCGAATACACCGGCTACCGATATCGAGCCCAGTGAGAGTAAAAACGACTCGCGGCGCATGAAAAATAAAATCAGTAAAAAAAGTACGCCAAAAAACAACAGTGCATACAGGTTAATAAAGCCTATCAGGGCAAAGACAAATGGTAGCGAAATGATAAAGATCACATAAAAATCAAATCCGGCAATCACGATCATAGGAATAATAAAGGTCAGATACACCAGTGCTGTACCGGTATCTGGCTGAAGTAAAATCAGGATCACCGGCAGCATAACAATGCCAATGGCTGTGGTGAAATTGCGCAGGGTTCGGATATCGGTTGTACGATCCGACAAGTACCGCGCCAGGGCTAAAATGGTGGTAAATTTTGTGATCTCCGAAGGCTGAAGCCTTACTATACCCAAATCAATCCAGCTTACTGCACCACCGACTTTGCGCCCCAAAAGCAGAACCGCCACAAGCAGGAATATGGATATGCCATATGCCCAATATGCCCAATCCTGGAAAATGCGGGGTGGCTGAACGAAAATAATGAGCATGATAAACATACTTACCCCAAACCAGGTGAGCTGTTTATAGAAGTTAGTCATGGAGCCAATGCCATGACAGGCACTGTAGATGGCCAGCAACCCAAATCCGACTAAAAATAACATGCTGGCTACTATGGGCACATCAACCTGGCTGAAAATCCCTACCGACTTCATCGATTGCCTGTCTGTAAATTGAAATAAAATACACCGTTCATCGCGCGAAATTCCGTTATATTATCGTTGCATGGGAATATAGCCCAAGTGAAACGAAATCTAAATATTGCAAGCTGAATGTCTGACACATTTCAAGAAAACGCCCCAAACGATCCAAATTTTAAATCGGGTTTTGTAACCATTATCGGTGAACCCAATGCGGGCAAATCCACCCTGCTTAATGCTATTCTGGGCGAGAAACTCTCTATTGTAACCCCTAAACCACAAACCACCAGAAAACGCATCCTGGGCATTTATACCTCGCAGACCAGCCAGGTGATCTTTCTGGATACCCCGGGGATGATCAAACCCCGCTATAAGTTACAGGAAAGCATGGTGGAAAGCATCAAAGAATCAACGACCGAAACCGACGCTATTGTGCTGTTGATTGACAGCGAAAAAGTGGCCAAAAATCCGGCCCAGTTAGAGAAGAACCTGGCCTTTGTGCTGGCCAAACCGCTTCAAACCCCGCTAATCCTGGCCTTAAATAAAATAGATTTACTGAAAAAAGAAGAAGTCCTGGTATTGATTGATACCCTGAAAAGCCTTCATGAATTTAAAGAGATTGTACCCCTTTCGGCAAAGACCGGATTTAATGTAGAGGAATTGCTCAAAGCCCTGCATCCCTGCCTGCCAAACAATACTTACTTTTATCCTCCCGATATTTTAAGCACGGCCCCGGAGCGTTTTTTTGTCAGTGAATTGATCCGCGAAAAAGTCTTTAATTTTTTCAGCCAGGAGATCCCTTACTCTACCGAAGTTGTGGTGGAAGAGTTCAAGGAAAACCACCTGGAAGATCCATCGCGAAAAGACCTGATCCGATGCGCGATTGTGGTTGAAAGCAACAGCCAGAAAAAGATCCTGATCGGCAAAAACGGGCAGGCCATAAAACGGGTGGGGCAATCGGCACGGCGCGATGTGGAAACCTTCCTCGGCCGCTCTGTGTTCCTCGAACTGTTTGTAAAGGTTCGGGAGAACTGGCGCGATACACCAACCACCTTAAGATCGTTTGGGTATAAGTAGTATTTATTAAGGCATTTTGCATTTACTTTGGTAAGAGTACAACATTACTTTTTCAGGTCATCGCGGTGAGCAAAGCGAAGAAACAATCGAGGAGCATTTTCTGGATCGCCACATGTTTTTCAGGCATTCGCGATGACCTGTCTGCAGTAATCCATATACCTACCATTACCAACTTTCCAAGTAGTAATCTTTATACCACCAAAAAACAAAAAAGCTCCCATAAGGGAGCTTTTTTAGTTATCAACTGTAAGGCAGTTTAGGCCTCAGCCGGTTTGTCTTCAGCGTTGTCGTCTGAAGCTGCTTCCGGGGTATCGTCGGCCGGTGCTGCCTCCGGTTCGGGTTCAGTTGCCTCTTCTGCAGCAGGTTCCGGCTTGCTTTCTTTTTTGTCATCGCCGTTGCCGGACTTGGCATCCAACTCTGCGCTGGCAGCTTCGATTTCCTGCTTCTCTTTTGGATGCGCCTGCAAGTACTCTTCGATTTCTTCCTTGCTTTTGCCTTTAAAGTATTCCAAAGCCGAAAGGATAATGCGTTTGTTTTCGCGATCAAACTCAATCACTTTCAGTGGCAGTTCATCGCCAATGTTAAAGGATGTGTTAATATCCGGCACACCACCCTGCATCAGGTGAGAGACTGGCACAAAACCATCCACACCGGCAGGCAGTTCAACGATTACGCCTTTTTCAATGATCTGCGACACATTACCTTTGGTTTCAATACCTACGGCGTAGGCCTCTTCAAAGTCGCTCCACGGATCGGCTTCGATCTGTTTGTGGCCCAGGGCAATCCGGCGCGAATTCACATCAAACTTCAACACCTTAACTTCAAGCTCCTGGTTCTTTTTTACCAATTCGCTTGGGTGGCGGATCTTCTTGGTCCAGGAAAGGTCAGAAATATGAACCAATCCATCCACGCCCGGTTCCAGTTCAACAAACACACCAAAATCGGTTATGTTACGAACAATGCCGGTATGCTGGGTTTCCAGCGGGTATTTTTCAGCCAGTTCAATCCATGGATCGCTTTCGATCTGTTTCATAGAAAGCGAGAGCTTGGTGTTTTCTTTATCGATGTTCAGGATTATACATTCCACTTCCTGACCCATCTGTACAAACTGGTTCGGATGTTTAATATGCTGGGTCCAGCTCATTTCGGAAATATGAACCAGGCCTTCGATGCCTTTTTCAATTTCTACAAATGCACCGTAATCGGTGATTGAAACCACGCTGCCCTGAACTTTGGCACCGGTCGGGTATTTCTCTTCGATATTGTCCCAGGGGTGCTTGGTCAGCTGTTTCATGCCCAGCGATACACGCTGCTTGGCTTCGTCGTAGCCGATAACCACAACCGTGATCGGATCATCAAGATTAACCGCTTCGGAAGGATGGTTGATGCGTCCCCAGGTGATGTCGGTAATATGTACCAATCCATCCAGGCCTCCGAGATCAACAAAGATACCGAAGTCGGTGATGTTCTTAACGGTTCCTTCAAGTACCATACCCACCTGAATATTTTCAAGCATTTCTTTGCGTTTGGCATCGTACTCTTCTTCAAGAATAACTTTATGGCTTACCACAATGTTTTGTGTAAGCGGGTTGATCTTTACCACTCTGAAGTCCATGGTTTGGCTAACAAGAGCGTCAAAATCGCGGACAGGTTTTACATCAATCTGAGAACCCGGCAGGAAGGCTTCAACACCAGAGAGAGAGACGGTCATACCGCCTTTAACACGAGCAATGATCTTGCCGTTGATGATGGTGCCCTGCTCAAGCGACTCATAAATTTTCTCCCAGATACGCATCACATCTGCTTTGCGCTTGGAGAGAATCAACTGACCCATTTTATCTTCAATGCTTTCAAGGAAGACTTCAATATCGTCACTTACTTTTAGCTCATCGGAATCCTGAAATTCCATTAAAGACACAATGCCTTCAGATTTTAACCCGACATCGATGGTCACATCTTTCTCGGAGATGGCAACAATCCGGCCTTTAACAATTTCACCTTCTGTCAGTTCGTTGAGGGTACTGCTGTAGAGTTCCTCCATCTTAAGCAACTCTTCCTGATCGTAATCAGCAAAGAATTTTACATTTCTGCGAGGCTTTTTAGCCTGGGTTTGTTCAAGTGTTTGAGTTGTTTGAGTTTCTGCCATTAAGTTTATTTTCCTTCCTCTCGAAAATTTAACCGTAGTGCCGCGAGAGTTCGGCAGGTACGGGTTTTAGGTTATAAAAGATTATGCTAACAAAACTTTATTGTGCCGAATAGGTCTTCTGAATATAGTCGGCCATTTGCCGCATCAACCACATGGGTGTTGAAGTAGCGCCGCACACGCCAACCGACTCAACCTGTGAGCCATCCGGGCGTTTAAACCATTCGGGCTTGATTTCGGATTCATTTTCCGCGAAATAGGTCCTCGGGTTTGCCTCCTGGCATACACCGAACAAAACTTTTCCGTTTGAGCTTTTTTTGCCGGCCACAAACACAACCGCTTCATGGTCTTTTGAAAACCGGATCAGTTTTTGATCCCGGTTCGAGACCTGGCGGCAAATGGTATCTTTGGCTAAAAATTCTGTAAAGATCTCCTGCGAGGTATCGGCTTCAAATTTGCGCTCCGCCTGATGCGCCTTAAACTCGTTCTCCAGGTTAGCTTTCAGTTCCCCAAAACCCTTGGTATCCTTGGTGGTTTGAGAAAACAGTACGGTTGGTTTTGAGTAATCCATCCGATCTTTATCGTCCTGGCTCAAAACCGGGGTGCGAACTACAATGGCGTTGTTCTCACACTGTCCGTTCAATCCGATCACCTCGGGATGCTCCACTTTTCCATAGATCAGCACCTGGTAACCTTTTTGATAGAATTTCCGGATGCGTTCCTGGAGCTTGAGCACCACCGGACAGGTGGCATCTATTAATTCAATATTATTGGCTTTAGCCTGCTCGTAAGTTTCAGGAGGCTCGCCATGCGCACGGATAAATACCCGCTCGTTTTTCATGGATTCAAAGGCCTCCTTATCGATGGTCCTTAAACCTACTTTGCCCAACCTCTCCACTTCTACCGTATTATGGACAATATCGCCCAACGAGTATAACGGCCCTGATTTTTCAATTTCTTCTTCAGCTCGATCTACTGCGTTTTGTACGCCAAAGCAAAATCCTGATGCTTCATCCACATTCACTTTCATCACTACAACAACTTTTATGCTTTACGATCCGACTTCTGAACTTTCAATAACTGCTTTTGCCAGCTCTGAAATTTTCTCTACCTGCTGCTTAATGGTTAAATGGCTGGTATCTAATTCCACTGCATCCTCAGGCTTCTTTAACGGCGCCTCTTTTCGGTTTCTATCATTTTCATCGCGCTGGCGTATCTCTTCTTCCAATTCTTCCAGGGTAATACCGGGATTGCAATCGCAACTTTTACCACTTAGCTCCTTGTAACGGCGCTTGGCCCTTTCGTGAGCATCAGCGATCATAAATATCTTTAACTCGGCTTGCGGGAATACCACGGTGCCGATATCGCGCCCGTCCATTACCACGCCTTTTTTCTTGCCCATCTGCCGCTGGTAATCCATCAACTTGGCCCTGACTTGTTTCAGGGAACTGATCTGGCTTACCACATTGGAAACCTGGTTTTCGTATATCTCCTGCGAGATATCGTTGCCATCCAGATAGACCTCTTCGCCTTTTAACAACACATCGGTGCTTTCTAAAAATTCGCTCAATGCCTGTTCATCGTTCTGCAACCGCTCAACCGCATCTTTTAAAATGGCTTTGTAAGCCACAGCCCGGTACATTGCCCCCGTATTGATGTAGGTGTAACCGAGTTGTCTGGCCAGCAGTCTGGCGGTTGTGCTTTTACCTGAAGCAGCAGGGCCATCAATAGCGATAATAATTTTTCGTTGCGCCTGACTCTCAGACATATAAACCCTGCGATTTGTTGCCAAAATTTAATACACCAGTTGAGCCCGGAAAACTAAATAAACTGTCTTTAATTTCCAACATCAGTTTGGAAGAAATATGGATTTTGGTACATTTACGACGCTTTACCAATCAAATCCAATCAAAATATTTAACGCTTTTCATTATGGCTCTTCGCTGTGGAATTGTAGGTCTTCCGAATGTGGGAAAATCAACCTTGTTTAATGCCATCACCGCTCAACAGGTCGATGCTCAGAATTATCCGTTTTGCACCATCGAACCCAATGTAGGCACTGTTGCCGTCCCGGATTCACGCCTAAAGATCCTCTCCGAGATTGTTCATACCTCCATCATAATCCCGGCTACGCTTGAGCTTGTAGATATTGCCGGGCTGGTTCGCGGGGCCAGTAAGGGCGAAGGTCTCGGCAACCAGTTTCTTTCGCACATCCGTGAAGTTGATGCCATTATTCATGTGGTGCGGTGTTTCGAGGATGAAAACATCACCCATGTAGATGGCGATTTAAGTCCGCAACGCGATATTGAAACCATCGAGACTGAACTGGTTCTGGCCGATATGGAAAGCCTTGAGAAACGCCTGGAAAAATTACAGAAAAACGCCCGCTCCGATAAGAGCCTCTTGCCGCATGTTGAGTTTTGTCAGAAACTTCTCACGGGTATGGAGAACGGCACACCGGCCCGCGTACTGGCCGAAACTGACGACGAAAAAGAAATGCTGAAATCTTTCTTTTTGATCTCATCCAAACCTGTGCTTTATGCCGCTAATGTTACCGAAGATGATATTCTGGAGGGTAATGCACTCACGAAAAAAGTGGAAGAGATTGCCAGGAAAGAAGGAGCTAAAGTGATTGTGATCTCGGCAAAAGTGGAATCGGAAATTGCTGAACTGCCCGAAGAAGAGCGCCCCGAGTTTTTAGAAAGTCTGGGTTTGGACATGTCGGGTCTGGATCGACTCATTCGCGCAGGATTTGATCTGCTTGGACTACAGACATACTTTACGGCCGGTGAAAAAGAAGTACATGCCTGGACCATTCGCAAAGGCGCCAAGGCTTCGGAAGCCGCCGGAGAAATCCATACGGATTTTGAAAAAGGCTTTATCCGCGCCGAAGTGATCAGGTATAACGACATGGTTGAGTGCGGTTCAGAGCTGAAAGCCAAAGAAGCCGGTAAAATGTCGGTGGAAGGGAAAGACTATGTGGTCGGCGATGGCGATGTGTTGCACTTTAGGTTTAATGTATGAGTGTTACCCCTGCCCTTGAAAGTCTTCTCCCTCAGGGAGAAAATTTAGTTGAGGGATATTATTGCTAACATGCCCCTATGCTGATTTTGTAGTGATTTCTTGAAGTGAGAATTCTGTAAGCATAGTATTGGCTTTTGCATGCTCAATCGTCATGCTTACAAGGTTGCCGCTTTCATCTATATCAATGTAGATGTTTTCACTGATTTCTTTTGTTTCCTTTACCTGACTATCTCTGAACTCTATCAAGGCTGTATCAGTATCAGAAAAATATTTTACTCTCATCGTCAATATTACTTTGTAATTTCGGAATAACGTTCCGAAATTACAACCATGATAAAACGCAGAGGCTCTCAAATCGTTCTAAAATTGCTGGAATCTTTTCCGGCTGTAGTGCTTTTAGGTGCAAGGCAAGTTGGTAAAACCACGCTTGCCAGCGAAGAGATCGCCAATAAATATAAAAGCATCTACCTTGATCTTGAAACCATTGAGGATAGAGTAAAACTATCAAATCCCGCATACTACTTTGAAGATCACAATAATAAACTGATCATTTTGGATGAAGTTCAGCGTATGCCTGAGCTATTTCAGGAGTTAAGAGGAATCATTGACAAAAACAAAAGGGCCGGAAGAAAAACCGCTCAATTCCTTTTACTCGGCTCTGCATCAATGGACCTCTTAAAACAATCGGGTGAATCCCTTGCCGGTAGGATTGCCTATCATGAACTCACGCCTATCACCTTACCCGAGTATAAAAATGATATGGATAAACTATGGGTACGTGGTGGTTTCCCGGATAGTTTGTTGGCGCCGGACAATGAGACAAGCTTCATATGGCGTAAGAACTTTATTAAAACTTACCTGGAAAGAGATATTCCCCAGCTAGGCCCGCGTATTCCGGCTGAAACACTCAGGCGTTTTTGGGAAATGTTAGCCCACTTGCAGGGTGCGCCATTAAATGCTTCACAAATTGCCAGGTCTTTAGGCGTAGATGGAAAAACCGTTACGCGTTACCTGGACCTATTGGTTGATCTGCTCCTGGTTTGCAGGCTAGAGCCAATGCACAGAAATTTTGGTAAGCGGCTGGTTAAATCACCCAAAATTTATATTCGCGATAGCGGACTGCTACATGCACTACTTAGAATTGGCGATAAAGATACATTGTTAGGGCATCCTATTGCAGGAATGAGTTGGGAAGGATTTATTATAGAAAACATACTCAATACTATCGATAATAATATTAAAGCTTCTTTCTACGGTAAATCCTCTGAAAATAAAATTGACCTGATACTTGAAAAACCTGATGGTATATGGGCTATTGAGGTGAAGCGTTCAAGAGCGCCCCGATTTTCAAAAGGATTTCGTATTGCAAGCGAGGAAATATCTTCTATACAAAATTTCATTATCTACCCGGGTGATGACCGCTATAGAATTAATGACAAGACTGAAGTTATTAGCCTACAAAAGTTCTTAGATTTAATTTAGCATCTCTAAACACCTGCCAATACAAGCGTCACAAAAAATCATACCTCTTCGGTGGGTTGCTGTGATAATCCGGCCAATGAACTGAGTTCATCCAGAATGCGCTCAGTGGCCCGGATGGCTTTATAAGGGGCTTTTTTCAGACTGTCTTCAAACGAAAACACCACTTTGAGTTTCCTGGCATTATTGAACTGAGGTGAGAAACCAGCAAGCGATTCGGATTGCACCCCTTGCAGGATAGCTCCGAAAAGCTGGCCTTCATAGAATTGCTTGTGATCCTCACTTGGCAAAATCAACGTGCATTTGAATTCGGAGATTTCCAGACGCTGTAACCACAAAGCCGAAGCTTTAAGCCGTATTTCCGACGAGGCAAACAACTGAAGGCACTCTTCGGGCAGCTTGCCAAACCTGTCCTGAAGTTCTTTTCGCAAAGCTTCAAGCTCCTTAAATGTCCTGGCATTTGAGATTCGGTTATAGATGGCAAAACGCTCCGAACCCGATTCCACATAATAAGAAGGAATGTGGGCATCAAAGAAAAAAGCCACTTCACAGGGTTTGTGGGGCAGTTCTTTCCGGGCTTCGGCTTGTTTAAAGATGTTCTGGAACTCGGTGGATTTGAGTTCGGTAACGGCTTCTTCCAGAATCTTCTGGTACATATCAAAGCCCAAATCAAATATAAAGCCCGACTGCTCGGCACCCAACAGGTTTCCTGCCCCGCGTATGTCCAGATCGCGCATGGCCACACTAAACCCGGAGCCCAGTTCGGTATAAGCTTCAATTACAGCCAGGCGCTGCATGGCATCCTGTTTAAGCTTGGAGAGCGGCGGGGTTAAAAAGTAGGCAAACGCCTTACGTTCACTTCTGCCGACACGCCCGCGCAACTGGTAAAGATCTGCCAGGCCAAACATTTCGGCACGGTTGATGATCATGGTGTTGGCGTTGGAGATATCAAGTCCTGAACCAACAATAGCCGTGGATACCAAAATATCCAGCTCCTTTTGCATGAAATCCATCATCGCGGTTTCAAGCTCTTTCGTGGGCATCTGCCCATGAGCCATCCCGATGCGGGCCTTTGGAAACATCTGCTTGATCACCTCATAGAGGTCGGTAATGGTCTTGACGCGGTTATGCAGGAAAAACACCTGGCCATGGCGCCCAAGCTCCCGGCTGATGGCCTGCCGTATCAAATCTTCATCATATTCATGGATGATGGTCTCAACAGGCTGGCGGTTCCTGGGTGGTGACGAGATAATGGAAAGATCGCGTGCGCCCATCATCGAAAACTGAAGTGTTCGGGGAATGGGTGTGGCTGTAAGCACAATGGTATCCACATTCGGGAAATCTTCCCTGAGCTTTTCTTTGGCACCTACGCCAAAATGCTGCTCTTCATCAATAATAAACAGACCCAGGTCTTTAAACCGGACATCCTTGGATACAATGCGATGTGTGCCGATGGTAATATCAACCTGCCCCTCCTTGATATCTGCCACAATATTTTTCTGCTCTTTTTTCGGGACGAACCGGCTGAGCACTTCAATTCGTATCGGGAAATTCTGAAACCGGGTTTTAAACGTGTTGAAATGCTGATGGGCAAGGATGGTGGTGGGTACCAGCAGGGCCACCTGTTTACCGGCTTCCAAAGCTTTAAAGGCTGCACGCATGGCCACCTCTGTTTTGCCAAAACCGGCATCGCCGCACACCAGCCGATCCATCGGGGCCTGGGACTGCATGTCTTCTTTAATGGCCTTAATGGCCGAGATCTGATCGGGCGTTTCGTCAAAAATAAAGGCCGACTCAAACTCGCGGTGCATCAGGGTATCGGCGTGAAAGGCAAAACCTTTGGTCATTTTGCGCCTGGCATAAACGGCAATTAAATTCCTGGCCAGATCTTTGAGGCGTTTCTTGGCTTTTTCCTTATTCTGCTCCCATTTACCGCTGCCCAGCCTGGAAAGAGTTGGGGGTTTGCCTTCGGCCGAAGAGTACTTGGAAAGCAAATGGATGTTTTGAACATTTACAAAGAGCCGATCGCCTTTTTCGTAATGAATAAGCACGCACTCTTGCTGCGAGCCTCCCACCTTGGTTTTTTCCATGCCCTGGAATACCCCGATGCCGTAATCTTCATGAACAATGTAGTCGCCCACTTTTAAAGCCCGCAATTCTCTGAGCGAAATTTTCCGGTTTTTTCTGCGCCGGTGAAGTTTATGGCTGTGGAGCTTACCAAACACATCCGACTCGGTGAGCAGAACCATACCGGCATACTCAAAGCCTTCGTAAAGGTTTTCGTACAAAGACGCAATCCTGATATGATCTAAAAACGCTGTGTCTTTTTTTTCATCGTTGAACGGGGCATTTTTGACAAACTCTGCCAATTCGGAAAGTTCTTTCTTGGATCGCGAGGCAAAAACAATCTGCTGGTTCTGTCGGGTAGCTGTTTGTACAAAACCGGCAAACTGGTTGAAATTAGAGTTGAACCGGGTCATGGCGCGGGCATTAAGTGTATGAGATGCGCCTTTATCCACGGATAGCTTAAGTTGCTGAAATTCTTCTAAAATGGCTTTGATTTCGTCTTCATGCTCGTACTTCAGTGTTTCGTCTTCAAACTTGAGTGCGTCTACCTCGTCCAGGACAACCAAGCAATCCTTGGGCAGGTAATCAAACAAGGTGGATGAGACCTGGGTTTTATCTCCGGCTTCTTGCTTTTCCTGTTCCAGGTTTGCGATAATGCGTACCGTCTTGAGCGTTTCCAAAGACAACTGGGAGTTCAGATCAAAAAAACGAATGCGATCCAGAGTGTCGCCAAAATATTCTAAACGTATCGGGTGCGGCAATCCAAACGCATAAATATCAACAATTGCGCCGCGTATGGCGTAATCACCTTCTTGTTCTACAAAGTCTTTTTGCTCAAAGGCGTTGGCTTCAAGAAATTCCAGCAAATCGTCGTAAAGCAGGTCCTGATTTTCTGCCAGTTCAAGCACCCTTTTACGAGCCTGGTCGGCCTTGACAACCCTCTTTTGAAGCTCCATGCCTGTGGTAATCACAATCCCTTTTTTGTCGGCCAGGAGGCTAGAAAGCGTAAGCGAAGGTTCATAGACATAGTTCAATATCTCGGTTTTGGAAACCAGCCGCAAGAGATCGTATTCGTAGAGATCATACGACTCATCATTGCAGACAATCATAATTGGTTTCTGCAACTCTGAATACAAATGAGCAATTATGACAGAAATGAGTGAACCATGAGAGCCCGATAATGACAGGCTTTTGCCATTTTTGATATCTGAGGTGATGGTTTGAATTTCCGGTTGGTTAACTATATGATTGTTAAAATCTTTGAGGTGTAACGATGTTATCTTTAAATCCACTTGAACCTGGTGAGATGTATCAGTCTCTGGCATGTCTTTCAATTATTTAACCTCCAGCAAAAGTTCACCAGTTAAACCTGTCGCATTTTTCATATCTTGAAATTGTTCTTACTGGTACTTGTTACAAAAATAAGTGTGAATGTAATGGTTTATGGCTTATTCTCTAAACTCTAACAGTTTCTTAACTCTTTTCTATGTCTTTGAATTCCAGTAATCCGAAAACCTCAAAAACATATATTCAGACCTGAAATTTAACGCTTTATCTTAAGCGAAACCTACTGAAAAAAACCTGCCGTTGAATTTTATTGATTAAATTCATACACTTGCATGTCAAAATAGTTATCAAAATCCTTGACTCCATTTTAATGAAACACCTTTTTGTATGGCTGGTTTCTCTGGTGCTGTTAAGCGCTTGCGGAACCCAATCAGAAAAAACAGACACAGAATTCCTTTTTAAATCTGCCAACGGTGGCAAAGTTTACGGTGGGCAGTATGTGTTCAATGAAACTTCCGACCTGCCCACACTCGATCCGGTTCAAATCGGCGATGTAGCCTCACACCATGTGGCCCACCAGGTCTATGAACTCCTGGTTGATCTCAACCAAAGCACCCTGGAGATCGAACCTGAACTGGCCAGGCGATGGTCAGTTTCGCCAGATGGTCTGACATATACGTTTATCCTGCGCGATAGTGTGTTTTTCCATGATTCACCCTGTTTTACCCGGGGCCGGGGCAAAAAACTCAGAGCGCATGATGTTAAATACTCATTCCAACGCGCCTGCGATCCACGAACCCAAACCAAAGGCTACTCAATTTTTAAAGATAAAGTTATTGGCGCCAACGCTTATTTTAACGACAAGCTCAACGCCATGAAAAATAAGACTGAGCCTAAAGTTGATGAAGTGCGGGGATTTAAAGTGCTTAACGACAGCACCTTTAAAATTGAACTTATTAAACCCTTTGCCCCGTTTTTGAAAACCCTTACCACCTCCTTTTGCTATGTGGTGCCCCGGGAAGCCGTTATGTATTACGGATCAGGCTTTCGCATGCACCCCATCGGTACCGGTCCGTTTGCCTTTGCCGAGCACAAAGAAAGCCGGCACCTGATCTTAAAAAAGCACCCGCGTTACTGGCAGTTCGATGCATCCGGAAACCGGCTTCCGTTTCTTGATGAAATTAAAATCACCTTTATCAGGGATCTGACCACCCAGCTTATGGAATTGGAAAGCGGCAAGCTCTCGGAGTGTTACCGCTTACCCGAAGAATTGCGGCCTACCTGGATAGACCAGGAAGGCAACTTGCTGAACTCGCGAAAAGAGAAGTTTGTCTTGCAGCGCATTCCGGCCATGTCGGTGCAGTATTACGGGTTCAATACCCGCAAAGAGCCATTTAACAATGTCAAATTACGCCAGGCATTTAATTATGCTATAGATCGCCAGAAGATCACAAAATATGTGTTAAAAGGAGGTGTGGCTGAAAATGGCATTTACGGTATCATTCCGCCTTCCCTGCCAAACTACCAGACAAATAAAATCAAGGGATACGATTTTAATCCGGCCAGGGCACGCCAGCTTCTCAGCGAGGCGGGCTATCCGAACGGAACCGGTTTGCCTGAACTGACATTGCAACTCAACAGTGGCGGGGGCAGAAATCTGCAGGTGGCCGAAGCCATTCAGGCTATGTTAATGGAAAACCTGAATGTGAAGATCAATTTAAGTATTGTGGAGTGGTCGCAGCATTTGGAGTCCATTGAGCGCAGCAAAGCCTTGTTTTTCCGCTCCGGCTGGATTGCCGACTATCCCGAACCTGAAAATTTCCTGAATCTGCTTTATGGCAAGCTGGTGCCCGAATCCCTGGATCAGCGCAGCTACCCCAACTCCACGCGTTTTCAGAATTCAACCTTTGATCAGTTGTATCAAAAAGCGCTGGCCACAACCAACGACAGCCGCCGTTACCGGTTGTACCAGGATGCCGAACAAGCCGCGATAAACCAGGCGCCTATGATGATAATTTTTTACGACATGGATGAACGCTTGCTTAAAAAATCCATTCGCGATTACCCGATCAATGCTATGGACCGGCGCGACCTGAAAACCATTTGGCTGGACATGCCCACAGACAATAACCCATCATAGATTTGCGTTATGGCTAAACTTCTGGAACTCAAAGATCTGAAAACCTATTTCAACACCGATGATGGTGTTGCCAAAGCTGTAGATGGGGTAAGTTATAACATCGATCGAAATGAAACCCTGGGACTGGTAGGCGAGTCGGGTTGCGGCAAATCGGTTACCGCGCTCTCGATTATGCAACTCATTCCCAATCCACCCGGATTTTACGCCGGCGGAACCATTCATTTCGAAAATCAAAACCTGCTTGAGCTGCCCGAAGAAAGGATGCAGAAAATTCGTGGCAACCAGATATCCATGATCTTTCAGGAACCCATGACCTCCTTAAACCCGGTCTATACCTGTGGTTCCCAGATTTCAGAAGCCATAGAAATTCACCAGAATCTCTCAACCAAAGAGGCCAGGAACAGAGCCATAGAAATGCTGAAACTGGTGGGAATTCCCTCGCCGGAGCAACGCTATTCCGACTACCCGCACCTGCTTTCTGGTGGTATGCGCCAGAGAGTGATGATCGCTATGGCGCTTTCCTGTAACCCGGCGTTTCTGATCGCCGATGAACCCACCACAGCCCTTGATGTTACCGTTCAGGCCCAAATCTTAACCCTTATCGAGCGCCTTCAAGATGAGCTTGGCATGGGTGTGATTTTTATTACCCACGACCTTGGCGTGATAGCCGAGATCAGTGACCAGGTGGCTGTTATGTATGCCTCGAAAATTGTAGAGTATGGTTCTGTAAAACAGATCTTTGATAACCCCCTGCATCCTTATACCCGGGGGCTCTTAAAATCCATTCCCCGAATGGGTGAGCGTATAGAGCGGCTGAATGTTATTTCCGGTAATGTGCCATCTTCCACGAATTTTCCGAAGGGATGCAATTTTTGCACACGCTGCCCGCATGCAGACAGCACCTGCGAGAATGAACAACCGGAACTGGAAACATTTGAATCGGGCCATCAGGCCGCCTGCTGGAAGGTTCTGGAATTGCAAAAATCCTGAGTGTGAAAGGAAAAATTCATGAAATACGGAAAAACCATCAAGCTCTTTCTTATAGATGGCGAGCCAAACGGCCGCATGACTTGTGAGTTATCCAACTGGACAGGAAAAGCTTATAAAATTCCACGAATTAAAATCAAAGATTGTACAGATAGACCAGATTTGACTAATCCCGGAGTCTATTTTCTTCTGGGCAAAAATGAATTTGGAAAAGAGCTAGCCTATATTGGTGAAGCAGAATCCATTTTTAAACGTCTCACCCAACATCTTACTCAAAAAGATTTCTGGAACGATGCTATTGTCTTTATAAGCAAAGATGAAAACCTTAACAAAGCACACATTAAATATCTTGAATACCGATTATATGATTTAGCGAAAACAATTAATCGCTATAACATTGAGAATAACGCCACCCCGACACAATCATCCATATCTGAATCTGAACAGGCTGAAATGGAGGAGTTTATTGAGAATATTAAAATTTTAATCAATACTCTCGGTCATAAAATTTTTGAGCCAAAACGTGAAGTAAAATCTCAGGTCGAACAAGAAAAAGACACCTTTTATATCAAATCATCCAAAGGAGCAGATGCAAAAGGGCAACCAACGTCAGATGGTTTTGTGGTGTTTAAAGACTCTAAGGTTGCCCTATCAATTGTACCATCATTTCGAGATTACTCAATTAACTTGCGAAATAATCTTATTGAAACTGCAGTATTAATAAAAGAAGAAGAAAACTACATCTTTACTGAGGATTATATTTTTACAAGCTCTTCTTCGGCTGCAACAATTGTTTTGGGTAGAGGTGCAAATGGTCTGACAGAGTGGAAACTGAAAAACGGGACAACTTTAAAAGACTTTGAACAGAAGAATTAATCACCGATTTTCCTGCCAATACCCCAGCTCGGGTTCATAACACACAGTATCCATATCCGACGATTTCTCCTGTATATATGCCTGGGCATCGCGTATGGCCTGGTTATAGACAGACGGGCCGATCTCTTTCAAACAATAGTCCAACACCAGGGTCGCTTTTAAATCGCCAATACTTTCATCGAGGTGTTCATCAAAAAACTGCTTGATAGAGTTGAGCAGTTTTTGCCGGATCTCCAGAGGAAGGTCTATTGCCATAAGATTGATCAGTAAGCATTTAAAAAAAAGGGGCTTTTTGTTTAAAGCCCCTTGATCGTGTAACAATTCAGGAAGACAGCTTGATCAGGTGAGGATCATACACCCCGTCTACCTGGGAAACATCTTTGAGGATTTTCTGGTCCAGGTCGTCATCTACCGAAATCACGGTAATGGCTTCTTTTTTAGCTTCATCCCTTGAAAGAGCCACATTGGCGATGTTGAGCTCATTACGAAGCAGGATCATCCCCACACGGGCCAGCACACCGGGCTTGTCTTCATTGTTGTAAATGAGAATGTTACCTTCGGGTTTAAATTCACAGAAGAATTTATCTACCAGCACCACGCGGACTTCATCAGCGGCAAAGACAGCCCCGCCGATCATGCGTTTGGACTTGCCGTTTTCGAGCTCTACACGGATGAGATTTGTGTAGTCGAGATTTTCCTTTTCGTAACGCAATTCCACATCCACACCCATTTCGTTGGCCATGGCCGTTGCGTTAATGTAATTGATATCGCCCTGGTGAGTTACATCCAGAAAGCCTTTTAAGGCCGCTGCTGTAATTACCTCGCTGTATTTGCGGAGAAAATCACCCGATACCCAAACTGTCAGATGCCTGGGTTTGTCATCGACCAACTGGGCGATCATCTGGCCGAGTTTTTCGGAAAGGTTCAGGAATGATTTCACTTCAGGGGCCTGGGCCAGTTCAATGGCCGAGGCATTCACAGCACCAATAAGCTGCCTGGACTTGTTCCACTCGACTATCTGCTCGGCGATCTGGATGGCGACTTTAATTTGCGCTTCCTTCGTAGAAGCCGCAATATGCGGTGTCATGATCACATTCTCAAGTTCAAGAAGTGGTGAGTCCTCTTTCAATGGCTCATCAGAAAACACATCCAGGGCTGCACCGGCAAGTTTACCACCTTTAATGGCCTGTGCCATGTCGAACTCGTTAATAATTCCTCCACGCGCGCAATTGACTATGCGGGTATCGGGCTTCATTAACGCAATGGTTTCCATGCAGATCAGGTTCTTGGTCGACTCGTTAAGCGATGAGTGTATAGTGATAATATCGGCTTGTTTGAAATTCTCGCTCAGGGTCATGAGTTCAATATCCAGCTTGGCGGCAAATTCGTCGGGAAGCATCGGGTCGTAACCAATGGTGCGCATCCCAAAGGCCTGCATGCGTTTGGCTACTTCACGGCCGATTTTTCCGACACCAATTATCGAGAGGGTTTTGCCTTCCAGCTCCACACCCATCCATTTCTTTTTATCCCAGATGCCCTGTTTCATTTCGCGGTGGGCTTGCGGGATATTGCGCGCCGAGCTGAGAATCATACCACAGGCATGCTCAGCTGCCGAGACCGTGTTGCCGCCCGGCGTATTCATAACGATTATCCCTTTTCGGGTGGCGGCTTCTATATCGATATTGTCCACACCGGCGCCGGCCCGGCCAATCAGTTTTAAGTTTTTTCCGGCATCTATGACATCTGAGGTTACTTTTGTGGCGCTTCGAACAATAACTATGTCGTAATTGGCAATTTCAACCTTTAGCTCATCCTTAGTCATTTTGGCTTTTTCGGTGACCTGGTAGCCATTTTTACTGAGAATTTCCCCGCAACCCGGGTTAATATTATCGGTGATTAGAATTTTCATAAGAGATGGTTTTTTTGTTTGATAAATGTTCGTTTAGCTCACAAAAGAAAACATAAGCTTTTTTATTTCTCGTGTTGGTCATGATCGCAGTTGCATGAGCCGCCTCCGCAGGAATGAGTGTCGCCGGTTGAAGTTACTCCACGCAAATACTCCCAGGTATATAATCCGGAATGATGCCCGTCGGCCCAATATGGCTGCAGGGAATAATTCCCAACCACTTCAACACGCTGCAATGTAGCCATTTCCGGCGTAATGACTTCAGGTTTTTGCGGCGGGGCCGACTCAAAGAGAACCGTTTCACCCTTGCACTCAGCACAGGGACAGGCATCTCTTAAACCTTTAAGGGTAATAGTTGTCAGAATTCCATCACTCCAAGTGAAGACCAATTGTTCATTTCCTTCTTTTTTTACTTTTACTAACTGGAGCATACTTACATGTATTTAAGTTTAAAATAAAAACGCTTCCGATTAATTTTCTAACGGTAAATTTCGGGTTGTTAGTTTTATGACTAAATTAAGCATAATGTTTTTGACATTCAGCTTAAAAGGCCATTTGAAGTTTGCACTGTAAATTGAATTTATCCCTACATTTTTGATTTTTAACTATGATGAAGTCCAGACGTCTCGTCATCATACTTCTTGTTCTCATCGTTCTTTTTGAAGGCCTGCTTCTTATTGTTGATTTTGGCATCTACTACGCCTTTCAAGCCAGCACCTACAACCTGCCAACCGGATTTTCTTACCTGAAAGATCTTTTGAGTGCAGGCATATTTATTTGCCTTTACATTCTCATCAGAAAAAGTTTTATCGATAAATCCGATACTACAAACCCACTTTGTTTTAACGAAGTTGGCCTGATGCGCTCGGGCTCGGTTGTTTTGATTTTCATTATCGGGCTGTTTTTTATGCTGGATCAATCCATGCCCGAATCAAATTACATAAAAGCACCAAATTCTTTATACGATTTTATCATTCCGCAAAGTCTGCTAACGATTATAAAAACCCACCTGATTACCCTTACACTTGGGATTTTGATCCTGATCGGGTTAGTGGCTCTTGAACGCTTTATTCTATATAAACGCTCCAAACATTCCTTATCTAACTTCCTGGGCTCATTTGTACTGATTTTTCTATTCGGACTTTCACTTTCAGGTAAAACCCCGCAGGAACCCTTTACCATTCAAACCGTTGCGTTTGGCGTCTTAAGCCTGATCCTGATTGCCGTCAACTCATTCCGGATTTCATGGATCCTGCCGCTCAGCAGACCCGATAAGTGGAAATTCAGCGGGTTTATCCTGATCCTAACCAGTACAGTGTTTGTTTTGTATAAATGGTTCGATTTTCCCATCCACTTTGTCTGGTTCAGCAGTATGACCGGATATGTCCTGCTCATGCTATGTATTTACCTGTTGTCTTACCTGACCGTTTCCTTTTTCGGCATTTTAATTTATTTGCCCTCCTCGCGCGACTATGAGCGAAAAACAACAGAGATACGTAACCTCTATGCCATGAGTAAATTCATCACCGATGTATTTGATGAAGAAAAAATCTATGATTCACTCCTGACTTACATTTGCAGCTCTATAGGCGACTCGGCAAAAGGCTGGCTGGATATTTATGATGAAGAAAACCTGGACCGGTTACAAAAAAACGCCCGACAAAATTACGAATCGGTAACCTGCGACTTAAATACCACCTTCAGAAACCAACGTTTTCATACCGTGCATAGTCATCAAATCAAACAGATAACCATTGACGACTTTGCCGAAAAAGCTGATTTTATCTGGAAAGATATTGTCACGAAAAAGGATGTTATTAAAATCGAAGACATAACTTCAGATAAACGCATTCGGGATGAAAAAAAGCCGATCCACACGTTCTGGCGAAGAATTCGGCGCATTCGACACCGCGACCGCCATCCGCTCAGCTCAATGGTTTCTGTACCACTTATTTCCCGCAACCGCCTGATTGGCATTGTTCACATCGCAAAGGATGTGGAGTTTGGTTTCGTTAAGGATGATCTGGAGCTGATTATTACGTTTGCCGATCAGGCTGCCGTGGCCATAGACAACTCCCGGCTTTTCAAACAACTCATTGAAAAAGAACGCTTAAAACAAGAGCTGCTGATCGCTGAAAATATTCAGGAGCGGCTTTTGCCTCAAAATACGCTGGATGTCCCGGGCTTTGAAATCTCCAGCTTGTTTTATCCGGCTTACGAAGTGGGTGGCGACTATTACGATTACTTTGAGCTTGAAGGTCAGAATTCAGATAAATACTTTGGAATTATCGTAGCAGATGTCTCAGGCAAAGGCACTTTTGCCGCATTTTATATGGCTGAGCTTAAAGGCATTATTCAGTCCCTTTCAAGCGTATTTGCTCATGATCCCGAAGAGCTGATCCGGCGAGCCAATGATACGCTTGTCAGCAGCCTGGGCAAAAATGTATTTATCAGTTTGATTTACGGATTAGTAAATGCGACCACAAAAAAGGTGATCTTAACCAATGCCGGGCACTGTCCGGTTGTAGCCTATACCGACAACACCGCCCAGTTAATCAAGCTGGATGGGTTGGCCCTGGGCCTTAGAAAAGGCAAGATATTCAACTCGGTTCTTAAACCTAAAACACTCCAACTTCAAAGTGGTGATGTTATGGTATTCTATACCGATGGGTTGATAGAGGCAATTAATCAGGACAAAGAAGAATTCGGATACAACAGGCTTAAAGAGACTGTGGCCAAAAACAAACATTTATCGGCCGAGGAGATCAAAAACACAATATTTGACGCTGTCAATACATTCGCAAAGTCAGGCGAATCGAACCGGGACGATTTAACAATCGTTGTTTTAAAGGTTTTATAAAAAAGTATGTATATATTTGACAACTTTTCTGGGTTAAGCCATTTTTCTAGCATCCTTAACCAGTGGTTGCCGTAACATAACATAGATGAAAATCAGTTTCATTTGAATTCGTTAAATGGTTTATTATGAGTAAGTTTGAGTGTAAAGTACGCCAGCAGGAACCCTTCACGTTTATTGATCTTATCGGGGAACTTGATGCACACACATCCCTGAAACTCGAAAAGCACCTGCAAGACGAGATTTCAAATGATCATACAAAGATAATTCTCAATTTTGCAGACCTTAAGTACATTTCCAGTGCAGGTTTAGGTGTGTTTATGGGTTTTATCGACGAAATACGTTCAAAAGAGGGAGATTTAAAGTTTATTAATCTCTCGGATAAAATTTTTGAAGTCTTCGATTTGTTGGGTTTCCCACACTTGTTTGAAATATGCAAAGATGAGCAGGATGCGATGGATAAGTTTTTAAGCGATACCAATCAAAATTAGGGACACAATGAAACAATGCTAAAAGATTTTGAAGAACATATTACCATACCCAGTAATGCTGAGTATTTAGATACGATACGAACTTTTATAGCTGATGCCTCCCATAAAATTGGCTTCAATGAGCAAGATACATGGAAAATTGTACTCGCCGTTGATGAAGCATGTTCCAATGTGATCAGGCATGGATATAAACTCAATACAAATAACTTTATTTGTATTGATATTGAACTAACTCAAGACCGTTTTTTGATCCATATTGAAGATGAAGGCCAGTCTTACGATCTGCGTTTTCATAAAGCCCCTTCCCAGGATGAGTACCTCAGCAAACCCAAACCGGGTGGTCTTGGCATAAAGATCATTCAAAATCTAATTGATGAAATCGACTACACCCGCTACGACAACAAAAATCGATTAAGTCTCACCAAATTCCTTCCTAAGCAACACTCGAATTCGTAACTTAAACTATCTGTTTTTTCTGTTTCATAAACATGTTGTATGCCGCATTCCAAAAAAGAAAAAAACCGCAGGATTGCGCTGGATCTTAATTCCCTTATCGAAACCAGCAAAATTTTGAACGCCTCTTTGGATCTGGAGTTTATTCTATCCCATATCCTACGTACTGTTATGGGAAAACTGCTGATCTCAAAGGCCTGCATTGTTACATGCCAGGAAAATGAAAATCGTTTTAAATTAGCCAGTCACCGGGGGTTAAAACAAGCGGCTGATCACTTTCAGGATCTGGAAGTTTTTCAATCATCACATGAGCTGAACCACATTGCTCCCATACATTCAGGTGAGAAACTCGTCGGGTACATTTGCCTGGGAGCCAAGTTTTCACAAACCCCATTCTCAAAATCTGAAATCTCCTTTTTAGATTCACTGGCATCCTTAGCTGCATCAGCCATTGAAAATGCCATGTTCATCCAGCAACTCAATCAGCTGAACCAGAACCTGGAGCAAAAAATCAATCAGCTCAGTGAATTGTTCCAACTATCCAATGCATTTAAAATTCAAAAAAAACGCCAGGAGTTATTCCTGCCGCTTGCCGAAAGCCTGGAAAAACAACTCCGTATTGATCGGATCTTGATATTGAGCAAATCCGACTCCGGGCTATTTTTGGAATTTGCCAAAAATTGTGTGGAGGATCCCGGTCTTTTAAAAGCTGGCGAAGCTTTTTTAAACCAAGAGGAGTCTATCTGGATAACACCTGAGGATTTTCCACTACTGCATAAAAATGGATTCAGGGCGGCCATTCCACTAAAAAACAACACCACATTTGGCATAGTGCTTTGCGGTTGTTCAAACAGTAACACAGTATTTAACGACTCGGATATTGAATTTATGTATCTTGCCGCAAATAATCTTGCCGGTGCTCTGGAACAACTTCGCTATTTTGATGAAGCCCTTAAACGCAAAGCGCTTGAAAAAGAACTTGATGTAGCTTTTGATATTCAAACCAAGCTATTTCCAAAGTACATCCCCAGTGATAAGCATTTTGATATCGCTGCTTATTACAAACCTGCCCAACAAATAGGTGGTGATTATTACGATATTTTTGAAATTGATCAAGATCATCTTTTTCTGGCTATTGCTGATGTGACCGGTAAAGGCATTCCGGCATCGTTGTTAATGTCTAACCTTCAGGCACTTATTAAAGCTTATATCGACCTGGTAAGGCTTAAGAAAATGAGTCTGTTCGAAATGGTTGGCAAAATCAATAACATCATTTTTGAGAATACTTCGTCCGATAAATTTATCTCGTTCTTTTGTGCCATTATTGTAAAATCCACCCGGATCATACAGTCGGTTAATGCCGGGCACAATCCACCTTTATTACTGAAGTCATCAGGTCAATTTCGTTCCTTGTGCAACGGCGGGGTTGTTTTGGGAGTCTTACCCACCCAACATGCATACGATTACGAAACCCACCAGCTTGATCCTGGCGACCTGTTTTTTCTCTATACCGATGGAATTACAGAAGCCATGAACGAGAAACAAGAGGAATTTGGAGAGGATAAACTCGAAACATATTTATCCAGCATGAAGCACCTTGAGAGTGATGCCCTGATTCAGCACCTTATTTACCAGCTCGAACATTTCAGCAGTCCTAACCTCCAGAACGATGATACCACTGCGATATGTCTGAAAGTATTGGGTAATTCCGGTTAGTTTTTTTGATAACTGCCGAACTCTTAGTAAAAAAAAGAGTATCTTACTAATTAAACTTTTTTTGATCATACTTTCAGAAATTCACTTGTATTATAGTGAGCCTAAGTAATCCATATGAAACCGACATTTGATTTAAGAGTAAAAGGAACGCTTCGCTTGATCTCACCAAGAGCCCTCAAGCATGAGTTACCTATGACATCCGTGGCTAATGAGACTGTTATTGAAGCCAGAAAAACTATAGAAGAAATTATATCGGGGCGCGATCCACGAATGCTTGTTGTAGTAGGTCCTTGTTCCATTCATGATGTTAAAGCCGCACACGAATATGCCAAAAAACTGGCTGAACTTCGCAAGCAATTGATAGATAAAATTTATATCGTTATGCGGGTGTATTTCGAAAAACCACGCACCACCATTGGCTGGAAAGGATTTATAAACGACCCGCACCTGGACGACTCATACGACATGGAATACGGTCTGCGTTCAGCCAGGCAGCTCCTTCTTGAAGTCAACAACCTTGGTTTGCCTGCCGGAACTGAGTTTTTAGATTCCATAACGCCACAATATTTTTCGGATTTGATATCCTGGGCTGCTATTGGTGCCAGAACGGTTGAGTCGCAAACACATCGCGAAATGGCCAGTGGTCTTTCTATGCCGGTTGGCTTTAAAAACAGCACGGATGGCCGTATGCAGGTAGCCATTGATGCCATGCGTTCATCTATGCATGCCCATAATTTTCTTGGAATAGATCAGGAAGGCAAAATCAGTATCATACAAACCACGGGTAACGATGTTTGTCATGTGGTTCTGCGTGGTGGAGCTTCAAAACCAAATTACGATCCAGAGAGTATCCAGGCCGCAGCCAATCTTTTGCAGAAGTCCAATTTACCTTCTGTGGTAATGGTTGACTGCAGCCATGCGAATTCTGAAAAAAAACACGAACGTCAGGAACCGGTTTGGCAAAGTTTGGTAGATCAATATGCCAGTGGCAGTTCTCACCTAATTGGTGCCATGATAGAAAGCAATCTTAACGAGGGAAATCAAAAAATTCCTGAAGATCTCAGCCAGCTCAAATATGGTGTCTCTATCACTGATGCTTGTATCAACTGGGAAACCACAGAGCGTATCCTTAAAGAGGGCTTCGATAAATTATCCTGACCATATCGCTCCCTCTTGCCTGGCCATTACCTCATTATCAGACCGGATTGTAAATATCCGGTCTGGAAACCCGGGCTAAACAAATCATAACACAAAAAACCTTTTTCATGAGCATTGAAATCCGTGAGGTAAAAACCAAAAAAGAAGTCAAAGACTTTATCAAGTTTGCCTGGAAAATTTACCGTAATGATACAGAGTTAAACAAACACTGGGTACCACCACTAATCTCTGATTACGAAAAAACCCTGGACAAGGCCAAATACCCATTGTGGGAACATGCCGACCGGGCGCTTTTTACAGCCTGGAAAGATGGTGCCATGGTTGGAACCATTGCTGCTATTGAAAACAAGCGCCACAACATGGTCCACGAAGATAAAGTTGGCTTTTGGGGGTTTTTTGAATGTGTGAATGATCAGCAGGTGGCCAATGCTTTATTTGATAAAGCCAAAGCCTGGCTTACAGAGAGAGGCCTCAATTGTATGCGCGGCCCGATAAGCCCCTCATTGAACGACCAATGTGGCATGCTCACCAAAGGTTACGACTCTTCACCTGTTTTTCTCATGCTCTACAACCCACCCTATTACAACGAACTTACGTTAAACTACGGCCATTATGTGGAGCAAGAACTCGTGGCCTGGTATATTGATCAGAACCTGATCGATAAAGACCGGCTCAGACGAATTGCCAACCTGGTATTGAAACGTGAGAAAGTTAAACTACGGCATATAAACATGAAAGATTTCAACAATGAGATCAGCCGTATTAAACATATTTACAATGCTGCCTGGGAGAAGAACTGGGGATTTGTACCCATGACAGACAAAGAATTCGATACCCTGGCCGAAGGGTTCAGCCAGGTAGCCGATCCGGACCTGATCTACATTATCGAAGATACAGAGAAAAAACCAGTGGCTTTTTCATTAAGCCTGCCCGATATGAACGTGCCATTCAAACATGTTAATGGCAATCCCTTTACACCCTGGGGTTTAATTAAATATTTCTGGTACAAGCGCAAGATCAGAATGGTTCGTACCATCACCATGGGTGTTGTACCTGAGTATCGAAATAAAGGTCTGGACAGTATTATGAATGCCGAGATTATTGATGTAGGCGAAAAAAAGGACATTTTTGCCAGTGAAATGAGTTGGGTACTTAAAAATAATGAGCCCATGATGAAGGTTTCTAAAGCCATTGGTGGCAAACCTTACAAAGAATATGCAATCTACCAGGTCAATTTTTAAATATGCCTGTTGAAAAAGATACCATAGAGGCCATTATTGACTCACTTGAAAAAGGTGAGCGTCTTGGTCTGAAAGAAGCCTCAAGGCTTATCGATCAATCCAGCAGACTTTTTGGTGGAAAAGATGCCGAGCGCTTTTTTGGTGCCGCAAAAGCTTGTGCAGCTACCAAGGCCAACTTAACCGAGTTCTACTGTCCACCTTTTAAGGTCTCAAACCTTGAAACAGGTGAGTTATTGAGCCGTATTTCCAAAACAGACGCTGAGAGGGTTTATCTGGATTTTTCGCAGAATCTGACGCTGGATCAACTGATCAAAATAACCGGAGAAGTTTCGCACCATGTACGCATCAGTTCGCTCTCACCTTCTCAAATACAATCGATGGCTAAATCAGAAGGCTGTACAGTTCAGGTACTCTGTCACGAGATATCAGCAGCCGGAATCAGTTATGTACCGGGTATTTTCCCGGCATCGGATGAAAAAGCTGACGAAATTGATGAGGTTTTCAATGTTTTGATGCAGCTGTCTAAAGTTAGTGTTAAAAGCAGCGTGTGGCTACCGCTCTCGTTTAGTGATAAGGCAAAAATTGATCATCTCTCAAAGATTCGTGAGTTTGATGACCTGGCTTATGCCGTCACCCATGTGTTTTTTCATTTGAATACCTCGTTTTCAGACAACGATCTGCTTAAAACCATTGCCATAGCGCGTTTGATGCTGGATTACACCGAAAGGCTCTCGTTTGTTGACTACCAAATGGATTATACCAAAACCCTTTCCCAAAAGCTCAGAAATAAGTGTATTGATCTTGGTATCAATCAAATAGGAATCATTTAAACCCATGGCATTTGATTATTGATTGAATGTTGCAGTTCTCAATCATTTTCATTTTAATTTGTCTTCTTTCTGATACGCTTGTTCAGACAACTCAACCAATACAAACATGACTCAGGTTCGTGATGAACCCACCCTTAAAAAAAACCATGCTTATTATTTAGAGTTTGGAGAATTTTTTTACCGGGTATTTGATAACACTGAACTTATCAATCTTGGGTATCGGGAGAAAAATCAAACTTTTAAACATCCGCTTGAAGCACAAAAGCAGTTGATTTTTGAAGTGGCCAAATGGGGGGAGTTTCAGGAAAATCAGTCCATTCTTGATGTGGGCTGCGGCTTTGGCGGAGCGGCAACTTTAATTGCCAAATCGTTTAAGGCTCGTGTAACGGGTATAGATGTGCTGGAAAAGCATCTGGATATAGCCCGCGAAAAACAATGCTCAGAACAGGTACAGATTATGTATGGAAACGCTATGGATATGCCTTTCGAAGCAAACACGTTTGATCGGATCTACAATGTGGAAAGCGCGTTTCATTACCAGGATAAAAATCGATTTGTTAGCGAAGCTTTCAGGGTTTTAAAGCCGGGCGGTAAGTTTGTTGTTGCCGATATACTGCAAAAACGTTCAGCAAAACATAAATTACTTTCTCGTTTTATACAAGGAGGTATTGGCTCGCCAAATTTATTTGACCTGAAGCTATACCAGGAAGCCGCCAAAAGGGTTGGGTTTAAAGTAAGGCGAGTTCAAAATATCTCTAATGAAGTGAAAAACACACTGCCAATATGGATCAGATTCAGTGCAAGGAAGACCGGCAAATTAGTTCAGCATTATGGTCTTAAAGCGTTTGTAATGAATGTAGGATTTATCATACAATTATATTTGATCTGCTCACATCCCTCGTTTAGTTATCAAATCTTAGTTTTTGAAAAACCCAACTAATATGATATCTGCTTTTCTCTACTTGTTTGTTACTCTAATCGCTTCATTTCTGATTAAATATGTAATAGAAGCACTCATTAAAGACAAGTCGTTGTTGCTAGGCATACCGCAGGAAAAATTTTTAAGGTATTACCAGTATGCACAGGGTGTTTTATCGCTTCTTATTCTGTTTATGCATGGCCTGATCTCCATAGGGCTGCTCAATACCTGTATTTACCTGGTTTATAGCATCTCCATCGGTGTAATTGCAGAAGTGATTTTTTTAAAAACACATTGTTTAGGGAGATTTCATTACACCAATAAGATCAAACCAAAGCTATTTGGCATTCTTCCTTTTTATATACCGGTTATGTGGTCTATTCTTTCCTATATCGGCGTATGGACAGCCTTTACCTTACTTGAAGACCCAACTTCAGGTTTCTTGCTTTTTCTACTCTCACCTATGCTTATAACCCTGATTGATTTATTGGGCGATCCGATTGCCGTTGATGATCAGTTATGGCTTTGGCAGGATAAGGGACATTATAGCGGGATACCAGCAATGAATTATGTGGGTTGGTATATCACAGCCGGGGTGATATCAACACCATTGATCGTGATGATCATGGCAACTGATCCAGGTATGATACCTTCTTGGATACTCTACACCCCAACCATGGGGTATGTCTTTTACTTTTTGATCCTGATAAAAATTTGTTTTGAGAAACGACTGGTTTTGGCTCGAAATACAGGCATTGTAATCGTTGCTTTGCTGATCATTTGGCTCAGTTTTCGATTTAGTTCTCTGATCTAGTTAAAACTTAATAGACCTCCGGTACAAAATTTTGCTCGCCCAGTGGCGGTCGAACATATCCCTGGTCGTCCTGGCGGGCAGGAAGCACAATTTGAGCAGGTGTTAATTCCTCGTAAGGTATAAGGGATAATAAATGATGAATGCAATTAAGTCGGGCACGACGTTTATCGTCTGCCGGAACCACATGCCAGGGTGCCTGCCTGATGTCGGTATATTTGAACATTTCGTCTTTGGCTTTAGAATACTCCACCCAACGCGAGCGTGACTCCAGGTCCATAGGGCTAAGTTTCCATCTCTTGGTAGGTATATCAATGCGTTCCTGAAATCTGCGTTCCTGCTCTTCATCCGACACGCTGAACCAGTATTTAATCAGGATGATCCCCGAGCGAACCAACATGCGTTCATATTCAGGTGCTGAACGCAGGAATTCATAATATTCTTCATCTGTACAAAAACCCATCACCCGTTCTACACCAGCCCGATTATACCAGCTTCTATCAAATAGAACCATTTCACCGGCTGCAGGTAAATACGCGGTGTAGCGTTGAAAATACCATTGGTTTTTTTCTCGTTCAGTTGGGGTAGTAAGGGCTACTACCCGGCATATTCTGGGATTCATACACTCGGTAATGCGTTTTATAACTCCGCCCTTACCAGCTGCATCCCGTCCTTCAAAAATTACCACCACTTTTAGTTTCTCATATCTGATCCACCTTTGGAGTTTTACCAATTCGTGGTGCAATTTTTTTAATTCTTTTTCATAAACCTTCTTTTCGAGATTTTTAGAATCTTTGTACTTAGGCTCAAGCAGATGATGCTCAACCGTGGTATCCTGATGCTCTTTGTGGGAGTTTGTTTTATGAACTTGTTTATGGGAATCTTTGTGTTTGCTCATACCTGGAGTCCTTTCAGTTATTAGTTACCGAAAGCGGTTCTTAACCGTTGTAGTTAGTTTACGCAAAACCATTACAAATTCCCAGAACTTAAGGTGATATATATGTGAATAAAGATGTGCTCAACACCTAAAGTTTAAGCACATTCACGCAGCTTTTCTATGACATTTTTGTAAGGACTGGCTTCAATTTCTTCCTGATCTTCCGGAAGAGTCACATATCTTGCTACCACTTTTAACATACGATCATTGAGATGCTGTGATATCTCCAGCATAAACATGGGTTCGGTTTTCAATGTATGTAAAATAACCTGCTCGGCTTTATCGCGTTTCATTCCATCCAGAATCCGAGCCATGAGTTCAGGTTCCAGATGTAAGGCTATCTGTCCGAAGTATTCAAGGGGTAAGTCGTTGGCATAACCGGTAGCTTGACTTAATGACATCTTTTTACAGACCGAAGCCGCTATATTTGGCCGGATATGCTCCGTCATCAGAGGAATTACAACAATATTGGGAATGTATTTAACAATTTTGCTTATGGCATCATAAAGATCTTCAAGACCATCCGTTTTATGGGACACCAAGCCATGAAGATAAGTAGCTATCTTTTCCTGTTGCCTTGGATGCAATTCATGTATAACTTCGGGAACAGGGAAATTTGTCCAGGCCAGTGTTTCTTCAATATTATTCATATTTGCTACTTATTAATTATCAGAAATTCTTACTTCCAAGTACCATCTTATTTGAGTTTATCAAAAAAAATTTAAAAAGAAAAACCATTGGATTTTTGAACATTCATTTTCTGCATGAAAAGGTGACGTAAATTATGCATATGAACGCAGTTTTTGGATCAGGTCATAATAAATTTCCAGCACCGAGGGATCTACATTCTCAAGCAAATACAGATACTTGGCACTGGTCTTTTGTAAATTTGGGCTAATGTGCTGACCGATTTCCAAAGCTTTCATCGGATGATTCTCACCTTCGTATTTAATACATTTCTCTGCATGGGATGGTCTGAGCTTTTCGAGGATCTTGGCAGATCTCTCACTGCTGGTATGCATGGCAATTTCACCAATATACTCCGGCGGCAGATCATTAGCCAGGCTCACGGCCTGGTCTAAATTTAGTTTTTCACACACTCCGGCAGCAATCGTTGGTTTTATGTATTGTAATGTTAGTGGAATGAGAACAAAGTTTGGGATGAACTTCATGACAGCACCAATAGTATAATACAATTCCTGCAAGCCTTCTGTCTTGGTTGAGACAACTTGTTCTACAAACTGGCGCAATTCTTTTTGTTGCTCTTTCGAGAGAGATTTTATAAATGAAGGTAAGGGTGACTTGGTTAGAGTCATTAATTGCTTTAAATCGTCCATATATTTGCTTTTTACACTATGTTGATCTCACTAAACAATAAACTTCTGGTAAGCGTTTTAACTATCAATTCTCAATAAGTTTAAAAAAATGATACACCAATCAGAAACTTTGAGCTTGAAGATCTAAGGATAATAACAGGTGGATTTTAATGAGAATGATGCTTAGGGTAGACGTTTTTGGTTAAAAATAAGAAAAGCCAAGGTAGCTTTAAAACCACCAAGGCTCTTCTTTCACCTAACAGGACATTAGGACCATGAAACAAATTTAACCGATAGCTGGATCACCTGTTTCGCCGGTTCGGATCCGAACACATTGCGGTAAATCCAGTACAAATATCTTGCCATCTCCGATGTTCCCTGTTTTTGCCCCTTTTACGATAGCATCTAATGCTTTCTGGACATATTCATCATTTACACCGATTTCAATTTTTACTTTTTTAATCAAATTGATTTCGGTGGGAACACCTCTGTAAGTTTCTTCAAACCCGCCTTGTTGTCCGCAGCCAAGGACATTGGTCACAGTCATTTTCCGAATTTCAGCATCGAAAAGTGCCTGTTTTACATCGGGTAGTTTATGTGGCTGAACCATTGCGATGATATACTTCATGTATATTTTCCTCCTTTGTTTAATTTAGGCGTTATTCATTGCTGAAAAATTGGAAACCTGCATAAGCTTCTTCTCTGTGCTCAGTAATATCTAAGCCTTTTAATTCATCTTCTTCTGAAACTCTTAACATTCCTACAGCTTTCAAGATGCTGAAAAGAATAAACATAGTAACAAACGCCCAAATTGGAATTACTAAAGAACCAACGATTTGAGCGACCATTGGATGGCCACCAAAAATACCTGTAGCCAAGCCACCCCATACACCGCAAACACCATGTACCGGGAAAGCACCCACAGGATCATCAATTTTTAGAGAATCAAGCGCTTTAATAGATAATACAACCAGGATACCGGCAACAAGTCCGATAACAATAGCTTCGTTATTTGTAACTGAGTCGCAGTTAGCAGTAATACCAACCAAACCACCTAAAACACCGTTTAAGGCCATGGTGATATCGGGTTTCTTAAAGAGCGCCCATGCTAAGATCATAGCAGCTACAGCACCTGCTGCTGCGGCAAGGGTTGTATTAGTAGCGATTGCCATAACCGCGTTTGTATTATCAGCACCCGAAATGGCCAACTGACTGCCAGGGTTAAATCCATACCAACCAATCCAGAGTATGAATACACCAAGAGCTGCAAGTGGCAAGCTGTGTCCTGGCATGGCTTTTGGCAATCCATCTTTAGTAAAGCGTCCGGTACGGGCACCTAAAACAATAGCACCTGCTAATCCGGCAAAACCACCAACAGCATGCACAACCAATGAACCGGCAAAATCATAGAATCCCATGGCATCTAACCATCCACCGCCCCATTTCCAGTAACCACTGATGGGATAGATTAAACCGGTTAAGACGGCTGAGTATATTAAGTAAGCTTTAAATTGTAAGCGTCCTGCAACAGCACCTGAAACGATGGTTGCAGCTGTGGCTGCAAACGCAACCTGGAATAACCAATCCACCTGAGGGTGCAATACACCACTACCGGGTTCAGGATTTTCTGAACCAATGCCAAATCCATTGAATCCGAAGTAACCTCCAAGAACAGGGGCACCGTACATGATGCTGTATCCTACAATGTAGAAGAGGATAGCACCAACACTCAAATCCATGAGGTTTTTGAAGAGAATATTAACGGTGTTTTTAGCAGAGTTAAGTCCGCTTTCTACCATGGCAAATCCAGCCTGCATAAATAAGACCAGAACTGCACAAATAAACAGAAAGAAGTTATCAATAGCGTAAGCATCCAACACATTGGGTGCGGCTGCCGCTGCTTCCTCGGCGCTCACCGGAACACTCCATCCCAGCAAAACCACCGCTAAAAGAACAAAGCTAAGCTTTGATGTCTTTAATTTTTTAGTTAAATTCATAGTACATGATTGATTTACAGTTGATTGTGACTATTTAAGGGAAAAGCAATGGCAGTTGCTTTTCCCTTTTTTTATTAAATGATTAGAACTTATAGACAGCGGCAAGAAGAGCCATAATGGAAGAACCTGTAGCTTTTCCATCACCATCTACAAATACATCTTCGCTAGCTGAGTCGAAGCGAATTTCAGGGATAAGAGTTAATGGACCTGATTTGATGTTAGCTGAAGCAGTTAAAGCAATAACGCTCTGACCATCTGTAGCACCTGAACCAAAATAGATGTCATCACCATCATCAAAATACTCACCACGAACACCAAGCCCGAGATCATCACTTAACATGTAGTTAAGATATAAAGCAGCACCCATCCAGGATTGGCCATCATTTTGGCTTAAGGATGTGTAAGCAGCATTTAATCCCAACATCATTTCTTTTGAAGCCTGGAATGTAGCAGTTAAGTCGAGCTCTGTTGAAGTTTCGCCATTACCAAGACCCTGGTGGAATACATTGATGTAAGCACCAAGTTCATCATTTGGTGTCAAAGCCAACTGAGCACCGAAATCATCGATACCGCCAGCGGCATCAGTTTTTAAACCACTGTCGTTAAATGCACCAACCATAAGACCAACACCATCGGTTAATGCAACATCAACTTTAATACCACCATGGTTAAATGGACCGGCTGAGAAAAGGTAGGAAGTGCTGTAATTGAAATTACCGCTTGCTTCAATGAGTTCATAACCCACAAAAGTGCTGAAGAAACCACCGGTAACTGTTACCTGGTCACTTAAGCCATAAGTAACAAACAATTGTTTGATATGATCTGTGTTAGCTCCGGTTGCAGCAGTACCTCTTGGGCCAAATACAAAATCAGCAACCATACCTACTTTTCCAACTTCCTGAGAGAAAACAACATTGGCCATACCAAGCTCAAATGAGTTGACATTATTGGTAAAGCTTGTGTTAGTTGAATTATTGTACATCCCGTTGAAGTTGTAGCCATAGTAGGCATCCATTTCACCAGCAATATTTAAAGCTGGTGCTTTAGCTTCGTGTCCGTCTTCGGCTTTTACATTATTTGAAAAACCAATAACGGAAAGTGCGATAAACAGAATTAAGAGTGTTTTTTTCATTTTCGTCCTGTTTGATTGTTTTAGTTAATGATACATAGTGTTTTTAAAGAACAAGTTTGCTTGAGCAAATCACATAAAATTAAAAGTTACAAAAGAAGTGATTTTGTTAAGCTTTTTTAATTTGATGTCAAAAATAGAGTATTGAAGACTAAAAAACAAATTATTGTTTAAAATTTTTAACACTTTTGTAGTTTTTACCTAAAATTAAAAGGTTTTTTTTGATTTATTCTACAATAGAGAAGGTTTATCACCCGTCATAAATTTTATTTTAACGTCTATTTTGAGTTCTGCTTAAAGAACTTAAATACTCAACATGATCCATATAATAATATAAGACTTATCGTAACACGATTTCCGAAATTCATAAACGCTCATGCAATTATTTTAGCATAGACATTTTCAAATCACCAGTTGCCTGACCAAATGAGCTAACTGGCGGTAAACCACAAAATTGGTACTATTCTCTAGTTTGCTTAAGAATCCGGGTAGCCATACAACAAGATGGTTTTCTTTAAAAGCATTATAGGCCTTTGTTGCCTCCAAAGCTGTTTCTTCTTCAAGCATAGAGGCTGAAAGCAGAAAGGCACAAAATTCCAGTTCAGTTGAAATGTGATCTAAAATGCCAGGTTCAACGCTCATTCCCCATTCTTTGTAATTTTTTTCGACTGCTTCTGCAGCTTTTCCCATAATGCGACCCTCGAGTTCAACGGACTCATAGGGTGGGCATGGGGTTTTGGGATATCCTGTAATAAATAACCGTGTGTATTCACCCTGAAGCGTTTCCAGGTCTTCAGCCTTAAATAGATTGATCAGAGAATGTAACTCTGATTTATGTTCTTCAATATCTTCAAGCTTGTGCTCCAAATTCTTGATAAAACCCTTATTTGGATAGGCAAAACAAAGACTTAAAAAACGGTAGATATGGGCATTTTGAATGTGTGCAGTCATAGAAGAATTTTAGAGACCTGATAAGCAATGCTTATCAGGCCAGGGCAATAGTGTTTTGTTTTTACCAGGGGTATTGATACAAACCGGCGTGTAGAACATAATATCGTAACAGAAAACCGCCTGTCAGTACAAGCACGCTGGCAGTTAAAAGCAGCTTGGCTGATCCATGCGATTTTTTTGCAAAAAAGATGCTATAGGTTTCGATCATCAATGGAATAATAAGGCCCATCACCATAAACCCAATCACAAACATCGGGGTATCGAACAAAATGGCTGCTGATTCCCGAGCGCCGGTTGGTAGGAAAAAAGCAAAGTTAAAGTAAGCCCCCAGAATGATCAATTCCGTAACAATTAAGCCTGCGTCCAACTGCTCCAATTTTGAAGCTATGGCATGAGATTTTTCTTCCTTGGAAAAAGTAGACAGTAGCAATAAAAATGCGGCTCCGGTAGAAAAGGCCGAAATCACGAACAAAAGTGGCAGAGCCGGTGTATTCCAGAAGGAAATGGCTGGAGCGGCCGAGATCAACAATCCGGTATAGATAGCCACCAAAAATCCTGAGGTTGCCCCGCCCAGGGCGGCTGCACGGTTGAACTTCTCCAATAACCCTAATATTGGCTCAGGTATTTTTTTAATGTAAGGCTCAAGTTTTGGCCAGCTTTCCAGAAGCGGGATCACATAAACAATAGCTGCAATAAAATAGAAGTTAATAAATATAACACCCCAGAAGATCCAGGAACTCGGATTGGTCAGGGCGTACATGGCTTTCAATGGTTGAAGCATATCGGCCAGGAGAAATACCGTACCAAGGCCCATAAATCCAATGGCCGATAAGATTGCAACAGATAATACTTTTTTATCACAACCCTCAAACAGGTGCATCATTGCAGCGATGGCAAATGTGGCACCGCCAAGCCCGCCTAAAAACAGGTAAGCTGCGATCTGCCAATGCCATACATCCTGATGTACAAAAGACATAAGTTTAAATTCTCCTTTCTAAATTGGGATATAGAATACTTTGGGTGATGTGCCGAGTTCGGGCCTTAGCGGCCGGGCATCACCCCGGCTGGCAAGCTTATGAACCTCCGAATCCGGATCATCCAAATCGCCAAACACGCGAGCGTTGGTTGGGCAGGTGCTGACACAGCCCGGCTCACGGCCTTCCAAAACCCGATGTTCACAGAAACTGCATTTATCCACATGAGGCTGGTCGTGTGAGTTATCACTGCCATATATGTTGTAAGCAGTTTCCACATCATCGCTATCATAGGGATACCTTGCATCGTATGGACAGGCGATTACGCAGGCGTAGCACCCGATACACCGATCGTAATCCACCCTAACAATGCCGTCTTTGGTTTTATAGGTTGAACCTGTCGGACACGCCGAGAGGCATGGGGTGTTCTCGCAATGCATGCATAAACGCGGTAGAAGTTCGCGGCGAACATCCGGATACTGGCCCAGTTCATTCTCTTCGACATGGGTACGAAATTTCTCACTCCAATACGGGGTATGGTTCTCGGTTGAACATGCTGCCATACAGGCCTGGCAACCCACACATGCCCTCATATCCATTACCATTGCATATCGCGCCATATTACGCTACCTCCTTTTCTTGGGTTGGTCTTACCTTTACGGTAAACTCCTGCGACATAAACGAGGCCGCAATGGGTTCTATACTGTAAGGCATTAATTCGTTTAGTGCCGTACCTTTTCCGCCAGCCACGCTTAATTTGGTATTCTTGCTACCATAGGCCGATGGCAGAAATACCGTATCGGGGCGGATCATTTCGGTAACAAACAACTTGGCTGTGACTTTTTGGCCATATCGTACATTTTCCAGCTCAACCATCTGGCCGTTTTTCAGGTTCAATGCACTGGCTTTGCGTTTGTTCATCCACAAGCCCATAAATGCACCTTCTTTTGGCTTGGTAACAGCAGCCAGCAAGGCGTTATTGTTATTGGTTGAAGCATGTGAAACCACCGGTACTTTGCCGTAGGTAAAGTAGAACTCATCCTGCTCCAGGTCTTGCTTTTGCGGATTATCTCTGTACATCGGAGGCAGATAGCTCAGAACCGGGTTCCAGAGTGGATGAGGTTTGGCAGCCCGGGTAAAGGAAGCCAGGATCGGGCTGTAAAGCTCAAGACGACCCGACATCGATGGCACCGGTATTTTACGTGGCATACTGGCTTCTTCCAAAAGCTCATCAGCTGATTTCAAGACAATCAAGCCTTTATCCCGGATCGTTTTTTCAACCTCCTGGGCCGAGAGTTTTTTACCGGTTACATGCTCGGATAAATGCCCCATAGCCTCGTAAGCGGTTTTCAAAAATGCTTCGTTGTATGGCTTTTTCTCAGATTTAACTTTTGCGATCTCTTTTTTCAACACCTCGATGTCGAGTCCGGCATATTCGGCAATACCTTTTACATAAGAGTCGAATTTGCCCATGCGATCAGCGATTTCAAGGAAGATATCGGCCGCATCGCGGGTGTTGTACAATGGCTCAATCGCCCTGAGCCTTGTAGCAAAGCCCAGATTGGTATCGGGACCTAAAGGATACAGAAGCGGTTCGTTGCGCTCAAGATAAGTATGGTTCGGAAGGATCACATCGGCATACGGTGTGGTGTCGGAAGGTAAGACATCCACGGCCACAACCAGTTCCACATTCTCATTGCTCAGGATCTCTTCCCACCGCTTGGCCGGGAAGTAGTGGCGAATCGGGTTGGCTGCGTTCATGAAGAATATCTTCATGTCATAAGGCTCACCGTTGTAGGTCATTTCGCCTTTTGTGGCTTCCAGCAATCCGGTATCGGCCATAGCCGGAAGAAATGCCGAGGGTTTACCCTGTTTTTGCATTTCCTGAGCCCAGGCAAATGAAAGTGCCGGTTTGCCGTGAGACCACGCCCCTGGATTTCCAAAAATATCCATCAAGCCGTTTGCAAAGCCCATTCCGGGTTTCATAACCGGTGGGACTTCGCCGTGGCCATGCGAACCGCCATGCTGGGCCTGATGCCACATGTTCTCGGCTTTATGGCGATACTCACCGTTCATCAGCCAACCGCCTTTAACATCCACACCACCCACCAAGGTTTGGATAATGGCCTGCAAGCGGCGCTGTCCGATCACATGATGGTAACGCGCGCCCATCCAACCCGGATCTACCATCGCCGGCCTGGCCTGGCCAAACTCTATGGCAATGCGCCGGATAGTATCGGCGGGTATTTCGGTGATCGCGGAAGCCCATTCAGCTGTGTATGGCTCAGATTCTTCAACAAAGAAGTCAAACACGGTTTTTACCGCTTTACCCCGCCAGCGAACAGAGGTTGAGGCGTTTAAGGCCGGAACGATCCGGTTTTTATTTTTAGCAAATTCGTTGGTGTTGGTGTAGGCTGGCACAGCAACAGCCTGGCGGCGGACTTCATCATACACATAATACGCCGAAGGTTTACCATCGCTGCCCATATCCATTGCCAACTCAACATTGCCATTGGCATCTTTGTAGGCCAAAAATGGCGAGTTGGTATGGTTGATCAAAAAGTCTTCATCATACAAATGTTCGCGAAGCATGGTATGGATCATGCTCAGGAAAAAGGCATGATCGGTTCCTGGTTTTACCGGCAGCCATTCATCGGCTTTGGAGGCCAGTTCACTCTGGCGCGGATCCAAACACACCACCTTTGCCCCGTTTTTCTTAGCCTGTCCGAAACGAACAGCACGGGCAGTGGAAATAGCAGCTACTGAAGCATTGTTTTGGCTGAATAAAATGTAGCGGGCATTTTCAAAGTCGGCAAGGATCTCGTCATGAACATTGAAATTGCCTGTTACAAGGTCGGTACCCAAATGGCCCGCTGTTACACAATGCTGCAATGGTGAAGCAATAATGTTGGGAATCTCAAGGGTTCTGACAAACGGCAGGCTAAAATGCATGTAAGACACACAGGCTGTCCATCCACCAACCAGGCTGATCTCCCAGGGATTAACGGCTTTAAATTTTGAAGCGATTAAATCGTAGGCTTCTTCCCAGGTTGCGACACGGAAGTTCCATTCACCACGCTTACTGCCTTTTACACGAATCAAAGGCTCTTTAAGTCGATCCGGATCATAAACCTGTCTTAAACCGGCCTGACCCCTGGCACAAATTTTTCCTCGGTTTAGAGGGCTGTGGGGATTTCCTTCAATCTTAACTGCCCGTTTGCTTCCATCAACTTCCTTAACGGCAACGTTTATATCGCAAAACGAGGAGCAGAAATTACAAATGCTTGGCACCCATGTTACTTCTCCGGTAACGGCTTGTGCCTGGACTTCAACAGCTTCGTTGCCCAAATCCCATACAGGGCGCAATAAAGCCATGCCTCCCAGAACACTCGCCGCCTTTAAGAACTGGCGCCGCGTGATCTTTTTGTTCATAGTTTGTATCCTGTTGAATGTTACCGGCACATAATCATGCCAGGTGTTCATCCTAAATGCAAATCATGTACTTCTGTGATGGTCAAGATAAACAGTAATTCCCAAAAACAAATCATTGGATTTAATGTTTTTTTAATTTCGTGACACTTATGTGAAACTTTTTATTAAACCCTCATTTATAAAGTGTGCTTAAAGAAAACCCATTTTTTTTTCGCACCATCTTCATTTCATATCAGGAATCCTTATCTTTAAAGCTTAGAGTTAATAAAAACCATTCAAATCCGTTACCTGGTGAAATACGTTTGTAGAATTTGTGATTGGGTCTACGATGCCTCTAAGGGCGATCCGGACAGTGGCATTGCCCCCGGGACAGACTTCGAAGACATACCCGACGATTGGAAATGCCCTGTTTGTGGTGCCACCAAACAAATGTTCGATAGGATTGATGAATCCAAAACAGCCGAAGAAAATCACACATCCGGTGCATCTGAAAAAAGTTATTTTGGTGATCTGGAGCGCGAGCACGATGAGCTTGAACCTGAGATGCGATCCATTTTCCGGAAAGCTGTAACCGGCAAGCAGGAGTATAGCTCCATGAAAACCCCGAAACAGAAAAACCAGTTCGAAGACATTGTTTTTCTTCCTGCCCAGCTGGCCAGGCGACCGCTGCGCCAACAGGATGCAGACATCACTTTAAGCACCACTATTGGCAAACAAGCCAAAAAGCCACTGGAAATGGATCTTCCGTTTTTTGTCTCTCACATGTCGTTTGGGTCGCTTTCGCGCGAAGCTAAACTGGCCCTGGCAAAAGGCTCCGCTATGATGCGTGTTGCCATGAGCAGCGGCGAAGGCGGTATGATAGAAGAGGAACAGCAAGCGGCTTATAAATATATATTTGAATACTCAACCGGCCATTTTGGTGCAACCAAAGAGGTGATCCAAAAAGCCGATGCCATCGAAATAAAGATCGGACAAGCGGCTAAAGCCGGCCTGGGCGGGCATTTACTTGCCGAAAAAGTCACAGAGGAAATTGCCCGGGCAAGAGGTGTAGAACCATTTCAGGACGTGATCAGCCCGGAAAACCACGACGATATTCTTGATAAGCACGACCTGCGGGAAAAAGTCGGGTGGCTGCGCAGCTTAACCAATGGTGCTCCAATAGGAATTAAATTTGTTGCCGGCAATATCGAAGACGACCTGGATGTGACCACGTTTGCCGAACCAGATTATATTACCATCGATTGCCGTGGCGGCTCAACCGGCGCTGCACCCACTCACGTAAAAGATAATTTTGGTATTTCGGCGCCCTATGCCACCTACCAGGCTCGCAAGTATCTCAGCGAGCACAACTACGACCAGATCACCCTGATCATGACCGGTGGCATGCGTACCAGTGGTGATATTGCCAAGTGCCTGGCCATGGGCGCTGATGCCATCGCCTTAGGTACCACGGCGCTTATCGGCATCGGTTGCCAGCAATACCGGGTGTGCCACAAAGGTACCTGCCCGATGGGTATTACCACTCAGGATCCTAAACTGCGCGATCGGCTGGATGTGGATCAATCTGCACAAATGCTGGGAAATTTATTTACTGTTTATAAATCTGAGTTGGAGGATTATGTCCGCATTCTTGGTAAAACCAGCATACACGATTTAGAGGTGGATGATCTGGCCACCTACTGCCGGGATATCAGCGAGCATACGAATATCACACATGTTTAGTACATTACACCGTTCATTTTAGAATGACTACCATTAAAAACACATTTAAAGGAGAAAATTATGGCTCAAAGTGTTAAAGGCACTCAAACCGAAAAAAATCTTTTGAAGGCTTTTGCCGGCGAATCACAAGCACGTAACCGTTACACGTTTTTTGCTGAAAAAGCACGCGAAGAAGGGTTAATGCAAATAGCTGAAATCTTTGAAGAAACAGCCGATCAGGAGCGTGAACATGCCAAACGCTTCTTCAGCTTTTTGGATGGCGGCGGATTGGAAATCCAGGCCATGTATCCTGCCGGAAAAGTGGGAACAACTCTGGAAAACCTTAACGAAGCTGCTTCAGGTGAAGAAGAAGAATGGGAAACCCTGTATCCTGAGTTTGCCAACGTTGCACGCCAGGAAGGTTTTGAGCCGGTTGCCCGCGCTTTTGAAGCCATCTGTGTGGCTGAAAAGCAACATGGCAAACGCTACCGCGACCTGGAGAAAAACCTTAAAGACGGCCACGTGTTCAAACGCAATGGAAAAATCATCTGGCGCTGCATCAATTGCGGATATTTACATGAAGGTGAAGATGCGCCTAAAGTATGCCCGGCCTGCTTAAAGCCTCAGTCTCATTTTGAGATTCTTGGCGAAAACTGGTAAGCTTATTAAATTTTAGCGAAATGAAAAGAGCCTGTTTTTGCAGGCTCTTTGTGTTTCAGGTCTTAAGACTTATGAAATTAAAAACGGTAAGCCACATCAAGGTTAAAGATAAACACGCCAACACTTTCAAAATTACCTGTCATGTTCCCTAAAGCCGGATTGCCTAATTCAACGCCATAGTTCCCAACGTCGTTATCAAATTCATCCACGCTGTCTGTCAGGTACATGGCAGAAGCATTCACAGAAAACTGATCAAACTGGGCACCGCCACCAAAGGCAAAATACCAGCGATCCTGGGTTGGCATCAATACATCCAGTGTTTCTGTAGGGACGGGTGTTGGTACATAACTCAGTCCTGCACGCAGTTCATAAACCGGGGTGAGTTTGTAAAATCCGCCTATGCGGTAAGAAAACACATCATCCCAGTTCTTTTCTACAGACACTTCCTGACCGCCGGAAGCTGTTTTAAATTCATCGGAATCCACAGCCAGTTTATCGTAACTCGACCAGCCTTCCCAGATCACATCCAGCTCAACACCGTACTGCTCGTCTAACCAGGCTACACCCAACGAGAATGAAGCCGGCAGCTCAACTTTAGCCTTGGCATCATATTCACCAACAAGTGGATGTAATGAGCCATCAATACCGCTAATTGTAAGTGTTCCGGAAACTTCATGCTCCATTGAAGCCTGGTACAATGCCCCAATCCGGATGTTCTCGGTTGCCCAGATCATGGTAGACAGGTTCCAGCCAAACTGCCAGTTATCACCGATCAATCTTACACCAAGATCTTCACCATTATTTAGGAATAAAACAGCTGGAGGAGGAGAAGGATTAGGTACACCATCAGGTAACTTGTTCATAAGTTCCACATCGAAGTACTGATACTGTGGGCTGAAGGCAATGGACACATTTTCTAATGGCTTATAAGCAATGGTGCCTTGCAAATTAATGGTTTTCACTTCGGCTTTTTGACCACCGGTAATATAGCGGCCTTCCCAATCTCCAGGCCATTCGGTGCCCAGGCCAAACGGTGTGGTTTCAGAGAAACCAAAACTCCACTGATCGTTGAGTTTGTATGTAAAATAAAGATAAGGTACCAGGAAGTTATCGGTTTGAACATCTGTGGTTTCGCCATCCGTACCAAAAGCAGATGTACCGGCACTTTTAAACGAAGCAGAAGGGATAAAGTAGCCGAAACCAGCCTGGGCATTTATGCCATCTAATTGAACAATACCGGCCGGATTGTAATGCAATGCCGAAGGATTATCGGCCAGAGCAGTGAAAGCATTCATCATACCCGAAGCTTTAGCATCATGCTCGTTTAGTTTGAACCCGGCTGCAAATGCATGTTGCATAACACCCAGACTAAAACAAAGGGTAATAGCGAGTGCGAGTTTGGTTTTTTTCATGGTCGCTCCCATTTAGTGTTTTTTGAAGTGTAACTTAATTATTAGAGAAATAATCAAATAAGTTATGCTTATGAAAAGAACTGAGATATCTGGTTAGAGATGTTGCGTTGAACGCTCAACTAAAGCGTCAGCTAACTGATGAAATTAGGAAGTTTTCATTTAAAAAACGAAATATCAGGACACTGTTTTTAGGGTCAAACGTCTAATTTTTAAGCTTTTGCTCGATTTTCTCCAATACTTTCGGTTTGATAGGGATGTTTTCTGAAGAAATTGTAATCGCTGCCTTTAAACGCTCAGTAACTTTCTCCAGGCATTCGGCCTTGTCGGTATAGAGTTCAAGCATACTCTGGCCCTTTTTCACAAAACCACCACATTTTTTTTCGAATACGATGCCTGCTTTCGGATCCACACTCTCTGCCATAGTTTGCCTTCCGGCGCCCAGCATGATGGCGCAAAAACCAACTTCCCGGGCATCAATACCTGTAATATACCCGGTTTCTGTTGCACAGAGTTCGTAGCTGTACTTTGATTCGGGATAGTGTGCCGGTGATTCCAGGTAATGCACATCGCCATGTTGGGCGCGGACGATGTCTAAAAATTTCTCATAGGCTTTTCCCGAGGTGATCTGGGTACGGGCCATCGCTTTACCCTCCTCTGTAGAATCGGCTTTGCCGCCTAAATGGATCATTGCCCCGGCGAGCGTAAGGCTTACCTCCATCAGATCCTCCACCTGCTCGCCTTGCAAACATGCCAGACATTCCTTCACTTCAAGCCAGTTTCCCACCCCGCAGCCTAAGGGCTCATTCATGTCAGTTATAAACGCAACGGCGGGCTTCCGGTAGGCCTCGGCCACCGAAAGCAGGGTTTCGGCAAGAGCTTGGGATTGCTGCAGTGTTTTCATAAATGCCCCCTCTCCGGTCTTGACATCCAGCACCAACCCATCCAATCCCGAAGCGATTTTCTTGGACATAATGCTGGCTGCGATAAGTGGAATAGACTCCACGGTGCCGGTTACATCGCGCAGCGCATAGAGCGATTTATCCAGCGGGGCCATATCCCGGGTTTGCCCGATCAGACCGCAATCAATTGTTTGCAACTGCTTTTGAAAATCAGACAGAGTTAAGCCAACAGAAAAGCCGGGAATTGATTCCAGTTTATCCAACGTGCCGCCGGTATGGCCCAATCCCCGTCCCGAGACCATCGGTACTACAATCCCCAGACTTGCAACGATCGGCGCCAGGATCAGGGAGGTTTTATCTCCTACGCCACCGGTGGAGTGTTTATCAATTTTGGGTTTTTCTATTGCCGAAAGATCCAGAACCGTTCCGCTGTGGATCATCTGGTGGCATAAGGCAGCCAGTTCATCATTGGATAAGGGATTAAAATACATGGCCATTAGCATGGCCGACATCTGGTAATCGGGCAAGGAACCATTCTGATACCGGGTAAAAAAATCACGAATCTCTTCTGTGGTTAAAGACTCTCCGTTGCGTTTTTTTATGATCAGTTCAACCGGATTCATGTGGGTATTCCTTCAGCCTTAATCAAATATGAAGCTAATGCTCAATTATGGGAAGATGCAATTTTTAGTTCTGGGATACCGTTCAATTCAAAAATAATGTTTAGCTTTATCTAAAACTAAACCTTGTAGCAATATCTCTTCGTATTACTCAACAATTTAAGTCATTCACACCAATCCTTTTTAAAACATTACAATGCCAAGGAGCTAAATATGGGTAAAAATACAGTTACGATCACCAATAATGCCACCGGTGAAAGTCATGAATTTCCATTGTTGAAAGGAACACATGGCCCGGATGTTTTTGATATCCAACAGCTTTACAAAAAAACAGGCTTGTTTACGTTCGATCCCGGATATAAATCTACGGCCAGTTGCGAAAGTAAAATCACCTACATCGATGGCGATAAAGGCATATTGTTGTATCGTGGCTATCCCATTGAAGAGCTGTCGGAGCATAGCAACTTTTTGGAGGTCTGTTACCTGATCATGTATGGGGAATTGCCCACTAAGGACGAATATGAGAAATTCAGCTTTACCATCAAGCATCACTCGATGGTACATGAAGGTTTTAAGAACTTTGTCAATGGCTTCCGGCGCGATGCCCATCCCATGTCTATCCTGGTTGGTATGGTTGGCGCCATGAGCTCGTTTTACCATGATTCACTGGATATCACCGATCCCAAGCACCAGGAGATTTCTGTTCACCGGCTGCTGGCCAAGTTACCTACCCTGGCGGCAATGGCTTATAAACATACCCACGGACAACCGTTTGTCTATCCTCGCAACGATCTTTCGTATGCCGAAAACTTCCTGCACATGATGTATGCCGTTCCGGCCGAACCATACGAAATTGATCCCTTGCATGCCAAGGCCCTGGACGTGACCTTACTGCTGCATGCCGATCACGAGCAAAACGCCTCTACTTCAACCGTTCGACTGGCCGGCTCATCCGGCGCTAATCCTTTTGCAGCAGCCTCGGCTGGTATTGGGTGTTTGTGGGGCCCGGCTCATGGCGGCGCCAACGAAGCCGTGATAAAAATGCTGGAAGAGATCGGCACACCCGATAACATTCCGAAGTTTATTGATAGAGCCAAAGACAAAGACGATCCGTTTCGCCTGATGGGCTTCGGACATCGCGTGTATAAAAACTATGACCCGCGTGCCAAAATTATCCGCAATATCGCCAAGGAGATCGTTGAAAAACTTGATGGCAATGATCCGTTGTTCGAAATAGCCTTAAGACTTGAAGAAATTGCACTCACCGATGAATACTTCATTGAAAAGAAACTCTATCCAAACGTGGATTTCTACTCCGGCATTATTTACAAAGCCCTGAAATTTCCAACCAGTATGTTTACGGTGATCTTCTCACTCGGACGCATGATAGGCTGGATGGCCCAGTGGCAGGAAATGATCCGCGATCCGAAACGCGTGATCGGCCGGCCAAGGCAAAATTATGTTGGCCCTGCCAAACGCAGTTTTGTCTCAATAAATAAACGGTAACTCAATAAAAAAGCCGCTTTTCAAACAAGCGGCTTTTTTTTATACTCATATTAACTCCAGATTCACCAGATTATTTTCAATAGGTCAAGACATATTAAAAATTCTTAAAGTTGTTTTTACAGATATAAACTGAAGCATTATGACACTCAATAAAAATCAGATTATTTACTACATAGCTACAGGGCTTTTAACTGCACTTATGCTGCTTTCGGCCGGTATGTATTTTTTTAACTACGATATGGTGGCTGAGTCGTTCATAAAATTAGGTTATCCAACTTATATCATATATCCGCTGGCAATCGCCAAAATATTAGGTTTGGTTTTCATATGGACTAAACTTTCAAACGCTTTAAAGGAATGGGCATACGCTGGTTTTTTCTTTAATTTCATTCTTGCTCTCTCAGCACACCTATACATCCGGGATGGAGAATATGCCCCTGCAATCATTGCGATTATCCTGTTGGTTGTTTCCTATGTATTTAAAGATAAATCCACTTACGTCGACTAACCCAAAGAACAATAACTCAACACATCTTGTCAGGCATATATGCCTCTAACCTGGTTTCTGAATTATGAAACACACCACCAAAAACCCGGTCTTTAACTGTCTTGTTTTCTTACTTCTCTTCTTGGTGATTTCGTGTGATAGCGCCACGCCTCCGCAGAAAAACCGCATTCCAAAAGATGAATTTCGGTACTTTCGGGTTTATGTAGAAAATGAACTCACCAGGGACAATTTTATCGTCAGAACCTCCGATACAACCACGTTGCATATCCTGGATAGCCTCTTATTGCTGCCACCCCAGAACCGGCACCTGCATATAAATGGCTCCATCATGCGCGGTAATGGTGGGTATAATTACAGTTGGAGCTGGCGGTTTAAAGATAACCAGTGGTATCTGGTTGAAAACTCCATCGAACTGTGCGATGCCATGCCAGGCTATGTAGAGCAACACCTGGATTATTTTTTAGATCAGTTGGATGGCAATTTCTGTCCGTGGGGTGCAGAGTTTGATCGGGAAATGCTCCCTGGAGAGCTTATTGAATAACCCCGTCACAAATCAGTTTTTTTCACTAAAAATACCGGCTGATTTTAGTAAGGTCTCAGCCAGATCTTATACTCCGGTTCAGTCATTATCTTATTTTAACGTATCTTTCGTCTCTACAATCATTTATAAAACATCAGATATATGATCCTTTCTGGAAAAGAAATTGAAGCCAGGTTGGGGACGGATATTATTATTGAGCCTTACCATCAAAGTCAGCTCAATCCCAACAGTTATAACCTGAAATTGCATAACGAGTTGCTGGTATATACCTGCTCGCCGTTGGATATGAAACAGCCCAATCCAACCGAAAAACTTATCATCCCAAAAGATGGCCTGGTTCTGGAGCCCAATACCCTATACCTGGGCCGAACCATGGAATACACCGAAACTCACAACTATGTGCCCATGCTGGAAGGACGCTCTTCAATCGGACGCCTGGGCTTGTTTATCCATATCACGGCTGGTTTTGGGGATGTTGGCTTTAAAGGTTTCTGGACACTTGAGATCTTTTGCGTGCAGCCCATCCGGATCTACCCCGAAGTGGAAGTCTGCCAAATCTACTACCACAGCATTGAAGGGGATTTTGAGACTTACAAAAGCGGAAAATACCAGGCCAATTCGGGCATTCAACCAAGCTTATTGCACCTGGATTTCAAAAGCTAATTATTATTTAACATCCCTGCATGCAATTTCTTTGATGCATTCTTAATTTTAGGTAGCTAAAAATTCTTTCAGCATAATCCCAACATATCATGAAGCATGCATTTCTGATCATAGGCTTTCTGATTCTCTTCATCATCAGTTCAACAATAGCTCTTTTCGCACAAGAAAGCTCCCCGCTTTGGCCTCGCTATAAAAAGACGACTGTGGGAAAACTATATGGTTTTTATAAGCAAAGCGAGCGCAAGTTTATTATTGAACCTCAATACAAACAGGCCGGTACATTCAGTAAGGGTAAAAACCGGATTGCACCGGTTCAAAATTTTAAAAATGAATGGGGATACATCAATGAACAAAACCAGATCATTATCCCTTTCACGGATAAATATGCACATGCCTCCCTGTTTGTGAATGATTATGCTATGGTTTGGAACAAGCAGAAAAAAATGGGTATGATCAATCGCAAAGGTGAGCTTGTGGTTGAAATGATCTACGATCAACTGGGTGATCATTATGGTGGTTTAATCGCGGCAAAAAACAAGCTTGGCCAATATGGCTATATCACCCCAAATGGCGAGATCGCCATAGATTTTAAATTCGAAAAAGCCTCAAATTTTATAGGTTCCGACTATAGTCCCGCAGAATTTGCCATTGTGGTTCTGGATAAAAAATCGGGCAAAACATCTTTGGTGAATAAAAAAGGACAAATACTTCAATATCAATCTTCAGAAATTGAAGGAACACCAAACTTTAAAATTTATCAGGATATCGCGGTTATTTATTATTACAATAAAGAACAACAAAAGTATTTCTATTCAGCAATTAATTCAGATGGCAAGGAAATTATAAAAAACTCTGATGCTCGAATAGAGACATGGCAGTCAGAAGATGGCAACCTCTACTTTATACTGAAAGAAAATGCCATGCGATTAAATAAGGTCAGAACATGCAACCCGTACGACGAGGGTTATTTTCGCATTGGCTGGAAGAACAATATCAGCCCAACAGATTTGGTTGTTGATTTGGTAAGTGTTTATGATAAAAACGGTAAGGTTATTTTCGATCGCAGTTTAGGATACAATTTTATCAATCCCAATGATGGATTTTTAAGAATAGGGCGCGCTTTTTCTAAAAACGGTAAGGCTGTGGCCCGTTTTGGATTGATGAACTGGACAGGTAAAGAGGTTTTAAAAACGATCTACTACGAAACATCCTGGGATAACAAAGAAAAAATCGGACTGGTTGGCATAGATAAAATGGTACGCATTGAGCATTATCTGGAACATATCTCCGATGAACTATCAGATGAAAAATACGAGGCGTTAAAAGAAAAATATCAGAATACTAAACTCACCAGCAAGCACATCTATTTTATTAATCAAAACTTGAAGTGTGTGCCCAAGCGAGCCAAAGATATCAGTGCTTCTTTTGATTTTATTAAAATTCCGGAAAGTATGATCAATCCGAAAGCCCGATACAACTGCAAATATGCCAAAACGTACAAATCAGGTAATTACTTACGACTCAAAAGTAAAGACAGAGAAATTATTTCCAATGCCCCGCAATACCTACCGATCCCCTTTTCTTTCGATCAACCTGAAAAAGTGATCCGGATTCTCAAAGATGGTCCATTTAGAGTAGCGCCCAAACAATTAAAGAACTTTGAATTTCGTGACGGTATTATCGAGAAAGGTGATGCACTAAACACCGAATTTAAGTATGTACTTGCCAGAAATGGCCGAATCATGTCATTTAATCAAGAGGGTTTTGCCAGCCCAAACTATTTGAACTTAGATGAAGATCCCAAGTCTTCGTTAACATCCTTTTATTCCTGGTTCGAAGGGCTTCAAAAATCAATTAATGTCGGTTTATTTTTGGCATATCAGAAACCCGGTGGCACTATGACTTACGCTATGCGCGATTGGAGTAATAACACCATCATTCAACCAGATGTTAAGTATCGCCTGAAAGCGTATCTTTATAATGGGCTGTTGTGGTTAAAAGAAATCGATAATCCTGAAAAGAATATTGTCTGGAACACCAATAATTACTCTGTTACAGATATCCCGCTCAAGAAAAGCCTGAGAAAAATCTACCAAACTGCCGATAATCAAATCTTATATCTATCTACAACAGACGGACAGCTTTATAAACTGCGTGTATCCGATCAAAAGCTGCAATTAATTGCAAAAAATGTAAGTTGGGCTTTTGTTTTTTATAATACAGGCAACACTTACTTGATGATCCTGGATTCCAGTACCAAAAAATACGGGGTGATTGATTCTGAGGGAAACACTGTTCTCCCAAGTCAGTACGACCATATTCAAACGAATTTCAACTCCCAGAACCCAAATTTATTCCTGGGAAAAGGTTCACGCCTTTTTACCTATCATATCAATCACGGGCAGCTCAAACATCTTAAAAATATGGTGTCGTTTAATAACGGTTACCGGCGTGCCTTTGGAAAATACGGTGTGTGTCGTAATAGAGAGAATAAGTTTGTATTGATCAACGAAAATGGGAAAGAAGTTCAAGAAATTAGTGCAGAAGAGTTTTACGGACAGCCCGGGAAATTTTCTTTGGCCAAACAAAAAGGCAGATGGCTTTATATGGATGAGAAAGGCAAAAATCCATTTCAACGTGATTTTGTTGATGCGTACCCATTTACGGACGGACTTGCATTGGTTATTTTGGATGGCAAGAAAAATGCATTTATTAACACGAAAGGTGAATTTATAATTGGGCCTTTTTCAATGTATAAAAACTAAACCATGCCGTCATCATCATTAACCGCCGTATTATTGCTCAGTTGCCCGGATCGTGTGGGACTGGTCTCACGCATCTCACATTTTATTTTTGAGCGGGGCGGTAATATCCTGGACCTGGATGAGCATGTGGATCAGGAAGCGGGTATGTTTTTTATCCGTGTTTCCTGGGATATGGCCGGTTTCTCTATCGCACCTGATGATCTGAAAGATGCCTTTGCACCACTGGCTAAAGAGTTTGGCGCAAACTGGCAAATCAAGTTTCTGCAAGAGCCTGCCAATGTTGCCATTATGGTTTCAAAATATGATCATTGCTTAAATGAAATTCTCTGGCGAGATAAGATTGAGGAGTTCAATATTCAGATCAAGTTGATCATTTCCAATCATCCCAACCTGGAGTCTGTTGCCCGGCAACATAATATACCTTACTACTGTATTCCGATCACCAAAGAAACCAAAGCGGCAAGGGAAAAAGAAGAAATCGAACTGCTTAAAAAGCATCATATTGAAACACTGATCCTGGCGCGGTACATGCAAATTCTCTCACCCGCGTTTGTTGAAGCCTTTCCCAACAAGATCATCAACATACACCATTCTTTTTTACCGGCGTTTGTAGGCGGAAATCCCTATAAACAGGCTTATGAGCGCGGGGTAAAGATCATTGGCGCAACCAGCCATTATGTAACAGAAGACCTGGACGAAGGCCCCATCATCGAGCAGGATATTATGCGAGTCTCACACAAAGACAGCTTAAAAGACATGGTTCGTAAAGGGCGTGATTTGGAGCGACTGGTTCTGGCACGTGCCTTGCACAATCATTTCCAGCATCGGGTGCTGGTGCATGGCCACAAAACTATCGTGTTTGAATAATCGATAGGGGCAAAAAAAAAGCGCACCTCAAACACTTATGAGACACGCCTTACCTTGTGGTGGGGACAGGACTTGAACCTGCAACCTTCGGGTTATGAGCCCGACGAGCTACCGAATTGCTCCACCCCACGATGTTATAGTTCTCTTATTCAGAGAGCCTTTATTATACGATAAATAAATTATAAATGCAACACTAACTGATACTTTTTCCATTTATTTGCGCTCCGGCGGGTTCAACGATATTTAATTTTCCATCGTTTCCTTCAACGGCCAGGATCATGCCTTGCGACTCTATACCCCTCATTTTTTTCGGAGCCAGGTTAGCCACCAAAATCACCTGTTTGCCTACCAAATCCTCAGGTTTATAATACTGTGCCACACCGGTCAGTACCTGGCGCTCTTCTGGGCCAAGCTTTAACGTAAGTTTTAAGAGTTTCTTGGCTTTAGGTACCGCTTCACACGTTAACACTATAGCGGCTCTTAAATCTACTTTGGTGAAATCTTCAAAGGAGATGTTTGGCTTGATCGGTTCAAACTCTGCCGGCTGGGCTTCCTGATCCTGTTTTTCCTGGGCTGCCAACATGGCTTCAATTTTTTGCAATTCGGGTTCCAGATCTTTCTCTTCTATTTTCTTGAACAAAATCTCAGAAGTACCGCTGAGGGTATGACCATTTTTAAGCTGAGGCTGATAGGCTTTCTCCCAACGATTCAAACCAACTGTGGCCTGATCAGGTATTAGATCCTCAACACCCAGCATAGCAAATATTTTACGCGAAGTACCGGGTGTAATCGGGAAAAAAGCCATGGCAAGTGTGTAGCATAAATTCAGGCATATGGCCATGGTTTTTGCTGCTTCATCAGGATTGGTTTTAATAACCTTCCAGGGCTCGGATTCGGTAAGGAAACGATTGGCAAAGCGGGCAAAATCCATTGCAGCAACGGTTGCTTCGCGGATATGAAACTCCTCCATCGCACGCTCATAGCGCTCAAAATTATTGTGCCACTCATCCCCGAGATTTTGCCAATCCTCTGTAGTGCAGTCAGCAGGGACCTGGCCATTAAATTTTGAATTGGTGAAATCGACAGCGCGTTTGACAAAATTGCCCAGCGTATCAGCCAGTTCGCCATTGGAGCGGTTTTGAAAATCTTTCCAGCTGAAATCGGTATCGCGGTTTTCCGGGTAGTTAATAGCGATGCTGTAACGCAGCATATCTGCCGGGAAACGCTCCAGGAACTCACCCAGGTAGACGGCATAATTGCGGGATTTGGAAAACTTCTTCCCCTCAAAATTCATAAACTCCGAAGATGGCACATTATCGGCCAGGATGTAGCCTTCACTGGTGGCATCGTTTTTCGCCATTAAAATGGCTGGGAACATCAGGGTGTGGAACACCACGTTGTCTTTCCCGATAAAATGGATCAGGCGTGTATCCGAAGACTGCCAGTATGTTTTCCAGCTCTCCGAATCGCCTTGCTCTGCGGCCCATTCCTTGGTAGAGGAAATGTAGCCCAAAACCGCATCAAACCAAACATACAGCACTTTATCAAGCGCTTCCTGGCTCTGAAGCGGGACTTTTATACCCCAGGAAAGATCGCGGGTGATGGCCCGATCAGACAACCCCTGATTTAACCAGGTATTGGAGTAATTGATCACATTTTGCCGCCAGTCCTCTTTATGCGACTCAACATAGTCTTCGAGACGTTTCTGAAAAGCGCCAAGCGGGAAATACCAGTGAAGGGTGTTTTTAAGAACAGGGACCTCTCCGGTAACTTTACTTTTAGGATTTATAAGCTCAGTGGCCGAAAGATACGTGCCACAATACTCGCACTGATCGCCATTGGCATCCGGGTTTTGGCATACCGGGCACGTGCCCGTTACATATCGGTCCGAAAGAAAATGGCCAGCTTTTTCATCAAAAAAATGCTTTTCGGTTTTCTTAACGAATACTCCGCTTTTTTCTATATCACTGAAGAATTCCTGGGCGGTTTTATGATGAACCGGCGAAGACGTGCGACCGTAATGGTCAAACGAAATGTCGCATTTTTGGAACGCTGCAAAGTTTTGGGTATGGTAACGATCCACAATCACCTGCGGGGAAACCCCTTCTTTATCGGCAGTAAGTGTAATCGGTACGCCATGCTCATCAGAGCCGCCGATATGGATGATATCTTCACCTTTTAATCTTTTGAAACGCACATAAATATCGGCCGGAAGGTAAACGCCGGCTAAATGCCCCAGATGAACCGGACCGTTGGCGTAAGGAAGAGCAGTTGTAACTAAAGTTCGCTTAAAAGAACTGTTTTGAGCCATAATGTAAAAATTACTTAAATAGCAGGTTTTTCTGGGTTATTTAACGATTGTTTTCGAGAATCTCTTTTAAGGTTTTCTGGCGGTATTCAAACATATCGGTGATTTTCTTTCTCACCAATCCCCCCACCAAAAGCTGAGCCAGTGCATGCAGGGGCAAGGTATACTCAATCTTGTCTATAAGACGTGTGGTCTGTTCATCAATGGCCTGAAATTCCCGGGTTTGTTTCCAGCTGCCGAAGGGGCCGCGTTTTTGCTCATCAGTCAATTGATGCGGTGGATCGTACTCGGTTATTTCCACTTCCCACTCCAGGGTAATAATCCCCAGTTGTTTAATAGACAGCACCACCTTTTGGCCCAGACCGGGCTCTGAGGCTTCCAGAATGGATACCCCTGCATCCGGTGGACTGATTTTAAGAAGGTTATCGGTATCGTCGTGAAAATGGAACACTTTCTCAATGGGGGCTTTTATATCTATTTCTCTTGAGTAAGTTTCCATATCTAAGAATGCTGATGTGAATTTTGGCGGACAAACATTTTGTTGAAATCATCCAAAGTCATGCAATCCCACTGATCAGATTTTTCGTAATGCAGCCAGATTTCTTCTCTGAAAATATCAATCTTTTCAATCTGAGCTTTCCCTTTTTCGGTTTTCACCATACTTTCGAGTACCGGGAATTTCTTTAATTGCTCTGAGTAGCTATCGCGTTCGTAATTCAAGCAACATTTCAGGCGCCCACATTGTCCGGTCAGACGGCTCATATTGAGCTGAATATTCTGGTATTTAGCCGAATCGGTTGAAACCTGGTGAAATTCATTCAGCCAGGTCGAGCAGCACAACAAACGACCACAGGTACCAATTCCGCCCATGCGTTTAGCCTCGTCTCTGGTTGAAATTTGCACCATTTGGATTCGAACCCGAAACTCTGAAGCCAGATCGCGAACCAATTCCCTGAAATCCACACGATGATCGGATGTAAAAAACACAGATATTTTCTGACGGTCATAACGCAGTTCAACATCTACAAATTTCATATCCAGCTTGTGGGACTCAATTTTTTCATGGCATTTCTCAGCAATTCCGGGTTCTTCTTTCTGGATTTTAAACAACTCCTCAATCTCTTCTGTGGAAGCCAGATGATCTATTTCGAACAATTCATCAGAATTAGGATCTATGTTCAGAACTTTTGATTTGATCTGGACCAGTTGTGGTTTTGCATAAATCCAACCGGCGTCGTAACCACCATCGGTTGAAACAATCACACAGTCGCCGAGGTTCAGTTCCAAACCTTTGGAATTGCGAAAAAACTCTTTTCGATTACCTCTGAATTCCACTTCATATAATGCAACCGTTTCTGAGGCCTGGGAATCTTCTTCCGGGACCAGGGTATCGAAATATTTGTTCTCTATACTAAGCAGGTAGTCCGGTAGGCATGCCCGAACCTGGCAAGAGGTTCTTCCGGAACACATGTCATGATCACAATGCATAATCAGTTAATTTATATGTTCATTTAAACTCGCACCTTAACATATTCTATCTGGTTTTTGGGCAATGATCACCTTAATTTAGAGCTTGCCCATGTATCTTCAAAACTTAAAGTGCAACTCTTTTGTATTAGTTGGTTATGATTTAGGATGAAGCCCCAATAAAGTTTTCACCTGGTCTAATTTTTTATTCACAGACAGCTCCCCTTCAACCAGGATATGACCATTCTCAAAGTTGCGCCGCATGATCTTCCCGGTTAGTTCATCGAGATGAGCCTCTGTTTTTTTTTCCATATCGGCTGTAAGCGCTTTAACCGAAGAAAAGTTGCCGGGCTCGATGAGTTCGGGAGCTTTGAATGAAAGGAACATCTCGGGTTTTTGCTCGTCCAGGTAATCGACCCGGGTAACCATGGATGAGAGATAAACCGGTGTGTCTTTTTTTAGCAATCCTTCAACAATTTTTGCTGTTCCTCCGAAAAATCCCAGGGGCCGCTCATCGATGTGCCTGATCTCGCCTTGAGGAAAAATCCAAAGCGCATTTTGCTTTTCAGAAGGCCGGCTTAACTGCTCTACGGCATAATGGATTGTCTTTATGGCTTCACGCGGATTTTCCCGAACAATAGAAAATGCACCTAATCGGGTAAAAAACTGATAACGAACCAGTTGCTTATACTCGATGATGATATAGAGATTTTGATTTAAATATTCTTCGGTACATAATTGCGACCAGAACCCATCCCACCAATATGCATGATTGATATAAAAAATGATCGGGTAGTTTTGGTTCATCTCCTGTAAATGCTCTGAGCCAAACGTGAGCACCGACGTAAAATACTTTCTGAACTGCGAGCGCGAATAATGCCGAAACCAGAGGGTATAAATCCTGCTGCGGCGAACTTTCAACATATTTTAAAAGGTTTACCTAAAAAAATTGATAACTCAAACTCAGCTGGTCTATGATAAATATTACACCCGAAGAGGCAGCGCAAATAATAAAAACCTCCTCAGATATCCAAGTACTGGATGTAAGAACTCCCAGAGAATTTTTCTACCGGAGATTACCCGAAGCATTAAATATTCCGGTTCAACAACTTTCTTTTCGCCTCAATGAGCTGGACGCCGATAAAGAGATCATTGTTTTATGCGAGCATGGTGTCAGAAGTGTAAATGCCTCATTTATCCTGGAAAATGCCGGATTTGAGCCGATCTATAACATGATGGGAGGTATATCGCGCTGGCATAGCGAAACAGTATCCGGGGAACTGGCCGGTTCAGACCATTAAATTTTAAAAAGGGTTCAACAATATGAACCCTTTTTTTATCTCGTAACCTTATGCAAAAGCTTGTTTGAACCTGGAAATGGCTTTCTCGAGTTGCTCAATAGAAGCCGCATAAGAGAGCCTTAAAAAGCCCGGTGCGCCAAACGCTTCTCCCGGCACCGTAGCCACAAGGTGCTCAGTTAAAAGATACTCACACACATCCAGAGAACTTGACAGGGTTTTGCCTCCGTAAGTTTTGCCAATAACACCTTTCACAGACGGGAAAATATAAAAAGCCCCTTCGGGCATGGTTGTACAAATGCCCTCAATGGCATTGAGTTCTTTATACATGAAATTGCGGCGCTTTTCAAACTCTTGCCGGCGCTCTTCAACAATGCTCTGATCGCCATTGAGCGCAGCAGTTGCAGCCTGTTGAGAAACCGAACAGGCATTGGAAGTGGTTTGTGACTGGATTTTTGCACAAGCTTTGATGATCCATTTTGGCCCGGCAATATAACCTACGCGCCAGCCGGTCATGGCATAGGTTTTAGACACCGCATTACTCACCAGCACCCAGTCTTTCATAAACTCAATAGCAGCCGGTGAGAATGGCTTGGTCTCGCCATAAGTGAGTTTATCGTACATCTCGTCGGAGATCACAAAAACCTCTTTTCCTTCTAAAACTTTCATCAATGCCCGAATCTCGGTTTCGGAATACACCGCTCCGGATGGATTTGATGGTGAATTTAGAATCAACATCTTGGTTTTGGGCGTCAGAGCCGATTCGAGCTGCTCAGGGGTGATTTTATTCTCATTTTCAAGCTTGCCTTCTACAATTACCGGTTTGCCTCCGGCTAAGTTGACCATTTCAGGAAAGCTTACCCAGTAAGGTGCCGGAATGATCACTTCATCCCCATCATTACACAGCGCTAAAATGGCATTTGCAATGGCCTGCTTGCCGCCATTACTCACAATAATCTCATCTATGGCATACGAAAGATTATTATCACGCTTGAATTTCCCGGCAATGGCCTCTCTGAGTTCAACCACGCCCGGATTAAGTGTATATTTTGTATGTCCATCTTTTATGGCCTGAACGGCAGCCTCTTTAACAAATTCCGGGGTTTGAAAATCAGGTTCGCCGGCTGAAAGACTAATAACATCTTTGCCTTCTGATTTCATTTTTTTAGCCAGCCCGGTGATACGCATGGTTTCAGACTCGCTCATTCTTAAAACGCGATCCGCCAAAAATCTGGATTCTACCGATTGTGTAGTTGTAGCCAATGTTTACTCCTTTTATTATTTAAATTAAATAAGATCATGAAACCCAAAACCCTGTATAAATTTTAGTTTTAATGATCTTTTTTTAATGAGTATTTTTCGTTCAGCCGCTCGAGTACGATCCCGGGCACAAAATTACTGACATCGCCACCCAAACTAGCCACTTCACGAACAATAGATGAAGCCAGGTAGGTGTATTTTTCATTCGGCATCAGGAAAACCGTGGTGATCTCGGGATATAAATTACGGTTCATCAGTGAGATTTGAAACTCATATTCAAAATCCGTTACCTGCCTTAATCCTCTTACAATTACATGGGCGTGATTCTCGCGTGCATAATGAGCCAGTAACCCATCCATTAACAAATCTACATGAACATTGCCATAGACTTCGGTTACCTGTCGGATCATCTCGCAACGTTCATCAACCGAAAAAAGCGGCTTTTTCTTTGAATTTTCTGCCACCACCACGGTTACTTCATCAAAGAGTTTGGCTGCACGTTCAATCACATCCAAATGCCCGTTGGTTATAGGATCAAATGTACCGGGATATATTGCGCGTTTTAAAGACATAAAAAATCACGTGATTATGAACATGAAAAAAAACTCAAAGATGTGGTCCCGAATTGCTTGGTAAACTCACAATTCTGATGGTTTTCGAATGATTTGGATTTTGGATGCTCCAGGATAAAATATCCGTTTTCGCTGAGGAGTTTGCGATCCAGGATGCGATCAATGATAAGCTGATCCTCTTTAAAGGCATAAGGCGGATCGCAAAATATCAGGTCATAGACGTCTGTGGTTTGAATGAGAAAACTCAGGGCATTCATTTTTAAAACAGCTACACGTTCAGAGACGGATAAGGAGCTGGCCGAAGAAAGGATCGTTTTTACGGTTAAGGCACTGGAATCTATAAATGTTACTCTTTCAGCACCCCGGCTTATAGCTTCAAACCCGAGAATACCGCTACCAGCAAACAGATCCAGGCAACGGGCTCCTTCAAAACAAAACCGGGTAGAGAGAAGATCAAACAGTGTTTGCCTTACCCTACCCGTTGTTGGTCTTACTTTTTGAGACTTATGTGTTTTAATGATCCGGCTTTTTAGCTCTCCGGCTATTATATGCATGTCTGAGACTTAAAAATCTCCAAATTGAGTTTCCGGTAGTTCTTTGAGTGCTTTTTGGCAATCTTCCTCTTTAGGCGGCTTGCCATGCCAGTTCGAACCATCTTCCATGGTACCTTCGAAGAAAGAAACACCTTTACCCATAAGTGTTTTGGCAATGATCACGATCGGTCGGCACTCACCCATCATGGATTTGGCTGTTTCAACCGTTTCGATAAATTCGTCTATGTTGTTACCGTCGCAATTAAGCACATGCCAGCCAAATGATTCCCACTTATCGGCAAAAGGCTGTAATCCCATTACATTTTCTACTTCGCCATCTATCTGCTGATTGTTATGATCAACAATGGCTATCAGATTATCTGCTTTTAAATGAGAGGCGCTCATAGCGGCTTCCCAGATCTGGCCTTCCTGGCACTCGCCATCACCCAGAAAACAATACACGGTATTAGGATTATTATCAATCTTAAAAGCCAGAGCAGCGCCTAAGGCTGCAGAAAGGCCCTGACCTAATGAGCCCGAAGCAATTCTAACACCCGGCAAGCAGGTATCGGTGGAAGGGTGCCCTTGCAGGCATGAGTCTATTTTTCTCAGTCCGGCCATACGATCCAATGGGAAATAACCGCTTCTGCTCAGGACGCTATACCAAACCGGCGCCACGTGACCGTTCGAGAGAAACAGGAAATCCTGATCTGAGCCATCATGAAATTTTTCGGGGTGATGATTAAGTAAATTAAAATACATCGCCGTCATCATATCGGCCATACCCAGTGAACCACCAGTGTGCCCTGATTTAGCCATCGTTAGCATTCGTACAATATCCCGACGAACCTGACGGGCCATGTCTTTCAATTCTGTCCCTGTTAAGTTAATAGGCTGATTTTGATCCTGAACCGTTTCAGCCAAAGCCGCTTTTTCCATACTTTGAGTCTCTTCCACTTCGTTTATCCTAAATTTTAATTACCTGAATGTCCTGTTTATTGGCGCAAATAAGCTGCACGCAACACATTTTTATGGCTCAGTAAAATAAGTGAGCAAAGTAAGAAAGCAAAATAATATCCCATCTCAGGAGAAAAAAACGACAGAATTGTTGCTATAAACATCACCAAAACGGAAGCGAAAACATTACAAAAATGTACCGACGATGTATAGATCCTTAAAAGCAGCCAGATCCCGATCCAGGTCAGTGGCAGAACCGGCAAAAAAAAGAGCGTAGCTCCGGCTATTGTGGCCAGCCCCCTGCCACCCTTAAACTTAAGCCAAACCGGGTAATTATGCCCGATAACCACAAACAGTGTGGCCAGCATCTTTGCCAGCTCTTCATCTCCAATCATTGCAGCGGCCAGTAAAACGGCCAGGATACCTTTCAGAAAATCCACCCCGAGCACTAACAGCCCGATCCATTTGGAACCGGTTACTTCATAAGAGTTTAACGCACCCACGTTGCCACTGCCGCAGCTACGGATGTCTTTATGCAGTTTAAGTTCAACAAAAATGAATGCAGAGGGAAAAGATCCGAAGAGGTAACACAGGATCGCAAGCAGTACCCAACTCCAATCCATAACAGGCTACTTAGAAGTTTTGGATTGCGAATCCATAAAACGGTTGATAAAATAGGCCATAAACAGCATAACAATAACTGTAACAATTACGCCATAAGTAGACAGCATAGTGCCCAACTCCTGCCAGTTTTCGCCCAGCAAATACCCCCCGCCTACCAGGACCATGTTCCAGGCCAGCGACCCGAAAAGCGCAATGATCAGAACCAGGAACCCATTGAGGTGCATCAACCCGGCTGAAACCGAAATTATGGTGCGGGTACCCGATAAAAACCGGTTGATAAGGATCAGCCAGTAACTATGCTGGGTGAATTTCTCCCTGAAGGCCAGCATTTGATCGGGGGGGAAAATCTTATGGACATATTGCCTGAACTTGTTATCATCTTCCGACGCCCCGTACAGCGAGTCGCCCAGGGTTCTGCCAAGAAGATAAACCACCATGAACCCTAACAACGACCCTAAAGTGGCCGAGATCACACAGCCTATAAACGGGTAGTTGCCCTGCGAGATCAGGTAACCGGCAAACACCACCGGCACATCGCCGGGAATAGGGGGAACAATATTTTCCAAAAACGCAATAACAAATAAAAAGACAAGGATGGTGGTGCTATCCAAAGATGCGGTATATTGGATAAAATCTTCAATCATGGTACAACTTAAAATGGATCAATTAGGGCTTAATCGGCCATGACACGCTTTTGGACTTCATGGTAAGTTTGCTCAATATCGCCGAGGTCGAACCGAAAACGATCTTTATCCATTTTCTTGCCTGTTGAAGCATCCCACAACCGGCAGGTATCCGGGCTGATCTCGTCACCCAGTAAAATCTTGCCGTGATGGCGTCCGAATTCCAGCTTAAAATCAACCAGTTTTAAATGGCGCTTGTAAAAATAATCCAGCAAAAGCGCATTGATCTTCAAGGCCTGGTCCTTTAAAACCGTAAACTCTTCGGCTTTGGCCAGATCCAGTAAAATTGCATGGCTTTCGTTCATTAACGGGTCGCCAAGATCATCATTCTTGAGATAGTATTCAACAATAGGAAAACTAAGCTCGTGGCCTTCTTCAAACCCATATCGCTTAACCAACGATCCGGCTGCAATATTCCGAACCACCACCTCTACTTTAATTATATCCAGCACCTTGCATGCCATATCCCGCTCTGAGAGCTGCTCAACAAAATGGTTCTCAATCCCATGCTCAGACAAGTATGTGAACAGTTTGCACGAAACGGCATTATTCACTACGCCTTTTCCTACAATAGTGCCTGTTTTTAACGCATTAAAGGCCGAAGCATCATCTTTAAACTCCTGGATCACCATATCCGGCTCGGAGGTTTCATATATTTTTTTTGCCTTACCTTCGTAAAGCATTTTACCTTTCTGCATATTTTTGGAAATCTTTTTTTGGATGGCGACTTAAAAATAAAGTATAGTTAACTGATCGGGATTAACCAAAGATTCAAGCCGAATTTGGAAAGTCATAACAACGAGTTTATGCACACAAAAAGAAAAATTGCCTTGCTTACCCTTGGCTGCTCAAAAAACACCACCGACTCCGAAGCCTTACTGGCCCAGTTCAAATCGGAAAGCCACATTTCATTGGTAGATCCCAAGCAGGCCGATACCCTCATCATCAACACCTGCGGTTTCATCCAGGATGCCAAGCAGGAATCCATTCAAGCCATATTGGAAGCGACCGGCTTAAAGAAAGACGGGCAGTTGAAACAGGTTTTTGTGATGGGTTGCCTCTCGGAACGCTATGCCTCTGATCTTAAAACCGAGATCCCGGAAGTGGATGGCTTTTTTGGGGTTCATGATCAGGCTGATCTGATCCATGCGCTGGGCTTGTCTTACAAAACCTTGCTCATTGGTGAGCGCGAGCTGCTTACACCTTTGCACTTTGCGTATTTGAAAATTTCGGAAGGATGCAACCACCCCTGCTCGTTTTGCGCCATCCCACTTATCCGTGGCAACTTCCAATCCAAACCCATGCCGGATCTGTTAAAAGAAGCCGCCCGTTTAAAAGAAAAAGGCGTAAAAGAGCTCAACCTGATCGCCCAGGATACCACGTATTACGGCTCGGATCTGTATGGAAAAAAAACCCTGGCTGAACTGCTGAAGCGGCTCTCCGATCTGGAGTTTGACTGGATCCGTTTGCTGTATGCTTTCCCTTCACAATTTCCGATGGATATACTCCCCGTAATGCGCGAGCGGGAAAACATTTGCAAGTATATTGATCTGCCCCTGCAACACATCAACGATGAAATGCTTCGCTCCATGCAGCGCGGGATCAGTAAGCGGCAAACCGAGGCATTAATTGCGCGCATTCGAGAGGAAATCCCCGGGGTTCGCCTCAGAACCACCTTTATTGCCGGGTACCCCAACGAGACAGAAGCTATGTTTGAAGAGCTATGCGAGTTTGTTCAGGATACCCGGTTTGATCGGCTGGGCTGTTTTTCCTACTCCCACGAAGAAGACACAGCGGCGTACAAGCTTACGGATAACACTTCGCCCGAAGAAAAACAGCGCCGCGTGGAAACCCTGATGGGGATCCAGGAATCCATTTCTTATGAACACAATCAAGCGCTTGTTGGCAAAACCTTAAACGTGGTGATTGATCGGTTTGAAGAAGATGTAGCTATTGGCCGCACCCAGTTCGATGCCCCAGAAGTGGATAACGAATGCACTGTACCTATCAAAGAAAACTCAAATATTGAAATCGGGAAATTTTATCCGGTAAAGGTCACTTCTGCTGAAGCGTTTGATTTGTTTGGGAAGGTATGCAAAAGCGGGTAAAGAAATCTGAATTTTTTATCTCTTTCCAATAACAAGAATTGGAAATCAGAGAGACCATGGAGGTACAGGGTTTGGTGTTGTATATCGTGGTTTTATAGCGGTTTTTCAACACGCGTTCATCCGAACCGTTGTATTCAGGCTGTATTTATCGTATAATTTCTTTTAAACGCTCGGAATAGTTAAATCTTAAAGTTATTTCAATTTTTCTGTATAGTAATAAGATAAAAGGCAAGGCAAAAATGAGCATACAATTTATATCAGATAGTAAGGGTGTGACAACTGGTGTCTTTATTCCAATTTCAGAATGGAATGAATTGAAAAAAAATAAACATGACTAGATAGGAGACTATTTTAATAGAGAAATGAATCTTTTAAAACTTTAAGGGATAAACTCAATATATCTCAAATATTTTTCTGACAAATAGCGATTTATTATTATCAACCAAAATCATTAAGCCACCTCCTGCTTTTTACATAATCTATATAATTATATATTTACCTTGACTTATTTAGCTTATTGCAATTTTATTAACAGACGCTTTTTTATCTGGTGCTATCCATGAATTTTGCAGCTATTATATGATCGCTCAAGACTTTTTCGATATTTGTTTTTATTTGTGATCTAATTGTTTTACATTTAAGGCTCATATAGAATATAATCCAATTAATACGCGTCGTTATTATGTCTAAAGTTTGCATCTATACCGGGAAAACACATCAATACGGAAACACGGTTTCTCACGCCAATAACCACCGCAGAACACGATTTGAGCCTAACCTTCAAACCAAGCGCATTTGGCTGGAAGAAGAAAAACGATGGGTGAAAGTTAAAGTATCTGCCAAAGCATTAAAGATTATGTCTAAAAGAGGCACAGCTGAGTTAGCCAAACTTTTAAAGTAATCCATTTATTGCCTTGCCCGGTTTTATATTATATTTGCTCAACATGTTTGTGTTGGGCTTTTTTTTTCTATGAAACAGATCAAAATCTATACCGATGGCGCTTGTAGTGGCAACCCCGGAAAAGGTGGCTGGGGTGCGGTTCTGATTTACGGGGAGCGCCAGGAAGAAATTTCCGGCTACGATCCCAGCACCACAAACAATCGCATGGAAATGATGGCAGCCATCAAAGCACTGGAGCGTTTAAAGGAACCTTGCCAGGTTGATCTTTACAGCGATTCGGGGTACATGGTTAATGCCTTTAACCAAAACTGGCTCGTGAATTGGCAACGAAATGGCTGGCGCACGGCTTCCAAAAAACCGGTTCTGAACCAGGATCTATGGGAGCGTTTATTGAGTCTAACCTTCACCCACCAGGTTCGTTTCCATAAAGTCAAAGGCCATAGCACCGACGAGCTCAACAATCGATGCGATTTTCTGGCCACCAATGCCATTAAAACCAAGGGCTGATCCATTTAACTTTTTTAGTTGCTCATGGCAGATTCATCTCAAGAAAAACAAGAGTTTGATAAAATTTCCCGGGATATTGAAAAAGCAGCCGTCAGCGATCCGATGGGTGGCATGTTCCCCAAAACCAGGGCCAATAAAATTGCGTTTGGTTTATTATTAGGGGTGATCTCGGCATTTTTTCTCAGCATTGCTTTATGGTTGAACTGGCCAAAAGACCGGCCAGAGTCTGAATCGCTTCCGCCAAATGTTCAGGACATGATTGGCCGCTTGCCCGCCTCCACCAATGTGATCATGTACGTGGGAATGAGCAATGTTCGACAGTCGGGTTTTTGGCAGGATGTTCTCCCGGATTCGGTAAAAAACGCTTCGTTTATCAGCGATTCATCAGCTTTGAGCCTCTTTTCCAAAGCTGTGGATATTAACCTTACACAGGATATTGATACCCTGCTTTACGGGGCTATCAGCACCGCATCCCCAGACGATTCATTTATCAGTATTTTAAATGGCCGGTTCCAACCCCTCAGAATTCAGGCTTATCTCGATAGTGCCGCAACCAATATCCGCCAGTACGATTCACTGCCCATCTACCGCATTGATCCAAAACTGTGGTTCAGTCTTCAGGATTCATCCAGGATCGTTTTAGCGACATCAGGCGACCATATCGAGGATTTTCTGGCCGGTTCAAACACCTATTACAAGTCCAATCCACAAATGGCTTACTTGCTGGATATCACGCAATATAAAACTGATCTTTGGATGGCACTGGGCAATGCCGGCTGGGCATCCGGAGCCATGCGCGGACTTACGGCTTCTAACAGGGAGTTGAAAGACATGGGTAATATCAAACAAATCAATCAGTTAGTGCTCTCATTAAAACTCCAGGATGGCATTCAGGGCCAAACCGAGTGGATATACAGAAGCCGAACATCGGCGTTTTTTGCCTACGGGTTGCTCTGGATGGCTTTACGGGTGTCGGGTTCTGAAGGCACTCGGTTGAAAATGGCTGAAAAAAATATCCTGAACGCCATAGAATTACAGCAAAATCAGGAATCAATTATCCTTAGAGGCTCTTTTACTAATGAAGTCATTAAAAAATTCAGAAAAAAAGATGAGCAATATTAAGATCAACAATCCCGTATTGGCTTCGGTATTTCTGCTGTGCACATTCTTGCTAAGCTTTGCCTGCACCGGCTCCTCCAACGAGCTTCAGGTTGGCGATAAAGCGCCCGATTTTAGTCTGCCCACCGATGACGGGCAAATGGTATCGTTGCAAGATTACAAAGGCTCAAAGTCGGTTGTATTGTTTTTTTATCCCAAAGCCGGCACTCCCGGTTGCAATAAAGAAGCCTGCTCGTTCAGGGATACCAAATCTTTCTTTGATAAGGCCGATATTGAAATTATTGGCATCAGCACCGACAGCCGTGAAGATCTGAAAAATTTCAGGACAGAGTTCAACCTGAACTTTACATTGGTTTCGGACAACGACAAAAAAGCAGCTGAAAAGTACGGAGTGCTCTCACCTGTTGGTTTTGCCAGCCGCACAACTTTTGTGATCAATCAGGAAGGATACATCCAAAAAATTTTTAAGGATGTTGATCCGGTGGATCATGCCGATGAGATTCTAAAAGCGTTATCCAACAATCCACTTTAACTTAGCGGGGTGGGTTTTTGCAAATCAGCTTTAAGCCATTTGCCTTTCCAGACAATGGTGAGTTGTTTTGTTAATACAACTTTTCTTCCGGGTTGGGTTTCCAGCAAACCACAAAGCTGAGACAAGCGTTTAGAATTGGGATCCAGCCCCAGATGCTTTAACCATCGTTTAAAAATCTCCTTTTTTTCAAATAAGCTTAACCGGTTTAATGCTGTTACCGAAAGCTCCTGACTGGTGAAATCAATATGCAAGGTCTTTATTTTACTCCGGATATGTCCATCCACAAAGCTTTCAAGCTCGCGCCCGTTTTCGGAAAGCCGCATGAGATTTGGGATTAATTTGTGCTCAAAACGCTCCTCTATTAATGGGATCACTTTATGGCGGATGTAATTTCTGTCGGCATCCAGGAGATCGTTGGTGTTGTCTGTACAATACGGCACTTTTTTTTCATGGATGTAGGCCATGAGTTCCGACTTGGTAAAAAACAGCAAAGGTCGGAGAACCTTTTCAGTCGAAAGCGGGATGCCTTTTAACCCAAGTAACGAACTTCCGCGAAACAAGTTGAACAAAATGGTCTCGGCATTATCGTTTGCATGATGGGCTGTTACCAGCCGGTTTAATTGATTGGCATTCATGATCTCATCAAAAAAACGGTAGCGTATCTCGCGCGCCGATGTTTCTATGGATTGCTTTGTTTCAGCTGCATAAGCCCGGGTATCTGACTCGGATGTAAAAAGCTCTACCCCTGCTTTATGGCATTGGGCCTTGCAAAATGCGGCATCTTCATCACTCTCCCTCTCTCGCAGTTTAAAATTGTAGTGAGCCGCCCACAACTCAAGATCCAGAAGCGGTTTAATGCTTAGAAGTGCATGTAAGAGTGCCATGGAATCCGAACCACCAGAAAGCCCGATCAGGAGCCTTTCACCCGGCTTTAGCAACGAATGAACCTGAATGTTCTCCAAAAATCTTTTTTCAAATTTCAACATCTAACAAAATAATATCGACTCAAGTGTTTAGAATAAATATGGATTATCGTATGTTTAAATTTACATTTTTTTAGCAGTTAAGCCTTTTATTTATGTTCACACCTTACGGCAAACGAAATATTAGCCAGTCCTTAATCTATAGCATTTTCTTTATTGCCCTGTCCTTTTTTTTACCACCTTTTACCTCCATGCTAACCATTATCGTAGCAATTGGTTTTCTGGTTTTTAATCTTCAGTTTTTCAGAGATCCGGATCGCACCACGCCCACTAAGTCAAATATTGTGATTTCGCCTGCAGATGGCAAAGTAGTTTTAATTAACCAGTTAGATCATCATCATTTTATAGACGGTCCGGCCTGGCAGATCTGTGTTTTCATGTCACCTATCGATGTTCATGTAAACCGGGTACCAATTTCGGGCAGGGTTGCCCATGTAAAATACATTCCAGGTCAATACCTGATGGCATTTGATGAGAAATCCAGCGATCAGAACGAACGCAACGAAATTGGGATCATTCATGAAAACCTGCCGTTATTTTTCACACAAATATCTGGTTTTATAGCACGGCGAATTATTTGTGAACTGAGAGTCGGAGATCAAGCAAGAATTGGAGAGCGGTTTGGCATGATCAAATTCGGTTCGCGAGTGGATATTTTTATACCTAAATCATTGGATGTAAAGGTGCAAAAAGGCCAACGAACCGTTGCCGGCGAAACCATTCTTGCTGAGTATTGATGAAGAAAAACCGGGCACTCGGAGCTGTTTCCACACCAAAGCCTGTGATTGAGTTCATGCTGGAGACCATTCAGCCCCCCGAAAACAAAACCTGGAGAATCCTTGAACCCGCATGTGCCGATGCCCCTTTTCTCAGTGCCTGCAAACAAAAACTGGGCACACGCCATACATTTACCGGTATAGAATACAATCAGGACTGTAGCTATCCCATCCCAAGTTTTGCTGAATATACCCGGGCAGACTATCTGTTGTGGAACTCCCCGGAAAAGTTTGATCTTATCATAGGCAATCCTCCCTACGGTATAATTGGCCATAAAAGCCATTATCCCATTCACAGCTTCAGGCATAAAAAGGCAACCTACAAAGAGCAGTTCGAGACCTGGTATGGCAAATACAATATTTATGGGGCTTTTATTGAAAAATCGGTGAGGTTGCTTAACGATAATGGTCAGCTTGTATTTATTGTCCCGGCAAGTTGGATGCTCTTGGATGATTTTAAAAAATTACGCTTGTTTCTGACCCGTTCAGGCTCGCTTCATGTTCATTATGTTGGAAAGGTCTTCCCAAATGCGCAGGTTGCTGCGGTAGTTCTACGCGTGGTAAAAAACGACAAAAAACTACTCAGGCTCTACGATTGGCATGAATCCTGCCGAATATGCCATGACTATGCCGGTGGCTTGATCACCTTTGAAACAGAATGGACTGCCTATTTCAAAAAATCGTATCCTGAAACACTTGAGACACTGTTTGATATTTTTTTTGCGGCTCGCAGTCCTGAAATAAGAGCATTCAAATACGCATTTCAGGAACCAGGCCCGGACAGAAAGCCACTGTTGACCGGCCGCAATTTAAAGCCTGGATATATTGATTACGAGACAAACCATACCGGTTACTGGATTCAGAAGGATAAAATCGGTCAATTGAGAACTTATTACGAACACCCGCACCTGGTTGTGGGTCACACAAAAGGCTCAAGGATTGTTGCAGCCTGGGAAAAGCAACAATTCCCATGGCGTGAAGAATTTCACTTAATGACCACAAAAACGATAAAGGAAAAATCGCTGCTTGACTTTTTGAATTCAAGCGATTTACAACGCTACACCAGTACTTTGTATCGGGATTTAATCCCACATATAACCAAAACACAACTCAAAGCCCTGCCTACGCCCTCTTTGTAAATCTTAAAATATCGGGTTGTTGTGATTGTTTTGTGACTTTTTTTCTTTATTATTCGTTTTTATTTTTAATCATAGTAACACATTCACATTATAAACAAGGTACTAACATGTTTGGATTAGGCGGACAGGAACTTATCGTAATACTAATTATCATCTTGCTTTTATTTGGAGCCAAGAAGTTACCCGAACTTGCGAAGGGATTAGGAAAAGGCATGAACGAGTTTAAGAAAGCTCAGGCAGGATTTGAAGAAGAGATCAACAAAGCTGCAGTAGAAGCGCCAAAAGAGACCCCTTCAGAAGATATGAACGACAAGATCAAAAACATGAGTGAAGAGGAAAAAGCTAAGCTTTCTGAAATGCTCAATAAGAAATAGGTCTTTACCGTATAAAAATCCCCCAATTACAACCTTTTATTTCGCCTTCCGACGACTATATTTATGTAAAAATTGCATGTTTACACATGGCAATGATGGTTTATTTTCTATATTTATCCTTTGTATCTATTAGAAATGCAATGTCTTGCAAAGCCTCATTGCAAACCTTAGCTTAGTAAAAAACTACAATCTCTCTCTTAAATGGGTTTCTTAGATTTCTTCTCTAAAGACTTTGCCATGGACTTGGGAACAGCCAATACGCTCGTTTTTGTCCGGGGCAAAGGTATTGTTTTAAATGAACCTTCCATAGTAGCCTTAGATAGAAATTCCAGAAAAGTTGTTGCTTTTGGTAATGAAGCACGCCAAATGCACGAAAAAACTCACAGGGATATCATAACCATAAAACCACTTGGTGGTGGTGTAATTGCCGATTACGAAGCTGCCGAAGAATTAATGCGTGGATTGATCAAAAAAGCCCAGAAAGATTTTGCAGGATCTATTCGCAGGATGGTCATCGGTATACCTTCCGGTATTACTGAAGTAGAAAAACGTGCTGTTCGCGATTCGGCTGAACATGTTGGCGCCAAGGAAGTCTACCTTGTGGCAGAACCTATGGCAGCAGCAATAGGTGTTGGCCTGGATGTTGAAGCCCCTTTTGGGAATATGATCGTTGATATTGGTGGCGGGACCACCGAAATTGCAGTAATTTCGCTATCGGGACTTGCTACCGGAGAATCTGTTCGTGTGGCTGGTACGGAAATTACAAACTCCATTCTGCAACATTTTCGCAAAACGTATAACCTGGCTATTGGTGAACGAACAGCTGAAGAAATAAAAATTAAAATTGGCTCGGCTTATGAGCTGGATGAAGAGCTTATTGCCACCGTAAAAGGCCGCAATCTTGTAACCAGTTTGCCGGAACAACGCGATATCAGTTCGCCTGAAATTCGTGAAGCAATATCAGAGCCAATCGGGCAAATCGTAAATGCGGTTCGGCGTTGTTTGGAAACCACTCCTCCTGAGCTTTCTGCAGATATTCTTGATAGGGGTATTTTATTAACCGGTGGCGGTGCGCTGATTAAAGGATTAGATAAACGTTTAAGTGAAGAAACAAAACTCCCGGTGCATGTAGGTGAAGATCCACTTACAGCTGTTGTTAGGGGTACAGGAAAAGTGCTTGAAAACCTGGAAAAATACCAAAAGGTACTGATGCAAACCAAGCGGCCTTAAACGGATACTTTCTAGCGAATCAAAAGGAAAGCTGAAGCCGCCATAATAATCATGAACAATTCAATAAAGTCCTCTTTTGTAAAACTGTACTTCTTGAGACTTGAATATTTTGCAAATAATTTTCGTTGCATGATCACTGCATTTTTAGTTCGGTACTTTGTAACATAATCGATTATTCTGTTGAGTAGATCTAAAACTTACCCTTTTTCCATAATTTTTTGATAATACTTTTCGTATAAGGGTACTATTTCCTGGGCATCGTATTTTTTTGCGCGTTTAATAGCCGATTCAGAAAACTGTTTTAATCGCTCTGAGTCATTTAAAATAGTTATAGCACACTCGGCCATTTCCTGAATATTCTCCACAGGGTGCAAGCACCCGTTTTTATTGTGTTCAATCAATTCGGGAAGACCTCCGACTTTCGAGGCAATAACAGGCACACCACAGGCTAAAGCCTCCAAAGCCGCTAAACCAAAGGACTCTGTTTTACTTGGCATAATCATTAAATCTGATATGGATAGCAGTTCTACAATAGCCTCCTGTCTGCCTAAAAATTTTACTTTATGAGAGATGCCTAGATCACGAGCAATATGTTCTGCTTCTGATCGTTCAGGTCCATCCCCTACCAATAATAATACACCAGGTGTTGCTTGATTGATGGTATGAAATATTCTGACGACCTCTTTTACCCGCTTTACTGCCCGGAAATTTGAGATATGAATAATGACTCGCTGATTTTGATCAGCAAATATTTGTCTGTAGTTCTCACAATGCTTCTGATAGAATATATTTGTATCGATAAAATTTGGAATAACTTCTATCTCTTTAGATAGATTAAAATATTCGTCGGTTGTATCCTTTAAGAATTCTGATACTGCTGTAATACCATCCGAACGATTCAGACCAAGTTTTACAGCCTCCAACATGCTTGGTTCCTGGCCAATTAATGTGATATCTGTTCCATGTAATGTTGTAATTATTTTAAAATCTTTATTTGGATGTTTGGTATCTAAAAGCATTTCTTTAGCCAGAAAAGCACTTATAGCATGAGGTATCGCATAATGGACATGTAATAAATCCAACTTTTCATAACTGATAACATCAGCCATTTTTGATGCTAATGCTATGGAGTATGGCGGGTATTGAAATAGGGGATAATTGCTGATATCTACTTCGTGGTAGTAGATATTACTGGAAAACTCATTAAGACGAAAGGGCATGGCATAACTGATGAAATGTACCATGTGTCCTTTATTGGCCAATTCCTTCCCTAGTTCTGTGGCCACAACACCACTGCCACCATAGGTTGGATAACATGTTATGCCTATTTTCATTACAACTTACTGCGCACCTATATTGGGTATTTCAAAGGTTTTGTAAGAAGTAAAATCTACTTCACCCATAGGATCATCAATCCCAAAATCAATATCATCTTTTATGATTATCTCTAATGTGTCAAAATTTGTGGTGCCCCAATAATTATTTTGACATAATACATTTGATTCATCGTCATTCACAAAAGAATAGATACTTGTATTAGAATTAATGATATTATTGTTAGTAAAATAACCATCAGGGGAACTAAACTTTGCCGGGTATTTTCCCCATGATATATTTTGAGATAAACTAATAATATTAATACCAATTTGATTAATGATATTAATATGATTATTCTCAATATATCCTCGACAGCCATTATTTAAATTTATACCAATATTTGAATTCATGATACTGTTATTCTTTATACTTAAGTCAACAGTCACAGCATCAATGGCCACATCAGAATTTTTTAAATAATTATTAGTGATTTTACTGTATATAGGGTTTTCTCCTTGACCTTCATCAAAGCCTTGACCTTCAATACGTAATGGGTTTAGGGTATTAATAAATATTGAGTTTTCAATTGATGATGAGTCTACACCAGAAGAAAGTAAATAACCATCTTCACAATTGGATATTATTGTATTATTTATTTCAATTTTATTATTTGTTAAAAATGTTAATCCGCCTTCAATATCATTAAATACAGAGTTGGTTATTTTAATCCCGGGAGATCCATTAAAAATTATTCCCTCTGCTCCATTACTACATGCCAATCCATTTACACTCACTTCATCACCTGTGATATTAAATTCTATATTATTCCATGATGCATTAGAGTTCGATATGAAAGCTACAGGATTATCCAATGTTCCATTAATCAATAATTTACTCCCTGGATTTAAAGTAAACGATGAATTTTCTCCTAATATCAATTTGGTTCCCGGCTCAAATAAAACAATACCTTGTCCTGATACCGAAAAATCAACAGTCTCATTATCTAAAATCCGATAACTCTTATTTGATTTAAAAACCAATGAATCTACAGCAAAAAAATGATTATGCATGATATCATCATGAAGAACGCTATCTTTTACAAGAACAAACTCATCTACCTGATTGCTATTGATACCTGCAACCCAGGATTGGCCATAATTATTCTTGGAGAGTTTAATATTAAAAAAATCGGAAGAAGAATTTACTTCAACTGAAAAATTTCCGGACGAGTTAGTTTTCCCATTACCTAAGCTATTTTGATTAGATGAATTAAAAAACAACCTTTCATAGCCATCAAACCCTACACCAGGTGCTTCAGATCTAATCTGATCTATCTCTTTTGTATTAATAAATTTATATGCACTAACTGTAACACCAGAAACCGGATTGCCACTTTCATCTACTACTTTACCGGTTACTTTCACGGAAGTATTTCCGTCTGTACCTCCTGAGCAACCCCAAGCCAATAAAACCACAATTATAAGAGCCCAAACTTTTTTCATTATTAGTATTCTTTAATTTTTTTCACCTAATACCTTCGCAAAAAGCTTATCGAGGAAGGATGGTTTAAAATCATGTCCATCCTTAGATTCATAATAATAATTGTAATAGCGGTAGTACTTATAATAAGACCCATATGTGTTTTGTACATCAAGATTATTAAGTACAAACCCCACAATAGTAGAATTTACTTTTTTAATGGATTCTACAGCGCGTTCAGCGAGTTCTATTTGGGTTTGACCTGAGGATATTACAATAATCACACCATCTGTCATTTTTGATAGCACCTGAGGGTCTGTTACGGCAATAACAGGCGGGCTATCATGCAATACAATATCATATCTGGATCGGTTTTCAGCCAGAAATTCTTTCATTTTTTGCGTGCCGATCAACTCTGAGGGATTTGGCGGAATGGTTCCAGAAGTGATTATATCAAGATTATCAATAGGTGAGTGCCTAACAATATCATCAAATTGAGCCCTGCCAACCAGGTAATTAGTTAATCCAGGCTCTTTGTTAAATCCAAATATTGAGTGAACAACAGGGCGGCGTAAGTCGGTATCAACCAGCAGTACTTTTTGGCCACCTTGAGCTATAGTAATAGCCAAGTTTGAGATGGTTGTGGATTTACCTTCTTTTGGAGATGAACTTGTTACAACAAATACTTTACCTTCTTTTTTGTCCGAGTCTGATACTTGAACGCTTGAAAATAAAATATTTGTTCGTAATGTACGGTATGCCTCTGAAACTGTACTTTTGGGATCAAAATGTGTAACTAAATGAGATGCGATTTTCTTAAAGTCTGAATCAGCTCCTTCAATAACTTTTACACTTCCTCCCGTTTTATTTCTTACATTTTCTTCAAAAGACTCTATTACGGGTATCGTAGCAAGTAACGGCCCAAGTTTTTCAGCTTGTTCAGGTGTATATATTGTGCGATCCAGAAATTGTATAAGCATAACCACACCAAACCCGACACCAATACCTGCAACTATTCCTACTAAGATATTCAAAAGTCTGTTAGGGGCCACTGGTTCTTTTACTGGTACGGCCCAATCTATAACTTCAATATTCTTTGGAACTTGCTCTTCAGCTATCAAGGCTTCCTGATATCTTTTTTCCAATAACTGGTATAGCTCTTCAGCACTTTTGGCTTTTCGTTCAAGGCGAGCAAACTCAACATTGATGCCCGGCGTTTTTAAAAATGCTGCGTCATATTCTTCAACAATCTTTTTATATGCTTTATACTGGGTTTCAACACTCACCAATTCCAATTCAAAATCTAATTTCTTTTTGTAAATATCCTGATAATAATCCGGATTATTTACATTCGAAAGCCCTTGCTTCACCTGTCGTTCAAACGTTTGTTGCAAGCGTTTCTTATAAGATTCAATTTTATCATTATACTCCTGAAGCCGCTCTTGAACATTTATATTATAATCACTACCAGGATCAGTTAAAATCTTATCTCGCTCAACCTCCAGCTGGGCAATTTGCTGTTGAAACAGCTCTGTGTAAGGTGTTATGGTTGCCTGAACAGCAGAATTTGACAATTTGGGGATCATGGAACGCATCTCTTCATTGTAAGCCTTTAAAGAAGAGCGTAATATATTAAGCATAACTTCAGCCTCATCAGCCTTGGCTTTAAAATCAGAAAAGCGTTTGATTAATTCAGTCCCTTCAGACTCCAGAGAAACCACTCTATTTTGCTCCATAAATCGCTGAAGCTGAGCTTCACTATCAAGTAATAGGCGTCTTTTCTGGGAGAGTTGTTCCTCTAGAAATTGCCGAACAGTTCGGACTGTATTGCGAGTAGATTTTTTGTTTCTTTCCTCATATACCTCCGCTATTGTTTTTGAAATAGTGGCTGCTTCGTCAGGATCAAAAGCTCTAAATTTCAGTAATAGAAAATCGGTGTTTTTTAGATTTTCAACTTCCAATTTGTCTTGGATTTTAGCTGCTATAAAATCTATATCACCAATCTGCCCTGTTTCCTTATCAAATAAGATTTCTAACGTATCTCCTTTTTTGTAGGGGTCTTTATAGACTTTATTTAATAAGCTATAAGCAACTTGCTCAGCCATAGAGCGGCTTTTTAGAACTTCAATTTCATTATTAATCTTATTATCTGTTGTTGTAGCAAAACTGACAACAACAGAATTGGCAGAACTCTGATCATTTATTAATACACTTGTAATCCCTTCATAGATATCTTTTTGATTTAAGCTGATTATAAGTGTAATGCCTAAAATGGTTAAAAACGCAACAAGGATTATCCACTTTCCGCGGCTTAATGCTCTTAAATAGTTGTAGAACGTTACGCTTAAATCTTCTTCCTCAAATGTTTCAAATTGATTGGGGCGAAAATCAGGTTCATATCGTTGATTTTTTTGATTTCCATTCTCTGGATATGAAGGCATAGATAAACTTTTTAGTAATTGATGATTTAGCTTTTATTTAATGCAATATCTTTATTAAAAACACCCTTTGTTTTAAGTTCTTTGGATTGCCATAGCAATGAAAATGCACCAAGAGAGCCATATGTTATAAGCGTGATGCTGAAAACCAGTAATGCAAAAGCTGAAGCCTGGGATAGTTCAACGTTAAATAACCGACTTAATACATTTTGGCAGATATATTGGTATGTGCCTGCACCAGCTGGTGTAATCAACTGTCCAAACGCAGACATACTCATAGTTGTTAAAGCTTCCAATGCACCCAAATCATACACCTGATCAAAGGACATGGCGTAAAAAGGAAATAATGTACCTAAAAAATACATTCCCCATATACCAAAAGAACTTAACATCGTAATACTGTATTGTTTGGTTTCTTTTAACGCTGCTGCACCTTCCAGAAAAGAACCAAAATATGTGTTGATTTTTATGGCCAGCTTTTTTGAAAAAACCGCAAACAAACGTTCAATAACCTGTGATATCTTTTTTGGAAAAAAGACCATTAAGGTGAAAATAACTAAAAAAAGTGTGGTTAAACCCATTATCATAATCGAAAAGATATGAATCGGAAATGACCAACTCAATAAGGGTATTTCACCAAAAACTTCATATAGTTTATCTCTGAAAAGAAAGCTTGTAACTGCAAAAAACATGGCAAATAGTAATGAATCTAATATTCGCTCTACAATCACCGAAGCCAGTACTTTTTCAACACCAATTTTAGTTTTTTTTGCTAAATATACTGATTTTGAAATCTCACCAACTCTGGGTAATACTAAATTGATTGCATAACCGATCATTGTAGCATGATAAAAATCATTTAATTTTAAATCCACTGCTGTCTTGCTAAATAAAAAACGCCATCGCCATGCTCTTAAAATATTGCTTAATCCCAAAATACAGATTGTAATCACTACCCATACAAGATTGACTTCTTTTAATGTTTTCCACAGCGACTCAATATCCTGTTGAGTAAAATCTTTAAAGGCCAGCCAAAAGAACAGAACGATTATTGAAAGTGTAATAATATACTTTAAATACTTCACGAATTAATCTTTTGGCTATTTAAAAAGAACCAGACATTTCGATTGGCTGAATATAATCCTGTCACGCACTTGCCTGTACGATTGAATTTCTCTGCGTTTTTTAAGTATCCGGTTCAGATTCAAAATATTCCATATCACCGCCTGAATCGGGACAATACTATAATTTAGTTGAAATTTAAAGGCATAAAACAATCCCGCTGCCATTTCAAGCAACAAACGCAATGGCATCACTGCCAACATCTTCAAGCCTTCCATGTTTTTTAATAACATGAATAAATTATTTCTATGATTTAAATAGACCTTCTGAACAGACCCGCTTTTCAGCGTGGCACCGCCATAATGATATACTATAGCTTTTGGCACACTGTGTACCTTGTATCCGGCCAGTTGAAATCGCCAGCATAGATCTATTTCTTCCATATGTGCAAAAAAGTCATCATCAAATGCACCTAACTTTTCAAGTGCCAGGCGTCTGACAAACATTGCTGCTCCTGATGCCCAAAAGATTTCGCGAGGTTCATCATACTGACCTTTATCCTCTTCCGTCTCATTCATGATCCGTCCATAGGCATAGGGGTAACCAAAATGATCAACCATGCCACCTGCAGCACCGGCATAATCAAAAACCCGCTTGCCTTGGTTTCTGTTTTGAATGGATAATAGTTTAGGTTGAAGTGCAGCAATCTCAGTTTTTTTTTCGGCAAATTCTACCAGATAATCCAACCACTCGGGTTCCTGCTCAGTATCATTATTCAGGAAGACAAGATACTTTCCGGTTGTTTTTTCAACACCAAAATTACACCCCCCTGCATATCCCAGGTTCTCACCCGGGTGTAATACATTTACCCAATCAAACTGGCTTTTCACATAAGAGACGCTATCATCAGTAGAACCGTTATCGACAACCCAAATTTTTGCATTTGGATAGGTCATTTTATCTAATGAATATAAACAGTTGTATAAGATCTCTTTTCCGTTGTAATGGGGTATTATAATATCTACAAGAGGCTTCTGGCTCATGTGAATCATCCAACCTGCTTGTGATTGAACAAACTCCTGGCAAAGATTCCCGACTTTTCTACGCAGGCCTCTATGGTTAGCTCATTTTCAATAGCACTTAACAAAGCTGAACCAACCACTACCCCATCCGATATTTCTTCAATAGCATCTACTTGCCGGGCTGTTTTAATGCCGAACCCAACAATAAATTTCTTTCCGGTATTCTCACGAACGCGTTTTAGATATGTTTTCAGATTATCAGTATCTATGCCATCCTTGAGTTTGGCAGTTCCGGTGGTTGCATTTACAGAAACACAATAAGAAAAATGGGTTGATAACTTATCTATTTCACTGATACGTGAGGCACTGGTTACCGGAGAAATCAAAAAAATCAACGATAGTCCTTCCCCTTCAGCCAGTGTTCTGAATTCTGCAGCCTCTTCCGGTGGTAAATCCGGCACAATTAAGCCATCAACTCCGCAGGATGCGGCTTCTTTTATAAACGCTTCAATCCCAAAAGCATACATGGGATTGTAGTAACCCATTAAAACAATGGGCACCGAAATGTTGTATTGCTCACTTGTGCGGGCTTCTTTAACAAGTTGCAATAAATTCTTAAGGGTTACACCATTTTCAATCGCCTTGAGAGCCGCACGCTGAATAACAGGGCCATCTGCCAACGGATCGCTAAAGGGTACACCTAATTCAACGACATTAACCCCACTTTTTTCTAATTCTGCCAGAACCGGAAGGGTTACGCCCCGCAAGGGGAACTCGGGCATGAGATATGCCACATGAAGCTTTTGATCAGAATCCATCAGTGCGTTCAAGCGATTCTTAGTTTTACATTCTGTTTCCATACTAAAGTTTAAACACGCCCAAGGGCTATAGAAATGATCCCTGTGAGCATCGCATATTTTAAGATTGTATTCAGCCGATAAAAATTTTCTTTGGTTCGTTTTCGCCAGACTTCAATCACCACAAATAAAATGATAGAGTTGGTAAATGCCATAACTGAAATAATATACCAAATTCCATAGAGACCTGTTAAATAGGGAACAAGCGAAAACATGATCAATGCAATAAATACGCCGGAGATGATCATTAATGTCTTTTTCTGGCCAAGCAACAATGCCAGGGTTTTCGCTCCCAATACTTCATCGCCTTTTACGTCTTCAAGATCTTTTAATACTTCACGGGCAAAGTTAAACAGAATGCTAAAGGTAATAGGAAACCAGATTCCCTCAAATCGATTCATGGCAATTGCACCATAAACCAGCCCAAGACTTACCACAAAGCAAACCACAAGATTTCCGATCAAAAGCTGGCGCTTAAATGATATGCTATAGGCATACATGATCAGAATGGCTATCATGGCAATACCTGTTGCTATTGTTGAAATAAAAAATGTTGCCAATAAACCGAGTATGTTAAGGATCAACCAATAGCGTTTTGCCTCAGCAATTGTCATTGCCCCTCGTATCAAAGGCCGATTGGGCTTATTGATTTTGTCGGTTTCAATATCCATAACATCATTGATCACATTAGCCGCACTGCCGATCAATGTGCCGGAAATTGCTGCCAGCCATACCTTAAGGCTTAAAAAAGCTTCCGGGCCAACCACAACAAATGCACCCAACAGGATTGCCAGAAAAAATAATCCGACATTGGAAGGCCTGAGAATTTCAAAGTATACAGAAGGTGATGCCATGACTTATTTAACAAGAAAACTACTTTATGAGAATCATTTTTTTTGTCAGGATTTGATCGTCGGCCTGAAGCCTGTAAAAATAGAGTCCGGAAGCTAATGCCGAAGCATTAAATACCACCCTGTAGTTACCCGAAGCCTGCTTCTGATCCACCAATACAGCTACCTCTCTGCCCAGAACATCATAGACCTTAAGCTTAACAGGGAGCTGTTTTTTACCTGTGGTTGGCAGGTTGTAAGATATGGTTGTTACAGGATTAAACGGATTCGGATAATTTTGCTCAAGCTTATAACTGGAAATTTCGGGCTTTGGCTGTGGCTCAACATTTAAGCTTTTTTTAATTTCCTGCCATTTTAATTGGGCCAACAGAGCATTATTCATGAAGGCTTGTTTTCCGGAGCCGGCAACCAGTGCAAAACCAACAAGCGCAGAATCATTACTGTTTATGCTGAAAGGGCCATTGGCATAAAAAGACATAAGATCCCCCTGTGCCAGGGTATCCTGTAAGCCATTGGATATATATTGCCACTTTTTTTCATCATTTAACGCGCCTACGGTGTCGTTTTTAGTCACATGGGCATTCATTTCGTATTCCAAACCCAATACCCCGACATAGATGTGTTGGGTTGGATGAAAGGTGTATAAGAGTTGCAGCGAAGGTATGTAGCCACTTTGATTAATATTGTATTCAATCACATCCCAATCCATTAAAAGCCCGGCATGTAGGTTTGTCAGATGCTGGCCGGATACATTATGCACCATGTAAGAGATCAGTGCAAAGCTGGTATCAGGATCTGAATTAAAAACAAATACCTGCTGATCAATTTCAAGTCCGAGGTCGGAACTCAGGCCATTATCTTCAAAAGACGCCTGCAGAATAATATCTCCCTCTGGCGATTGAATCTTGTTTAAAGGCGAAAGGCTCTGAAAATCCTCGGACTGGGTTCCACCGGTGGTTCGTCCCACATCGTTCAGGCTCATGGCTGAATTTCCAATCATGAAAGCCCCTTCATACAAAAGATCATACCCTCTGAAAGTAAACCCATTGCCAACCTGGTTATCAGGAAAATCGTCGTAACCAATATTTCCATTAGAATTGATTGTAATATCTATCTGGTTTTGTTGATTTTGAGCCGAAACGATATCGGTCTTTAAAATGGCTTCAAAAGCTGCTTTTGTTTCATAACTACCGCCATCAGACGATATATCCAGAACAAATTTAACCTTTTCATTTTTCAAGGCATCATTAACTTTAAACCTCAGATTGTTAACAAACACATCAGAACCAGCCGGGATTTGCGAGAGTTGAGCCTCTGATGCTAAAATCTGAACTGTGGCACTTTCAGACGATAGTGATAGCGCAACCAATTCTGCTTCTGCCAGGATATTTTCCAGGATCAGATCTATTGAGACTGTATCACCATTTTGCAAGGCAGAGTTGCCATCCTGGTTCAAAAAACTCACCGACTTGATTCGTATTCCGGGCTTGTCATTTTCAGAAAGAGCCCGATAAATATTTAAGCGGCCGGCACCCAGTTTTCCGGCATACTGAGGATTAAGACTGTCAATATCGTCTGCTGTGCTGCGAAGTTGCTCGATAAGCTGTTGAGGTGAGTACGAGGGATGTAATGCTTTAACCAGGGCAGCTGCACCGGCAACCATTGGTGAAGACATACTGGTGCCGGTGAGGTAATTATAACTGTTCGGTCGGAAGGTGCTTAAAATAAGTGAGCCTGGCGCCATGATATCACAATTCCGAATGCCATAATTCGAAGAAAACGATTTCAAATCATCTATCGTAACATTACCTACTGAGAGCACATTGTCGTATGAGGCCGGATAAAGCGGAAATAGATCCCCATCATTTCCTGAATTCCCGGAAGAGGCCACAACCAAAGCACCATAGGTTTCGGTCACATAATCAATAATGAACTTTTCGGTATTGGAAAATCCTTCTCCACCCCAGCTGCAGTTAATGATTTGTGCCCCGGATTCAGCTGCATACAGAATACCTTCATAACCATAATAAATGCTTCCCTGCTCAGCATTATCAATACTGGCCTTTATCGGCAAGAGCTTTGTATGATACCCGACAGAGGCTATGCCTAAGCTATTATTGGTAACACCACTGGCAATACCGGCAACATGAGTTCCATGAGTGTAGGAACCCTCTTCAGATGGATCGTTATCCCCAATACCTCCGGAACCCGGGAAATTATTTGTGCTTCCAAAATCCCAACCCCGCACATCATCCACATACCCGTTACCGTCGTTATCCAGGCCATCGTCAGGGATCTCATCCCAATTGATCTTAATATTATCGGCCAGATCTTCATGATTCCAATCAACCCCGGTATCTATGATGGCAACTACAACGGAAGTATCGCCCTTGGTAATATCCCACGCCTTGGTGGCCTGAATATTAGCCAGCCACCAAAAATCCTCAAAATTAGGTTCATCGGGCACAAAGTGGGTTTGCCGGATAAAATGAGGCTCGGCATACTCAATATTATCCTCCAGCGAGAGCATCTCAGCCAGCTTACGGGGATCTTCCCCACTGGTGTAATCTAAAACATAGATCCTCTCCAACGGATTAACACTAATGGCGGATTGCGATTTCAAAGCCGACGTTTTCTTTCGATTTTTGAGTAACGGTTTTAACTGAAAATGGGGATACTTATTTTGAAACTGAGATTCAGGGGAAAATCGGCTTTGTGTTCTACGCTGTGTTGAAGCAATGGAGGGTTTAAATTTTACGATCACCCGCCCTTCCGCAACCCGGGCATTTTGCCAGGATGGGTGGTTTGACTGGATATTACGGCTATGCTTTGAGGATTTAGTTTCATTGGGTGTTGCCGATGCATGCCGATGACCTGAAAGCAGGCTCCCGAAAACCATCATAACAACACATAGAAAACCCGGGTAATATCGTGACATGACTCTAAACATAGCTTAATTTGGCTCATAATATACATTTTTTTTACTATGTTATTGCTTAATTTTAGGCCGTGTTATAACTACAGAAAATCCAACGAACTTGATTTATGTCTTATAAAACGTGTGAGCGTCAGCTTCCTGTATGTAAAGGCAATTGTTGCTCAAACGGGGTATGGGTAGATATTGAGGAAGCCCAGCAGATAGAAAAAAAGGTGCTTGCAACAGAGACTCTGAAAGATTTACACAACACTGTTTTGTTTGAGGTTGAAGATGATGATCCGGACTATTTTCCATCCGGTAAGGGCATTGGCACAAAACTAAAATCACCAGAGGGGCCATGCATCTTTTTGGCTGAAGATTTCACATGCCGGATATATGCCTTTCGGCCAAACTTTTGCCAAGACTACCCCATGATGCATCCTCTTGATTCTAGCACAAAACCAATTTTACTGGATAACATGTTTGAAAGCGACCCAAACTGCATCTACCATACCTTATTGAAGGATACACTGCAGAGTATTGAAGACGAGAAAAACCAGGCCACTTAACCCCGTTTTACTCAAAAAACATAGGCACTAAAAAGATATCCAGGATCATTGCTATCATCGTGACCATATGAAGTAATACCGACCCCCAGACATTTCGTGTCTTTAAAACAATAAATCCACCGATCACGCCAATAGGCAAAGCCATCATGGCCATTAACATGCGTTCCATCATGGCTACCGGTGCCACGGCGATGTGATTGATCATATACAGAAATGTGGTGATAGCTATAACCAGGTATTTGTTCAATCCTTTATCAATTAGCGCAGAAAATAAAATTCCGCGCCAAAGAAACTCTTCGGCTAGGATTAAAATCGGGAAAAAATACAGCATTTTCATGGACACCAGAATTCTTTCCATTTGGGCCATGCTATCACCGGCTTTCATTTCGTAGGCCATGAATGTCATGCCGATATCCATGACAAACAATCCACCACCGATTACTCCACCCCAAAACAAAGAGCGTTTCAAATCGCCACCAGCCAGATAAACTTCTTGCCACTGCCCCGATTTATTGCCGTACCAAACCACCAAACCAATACCACCAATCACATACAAAGCCAGTGCCGGCCATTCTGCCAGTGGGGTAAATTGCCCCAGACCTGCTAAAACCCAAATCCCGGCAGCAAGTAAAAGAGATAAACGCAGGCGTTCGCGAGTGGAAACAGATTCCTGAAAGTCCAAAATTTTTCGATTTGATCTCATATTTAAAAAACAGTTTTTGATTAAAAATCCATATAACTTGGACGCACGGCATACTCAATCGGATCGCGAATGCCTGCTTGTTCAAATGCTCTTAATCTTCGGGCACAACTGTCGCAAACCCCACAGGCCACATGCTCATCTTTATAACATGACCATGAATATTTGAATGGCGCATCTAAATCCATGCCTTTGATCACAATGTCACATTTTTGCATGTCTATCAATGGTGTCTGGATTTCCAAAAAAGTCTCGGGTTTTGTGCCCAAATCAATCAGTTGATTAAATGCCCGATAAAATTCTTTGCGGCAATCCGGGTAACCGGCTGCATCTTCTTCAACCGCACCAATAAATATTTTATTTGCCCCGATCACTTCTGCCCAGCTTACAGCTGCCGAAAGCATATTTGCATTCCGAAAAGCGACATAACTGGTTGGCACCTTTGTTTCCTCAAATTTTGCATTGGATACCGGAATGCTCTTATCAGTTAATGATGAACCACCAATTGCAGATAAATGCTTAAAACTTACTTCAAGACGTTTGGCTATACCAAAATGATCACAAATTTGTTGATATGATCGTAATTCCCTGCTTTCAGTTCTCTGTCCATAATTAATATGTAAGGCTGCCAGTTCGTAACCCAGATTGTTGGCTATAGCCGTTGTAACAAGGCTGTCCATTCCACCGCTTAACAACACAATTCCTCTCATGCTCACCTCAAAGTTTAACTTGAAATTGATTTATCCATGAATTCATTGGCAAGGCTTTATAACTAACAAATTTAACATTAAATTGGTGGTCTTTAATTTATTATTTGATTTCTCTACAAACAATACTTATGAGCACGCGTTTAATTTCAATTTCTCAGCCAACCATTGCCATTGATGGTCAAACACCCACCCCGGAAGGTCTCATCGCCTATTGCGCAAGGGTTTCAAGTCCCAAACAAGATAATCCCAGTTACGCGAACTTACTAAAATATTGTATCAAGCACCGGCATTGGAGTATTTTTGAGATGGTAGATATGACAGTTGAAATTCTAACCTCACGGGCCATTGCTCAACAGATTCTAAGGCATCGCAGCTTTTGCTTCCAGGAGTTCTCTCAGCGCTATGCTAAAGTCCAGGAAATGGAACGCTACACCCCGCGGCGCCAGGATATGAAAAACAGGCAGAACTCCATAGAAGATCTGGACCCAAAAACGGTTGAGTGGTTTATGAGTGCCCAGGATGAAATTCAAAACCTTGGGATGAAACACTATAACCAGGCTCTTGAAAAAGGTATTGCCAAAGAGTCGGCCCGGTTCCTGTTGCCATTATCCACTCAAACCAGGCTGTATATGAAAGGATCCATACGCAGTTGGATCCATTATCTGGAAGTGCGTACCGATCCCGGAACCCAAAAAGAGCACCGCCAGATAGCGCTTTCCATTCTTGAAATTTTCAAAGCCCGGTTTCCGATCACTTCTGAAGCACTGGCCTGGGATGAGCATTAATTTTTCAGCAGGTTAAAGAGTGTTTCGAACTTTGCTTTCAGCTCTTTTCTATGCACGATAAAATCTATGAAACCATGCTCTTTCAGGAACTCAGAACGTTGAAATCCTTCGGGCAGATCCTTGCGGATCGTTTCTTTGATCACCCTCGGACCGGCAAATCCGATCAGGGCATTGGGTTCGGCGATATTAAAATCCCCAAGCATTGAAAATGAAGCTGTTACACCACCGGTTGTCGGATCGGTCATCATAGATATATACGGGATTTTAGCTTCGTGAAGCAAGGTAAGCTTGGCCGAGGTTTTAGCCATTTGCATTAAACTCAGTGCGGCTTCCATCATACGTGCACCGCCGGATTGGGAGATCACGATCAACGGCACCTGTTTTTCAAGACTTTTATCAATGGCTCGCGATACTTTTTCACCTACAACCGAACCCATTGAACCACCGATAAACCCAAAATCCATCGCCGACACCACGCATTCATGACCGCCCACAAACCCGATGGCATTACGGCAGGCATCGGTTTTACCTGTTTTTTCAATCGTGGCTTCAATTCGATCCACATAGCGTTTGGTATCAACAAATTCAAGCGGATCAGCCGATTTTAACCCGGCTGCAAATTCGGTGTATTTATTTTCATCAAATAAAATCTTGAAATAACGTTCAGGAGAAATTCGGAAGTGATTATTGCATTCGCTGCATGTATATAGATTATCTTCCAACTGTTTGCGATGAAGCATAGCACCGCATTTATCACATTTCCACCATAACCCTTCCGGGACATCGCGTTTTTGTTCAGTCAGAATCGATGGTTTTGCTCGTTTGAACCAGGACATATTTTAACTGTTTAATTTCCAGATCACAGAAAAACTGTGATGTAAATTTGCCTCAAATTTCTTTAATTGGCATAAGATAATTTATAAAATACAAGGTTAATTCACCATTTCAAGGCTTTGAAAATTATTTCTAGCTATCGCTTTGTTTTTTACCTGTCGCTACTCCTGGTGCTATTGCCAGGGTTAGCACAAGCCAAAAACCCATATCGCATCTATCCTGATACACTTTCTTATCAAAAACATGAACTCCGACTATGCGATTACTGGCAAACCAAAAGACAAACCCTGGGCTTGGCCATGTCGGGTGGTGGAGCGAGAGGTATTGCTCAAATCGGGGTATTAAAAGCATTTGAAGAAAATAACATCCCTGTTGATGCGGTTGTGGGCACCAGTATCGGGGCCATTATTGGCGGTTTGTATAGCTCAGGATACTCGGCAAAAGAGATTGAACAGATCAGCCTGGCATTTAACTGGGACTATTTAACTTCATTTTCAAATGCTGCACCCCGCAATCAAGTATTTTTGGAGCAAAAACGTGTGCGCGACCGTGCAGCTGTAAGCCTTCGATTTGACGGACTGAAATTAAAGATACCAAAATCACTGAGTGCAGCCCAGAATCTGACAACCAGCCTGGATTTGCTTAGCCTGAGCGCACCCTACCATCCCATCCGCTCATTCTCCTCGCTTAAAATAAACTACCGGGCTGTTGCCACAGATTTACTGACAGGAAAAAGGGTGATCATCAGCAAAGGCTCACTGTCTACCGCTATGCGCGCCAGTGCTACTGTACCGCTTTTATTTATGCCGGTCGAGATTGATGGACTGGAACTGGTAGATGGTGGATTGGTTTCCAACCTGCCTGTTGATGTACTGGATTCTTTGGATGTGGATATTAAAGTTGCGTTGAACACAATGGGAACACTTTACCATACCACTCAGGATTTGAACCTGCCCTGGAAAACTGCCGATCAGGTGATCGGTATCCTGATGATCAAGCAGAACAATTTGCAGCTGGAACAGGCAGATGTGGTTATATCGCCCCAACTTGGTACCCATGAATCAGCCGAATTCACAAAGCTGGATTCCCTGATAGAAAAAGGGTATCAGGCCGGATTGCTTGTTGCCGACAGTCTAAAGGCCCTGGTCTATGACCATGCGTTTTCAGAATCACTGCTTACGGGAGATTTTCAGCCTGAATTATCATCGGTGGCCATGCTTTCGGATTCTCTGCGTAACCGGTTCATGAAAATCATCCTTGAGCATAAACAGCCTAAAGCCTGTCTCCACCATTTGCTGAAAACAGATCTTCTTAAAAAAGCCTATGCCGAGATAGACACCCTCAAAAAGACCATTACATATAAGATTGAGCTATTGCCGGCAATCGCCCACCTTCAACTTAACGGCCCGCAATATGGATTAACCCAAAAGTTACAAACCTGCTTTCTGCCACTTTTAAACCAACCCTACACCAATTGGCAAGCCGGGGCATGTCTGGAAAAAGCGATTAAAATCTACAGACAAGCCGGACACCCTTTAACACAATATGAGGCCATTGATATCAGTGAAGACACTTTAAAATTGCGCTTTTCTGAAAATCGCCCGTCAGATATCCGGATCAATCGATCGCGAAAAAGCACTGTACCGGCAATAATTGAACGCGAACTTAATTTTGATACAACTCATGTTTTGAAACCTGAAAAAGTCAAAGAGTCCATCCAGGCACTCTATAACATGAATATTTTCGATCGCATTAACATGTGGCCAAACTATTCGATCGATTCCTTGAACCGACTTTCCAGCAGCATGGTCGTCAATATCAATGAGCGATTCAGCGAGATCCTCCGATTTGGATTCCGCTTCGATAACACGTACAACTCTCAGTTCATGCTGGATTTCAGAAACGAAAATTTCCTGGGACGGGCCATTGAACTGGGAGGCTGGACAAGCGTTGGCTCCAGGATATTTAACACCCAGGTTGAATTTAGAGTGCATCGGCTATGGGACACCTACCTGACCTTTTTTTCAACCCTGTTCTATAATAACCGCCATGTTTTTGTTTATGATATCCAGTTTGCCACACTTGATAATAACCCAAAACGCCAACGCATTGGCGACTACGGTCAGCAATTCTATGGTTTAAGAACCGCCATCGGTGGCCAGGTCCTGCGCGATGGGCAGGCCACGCTGGAGTTTCAGCTTCAAAAAGCAAAAGTCTACCCGGATGACTTTAAGATCCAGCGCGAGTCTTCCACCTTTAAAACACTCAGAAGTCGCTTTTTGGTTGATAGCCGTAATGAACCTTTTGAAGCCAAATCGGGCACTGTTCTGGACATTTACTACGACTTCACCCCCGAGTTCTTGGGTAACCGGTTCTCGTTTTCCCGTCTGTTCTTTTCATTTCAGGAAAATACACCCATCACCTCATCGTTCAGATATCGCCTGAGCCTGAACCTGGGCATTGCCGACAACCGTACCCCGCTCAGTCACCAATTCAGTATGGGAGGCGTGGAGCCACTTTACAGCATCCCTTTTTATGGCTTTTATATGGATGATTTCAGAGGCCGCCAGGTGATCAATGTTGGTTTAGACTTCACCATGGACTCTCCACTCCAATTCGTATTTCCAACCTCATTCTCACTTCATTACAGTGTGGGTAACATGTGGAATGAGCTTAGTGCTGTAAAACTCGAAACGCTCTATCATGGTTTTGGCACCGAACTGTCCCTGAAAACACCCCTGGGTCCGGCTCGCCTGATCCTTTCGAAAGCGGTTTTAAGTGACGAGACCAACAATTCTAACCGGATTTTATTTGGACCAACCGTTTTCCACTTTGTACTCGGCTATCAGTTTTAAACTTGGGGTGATCTGGCATGGGGGCACTCACACTCAGGATGATTGGTTTTACATGCCGTGAAAATCTCGGGATAATCGTAATTCAGAGTAAGCTCCTGACCTTCAGGGATTGGCCTGGCGGCTTTCAGCCATAATGAATCGTTGTTAAAATCCACCACATAGGTGTTTGGATTGCAATGATGATTGATGTACTTGATTATCTCCGATTGGGCTGTATCGAGGTAGCGGTTTTCATCCAGAACAAAGATATAGACATTCTGCTCTTCTTCTTCGCGTCTTGTGCATTCTTGAGCATCGATAACTTCACCCGTGATAACCATGATCGGCTCATCTCTCTCAAAAGATTTTCCTGCAAAAATCCCACATCCATGCAATGGCGAATGTTTTACCTCAATGTGCTGCCTGTTGTCCATATCATACATAATTATGATTTGATAAGTATAAGAGAGAATGTTAGGATATCTGCACGGATTTTTCAATCCATTTTTTTTATCTTAGTTTTTCGGGATCAACTGCTTTGAGAGGCAGCAGGTATTGCCTCCACTAAACATATAATCTGTCTAATGGGCTCGGATAAGGGGAAACTGAAAAAACCTAAAATATTAGTTTGTAACGATGATGGCATTCATGCCGAAGGCTTAAGAGTTCTTGCAAATTCAATGAAAAAAATCGGGGATGTAACCGTGGTTGCCCCCCTGAACCCACAAAGTGGTATGAGCAGTGCCATGACCCTTGGAAAACCCCTGCGCATTCAGGAAATCAAAAAAAACAATAAGCTCTTTGGGTATGCCATCTCAGGTACTCCCGTGGATTGTGTTAAAGTGGGGCTCACCCATATCCTGAATTCACCTCCCGATTTAATTGTAAGTGGGGTTAACTACGGCAGTAATACAGCCATTAACATCCTTTATTCCGGCACAGTTGGTGCTGCTATTGAAGGATGCACGTATAATGTGCCATCCATCGCTTTTTCTTTAACCACCTATGAAAATGCCGACTTCACCTATTCGGGAAAATTTGCGCGTCAGCTTGCCAAGAAAGTCCTGAAGCATGGCCTGCCACCCCGCACAATTTTATCCGTAAATATCCCGAATGTACCCGAGTCGGAAATACAGGGAGCATCTGTTACCCGACAGGGAGAGTCGTGCTGGGCCGAAAAAATGATTGAGCATCACGATCCTTACGGCCAGCCCTATTACTGGCTGAATGGGACGATGGAGCTCAACGATAAATCGCTTTCGGATGATGAATATGCCATTCGGCATCATTATGTCTCTATTACCCCATTATCGTTCGATTTAACCAACTACGGTTTTATGGATACACTGAAATCGTGGAAAATCAAAAAATAGCGCTAAACCACCTTGAACACTTACACCATATCTTTTTCTTCCCTTTATAACAACGCGAAAAGCTTTTCAAAGCTTTTCCTGGACTATATCAGCAATACCGAGCAGACCGGTAAGCTTATCCGTACGTTTTTTCGTTGGGATTTTCGGCAGTCGGGTGATTTTGAGCAACATTTTGTTAACCTGGCACAAAAAGAGTACCGTCGGCAGGAGATCTGTGCGTTGCTTAAGGGCCAGCACGAGCGATTTGGCTCTACCGATTCTATTGCTCAAAACATAGAAAAGCTCCAATCCCGAAATACCTTTGGGGTTATTACAGGCCAGCAGGTCGGGGTTTATTCCGGGCCGTTATACACCATTTATAAAGCCCTTTCAGCTATTACACTGGCTGAAAAACTCCATGAGTTGTATCCGGATTATGAGTTTGTTCCCATTTTCTGGTTAGAAGCCGAAGATCATGATGTGGAGGAAGTCTCTGAAATTGCTTCTTATTCAGGGAACTCACTCAAAGAGTTTACCCTGGAATTTGATCATCAAAAAAAGCACAGTGTTGGTAAACGACTCTTACCTGAGTCTATACGGGATTTCAACGACGGTTTTCTGGAAACTCTTCCAAAAACCGAATTTTATGACCAGATCTCTGAATGTATCCATACCTGTTATAATCCCAGTTTTGGCTACAAGGATGCGTTTGCAAAAATGTTGGTTAAACTACTGGGTTCAGAGGGACTGCTTTTAATAGACAGTGATTGTAAGGAGTTTAAAACTTTATGTAAGCCTCTGTTCTTAAAGGAGATGGAAACCTTTCCAAAAACCTCGCAACAGATCATAGCACAAAGCGCACTTCTGGAAGAAGCTGGTTATGCCAGCCAGGCTAAAGCCAGAGCGATTAACCTTTTTATGTTTGATGAAAATGGAGAGCGATTAAAACTCGAACCACGTGATGACAACACCATTGAAGTGGTTGAAACCAATCAAACGTTTCAGAGATCACAACTTCTGGAGCTAATTGAAGAGTCCCCTGAGCGGTTCAGCCCAAATGTGATCTTAAGAAGTTTGGTTCAGGATTTTGTGCTTCCAACAAGCGCGTACATAGCCGGGCCCGGTGAAATTTCCTACATGGCTCAGTTTAAAACCTTGTACGATTTTTATAATGTACCCGCACCCATTATTTACCCCAGGGCCAGTATCACATTGGTTGAACCAAAAATTGATCGCTTACTGGATAAGGCCCTTCTGAGTTTAAAACTGGATGGAAAAAAAGAAGTGCTGGAAGCTTTTTTCTCTGACCCTCAGGCATTCGAAAACACCTTGATCACGGCCGATTCCAAGATGGCTATAGATCAGGAATTTGCCACGGCATCCGGCCAGCTTGATGATCTGTTGAAAACGCTCTCTGTATCTGTTTCTGATATTGATCTCACCCTGTTACCCTCGCTTGAAAAACTCGCTGCAAATATGCAACAACAATTGTGGGGCTTTAAAAGCAAAGTCTTAAAATCTGAAAAGCAGCGCAACAGCGACCTGATCAAGCAAATCGAGAAATGCAACACTCATTTACTTCCAAAAGGAACACTTCAGGAGCGGATGATCAACATTTTATATTTTTTGAATAAATACGGGCCGGACCTGATTGGGGAGCTCAGGCAGGTCTTAAAAAAACACTCCCCGGAAGAGCATATTGTAATTGAGCTCTGAGCTTTCTTATTGTTTCGAAACGCTGAAAAGAGCACGAAATTGATTGAATGGCATTTTATACAAGGCTTTTTGAGTTAAGATCAAAACGGCATCTCTTAAAAACGCCACTGATTGTATGCCGGATATTGCACCAACTGCTTTCAGAAGCTTACTAGTATTCACTTCTCCATAAAGTGCTGTCGCACCCGATCTTGATATCTGATATAGCAATATGGCCTTGGATGAAGTTACCACCAAAAACCGGGTAGTTGTTGATGAAGAACCAGGCTGCAATACTCCCGTGTAACCAAAAGATACTGATATTGGCTGGATAGTATCGGCATGGTTAATTTCATCAATGAAATTACCGAACTGATCGAATTGTAAGACCGATTTTTGTTTAGGATCTGCTACAAATACCAATCGGTTGTCAGAAATATTGATATCTGTCGGGGCAAGCAGTGCGCCCATACCCGCATCATATCCTCCAAAACGCAGCAGAGATTTCCATGCTGATGCCGATTTTGGGAAATTGGCTGGATTTAACCTGATGATCTGCCGGGTGGTTTCTTCAAGGATATACAATTCACCATCCGGCGAAAGCACCAGGCTTAGCGGACGCCATTTATCCCTTGAAAATCCATTTTGCAGATCAAACCCCGGCTCCTGTTCAGATGTAGTGGGAATTGCTTCAAGGCTGGTCATATAATTCAGATCACGATCGTACTGAACCACCCGCTGATTACCTGCATCTGCAACAAATACATGGATACCATTGGCTGCACTCAGATCGGCCGGGTCGTTGAAGGCATATTTTCCGAACCCAAAACCACCTATGGCTTTTTTTAATTCTCCCCCGGAATCAAATGCATAGACTCTGGACTGGCTTCTATCCAGGACATAGATATTCTGAAAAGCCATCGCCACATCCAGGGCAATGGCATCTTCAAACTCATATACTTTAGTGACTAACGAATCGGATGCCCTGGCCGACGCAACAATTAAACTTAAGCTCAGGACCAAAAAGAATAGTCTTTTCAAGGCATTACTTTCAATTTCATTCCGGGATATAACTCATCATCTTCCTTGATGCGATTTTTAAGCCGAAGTTCAGCCACGCTTAAACCACATTTATTGGCAATGCTTTGCAGGGTTTCACCGGCTTTTACCACATATATACCACCACCTTCAATGGTGTCTTGCTCATCACCGTATGCATATTCCACGCCATTTGTGAGGCTGTTTATACTTTCGGGTACAGCTAATTTAAAACCATCCAGTCTTGAAGCGTATGCCGGAATTTTACGGCTTCTGATCCAGGGATTCAGTAACTTAACATGTTTATAAGAAAGGCCTTGCTTTTTGGCCCACAAAGCCATATTTCCAATTGGTGATTTTACAAGTATGTTGTCCTGAGGGATAGGTTTATATGGTATAACATCTTTATAACCATATGCTTCATGATTTTCCATCACCTCTTTAATGGCCATAATTCTGAACAAATACCTGGCGGTTTCCCGGTTCAGCCAAAGATCGTAATAGCTGTCTTCATCCTGAAAATCCAGTTCATCGTTTGTGCCATAGACCCCCATATTGTAAGAAGCGGCTGCAAGTGCCCAACTGTTAAATTTTTTGTAAGACTTTTTAAGGTAAGCAATAGCAACATCGGTGGATTTTTCAAGGTTGTAGCGTTCATCAATGGCCCCATCAACAATTAGTCCGTATGAACGCCCCACTCTTGGCATGATCTGCCAAAAACCGGCGGCACCAGCCGGTGACCGTACATTCAGAAGTGCGCTTTCGGCAACAGCCAGGTACTTGATATCATCGGGTAAACCGGCTTCTTCTAACCGCTTTTCGATGTATGGGAAAAAGCGTCCGGCGCGTTTGAGGTACATAACGATCTGGGTGCGATCGTTTACATTGATTAAAAAATCTCGCTCAAACCGTTCGAATACATCCAGCTCGTTCATAGGCAACGCTTCACCACAAAAGTAGAGGGTATCTACAAGTTCGTGGTTCGAATAGAAAACAGGTAATTCGGCAGTTGTATCTGTTTTTTGTTCAGGCGTTTCATTTTGCTTCAGACTTTGTGAGGCGGCACCCAAAACAAAACTTATGATCAGAATTGCAGCAATCGATCCGATAATTCCAAGTTGTTTCATATCAAGTCTTATTATGGTTCAATGATGTCAAAAGCCTGGGTAAACAGCATTAAAAATTTGGCATATACTTTTCTTCAGGATAAAATCTGGTAATAATGTCAATAGCTTCATCGGCCGAGTCTACCAGAAACAAATAATCCATATCGTTCGGACTAATATAAGCATTCTCCTGCATCATTGATTTTTTCATCCATTTTACAAAATCTGCCCAATAATCTTTGCCTATCAGGATAACCGGAAACACTTTAATTTTCTTTGTTTGGATAAGGGTCATGGCTTCGGCCAGTTCATCCAGGGTACCATATCCACCGGGCATTACAATAAACGCCTGGGAATATTTGACAAACATGACCTTTCGAACAAAAAAATAATTAAAGGTTATCAATTTATCATGATCAATATATGGATTTGAGGATTGCTCATGCTCGAGGTAGATATTAAAACCAATTGATGCGCCACCGGCTTCTTTGGCACCTTTATTGGCTGCCTCCATGATACCGGGACCACCACCGGTAATCACCCCTAAATCATGCTTGGCTAAATGCCATCCCATATCCCGGGCAATTTTGTAATAAGGATCATCAGGTTTTACACGAGCCGAACCAAATACGGTAACGGAAGGCCCGATCTCGGCCATTTTTTCAAATCCGGTTACAAACTCAGCCATGATCTTAAACACCCGCCATCCGTCCTGCATAAAATCAGCCCAGTCGCGGCCTTCAGAGAATTCCTCGCGGAGCTTGGCATATTTTTTTACAGCTTCTTCATTTTGGGAAGTTATTCCGGTTTTGGATTTTGAAGAAGTTTTTTTGAGCGTGCCTTTTTTCTTGGATTTACTCATACAGGCAGGGATAAAAAATTATTGAGGATTTTTTTGCCTTCTTTTGTCATAATGGATTCAGGATGGAATTGTACACCATAAACATGCTCTTTGGCCAGTTCCATTCCCATGATGGTTTTATCCTCTGTCCATGCATTGATTCTTAACCTGGGACTCAGGGTTTCCTGATCGACGATCAAAGAATGATAACGCGTGGCAATAAAAGGATTTTCAACATTCTTGAACAGGCCGGTACCATCGTGATAAACCGGTGAGGTTTTTCCATGCATCAGTTCTTTGGCCTGAATAATCTTTGTGCCCAACGCTTCCCCAAGGGATTGATGTCCTAAACACACCCCAAGGATCGGGATCCTGGACATGAATGTTTTTATCACCTGAACCGAAATACCCGCATCTTTTGGTGTTCCCGGCCCGGGAGAAATTACAATGCGCTCGGGTGAGAGATCACTTATCTGCTCTAAGGTGATCTTGTCGTTTCTGAATACCTGTACTTCAGCACCAAGCTCGCCTAAGTATTGTACAAGATTGTATGTAAAGGAATCGTAGTTGTCAATTACTAATAACATGAGTGGAAAATACTAATTTATTAAAGGCTGAATTGCTGGCGATACACTTCTTTGAATACAGCTTCATATTCATGGCTCATGTCAATACCCCGGCGTTTCATAACCGTTCGGGCCACTTCAAGGGCTTTATCAAGATGATAGACCTTAAAACCAGCAGCCCCGCCCCACTCGAAAGAGTCAATATATTTGGGCGGGAACCCGGCACCGAAGATGTTTGAGCTCACCCCGACGATGCTACCGGTATTAAACATGGTGTTTATACCCGATTTGGAATGCTCACCCATAAATAATCCCAGGAATTGCATCTTGGTATCAAACTCCTGGCCGTTAAGCTTAAGACGCACTGAGCCATAATTATTTTTAAGATCCGAATTGTTGGTATCCGCACCCAGATTGCACCAACTCGAAATATACGAATGGCCTATGAACCCATCGTGCTGTTTGTTGCTGAAGGCCTCAAAAATCGAATCTTCCACTTCGCCCCCAACTTTGGACTGGCGACCGATTGAAACATTATTATAAATTTTTGCCCCGATTTTTACTGTGGCTTGTTTACCGATATACACATTGTCCATTAAAACCGCATTAGGCAAAATCCTGGCATGTTCATCCACAACAATAGCCCCATCTGAAGCGTCGAGAATGGCACCGGGTGAAATTACCGCTGAGTCTGCCACATAGATATTTTCAGGGTTCAGAAGTGTGGCCCGATCATGAATTTGACCGTTTTGCTGCCCTATAAGCTGCATTGCCCGGGCATCGTTTTTAAATTCTGATGGCAGCAAGCGAATAAGGTCCCAGAGGAATGTTAGCATTTCACACTCTATCTGCATTGATTTGTAATGGCCAGGTAGAGCGTTTAACCCAATGTAATGGCGCGAGCCCTCAGAGGTTTTATCCATGGTTTGCAGGCAACTTGGATCGCAGCGAAATGCCACAAGCTGTGCCCCATTCATATAAGCCACATCTTTTTGAATGGTGTTTTCAATAATAAATTGAGCAAATTGCGGATTGCATACCACACGGCCATTGAGATAAATCACTTCTTTTTCAGAACTTCTGTTCACCTGCCGGTCTGGATTTTGCTCCTGGTAAAGCCAGCTAAGGTATGGGCGGGTATGAAAATGGATCTCATGGTGCTCACCCAGGTAGCACTCAAACTTCTCACGAAGGGTTTTGAATCCACACGTGAGGTCGTAAACAGGTTTAAGTGCATTTAAGGGATGAAAATTGCGGGTGGCCTCGTCTTCGAAAAGGACAATGTGCATGTATGGTTTAGATCTGTTCGTTAGAGGTCAGCATATTCAGGCTGGCAGGACAAACTTCAATTACTAGCCTGTCTTGAACCTTGTCCAGCACTTCACCATCCAGGTGCAACACCTCAGGTTTTGGAAGATCTATCTCAAGTTTTGAAACCTGAGCATAAATCACTTCAGATTCTTTAATTTGGGTTCCTTTGTAATATTTTCCAATCCATTTTGGCAATTCTTTGCGTGAAATATTTTTCAAAAGACACACATCCAGCAAACCATCATCGATTTTGGCATTTGGGGCAATCCTAAATTTGCCGGCTTCTGTTTTTCCATTTCCAACAGACAGCATATAGACATCTTCGTCTATCTCAATTATACCTTCAGGGGTATGCAAACGACAAGAAAGGCGCTGGGCTTCAAAATCGGAGGCCACTTTCATCAATGCCATCAAATAAGAAAGATCACCTTTAGCCCATGTTAGCTCCCCGGCTACTTTGGCAATGCGACCGCTGAAACCCATGCCAAAGGAATTCAGGAAATAGCGGGATTGGCTTGTGTTATTTGTGTTATAGGTCACTTTACCAAGATCAACCTTTTTGATCGGTGATTTAAACAGGTTTGATAAGTGACGTTGCGGGTCGATCTCGGGCGTGAAATTCTTTAAAAAATCGTTGGCTGATCCAAAAGGCAAACACCCTACAATTGTTTCTGAACCCGCTAAAGGCTGGATTACTTCGTTTAAAGTGCCATCACCTCCGCAAGCTATTATGACTTCGACGCGGGCTTTGGCAATAGAGGCAAATCGAGAGGCTTCTTTGGGCAGGGTTGTCATCTGGATTACGGTATCGCAACCATACTTCTTTAATCCTTCGGATAACCATTTCAGTTTTTTTTCTGCACGACCCTTGTTGGCTGCCGGGTTAAAGATAAACCAGTACTTGTAAGAGCGGTCGGAGTTGTGTGAAGTTTGAGGGTGCTCAAGCTTTTTTAGTGCGGCTTTTAATACAGCATCCTCTCCATGCTTAATTTCCGAGTAATCCAATTCATTCATTACCTAACCGTAAAATTTAAAAAACCGGGCCGCTATAAACTTCAATAAGAGTACCCCACAAGAATAAATAATTGATTATGATATGAAATATATTTGTAAAAAAATAACCCACTCAGTTGTTACGGTTTCACTTTAATAAGTAATGCTGCGAAAAAGCCATCGGTATTGTCTGTGTCGGGCCTGAGTTGCAAGTACCTTGAGTCGGCCAACCTTTTTCTCAAACCCTCAGTTAGAAAAGGATTGGGATTTAGTTGAATGTCCTTACAAATAGGCATAATCTTAAATTCGGGATGAGCTTTAACAAAACACTCAACACTGTCCTGATTTTCCTCCCGCAACAGTGAACAGGTAGCATAAACCAATCGCCCGCCTGGTTTTAACATTGTCCCATAAGTTCTGAGTATCTCTGTTTGCTGGTCGTGCAAGCGTTTTACAGACTCAGGAGTCAGACGTTTTTTAATATCCGGGTTTCGTCTCAGGGTTCCCGATCCGCTGCAAGGGGCATCAATTAATATTGCATCATACCCACCCTTGGTAAAGTCAGTGGCTTTGGCCAACCGCTCCGGGTTTTTAAGCAACTGCACGTTTTGAAGTCCGGATCGTTTCGTTCGCTCTGAAATATTTCCAAACCGCTTCATGTTTACCTCGTAGGCATAGACATTACCCTTTCCGTTCATTAAAGTTCCGAGATGTAACGTTTTTCCTCCGCCACCTGCACATGCGTCGAGTATTTTTTCTTTGGGTTTTGGATTCAAAAGCAATGAAATTACCTGGCTTCCTTCATCCTGAACCTCGCACAATCCTTCTTTAAACGCATTTGTTTGAAATACCCGGGGACGGTCGTCACAAATCAAAGCATGGGGAGATAACCGGCCATAAGTTGTCGGAATACCTTCTTGTTCGAGCATAGCCCTGAGCTTTTTTGCTGATACCTTTAATTCGTTGGCCCTTAATACCACGGGTGCCGGTTGATTGAGTGCATAAAATAATGTTTCAAGCTGATCAGCTTTAAAGTCCTTTAATAGTGCCTCGACCATCCATTCCGGCATAGCATATTTAAACCCTAATTGGGTGGCCGTTCCGCCTGCAAGCTGCTCAGCCTGAAAATCTTTATAAGCCTGCCACAATTCACTACATACAGCGGGTTTTAGCTTTAAATGCTCCAGCCACGCTTCCGGCCCGGCTTCAAACAATTTCTCTTTTCTGGCAAATAAATACACAATTGCGTGAGCCGTTTTAACGGTATTCCTGGCTTTAAAATCCGGCAATAAGCGGATTACTGTTTTAAACGATAGCTCCTCACGTAAGAGTTGGAATATGGCCTGGCTTAAGTTTCTTCTGTCTGAGCTTCCTAAATATTTGTGTTCAGAAAAATACCTGGATAAAAGAAGATCTGAAGGTTTTGAGATGGAATAAAGGTTCTGAAAAATATCAATAAAGTGTTTGATCAAAAAGTCGGTTTTTTTCTTTGATAACGTGCTTTTCATAGTAAGACAGGAATGATTTCAACGTTTTGGAATTCAGAACCGTTAATATGCAATACTTTAGGTTAATAATGCCGCTATTATTAAAAGAGCAGCATTTGATTCTTTGTTGGAGAATCAGTTGGAAGAAATCATAAATTTTTTCTATTATGCTTGCTTACAAATGCTGATGAGCGCTTGCTTTTTAAATGAGATATCAACTTTCAATGACTTCATTTCAACATATATCTATTGAAAAAAAAGCGGTTTTTCATATAGATAATGTCACAGAGGCTTTAACAACTCTGATTGAAGAACACAAATCCACATTGCGTTCATCCATAACATCACCCACATTGGTTTCATTTACTTTAAACCTGCATTCTTTCAACATCTTATCGAGCTTTCATTTTAATTCGAATCAACCCTGCACCATATACTGGAGTGATCGTGAAGACAAAAACGAAGTTTTGGCTTTTGGTGATGTAGATCGGTTATCTGGTGATGGCTATTTTGATTATCAGGATGTGATCTCGTCTTTATATTCAAGGCTTGAAAACCTATCCGGCGACACACGATATTATGGCGGGTTCAAATTTAATCATACCACTCCGGCCGATAACATCTGGAATGGTTTTGGATCTTACCAGTTTATCCTTCCGCATCTTGAAGTGAGAAAATCTCCTGAAGGCACTGTATTTATCTCGCACATGTTGCTTCATTCAGCCAGTTATCTTGATAAGAAAGCAGACTTTACCCTGAATTCTTTAAAGAATCTTTTTTTAACAGCTTCATCCGATCAAACCCAACCTTTACCGGTTATGAACCGGACAGATGTACCGAATTATGACCAGTGGAAACAGATGATCAACGAGTCGTTGGATGTTTTTAAAGATACCCCGCTTGAAAAGATCGTTCTGGCCCGAAAAACCAGCCTTCAGTACCCGGAGCCCATAGATCCGGTTTCATTGTTAAAACACCTCAAATCGGTGGTTGTTAATGCCTTTCATTTCTATATAAAATTCAAGCATTCATTAGGGTTTATCGGCGCCAGCCCTGAACGCCTCTACAAAAGGGAGGGTGACATGGTTTATACAGAAGCCATAGCCGGAACAAGGTTACGCGGCAAAACCCATGATGAAGATCAATTGCTGGCCAATGAATTACTCACTTCGGATAAAGATGTCCGTGAGCATGATTTTGTGTGTGAAAGTATTAAAACAACGCTCAATAGCACCTGCTCATCTGTAGCTCTGCAAAAAAAGCGGAATATCCTGAAACTGGCCCGGGTTCAACACCTGCATTCAAAATATACAGCCCTGCTGAAACCTGAACATTCAGAAGCCACTTTGCTGGGCCGGCTTCATCCAACACCTGCTGTTGGTGGCGTTCCCAAAACTGAAGCACTTTGCAAGATAGCCGATCTTGAGCCGTTTGATCGTGGGTGGTATGCTGCTCCAATCGGATGGATCTCACGGGAAAACTCTGAATTTGCCGTGGCTATACGCTCAGGTTTAATAGATGGCTCAAACCTGCACGCATTCACAGGAGCAGGCATTGTGGAAGGTTCTAACCCGAAAGAGGAATGGGAAGAAATCGAAAACAAGCTCGGAAGTTTTTTTGTAACCCCAAGTTTAAATGGTCACGCTGAATGCAAAACATAAATTCAGTTTGGGCATATCTTATTGTTGAAGAATGTCTCAGGCATGGCATTTCATTTTTTTGCATTTCTCCCGGCTCACGCTCCACGTATTTAACCAGCGCCGTTGCCAGGCACAAAAAAGCAGAAACACGTGTGTTTGTTGATGAGCGATCTGCAGGTTTTTACGCATTAGGTTACGCTAAAGCCACCGGAAAGCCTGCCCCATTAATCTGTACATCCGGAACCGCTCTGGCTAATTATTTTCCCGCCGTGGTCGAAGCCGGCATGTCGGGAATACCAATGCTGATCCTTAGCGCCGATCGGCCGCCGGAACTCCGCCATACTGGTGCCAACCAGACCATACATCAACCCGGTATGTTTGGCAGTTACACCAAGTGGCAATTCGATATGCCCTGCCCAACCCGGGACATACCACCCGAAATGGTACTGACTACCGTTGATCAAGCCATTTATCAAGCTACCGCTTCACCCTCCGGGCCAGTTCATCTGAATTGCATGTTTCGTGAGCCACTAACACCGGAGCCTGTTAATGCCGGGGAGCTCAAGCAAGAGAGTCTGAAACCATGGTTGTCTGATCAGAAGCCATACACGATATACACGGCTCCTGAAGCATTAGCCACAAACCCTCAAACCACGTCCGGATCACCATTTCTCAATGAGTTGCAAGAAGCTTTCAAAAAGGCACGTCAACCCTTTATCACTATTGGCACTTTAAATAGCCAAAACGATATTGAACTGGTATCAGGTTTATGCAAGGTCTTAAATGTACCGTTCTATGCCGATATCTCATCGGGATTGCGTTTAAGTTCATTTAAAAATCATCTTGCGCACCTGGATCTGCTATTGCTCTCAGATGTTTTTTCAGGACGCTTCAGACCTGATGTCTATCTTCATATTGGCGGGCCGATGGTTTCCAGGCGCATTCAGCAGCATGTGGCCAAAATCCGGGATTGCAAAAAATTCCTGGTAAAAGATCACCCATACCGCTACGATGCGTTCCATCAGTTTTCTCGCAGCATCCAATGGTCGAACCAGCCATTTTGTGAGATGTTCACTGAAAAGATCAACCCCGGCATTGTGGATTCGCCTAAGTGGCTTGCAGAATTATCTGAGATGGTTTCGTTTATGCTGAAAGAATCATTCAGCGATCACTCCCCGGTTGATGAGCGATCTCTGCCTTATCTGGTTTCGGGGCATCAAACACCCGGGCAGGCATTGTTCCTCTCTAACAGCATGCCGATCCGTGATATGGATATGTTTGGAGTATCACGGGAGAACAGGGTTCAAACAGCAACTAACCGCGGGGCAAGCGGCATTGATGGCATCATTTCCTCGGCCATTGGTTTTATGCACGGCGTTAAAAAGCCAACCACGCTTGTGATTGGTGATCTGTCGTTCATGCACGATATGAATGCCATCTATCACTTGCGCAATTCTGATCTGCCATTAACACTGATCGTGATCAACAATGGTGGTGGTGGGATTTTTTCATTCCTGCCCATTTCAACAGAAAAGGACATTTTTAATGAATATTTCGAGACACCACATGAGCAGGATTTTCAGTCCATTGCGGGTCTTGCAGGACTTGAATACGCCTGTCCAAAATCCAATGCATCGTTTGTTAAAGTTTATAACCAGGCACAACATGCTTCCAAAAGCACGTTGATAGAAATTCGAACCCAAACAACAGCAAATTTTAACGCCCACAAAGAGCTCTATACCAAAGTAATCGAACAACTGCAAGAGTATGACTATCCGGATTAATGGCTACAGCTTTCATGTAAGCCACCACCACCGGGAAGGCAAACCATTGATCTGCTTTCTACACGGATTTTTAGGCTCTGCTGATGACTGGACAGACGTCTGCCGGCACTTATACCCCGACTTTTCAACGCTCTGTATTGATTTACCCGGCCATGGGCATACCCGTGTTTCTTCTTTAGAAGCATCGCACTTTTCCATGGCCAGTATTGCTGATGCTCTCACGAAGCTGGTTCATGAATTAGGATACAGTCAGGCTTACCTGACAGGCTATTCCATGGGCGGAAGACTGGCCCTTTACATGGCCCTTCATTATGCCGATACATTTACGCGCTGCATGCTGGAATCTTCATCTCCGGGTTTAAAAACCACCGGGGAGCAACTGACCAGGAAAGCCCATGATGAGCAGTTGGCCCTGAAACTCAAAAGGAGTAGCTTTTCAAAATTTCTGGAAAATTGGTATAATCAACCTTTATTCAGATCTTTAAAAGTATCGCCATCATTTTCAACGTTATTTCAAAAACGACTTCAGAACAATCCCGGACAGCTGGCTCTGGTTTTGGAAAATATGGGCACAGGTGTGCAACCATCCTTATGGACACATCTTTCTGAGCTCAAAATACCGGTATTGGTTCTGGCAGGTGAAAAAGACGAAAAGTTTATCCGCATCGGGCGGGAAATGTCAGAAAGCTCTGAACTGATCAACACTAAGATAGTGAGTCGAGCCGGTCACCTGGTTCATGTTGAAAATGAAGCAGAATTTCTTAACCATCTTTACCAATTTTTTCTTTAAACATTAAGTCTTATGAGTGATATCAACTGGATTAAATCTGGAGACTTTACAGATATTATCTACGAAAAAGCTGAAGGGATCGCCAAAATCACCATTAATCGCCCTGAACGGCGTAATGCGTTTCGTCCGCTTACCGTTTCGGAAATGATGAAAGCCCTTGATAACGCACGCGACGATCAGGAAATCGGTGTGATTATCCTGACCGGTGCCGGTGAAAAGGCATTCTGTTCAGGCGGCGACCAAAAAATACGCGGTGATGCCGGCTACGACGATGGCCATGGTGTAGACAGATTGAACGTCCTGGATTTCCAGCGTGATATCCGAACCTGTCCCAAACCCGTAATTGCCATGGTAGCCGGTTATGCTATTGGTGGTGGCCATGTGCTTCACATGATGTGCGATCTGACCATAGCTGCCGACAATGCCATTTTTGGACAAACCGGACCTAAAGTCGGCTCCTTTGATGGGGGTTACGGCGCCAGTTACATGGCCCGTTTGGTTGGGCAGAAAAAAGCCCGTGAAATTTGGTATTTATGCCGCCAATACAATGCACAACAAGCCCTGGATATGGGTCTTGTAAATACTGTTGTCCCTTACGATCAGTTGGAATCCGAAACCGTGCAATGGTGCAGGGAAATCCTTGAAAAATCTCCTCTGGCTATTCGTTGTATTAAATCTGCACTGAATGCCGACTGTGATGGTCAGGCCGGCTTGCAGGAACTGGCCGGCAATGCTACTTTGCTTTATTATTTGAGCGAAGAAGCCCAGGAGGGTCGAAATGCCTTTGTAGAAAAACGCAAACCGGACTTCTCTAAATTTCCAAAGCGACCGTGATTATCAAAAATATACGGGCGTTTCAATACAAGATCCCGTTTAAATCGCCTCTAAAAGTAACCGGACAGGCTTTGCAGTACCGGCAAGGCCTTATCGTTGCTCTGGAAACCAATGAAGGTAATACCGGCTATGGTGAAATCGCACCGCTGGAAGGGTTGCATAAAGAGTCGCTGGAAGATTGCATCCAGCAGTTACGATCCATTAAACCCTTGATGCTACCTAAAACATTTGATTACGAAGACGATACACACAGCGAACTGATCCTGAACTGGCTGGATAGTTACCAGCTTTATCCGTCGGTTCATTTTGGATTGGACATGGCCTCAATACAGCTCACCGACCTGATTGATTCCACATTTAGTTCATCCCAAACAATCTCCGTGCCTGTGAATGCCCTCTTAGAAGCAGATATGGCGATCATTGAAGATCAGGCAGCCGAACTTTTAGAGCAAGGGTACCAGACCATTAAAATGAAAGTCGGGCGACAGTCGCTGGAAAATGACCTGGAATGTGTAAAACGGCTCCAACATATCGGGGGTGAAAAACTCAGATTGCGCCTCGATGCCAATCGGTTATGGCCATATGAAACCGCATTGGCGTTTGCCAAAGGGATTTCAACGGAAAATATCGAGTATATCGAAGAACCGGTCAATAATCCCGATGATCTCACAAAATTTCAACGCGAAACCGATTTACCAGTCGCTCTGGATGAAACTCTGGCCGAACATAAAAACCAGCTTAAAAAACTCCCTTTTTCAAAATCAGCGGCGTTTATCATAAAACCGTCCGTACTGGGCAACCTGAGCCACACTTTTTCCCTCAGAGACTTTGCCCTGCGTTACAACATTAAATGTGTAATCACCAGCGCCTTCGAAACCGGCTTAACCCATCGGTTCTATGCCTGGCTGGCAAACCTTGGCACATCAAGCGTAAATGCGTCCGGTCTGGATACGATATCGTATTTAACATCCGATATAATTAAACCGCCCTTTACTGTTTCGCAAGGAATGGCTGAAGTCTCTCATGCTCAGCTCATCCGGCCAAATATCCTGTTTAATGAGCTCCGGGAACTGACTTTATGAGTGTTTTTTTTCTTGAAACCGCTGCCAGAAAATGTCCATATCATACAGCAATCAAGCTTCCCTCCGAGCAAATAACTTATTCTGAGCTTCTCATTCAAGTTACCCAGATCGCCGGTTCCCTGAAATGTCTTGGTATTAAGAAAGGCACTAAGGTAGTGCTTTTGAGTGACACCTCTCTGGACTTTTTGGTAATGCTGCTGGCAATTTTTCGGTTGGGAGCAATTGCAGCACCCTTAAACACAAGACTTCATACTTCCGAGTGGGAGCAACAACTGGACTTGATAGAAGCTGAATGGATTTGGGCATCAGATTCTTACAAATCACGCGTCTCATCCCGTTTAAACACAAAATGTTTAGACTTTACCCGCTTATCAACGCCGCAAGACCCTGTTTCGCTTCCGGAATATCCCGGTGAAAATCAACCGGCCACCCTGATTTTTACATCCGGCACATCCGGTCAGCCCAAAGCCGTGTTGCACTTGCTTTCGGCACATCTTTGGAGCGCAAAAGGCTCCAATACAAATATCTGTTTAAATGAAACCGACAGGTGGCTGCTTTCGCTGCCACTCTTTCATGTGGGTGGTTTGAGTATCCTCTTTCGCTCGCTCTTAGCAGGGGCTGCTGTGGTAGTGCCGGATCCAAAACTTAGCTTTACAGAAAACCTGGTTAAACTCAACTTTAGCCATGTTTCCATGGTATCTACCCAGCTCTATCGATGCCTGAGTTATCCTGATACCTTAAAAAAATTAACACCTTTAAAAGCCATACTTTTAGGAGGAAGTGCTGTAGCCGCCAACTTAATTGAACGATCGCTGGATCATAATCTAAGAATTTTCTGTAGTTATGGCTCAACAGAAATGGCATCGCAAATCACCACCACACAATCGATAGATAAAGATGATCTGGCCACTTCGGGTTTTCTCTTGCCATATCGGGAGCTTCGGCTTTCGGAAGAGGGTGAAATTCTGGTCAAAGGCAAAACGCTGTTTCACCAGTTGATCCAAACTTCAGATGCTGGTTCTTCATGCGATAAGGACGGTTGGTATGCCACAGGCGACTTAGGTTGTTTCGACGAAAAAAACAGACTGGTTGTCCTTGGACGCAAAGACAATCTTTTTATTTCGGGAGGTGAAAACATTCAGCCCGAAGAAGTTGAACAGGCCATAAAAAACTGCAATCAGGTTATTGAAGCTGTTGTGGTGCCGGTACCACACCCCGAATTTGGTTACCGACCGTTTGCGTTTGTTGCCATGCAGCCTGATGTTGAGCTCAATTCAGATCAGCTAAAAGGGGAGCTTTCAGAGACTATTGCCCGTTATAAAATCCCCGATACCATTTTAACCATGCCCGATGAGCTATTTGGCGTTTCCATCAAACCCAATCGAAATAAGGCTAAGGCGCTGGCCATTCGATTATCCCAATCCAATACCCACAAATGAAGAGTCTGTATTTTATAACCGGTGGCCAACGATCCGGTAAAAGCTGCTATGCCCAAAACCTGGCACTATCCCTTTCTGAACATCCCACATACCTGGCCACCTCCCGAATTTGGGATGATGAGCACAAAAAACGGATCCAACGCCACCAGGCCGACCGCGGACCAGAATGGACAACTTTGGAAGAAGACCTGCATTTGAGCCGATTGAACCTCCAAAACCAGGTGGTTGTGCTGGATTGTATCACCCTTTGGCTGACCAATATTTTTAACGATGCCGGATTTGATGCAGAAAAAGCCCTTCAAGTAGCTACCACTGAGTTTGATAGCCTCGCTAAACAAGAGTGTGTGTTAATCGTTATTTCCAATGAAATTGGCATGGGCGTCATTCCAGAGTCGCCCTCCGTACGCCGCTTTGCCGACTTGCAGGGATGGATGAACCAGCATATAGCCAAAATGGCCAATTCGGTAACGCTCATGGTTTCAGGATTACCGGTTAGTGTAAAATAAGATCACCATATTCGGCAATTCACCAATCCCGTACTATTTTAAACCCAAAGGCATTTAAACATTTTTTTCATGATCAGCATCCACTCGCTCCATAAATCCTTTGGTTCAAAACCAGTGCTACAAGGTGTTGAGTTATCCATTGAAACAGGTAAAACCATGGTCATTATCGGTAGAAGCGGCTGCGGCAAGTCGGTCTGCCTGAAACATATTGTGGGATTACTGACCCCAGATCAGGGACATGTTGAAATTGATGGAGAAAACATCACAAAGATGTCGCAAGAAGAGTTGTACCGTATCCGAAAAAAGTTTGGTATGCTGTTTCAGGGTGCCGCCCTTTTCGATTCTTTAACTGTTGGTGAAAATGTCGGGATCGCCCTGAAAGAAAACTACACCCTTTCCAAGAAAGAGATTGATAAAATTGTGGCTGAAAAACTCTCCCAGGTGGAGTTGCCCGGCATTGAACATTTAAAACCTTCGGAGCTCTCGGGTGGAATGCGCAAGCGGGTAGGACTAGCACGCGCACTGGCAACCAATCCCTCGTATATTTTTTACGATGAACCGACAACGGGACTCGATCCTATCATGTCCGACTCCATTGATCAGCTCATTAAAACCCTGGCAGACCGTTTAAATGTGACATCCGTAGTGGTTACTCACGACATGCAAAGCGTTCTGAAAGTGGCCAACCGGGTAGCAATGATGCATAATGGCAAGATCTATTTCGAAGGTACACCCGAAGAGCTTCAGCAATCCAGAGATCCCATCATACGCAATTTTGTTGATCGCAATGCCTACCAGGATATTGAAATACAGGATGAAATTGATCGCCTGCATGGCTCGGCACCGGATTCCTGATTACGCTTATGGGCACCTGGATGGATCGGCATAGTCTATGTAAGTATTTGGAGAAAATGGCAGCAGATCAACAAATCCGCCGGGTTTTGGCTTGTTTAACCAGGTTAAACATGGGCTTTTTAGCCAGTCGCAAAATCCTTGATTAAACGGCGCCTTATCTGGATAGATCGAAATAAACTGTTTAAGCAACTGAGTTGTGAAACGGGTTTCAGGCCCGTTTGAGCTATATACCTCCTGGCCGGGACAACGCTTGCAAAAAGATTGATTATCGGCCTGATTGCATAACTTATTTTCCACTGTTAAATACCCGCAATGGCTTCCTTTTTTTACCCGGGCCATAACCGCCCATGATTGACTGTTATCGGGCGCCATTTGAGAAAATTCAGTTGAAATATCTGGCTGATCTGACCATGCAGGCGGGTTGGAATTATCAAGGGCCGCACAATCGCACTCACCCACGATCATTAAATTCGGAATAGATGATTTTGACAAAACCTCCCGGTAAGGAGCCATGCCGAACTGAAGGAATGCGTTGGTCATATCTACGGGAGAGAGTTGCAATAAGCCAACCGGGTTTGCCCGATGTGATTCGGACCAGGAAGACATTGTGTCGGTTTTGGCAGGAACTGCCTCACGGCTGTATATGATCGGATCGAAAGTAAAACGGCTAGTATCTCCCAGGTTCACCAGTTCATCAAATCCCACTGCTGCAGCCTGAGCATGAGCCCCGCCAACCGAATGGCCGGCAAACAAGACATTATTGGAACTCAAAAATTTTGATTTTTCCACGGCTGCCTTATTCTTAAAATAATTTGTGGCGCCGTATTTAACCAGGTAAGAAGCCGCCGCATAAGCTTCCTGGCCCACTCTTGGATTACCTCCAAAATCTGTCCATGGCACAAATTGGGACTCAATATGGGAAGCTGTTATAAAGGCCATGGCCCAATTTTGTTCTACAATTGCCTCGGTGTAATTGTAATACCTGGATGGATTTTTGCTGAAAAGCGGGTTATCGTTCAAAAGTGCCCCCAGGACTTTTTTAGGATAAAACAGGAGATCATCCCCGATTAAAAACCCATGGTTGAACATTACCAGTCCATTGGCAAGGAGGTTCTTGGGATAAAAAACCTCAATAGCAACTTCAACAAAACTTGGCATTGAGGGAGAATACTGGATCCAGAGAGATATTCGGTCGAAACAGTAATTGTTTATACAAATGGGGTTCATGGCAGTAGGATTTTAAATATAAAGGCCTGCTTTTGATACAATATAGAATAAGGTCCGCAATAAAAAGACAAAGATTTAATCAGGCAATGTGAATATTTTAAACTTTCACAGACATCTGTTTCCTTTAAGATTGGTTTCATCGTAACTTTTAAAGAAGTTTTTTTTGATTAACCTATCAAGGGAGTTGCTATGCCCAACAGAAAATATACCGCCTATTCAAAAGCCGTCTATGAAGAAGCCTCTCCAAAATTAAACACAGAAAATCCCTTTGAAGAAATGATGGAGCGATTTAATATCGCTGCCGAACTCTTAAATCTTGAAGAAGGAATCTATAATTATCTGAAAGCACCTGCTTATCAAATTATTGTATCGGTCCCCATACAAATGGATGACGGCGATATCCAGGTTTTTGAAGGCTACCGGGTTATTCACGATGTAACACTTGGCCCCTCCAAAGGTGGTATTCGTTTTGCCCCCGATGTGACCCTTGATGAGGTTAAAGCTCTGGCAGCTTGGATGACCTGGAAATGCGCTATTCTGGGATTACCCTTTGGGGGAGCAAAAGGAGCCGTGCGATGCGACCCCAGAAAGCTCAACCCAAAACAGCTTGAAAAAATCACGAGAAGCTATACAGCTAACCTGATTGATACATTTGGGCCGGAACGAGATATCCCTGCACCGGACATGAACACCAATGAACAGATCATGGCCTGGATTATGGATACATATTCAAAACATGTCAATTGTACCGAAACGGCGGTGGTAACCGGAAAGCCGGTTATTTTGGGTGGATCTTTAGGTCGTCTGGAAGCTACTGGTCGCGGGGTGATGATTGTTACCATGCGTGCCCTCACAAATCTTCACCTTTCACCTTACGGAGCAAAAGTAATTGTGCAAGGCTTTGGCAATGTGGGTTCGGTATCGGCAAATTTGCTCGAAGAGCAGGGATGTAAGATAGTAGGTATTAGCGATATCACAGGCGGCTATTACAACCCAAATGGCATTGATATTACTAAAGCCATTGAGCATAATAAAAAGAACAAAGTGCTTACAGGGTTAGAAGGCGCAGAGGCCATCAGCAACGAGGAACTACTGGAACAACACTGCGATGTTCTGGTTCCTGCAGCAAAAGAAGATCAAATCAGCTCTCATAACGCCCATAAGCTCAATTGTAAACTGGTTGTTGAAGGGGCTAACGGGCCAACCACAACAGAAGCTGATGAAATTTTAAACGAACGTAATATTATGGTTGTCCCGGATATTCTGGCCAATGCCGGTGGTGTAACCGTTTCCTATTTTGAGTGGGTGCAGGATCGCCAGGGTTTTTTCTGGTCGCTGGACCGGGTTAATAAAAATTTGCAGAATGCCATGGAAAGTGCTTTTGATCGTGTTTATGAATCGTCTGAAAAATTCAATCAATCGCTTCGCATCGGGGCATACATCTATGCTATTGATAAAGTATCGAGTACACTCAAGCTAAGGGGTATTTATCCTTAAGAGTATTACTACAAAAAGTAATCACCTGTTACATTGCGTAACCGAAACTTAACATATGAAAAAATAAAGCGAGATAATGTAAAGGTATGCAATTATGGCACGGTATTTGAAACTATATATATCAGAAAATGTTCTTTTGTGTTTTGTTTCGGGTGATAAGGGTGGGCTTGCTGGAGCGATTCAGCAAGCCTTTTTTTTTGTGTTTTATATTTCCCATTCTTTTTCTCATCTTGCATTGGTTTCTTACAATGCTCTTTCTAAACGATCCTCACTTTAGTATATCTAAATCTTATTGGCATTTCCCCGCATAATTTGTCTCCAATCATGGTTTTAGGTACTGGGTTAGGGTAGAGCAACAATAATTGAAATTATTTTTTAATTAACCCTTAGATAGATGAGAATTATTTTTTTCACGGGTAAAGGTGGTGTAGGTAAAACCAGCACAGCTGCAGCAACGGCTGTTTTATCTGCAGAGTATGGCCATAAAACGGTTATCATGTCAACCGATCCGGCCCATAGTCTTTCAGATTGTATGGGTGTTCCCCTCTCTGCCCAGATTACAAATGTGCAGGAGAATCTTGATGCCATAGAAATTGATCCCTATATAGAGCTCAATGAGTATTGGGGGAAAATTAGAGAATTTTTAGCCAACTTTCTGATCTCACTGGGTGCTGATGCCCAGATTGCCGGAGAGCTTGCCTCTATTCCCGGTATGGATGAACTGTTCAGCCTTATTCGCCTTAGAGAATTCTATGGTAAAACTGATTATGATGTGGTTATCGTAGATATGGCCCCAACCGGTGAAAGTCTTCGCCTGTTAACCCTGCCAGAAGTACTGGCCTGGATATTGAAAGTAACCCGGGTTCTTGAAAAATATATCACTGCGCCACTGCTTCGTCCTATTTCAAAAATGGCTCCCGGATTAGACCAGTTTGTAGCCCCTGAAGATGTGGTGGCTTTATGGGATCGCTCCCTGGATCGCTTAAACGATATCCGCCAGATCCTCGATGAAAAAGCGGTTACATCGGCACGCCTGGTTATGAATCCTGAAAAAATGGTCATTGCCGAATCCCGTCGTGCTCTTACTTACCTCAACCTGTATGGCATGCGCGTCGATGCGGCTATTGTCAATAAAGTTATTCCGGAAAATGCAAAAGAAGGATACCTGGAAGACTGGTACGAGTCTCAACAAGGATATTTAAAAACGATCAAAGAAGATTTTGCCCCAATGCCGGCCTTTAATGTGCCCTTATTTAAACAGGAAATCAATGGCATTGATGATCTTAGAGAGCTTGGCAAATTGCTTTATGGTGAGAATCAGGATCCATCACAATTGTATTATGATGAGCGGCCAATATCTATTCATTATGCACCTGATGGTACAGTTTTGAGAGTCAAATTGCCTTTTGCACCTACCGAAGAACTGGTACTGAATCGAATTGGCTCTACGTTGATTTTAAAAATTGGCCGCAGAACCCGAGAAATTGTTCTACCCGATTCTTTGGCAGCCTTGGATCCGAAAGAAGGTAACTTTGTGGATGGCTATCTGGAAATTAAATTCTGGCCGGCGCATTCATCACGCTCAGAAGATTCATCAGTTGAAAATGAAAATTCCTGAGTAAAGAATTTACTGAATTTGAGGGGGTAATAATAAGCAACCAAAATAGGGTCGTACATTTTTTATCCCCTATTGGATTTTTACTAAGTTGTATTATTTTATCGAAATAGATACTAATGGATTTTCCCGGGGAAGGAGTGTCGTATGTCATTATTTCGTAAGCTTTTTAAGGGTGTTGTTGGGCATTACTCTTACGATGAAAGTTATCTGACCAAGTTAATTGAAGAAGAGCGTAAGCATAGATACCTAAAGGAACTTACTGAAATTAGTGAAAGAATTCTTGCTGGAAATCCCAATTTTATCGATGAAGTTCCCAAGAGTGAAACTGGATGTTGGATGGAACAATTGTATAGTAAATCCCACTGCCAGATTTGCGACTTTATTGATGATTGCCCCATTAAATTAGAGGAAGATTGGAAAGCATTTCTTATTGAAGAGGCGAAACAGAATTCTTTACAATCACCTCAAGTTAACGGTAGTAACAATCACTCACGTAGTGACGCATCTTAGTATGCCATCGATCTTTGCTCTAACTCATTCACACACTACGCCACCTAACTAAGCCATTAAATCAATAACGAATGAACGCGTGTCATTCGTTATTGATTTAACAGCAAAGGTTGGTATTGCTGAACAAGCGGCTGATTTTTCATTCGTTTTTTTAGCAGTAGTGATTTTTTAATAAAACAAATGGAGGAATAAATCAAGATGATTGAAAAATCCGACAACGATACCAATAATCCTTCTCCTGAAACACTTGAAAAAGAAGCGGTTTCCATTCTTTTTGCAGGTGATTCAGGTGATGGTATGCAGCTAACCGGTAACCAGTTTGCTGCAACTTCGGCCGAATTTGGACACGATCTGAACACGTTTCCAAATTTCCCATCTGAAATTCGTGCCCCTGCCGGTACAATTTCGGGTGTATCCGGCTTCCAGATGCAGTTTGGCAGTAACGCGGTTTATACACCGGGCGACCTGTTCGATGTACTGGTAGCTATGAACGCTGCAGCGTTAAAATCAAAATTACAGTTCCTGAAAAAAGGCGGCATGATCATTGCCAACGTCGACAATTTTGATTCAAAAAATTTAAAACTGGCCGGGTATGCCGAAGGGGAAAACCCATTAATTGATGGCAGTTTAGGTGAGTACGAAGTCATTGAAGTTAATGTCATCAAACAAACCCGTGCCGCACTTGCCGACTCAGGTATGAGCCCAAGAGTTATCGACCGAAGCAAAAACATGTATGTTTTAGGTCTGCTTTACTGGCTCTACAACCTTCCTGTTGAAACTACAGAAAAATCTTTAAAACAGAAGTTTAAAAATAAGCCTGAAATTGCAGATGCCAATATTCGGGTCATTAAAGCCGGCTACTATTATGGCGAAACCTGCGAATTGTTCAATGGCCGTTACGATATAAAACCGGCTAAAATGAAACCGGGTAAATATCGTCACATTACTGGTAACGTGGCCAGTGCCATGGGCTTGACTGCTGCTGCACAAAAAGCAGGTCTTGAATTATTCCTTGGCTCTTACCCAATTACACCCGCCACAGAAATCCTGGCGGAACTGGCTCTTCACAAGCATTTTGGCGTAAAAACATTCCAGGCTGAAGATGAAATTGGTGGTGTTTGTACAAGTATTGGCGCTGCTTATGGTGGTGCGCTGGCTGCAACCAACACTTCGGGTCCTGGTCTTGCACTAAAAGCAGAAGGTTTGGGCCTGGCCTTGATTCTGGAACTTCCTTTAGTTGTCATTAATGTACAGCGTGGCGGACCTTCTACCGGATTGCCTACCAAACCCGAGCAGTCCGACTTGTTTATTGCTATGCATGGACGCCATGGTGATGCTCCTTTACCGGTTATTGCCGCTCGCTCTGCTACAGACTGCTTCGATACCACTTATGAAGCTGCTCGTATTGCCCTGGAAATTATGTCTCCGGTTATTTGCTTAACAGACGGTTACCTGGCATTCAGTTCTGAGCCATGGTTAATTCCTAACCCGGATGATTTACCTGAGATTAATGTTGAGTTCTCCAAACCTCGCAAACCAGGTGATGAACCGTATTTACCATACAAGAGAAACGAAGTACTCTCTCGTGAATGGGCTAAACCTGGCACACCGGGCATTCAACATCGTGTTGGTGGCCTGGAGAAAGAACATGAAAAAGGTAATGTATCTCACGATCCTGAAAATCATGAATTAATGACCAAGATTCGTGCGGAAAAAGTTGCAAAGCTTGCCGAACGTTTGCCACTTCAGGAAATCGATAATGGTCCTGAAAAAGGAAAACTACTTGTTTTGGGTTGGGGCTCAACCTACGGCGCTATCCGCATGGCTGTAGAAGAAGCATTGGCCGAAGGTTATGATGTGGCTCATGCTCACTTGCGTTACATTAATCCATTCCCTCGTAACCTTGGTGAAATACTTAACAATTACGATAAGGTCTTGATCCCTGAGAATAACAACGGACAGCTGGTTCACTTTATTCGTGACAAGTACCTGATTCCAGCTGAATCTCAGACAAAAATTCAGGGCTTGCCTTTCCGTGCTATTGAAATCAAAAATAAAATTGTAGAACTATCTAAACAGGAGGCATAAAATGACAGAATTACCTAATAAAGATTTAGAACAAGGGAAGTTAAAACCTTCCGATTATGCCTCAGATCAGGAACCAAAATGGTGTGCTGGTTGTGGCGATCTATCCGTATTAAAACAAATTCATACGGTTTTGGCTGAACTTGGCCATAAACGCGAAGATTTAGCCTTTATTTCAGGTATCGGGTGCTCTTCAAGGCTGCCATACTACATGGATACTTATGGTATTCACGGTATTCATGGTCGTGCTGCTGTACTGGCCGAAGGCCTCAAAGTTGCTCGTCCTGATTTAAGCGTTTGGGTAGCTACCGGTGATGGTGATGCGCTTGCGATTGGGTTAAACCATACATTGCAGATGATTCGCCGTAACCTGGATATCAATATGATTTTACTTAACAATGAAATCTATGGTTTAACCAAGGGTCAGTTCTCGCCAACATCTCAGGTTGGTCAGAAAACCGTTACCACTCCAATGGGTACTGTTGAGCATCCGGTCAACACCGGCTCTATCTGCCTGGGTAGTGGCGGAACTTTCTTTGCCAGAGGCATTGACCGTAATCCTGCTCATATGCGCACCTTGCTCGAACGGGCTGATAAACATCATGGAACATCAGTTCTTGAAATCTATCAGAATTGTCCGATTTTCAATGATGGTGCATTCACAATCTTTACAGATCGTGATACAAAATCAAACTCTACTATTTATGTTGAACATGGCCAACCAATGGTTTATGGAGAAAACAATGATAGAGGCGTTAAATTGGATGGTCATAAACCTGTTTCCGTTGATCTGAATGATCCAAATGTATCTAAAGATGATCTCTGGATCCATGATGAAAACGATTACATCAAAGCATCCATCCTTACCCGGATGTATGAAATACCATCTGAAAATATGACCTTACCAAGACCTTTGGGTGTTTTTTATGTTGAAGATCGCTTCACCTATGAAGATGCTACTGTTGAACAAATCAATGTAGCAAAATCTAAAAAAGATGCAGATCTTAGAAAACTCTTTGAAGGAAATACAACTTGGGAAATCAAGTAACACCTCTCTAAAAGGAAAAAAGCCGGCTTAAAGCCGGCTTTTTTTTAACTTTCTCCAAACCCTTACACAATTCCTGCTTTAATAAGAGCTTCCCTGAAGGCTTCAGGCGGCCGTTTTGGCCTTCCATGTTCATTTATAAACGCATGAATGGTATATCCTTTCACCAGAACTTTGCTCTCGTCTTTCCTGACCACTTCATAACTTATCGTTATCCGGACATTTTCTACAGCCGTTACACGGGTTCGAATTTCCAGTAAATCGTCGTAGTGTGCCGGCTGGTTGTATTCGGCATGGGAGGCAACAACTGGTAGCATTATACCTAACGCTTCGAGTTGTTTATACTCAAATCCAATCTCCCGAAGCATTTCATTCCTGGCTGCTTCGAAATACTCGTAATACCGACCGTAATAGACATACTGCATTTTATCGGTGTCGGCATATTTCACCCTGATATAATTCTTAAAAACCGGTCCTGAGCTTTGAGCTTGCACAACTGGCTTACTCCTCCCCAACCGGCTCTACTTCCATCCAGGATCCCATTTGAGCAAACTTCTGGATACGGCTCTCGACCAGCTCTTCAGGTGAGAGTTCTGTAAGCGCTTTCAATTCCTGGATGATTGCAGCTTTTAATGCATCTGACATCTGCTCAGGATTGTGATGCGCCCCACCAATAGGTTCTTCCACAACACGATCAATAACGCCAACATCTATAAGATCGGGAGCTGTAAGTTTCAGTGCTTCAGCTGCCTGTTCTTTATAATCCCAGCTTCTCCATAAAATGGATGAACAGCTCTCTGGTGAAATAACCGAATACCATGAGTTTTCGAGCATTAAAATTCTATTTCCAACACCAATCCCAATAGCACCACCGCTGGCTCCTTCACCGATAATTACACAAATAACCGGGACTTTAAGCTTGGACATCTCGAATAAATTTTTAGCAATCGCTTCGGCCTGGCCTCGTTCTTCGGCTTCAAGGCCTGGGTAAGCCCCTGGTGTATCAATAAAGGTAATAATAGGTTTGTTGAACTTTTCAGCCAGACGCATCAGTCTAAGTGCTTTACGGTATCCTTCGGGTTGAGCCATCCCAAAATTTCGGTACAAATTTGATTTGGTATCCCGGCCTTTTTGGTGACCGATAATCATAACGGTGGAAGAAAAATCACCTTTTTCATCTGCAAGTTCAGCAAAGCCTCCAATGATGGCCTTATCATCCCCAAAAAGTCTGTCTCCAGAGAGTTCCACAAAATCTTTCATCATCATGTAAATATAATCCAGGGTATATGGACGCTCGGGATGGCGTGCAATCTGTACCCGCTGCCAACGGGTTAGATTTTTATAAATTGAGGTGCGTAATTGAATAACCTTAGCCTCTAAGGTTGAAATTTCCTGACTTATATTTGAAGTAACTTGCTCAGAAGACGGGTTCTCAGTTGATAGGTATGCTCTCATTTCTTCGAGTTTTTCCTCTAACTGAACAAGTGGTTTTTCAAAATCCAGAATAACTTTGGCCATATATATTTTGCTTTAATATTCGTTTCCTTTAAACAAATACACTACCCTCATCACATATGTGACTGGTTTCAAATATAATAAAAAAAGTCCATCATGAATTCATGATGGACTTTTGTAGATATACTAAATTAAAAACTTAACCTTCTACTGCCGCTTTTAAATTAGCACCTGGTTTGAATTTAGGAACTGTTTTTTCGCCAATCTGCAATGTTGCGCCAGTTTGCGGATTACGACCTTCTCTTGCAGCTCTTTTAGATACTGAGAAAGTACCAAAACCAACTAAGGTAACACTGTCCCCTTTTTGTAAGGCCTGGCTGACACTTTTAATAAATGAATTCAGTGCTTTTTCTGAATCGGTTTTTGTAAGGCCTGAATCAGCTGCAATTTTTTCTACTAATTCTGATTTAGTCATAATAGTGAAGGGTTTATAAATTAATTAAATTTTAAGAGATTATGCCTTCAAGTGGTGTTTTTGGAATTTAATTAAAAACTACATTAATACAACACAAAGATAGCAACCCAGCCCTTTTTTACTAAGGATTCTCAGGAATATTGGTTTTTATACACCCTTTGTTATTTTTGTAGTCCTTAATTATATGGTAAAATATATAAAGCTATTAAAAAGCAATAATTTTTTAAAATTTTATTTGTAAAAATGGCAACGACAAGCGACTTATCTAAGGGAGTGATCATAAAATTCAATGGCGGATATCATGTTCTTGAAGAAGTCTCGCACCATACCCCTGGCAACAAACGCGGCTTTTACCAGGCAAAAATGCGCAATCTGCTCAATGGACGTATTGTTGAAAATAAGTTCAGATCTGGTGAAAATGTTGGTATTGTCCGTACAGAACGCAATACCTTTCAATACCTTTACTCCGATGGCAGTGACTTCATCATGATGAATAAAGACAGCTTCGACCAGCTGCCAATATCCGAAGAATATGTTGGCGATAATAAAACGCTAATGAAAGAGGGCATGGATGTTGATGTGGTGTTTGTTGAAGATGGTACCATCATAGAGGTGGCATTACCGATTTTTATTGAGCTTGAAGTTATCCAAACCGATCCTTCTACTAAAGACGATCGGGCCACAAGCGGGACTAAGCCAGCAACACTTGAAACAGGAGCTGTGATAAACGTGCCTATGTTTATCCAAAATGGCGATCTTCTGAAAATAGATAGCAGAACAAAAGCCTATGTGGAACGTGTAAAAAAATAAATAAGAGATTATATTCTATTTGTGGGCTCAAGCATGCCCATATTTATTAAAAAAAACCGGAGGTTATCGAATGAACCTTGAAGAAATTCAGAAAATCATTAAGATGCTGGATGAATCCAATCTTGATGAACTCACACTAGAAGAAGGCGAATTAAAACTCACATTAAAGCGAAATAAAGAATCTATGGGGTCGGCGTTGCAAACTTACATGCAAGCACCTCAAGCCAATCCTGCCTTACAACCCTCACCACCACAACAGCCACAGGCAACTCAACCTGCTGGTAGTGAATCTGCGCCGGCAGAGCCCGGCAAAAAATTCAAAGAAATTCGCTCACCTATGGTAGGCACATTCTATCGTGCTCCCTCTCCTGAGGCCACACCATATATTCAAACCGGAGATAAAGTAAGCAAAGGTAAAGTGCTCTGTGTTATTGAAGCCATGAAATTGATGAACGAAATCGAAAGTGATATTGAAGGCACCATTATTGATATTCTTGTAGATAATTCTCAACCGGTTGAGTATGATCAGGTGTTGTTCCTCGTTGATCCATCTTAAGAGCTTTTTTAACCTTAAATACAAGGATACCTTTGATAAAAAAGATATTAATTGCCAATAGAGGCGAAATTGCCATGCGCATAATTCGCTCATGCAAGGAATTGGGTATAAAAACAGTTTCTATTTATTCAACGGCCGATACCGATTCGCTTCATGTCAAGTTTGCTGATGAGGCCATTTGTATTGGCTCTCCATATAGTAAAGACAGTTATCTGAACATTCCCAGAATTATAGCAGCTGCTGAAATCACAAATGCCGATGCTATACATCCCGGCTATGGATTTTTGGCTGAAAATGCCGACTTCTCTGAGATATGTCATGCCTCTAGCATAAAATTTATCGGCCCCTCCCCGCATATGATCAAACAAATGGGGGATAAAATCACTGCCAAAGAGACCATGAAAAAGGCTAATGTCCCGGTTGTTCCGGGCAGTGATGGCTTAGTTACAGAATCAAGCGAAGCGATAAAGATCGCCAAAGACATCGGTTATCCGGTTATACTTAAAGCCACAGCTGGTGGTGGCGGAAAAGGTATGCGTATTGTTCATGAAGAAGAAGAAATTGAAAATGCCTTTAATATGTCTCAAAATGAGGCTGAAAAAGCATTTGGGAACAAAGGGGTTTATATTGAAAAGTTTGTTGAAGAACCCCGACATATTGAAATCCAGGTCGTTGGTGATCAGTTTGGCCGTGTAATCCATTTAGGTGAACGTGATTGCACCATTCAACGACGACATCAGAAATTGCTAGAAGAATCACCTTCTCCTGTTGTTGATAAAACTCTTCGCAAAAAAATGGGAGATGCTGCCATAGAAGCAGCAAAATCCATCGATTATGAAGGAGCCGGCACAGTTGAATTCTTGTTGGATAAGCATGGGGACTTTTATTTTATGGAGATGAACACCCGTATCCAGGTTGAGCATCCCATCACTGAAGAGGTCTACGATGCCGATCTTATCCGGGAGCAAATCCTCATCGCCTCAGGTGAAAAAATGTCTCTGGATTCACCTGAACCAAGAGGACATTCCATTGAGTGCCGAATCAATGCTGAAGATCCTGATCATAATTTCAGACCTTCGCCCGGACTTGTAAAGGTGTTCCATACACCCGGCGGTCACGGGGTTCGGGTAGAAACTCATGCCTACGCAGGTTACACGATTCCTCCCTACTACGATTCAATGATCGCAAAATTGATTGTTCATGCTCCCGACAGAATACAAGCCATCATGAGAATGAGACGTGCTTTGGATGAATTCATCATTGAAGGGATCAAAACCACAATTCCGTTTCATCAAAAAGTTATGCACTCAGAAGTCTTTCAATCCGGAAAATTTGATACCGGGTTTTTAGAAAAGCATAAAATCTAAAAAAAGGACGCTTACAGCGTCCTTTTTAACTTAAAACCGGCTTATTGATAAGATCATGCGCTGGTTGGGTCTGCCATATTCTCAGGGTTTTGCTCATTAAGACTTCTGAGAGCACCTTCTGCTATTTCAGGGTTGATTTCGTAGCCTATCCCATTTCTACCTAACTGCGAGGCTGCAAGACATGTTGTACCTGAGCCTGCAAACGGATCTAATACTGTTTCTCCAACATAGCTAAATGCTTTGATCAACCTGTATGGCAATTCGAAAGGAAACGGAGCGATATGAGACCGTCGATCCCCACTGGCCTGTGGAGAAATTTGCCACACATCACTATTTTTAACTGATAACCAAAATGCTTTATCCAGCCTGGAGGCTTCTTTTTGCTCCCGGGTTAAATGACTGTATTTACCCCCGTTGGTCTTGCGACCTGGTTTATCAAACTCCAGAATGAATTCATGCATATTATTGATTAAAATTCCACCGGGATAAGGATAAGTGCCAAAATGAGCCCGTACGCCATTGGTTTTGTGCCAAATAATATCGCGCTTAAAAATAAAGCCTATTGCTTCACACTCATCAATAGTGCGACCAACCAGGTTCAAGGTTCGGTAACTCCCACCATCCAGTCGAATGGGAAGATTCATGATATTAATAAAGATTTTTCGTCCGGGCTGAAGCACCCGGTAAATTTCCTGCCACACCTCACTGATTGTTTTAAACCATAGATCTACATCATGGATATCCCCAAGATTCCCTGCAATTGACTCCCGGGAGTACATTTTAGCATTGAAATAAGGTGGCGAGGTAACCATTAAATGCACCGATTCATCTTTAAGCTCTGTTAATTGGGTTGAATTGCCAATAATGATGGTTTGACTTGTCTGATTAACTTCCAGCTGATTTACACGTTTTAGTTCAGAAGAACTGTTTGTATGGGTCTGAAAATCTGAGGCGATCTTTTTTAGTGACGTTAGGGTAAATCGCATCTGACCGCTGGTAGCTTTCCGCGAGGTTATTTTCTGAGTATGAACCAGTTCGTGGAGTTTTGAGACAGGAATGTTCAAATATTTTGCAGCTTCTATTGCTGAAAGATACGTGCGCTGGCTGTAATCGTTCACAAATATTTCTGCGACATGTTATAATTAAACTGAAAATGCTTCTAAAAAATACAATAAAATAATCTTAATCATCTAAAATTTTTCTCCATAGCTGCCTAAAAGGTGATCCGGAAGACCTGTAAACGCAAAAAGCACCTCAAAGAGGTGCTTTTTCTAAGTAACCAATGTGTTAGGATTCACCCATGATAATTTCCTTATCCTGAGTCTCTGAATCCTGTTTATCCTGATCTGCTTCTTCAGGACTTACTTTTGGCTCAATACGCAGGCTTCTGTATTTCTTAAGTCCTGTACCAGCCGGAATCAATTTACCCACAATCACATTTTCTTTCAGGCCTAAGAGACTATCCACTTTACCTTCAACAGCTGCATCGGTAAGAACCTTGGTGGTTTCCTGGAACGAGGCTGCTGAAATAAAGCTTTCGGTCTGCAAGGCTGCACTGGTAATACCTAAAAGAACCGGTCTTGAGGTAGCCTGAACAGCAGCTTCAAAACCAACCAGTGTTTTGGAGTTCTTGCGTAGCTCACGATTCAGTTTTTTGATTTCATCCGCGAGATATAACTCACCTTCATGGATCCTGGTTGGTGAATCACCCTTTTCGGTTATGCGAACCATACCGGCCATTTGACTGTTGATCTGCTTAAAGTAAATCCGATCAACAAGATCATTTGGAAGAAGGATTGTATCTCCCGGATCCTGAACCTGAACTTTCTGAAGCATCTGTCTTACGATAACTTCGAGGTGCTTATCGTTAATTTCAACACCGGCATTAATCTGATAAACCTTCTGAATTTCATTTACCAGATACTGCTGAACCGCATTCGGGCCTTGGATCCTAAGGATATCCTGTGGTGAAATAGCACCATCTGTAATGGCTGTACCTGCCTGAACTTCATCACCCTCGTTCACCAAAATATGTTTACCGATCGGAACCAAGTAAATTTTCTCCTGGCCAACCGCATTGGTAACTTTAACTTCTTTGTTGTTTCGTTTTTGACTACCAAAGCTTACCAGTCCATCAATTTCGGTAACAACGGCCGGATCGCTTGGGTTACGCGCTTCAAACAACTCGGTTACACGAGGTAGACCGGCGGTAATATCGCCACCCATACGAGAAAGGTCGCGTGGGACTTTGGCTAAAAATTCACCGGCTTTCACCTTTTCACCGTCATTCACGAGCAAGTTTGCCTTAATAGGTACAGGATATGAAGAATACACTTCACCATCTTCGGAAACCAGTTGCAAACGAGGCTCGCGGATATCAACATTCTTTAACCTGCTACGCCAGTTAATAATTACACGCTGCACGTGGCCGGTTTGAGGATCAATCTCTTCTTTGTAAGTAACTCCTCTTTCAATATCAACATACTTCACGTAACCATCTCGTTCGGCTAAAATCGGTGTATTGTTAGGTTCAATGCTGAACAATAAGGCGTCTTTCTGGACTTCCATATCATGCTCACAAGACAGACGTGAACCATATGGCACATAATGCTTTTTAAGGATTTTTCCGGTAGCAGGATCAACAATATGAAGGTTTCCATTCTTGCGGGTTACCACTTTCTGGATTTCTTCTGTGCCATCTTCAGGATTTATCCATGAATAATCCACATAGTGGATGTTATCGAACTCAATTTGTCCGGAGTAGACCGCACGAATCTCAGTTTCTGATACGCCACCCTGCGCTGTACCACCCTGGTGGAAAGTACGCAATGTTAGCTGTGTGCCAGGCTCACCAATAGACTGGGCGGCAATAACACCGACAGACTCACCCATTTCTACAGGTCGGCTGGTTGCCAGGTTCGTACCATAGCACTTGGAACAAATTCCACGCGTGGTTTCACAGGTAAGAACTGAGCGAATGTCGGCTTCAACCACTCCAGGATTATTTTTGATCTCTTCAACCTGATCATCAAGGATCATGTCTCCGGCTTGCACAATAATTTTATCATTAACCGAATCCATAATATTTCTTAATGCTACTCTGCCACGAAGCTTTTCATGAAACTTGATTTTACTTCCGGATTCTTCTTCAATTTCACGACGGATATGTAACCCTAACGCAGTACCACAATCATCTTCAGTCACGATTACATCCTGGGCCACATCGTGCAAACGGCGTGTCAGGTATCCAGCATCAGCTGTTTTGAGTGAAGTATCAGAGAGACCTTTACGGGCACCATGCGTTGAGATAAAGTATTCAAGTACCGTTAGGCCTTCACGAAGGTTAGAGATAATCGGATTTTCAATAATCTCACCCGGCTGGCCCGACATCGATTTTTGTGGTCTGGAGATCAAACCTTTCATACCAATCAACTGCTTAACCTGCTCACGCGAACCACGAGCACCGGAGTCTAACATCATAAACAGCGGGTTGTAACCTGAACGGTCGTTTTTAAGCGACTGGTAGGACTCTTCAGCAACAATATTGGTTACTTTCTGCCATACATCTACAACCTTGTTGTACTTCTCGTTTTCAGTTAAAGTACCACTGTTGTATTCTTTAATAATTTTATTGTTTTCCCTGATGGCATCTTTAATAAACTTCTTCTTGGTTTCACTCACCACGGCGTCAGAAAGGGCAATGGAAAGACCACCTTTCATGGCAAAGAAAAATCCAATTTGTTTAACATCATCAAGGAATTTGGTTGCCAGGTTGTTACCCACATGATGAATCACATAGGCAATAATCTCTTTGGATGTTTTCTTATCGAGAACCTTGTTAATAAACTTGATACCTTCAGGGATTACCTGGTTGAAGATCACACGACCAACAGTGGTAGCAATGTATTTCCTCTGATCCAGTTGTTCTTTCAACCATTCTTTCTTTTCCTTTTGGTCATCATCAATAACATCCAGAAAATGCAGGACATCCTGTTTTTCATCCCGTGGCTTATCGTATTTCACAAAAATCTTGGCATGCAAACCAACCTGGCCTTCGTTAAAGGCTATGATGACATCCTCGATACCATAGAAAATTGTGCCTTCTCCTTTATCACCATTTCTGGCCTTGGTCAGGTAATAGACACCCAGGACCATATCTTGAGAAGGTACTGTTACCGGACGACCGGATTGTGGCAGGATAAGGTTATGAGCCGATAGCATTAACATGGCTGTTTCCATTTGAGCTTCCTGAGAAAGCGGAACATGGACGGCCATCTGGTCTCCATCAAAATCGGCATTAAATGCTGTACAGACCAAAGGATGCAAATGGATAGCCTTACCTTCAACAAGAGTTGGCTGGAAGGCCTGAATACCTAACCTGTGCAATGTTGGCGCACGGTTCAGCATTACCGGGTGACCTTCGATAACTTTTTCAAGCACATCCCAAATAACCGGATCTTTACGGTCGATCAGTTTCTTAGCAGATTTTACAGATTTTGCATACCCGCGCTCAACCATACGGCGAATAACGAATGGCTGGAACAATTCAATGGCCATGTGTTTAGGCAAGCCGCACTGATGCAGACTTAATTCCGGTCCCACTACAATAACCGAACGACCCGAGTAATCGACACGCTTACCAAGTAAGTTCTGTCTGAAACGACCCTGCTTACCTTTTAATGAATCGGAAAGTGATTTTAACGCACGGTTAGAATCACCGGATTTAACCGCGTTGGCTTTCTTGGAGTTATCAAACAAGGCATCGACAGATTCCTGAAGCATGCGTTTTTCGTTACGCAAAATCACTTCAGGAGCTTTAATATCAAGTAGTTTCTTTAAACGATTGTTTCGGATGATTACCCGGCGATACAGATCGTTTAAATCTGAAGTCGCAAACCGCCCACCTTCAAGTGGTACCAAGGGTCGCAGTTCAGGCGGAATAATGGGCACCACATCCATGACCATATACTCGGGCTTGTTACCTTCGTAGCGGTAGGGTTCCGGTGGTTCCAATGAGAATTCCTCTTTATTTTTGGTTTCTTTTTGGATCGGTTCGTAGCTTTTACGGAACGCTTCAACAACTTTCAAGCGCTTTAATGCATCAGCGCGCTTTTGCTCCGACTGGGTATCGCGGATGATAACACGAAGGTCTTTGGCAATTTCATCCAGATTTAATTGCTTGAGCAAAGCTTTAATGGCTTCGCCGCCCATTTTAGCCACAAACTTGTTAGGATCGTCATCATCCAAATCAAGGTTGTCTTCATACTCGGTAATTATCTGGTAATATTGCTCTTCGGTAAGCCGATCGAGCATTTTCAAACCTTGTTTATCACCGGGCTCGCCGGGATTGATCACCACATAAACCTCGTAATAAATGATGCGTTCAAGTTCTTTTGTTGAAAGATCTAGCAATGCACCGATTTTACTGGGTACAGATCTGAAAAACCAGGTATGAACTACCGGCACAGCCAGAGAAATATGGCCCATGCGCTCGCGACGGACACTTTTGGTTGTTACTTCTACACCACATCTGTCACATATAATCCCTTTATACCTAACACGTTTATATTTGCCGCAATAACATTCCCAATCCTTGGTAGGCCCAAAGATTTTTTCACACATCAACCCATCACGCTCAGGCTTGTAGGTTCTATAATTGATTGTTTCCGGCTTAAGCACCTCACCGCGTGAACGTGCAAGAATACTTTCCGGAGAAGCAATGCTGATTTTAATCTTATTGAATTCTCTTTTATATGAAGATGATCCAAATGCAAATGCCATATTCAGGCTCCTTTTCAACAATTATTAAAACGAAATTTCATCTTTACCTCTAACCAAATAAACCGTAAGGTTTAAGGTACTTTATCATCAATACGAAGTTCAAGACCAAGACCTTGCAACTCGCGTATTAATACATTAAACGATTCAGGTACGTTTGGTTCCGGTAGATTCTGGCCTTTAACGATCGCTTCGTAAGATCTGGTACGACCAGATACATCATCAGATTTCACAGTAAGAACCTCCTGAAGAATATGTGATGCGCCATAGGCTTCAAGTGCCCAGACTTCCATTTCTCCAAAACGCTGGCCACCAAATTGAGCCTTACCGCCTAACGGCTGCTGAGTAATGAGTGAGTAAGGTCCGGTAGAACGGGCGTGGATTTTATCATCCACCAAGTGGCTGAGTTTCATCATATAAATGTAACCCACCATCACTTCATCATCAAATGGCTCGCCAGTGCGGCCATCATGCAACCTGATTTTGCCATGTGCTGGCAATCCGGCTTCTTTCAGTTTGTTTTGAACATCCATATATGAGGCGCCATCAAAAATCGGTGTTGCAAATTTCACCCCTAATTTTGAAGCAGCCCATCCCAATGAGGTTTCAAACAACTGCCCGATATTCATACGACTCGGTACGCCCAGCGGATTGAGAATAATATCAACCGTTGTACCATCAGCCATAAACGGCATATCTTCAATGGGTACAATTTTACCCACCACACCTTTGTTACCATGTCGGCCGGCCATTTTATCACCCACCTGTATTTTTCGCTTCTGGGCCAGGTATACTTTTGCTAACTCTTCAATACCCGGCTGAAGTTCATCACCGATGTTGAGTTTGTAGCGTTCGTTATCGAAATCATCTTTAAGAGCTTTCATGCGAATTCGATATTCGCTGATTAAACGGCGAACAATAGTGTTAGTTTTTTGGGTTTCTACAAAACCATGTTCCGTATTTAAACGCTCTAATTTGGCAGTTGGCACAAATTTTTCAAGTAAGGCCCTGTCAAAAACCACACCTTCCTTAACTTCAATATCACCACTGAGATTTTTTACACCTTTAGATTTTTTACCAGATAAGTAGTGCTCCATTCTGGCAAGGAACTTGGTTCTCAGCTCATACTCTTTTTGAGCATGCTCTTTTTCGAGCTTCTCAGTCTTGATCTTTACATCATCGTTAAGCTTTTTCTTTCGGCTGAACAGTTTGGTTTTAATTACCACACCTTTCATACTCGGTGGTACATGCAAGGAAGCATCTTTTACATCGCTTGATTTTTCACCGAAGATGGCCCGTAGAAGCTTTTCTTCCGGAGTTGGATCAGTTTCACCTTTTGGGGTGATCTTACCTATCAAAATGTCTTTTTCTTTAACTTCAGCACCACAACGAATAATACCGTTTTCATCCAGGTTACGAAGTGCTTCTTCGCTTACGTTGTAAATATCACGGGTAAATTGCTCTTCGCCGCGTTTGGTATCGCGGACTGTGGCTTCAAATTCATGGATATGAATAGAAGTAAAGACATCATCATATACCAGACGCTCACTGAGCACAATGGCATCTTCAAAGTTATAACCACGCCATGGCATGAATGCAACCAGCACATTCTTACCCAGAGCCAGTTCACCAAACTCGGTTGAAGACCCATCAACCAAAACATCGCCTTTACTCAGCCGCTGGCCTTTTGATACTACCGGCTTCTGGTTAATACACGTGTCCTGGTTAGAGCGGTTAAACTTCATTAGGCTGTAAGACTTGATCGTTTCTTCTGTATCAAGCAATGAGCCTTCTATTTCAATGTCATCAGATTCAATTTTCTTATCATATTTCACGCGCACTTCGTCTGCGCTTACATAATCAACCACGCCATTTCCTTCGGCTACAATAATTGTGCGAGAATCGCGGGCCACTTTTTCTTCTAATCCGGTACCCACATAAGGCGAGTCTGAAATAAGCAATGGCACGGCCTGGCGTTGCATGTTTGAACCCATCAGTGCACGGTTGGCATCATCATGCTCCAGGAATGGGATCAGAGAGGCGGCTGCGCTTACAATCTGATTAGGTGCTACATCCATGTAATCCACCTCATCGGCTTCTACCACGGGATAGTCGCCTTTGCGGCGGGCCTGCACTGTTTCGGCCTTGATCTTTCGCTTATCATCCAGTTCAACATTTACCGGTACAGTAACTCGATTTTCTTCATCCTCGGCTGAGAGATACAGCACTTTATCACTTACCTCTCCGTCTTTAACCGGTCGGTAAGGCGTTTCGATAAAACCTTTGTTATTGACTTCGGCAAACAAACAGAAGGATGAAATCAGACCGATGTTAGGTCCTTCAGGTGTTTCAATCGGGCATAAGCGACCATAGTGGGTGTAGTGAACATCGCGAACCTCAAAACCGGCCCGCTCACGAGTCAGACCTCCAGGTCCCAATGCCGAAACCCTTCGTTTATTGGTTAGTTCCGCCAGTGGATTGGTCTGGTCCATAAACTGTGAGAGCTGACTGGTTGCAAAGAAGCTGGCTATAACACTGGAAACCGTTCTGGCATTAACCAGGTCAGACGGTGTTATTTTTTCGGCATCCCGTGCATTTAATTTTTCTTTAACGTTTTTGGACATACGCGCCAGTCCTACAAGGAACTGCGCCGAAAGCTGCTCGCCTACAGTTCTGACACGGCGGTTAGCCAGGTGATCCACATCATCCACTTCTGTGCGGCCATTGACCAGTTTAATCAGGTACTGGATAATAGCTACAATATCATAGTGGGTTAAGACGGTTACATCTTCATCCATTTCTTTACCTTCGATGGCTTCTTCATCGCCTTCATAGACCAGTCTTAGAATCCGGTCTTCTATTTCTTTAACCATCGTTTTCAAAGGCTCTTGTGCCTGGGCATATTCCTTGAATGATTCTGTTTCACTTGCCAGCTTTTTATTTAACCGGTAGCGGCCCACTTCACCCAAGTCGTATTTTTTCAGGTTGAAGAACGTGCGCTCCAACAAACCTCTGGCCGATTCAATATCGGGGGCTTCGTTTGCGCGAAGTTCCTGGTAGATCATCTCCAGGGCTTCTTCTTCAGTGGTAGATTTATCACGTAAAAGGGTGGTGGTAATCACACTCAGATCCAGCTGGGTTTTTTTGCGTCCGGCATGGCGGCCTTCAACACCAACTGTTTTTTCAGATTTACTGACTTTAATACTTGAAACCCCGGAATCCAGTATTTTCTGGATCTCTTCTTCACCGATCACGGTGCGGGCGCTGATCACCTCACCGGTGGTCATGTCTATAATATCTGAAGCAAGATAACGGCCGATCAAATGCTCATTTTCGCTGTTTTTTTCAACTTTTATCTCTTCTATCAAATCGAAAAGGTTTAGGATATCTTCATCACGTGGGAAGCCAACAGCGCGCAAAAGCGAGGTTGCCAGAAATTTTTTCTTCTGATCGATATACACAAACAACTGATTGTTGATATCCGTCTGGAACTCTATCCAGGAACCGCGAAGGGGTACAATCTTGGCCGAATACATTTTTTTACCATTCGGGTGGGTAGCTTCACTGAAAACAACACCTGGTGATCTGTGCAACTGAGCCACAATAACGCGTTCGGCGCCATTAATGATAAATGTACCTCTCTCGGTCATATATGGGATTTTACCCAGATATACTTCCTGCTCAATGGTTTCTTTCCAGTCGGTTTCATCCGGCTCATCTTTATAGGAAAGTTTTAACCAGGCTTTTAGGGATACATCATAGGTAAGTCCGCGCTCAATACATTCCTGAACGGTATATTTGGGTTTATCCAGAGTATAATAACTATACTCTAATAAGTAGAGACCACGTGTATCTGTAATAGGGAACGTGTTGCGCAGAACGCGTTCCAAACCTTGATCTTTTCGTTCGTTTGGCGGTGCATCATCCTGCAAGAAATATCTGTATGAATCCAGCTGAACTTTTAGTAGATCTGGTGGTTCAACAAATTTGGGGATCTTAGCAAACGAAATGCGTTGTAATTTTTTATTCTGAGCTGCTTTCACTGTAGCCTCACTTTTTGAACAATTGTGAATACTTCAAAAACTCTAAATCATCAATGGGTGTGGGTTGCACAATAAGCGACTCACACTATCTTCAGGCACGGCTTATTCACATAACCACTAAACGTGAAAGGACAAAGCACCTGCAAACACTGCAGACACTTTGTCCAACACCTTAAATTTTGGCTTGTATGTCTTACTTAACCTCTGCTTCTGCACCGGCGTCCTGTAATTCCTTAAGAAGTTTTTCAGCATCTTCTTTAGAAACTCCTTCTTTTACCGTGCTTGGTACGCCATCAACCATTTCTTTGGCTTCTTTAAGCCCAAGACCTGTAGCAGCGCGAACCACTTTAATGACATTGATTTTACTGGAACCAAAAGTTTTAAGTACAACATCAAACTCTGATTTTTCTTCAGCTGGCACTTCTGCTACAGCGGCTGCTCCAGGAGCGGCAACACCTGCAACTGCAACTGGTGCTGCACTTACACCAAATTTATCTTCCAGAGCTTTAACTAACTCAGAAGCTTCGGTAAGCGAGAGTTTTCCAATTTCTTCAACAAGATTTTCAATATCTGCCATTGCTCTTTTTTCCTCTTTTTTTCAGTTAAAATTCTAATAATAAGTAGAAGCGATTATTAGAGTGCGTAAAATTTATGCTTTTTGTTTTGCAACTTGATCAATTGCTGTAACCAGGCTTCGCATAACAGCATGGATGGATCCCGGAACACTGGAAATCACATTATTGATAGAACCGGCTACACGACCAATATTCTCGGTTTTACTCAGCATGGAATAGAGTAAATCCAATTGATTGGCACCGAAGACCTGTCCATCGACTGATGCGGTTTTAAAAACCAGTTTTTCGTTTTCTTTGGCGTATTTCTTGATCACCTTGGCCGGTTCAATAGGATCATCATACCCAAAAGCTATTCCGGTTGTATTTTTTAAACCATCACAAATTTTGTCCGAAATCTCTGTTTTTTCCAGCGCTTTTTTGATCAGGGTATTTTTAACAACTTTATATTCAATACCGGCTTCGCGGAACTTTCGTCTGAGTTCAGAGATTTCATCAACATTTAAACCCTGGAATTCTGTCAGGTAAATACCTTGAGATTGGTTTAATTTCTCGGCTACAGACTCAACAATTTTTTCTTTTTTCTCTCGTGTAAGCATGTGTAAAATTCAGTTTATACTTTTTAAATAGTTGCCACTTCACGAGCCAATTTCAAACTTGGCGACATGGTGCTCGATACATGAATGCTACATACATATTGACCTTTAGAAGCCGAAGGTTTAGCCTTTACAACTTCATCAATAAAAGCTTTAATATTCTCGCTCAGCTTTTGATCATCAAAGGATATCTTACCAACCGGTGCATGCATATTACCAGCTTTATCAACCCTGAACTCAATTCGGCCAGCTTTGGCTTCCTGAACGGCTTTGGCCACATCCATGGTCACGGTACCAGATTTAGGATTAGGCATTAAACCGCGAGGGCCCAGTATTTTTCCAAGTTTTCCAACTTCACCCATTACATCAGGCGTGGAGATGATCACATCTACATCGGTCCAGCCATTTTGGATTTTTTCCACATACTCGGCCAGTCCTACATGATCTGCACCTGCATCTTTGGCTTCCTGAACTTTATTTTCCTTACACATCACCAGCACACGAACGGTTTTACCCAAACCATGCGGCAACATTACTGTGCCACGTACAATCTGGTCGGCATGCCGTGGATCAACCCCTAAACGCATCGAGACATCTACGGTTGAGTCAAAATTCGTGGTTGTGATTTTTTTCAGCTCAGCAACAGCATCTTTAAGCTCGTATTCTTTATTGCGGTCGAGCTTTGCCAAAACCGCTTTTGTTTTTTTTCCTGCCATAATAAAAGAATTCTGTGGTAAAAAGACGGCGCAGCACAATTTACCGGATCGTGCCGCGCCTCCCACAATTAACAAATCAGGGTTATTCTACAACAACGCCCATACTTCTGGCTGTACCCTCAATCATTCGGGCAGCTGCTTCAATATCATTGGCGTTTAAATCGGGCATTTTAACTTCGGCAATTGATTTAACCTGATCCCAATTTAATTTCCCAACCTTAGTGCGATTTGGCTCTCCTGAGCCTTTATCGAGCTTCGCCTCTTTAAGAATCAACACCGCTGCAGGCGGTGTTTTGGTAATAAATGTAAAGGACTTATCAGAAAAAACTGTGATCACAACCGGAATAATCATACCGGGTTGTGATTGAGTCTTTGCATTGAATTGTTTGCAGAATTCCATAATATTCACACCTTTTTGACCCAATGCCGGGCCAACCGGTGGTGCAGGATTAGCTCCCCCTGCCGGAATCTGCAACTTTATGTAACCTGCTATTTTTTTTGCCATTTCAACTTAAAATCCAAATGTGACGAAAAACAATCTAAACTTCTTTATGAAGTAACCAGCTTTACCTGAGAAAAATCAACTTCTGTAGGCGTACTACGGCCAAAGAAATTAATCATGACTTTTACTTTCATTTTCTCTGTATTCACTTCCTGAACCACACCGGTCAGAGAGCTAAACGGACCATCAATAATCTTAACTGCACCACCGACTTCAAACGGTGCTTTTTCTACAGACTTACGCTCCTGATCCTGCTCAGGCTCCATCAAACGTTTTATTTCATCCGGTCGTAAAGGCGTAGGCACATCATCGACTCCCAGAAACCCAATAATGGATGGTGCATCCATAACAATGCTTTTGGTTTGTTTATCCAAGAGCATTTCAACCAGGATGTAACCCGGAAACGCATTCTTCATGCGGCTTTTTTTCTTACCGTCCTTTACCTCTACAAAACGCTCGTATGGGATATGAACCGTTGGCATTTTGTCGTGAAGGCTATACTTTTCAATCTCTTTATCAATTGCTTCTTTAACTTTTCGCTCATGTCCGGAGTATGTTCTTACGGCATACCACATCACACCCGGCATACGGGTTTTTTCCTCGGGTTTTTCCAGAGAATTCTCATCCTGAGTATGCTGCTCGTCAAACTCTTCTTGCTCAACCATAAAAAGCCAATCAACTAATTTAGAAATTGTTTGATCACTGTATTGATAAACCAGTCCACACTGAAGGTAAATACAGACAATATTCCGGCAACCACCAACACAACAATCGTTGCATCTTTTAACTCGTCCTGGGTTGGCCAGGTCACTTTTTTCATTTCAGTGACCACATCATTAAAATACTTAACTACTTTATCCGTAATACCCATTGATTTAAAAACGCGTTAAATGTAAAAGTGCACGTCAGGAGGGATTCGAACCCCCAACCTGCGGTTTTGGAGACCGCTGCTCTACCAATTGAGCCACTGACGTAATTTCACAAAGTGATTGAAAAATGGAGAGCTGATGACCGGACTTGAACCGGTGACCTCTTCCTTACCAAGGAAGTGCTCTACCGACTGAGCTACATCAGCAGCGATCTCTTTCTTTACGTGGGTAGGGAAGGATTCGAACCTCCGAAGACATCAGTCGACAGATTTACAGTCTGTTGCGTTTAACCACTTCGCTACCTACCCAATTTTCAATCAGGCGAGCTGGTGATGGGACTCGAACCCGCAACCTGCTGATTACAAATCAGCTGCTCTACCAATTGAGCTACACCAGCACATCAATAAAAAAAACGGGCTTCAAATATAACGTAGTTATATTTTATTTCAAAATAATATTCCCCAAAAAAATCATTACTTAAATATCTTCCCTGCAATCTTGGTTACGACATCTCTGGGAACAAAACGCTCAATAAAGACCATAAACTTGTTGGCAAGGCCTGTAATCACATAGCTGTCCCCTTTTCGATAACGATCTATGGCCGTTTTAACCACATCGTCGGGTTTATCCAGCGGGATCATCAACCTGGAGCGCTCATATTCGGCTGTATCAAAAAACGGTGTCTCGGTACCACCCGGGCAAAGCGCCATCACCTTTACATTCGTGTGCTTAAGCTCTTCTTTTATTCCTATGGAGAAACTGAGCACAAACGCTTTTGTTGCTGCATACACCGACATGTTAGGCACAGCCTGGAAAGCAGCTGTAGAAGCCACATTAATGACACCTCCTTTATTATGCTTTAACATCTGGGGTAAAAAATAGTGGGTAAGTTTAACAAGCGAACACATGTTAAGATGCATCATCTGTTCAATGCGTCCCAGATCCTGACTTTTAAATTCATTGATCATGCCAAATCCGGCATTGTTGATCAGTAATTCAATCTCCAGGTTCTCTGATTTGCAATGTTCAAAAACTTCTTTTGCGCTTTCAGTAACCGATAGATCTTTCACCAGGATTTTAACATCAACATTGCGTTCTTTGGTAAGCCTTTGGGCAATTGCTTCCAGTTTTTCCCGACTTCTGGCTACCAGTACCAGATTATTTCCTCTTCTTGCGTATTCATTGGCAAAAACTTCCCCAATACCGGACGAAGCTCCCGTAATAAGAATATAGGCCATCTGAAATGTTATTTTGGTTTTTTACAATCGCGATAATGATACTATTGAACGGTTTTAAAATATCGCTTTTCAAGTTATCTTCTAAAATATCTCAGAATTAAATGATGATTTAATATCCCTTAAAACTATCTGATGTTTGATTTGTGGCTAACCTTTACTCTGCAAAAACATTACTTGATCAGGGCAAAATTGTTGAAGCCAGGTCTGCTTATGACGAATTACTGCAGGCGATTGTCCCTTTAAAAGCCTCTCCTGAAAAAACAAACGAGTTTCTTGAGGCTCTTTTTGGCAGAACACTTACCTCATTTTACCTCGATAACGAAAATCTGGAATTGGAATTTAAACACTGCCATCAACTTTTCAGCCAAAAAGCTACCCCTGAGCTGCTTTTAAGCTTATTTCAATTAATGGCTGAAAATTACATTGAAAAAAACAATTACATCGAAGCTTTAAAATATATCGATGAAGCCACGGCCACGCTTACAAAATGGAATGTGCGAATTTTACAGACTATTTTCGAATGTTATAAAATCATCATCCTCTGCCGTGAGGAACTTCCTCATAAAGCAAAAAGCCTTTTAAGAGTGGCTGAAGAGAGGTATTCAGAAGAATTTTTTTTTCATTTGCTCGAAGGCCACCTGGAAATAAAAGCTGAAATTGCGCTTGCTGAAGGAAATTATGAAGCAGCTCAGTTTTTGTTTGAAGATGCGGCAGTTAAGTCCAGAAAAATCAGCAAATTTAACGAGATGATGTTATATCATCGCGGGGCAATGGCAAGCCAGCACAAAACCCCAAAATCAACCCAATTGCATCAAAAATCCCTGGATATGGCCATGGAACTGGGTCTTACCAAACGCCAAAGGTCATTTAATTCCGGGTTTTCATTACTTCCCGAGCTCAGGCAAAAATCAGTTGATATTCGCGAAAACCACTCAAAACAAACCATTAAATTGTGTGGATTTGGAAATCTTCAGGTCTTTCTCGAAAACCAACCTACCCCGTTAAATAAAAAAGACTGGCAGTCCGAAAAATCCCGGAAATTGTTTTTATACATCATATTAAACAAGCCTACACAGTGCACCAAAGAAAAAATTATCGACAGAGTCTGGCCTGAAAAACACAACAGTAAAAGCCTCAATAACCTTTTTCATGTATCGGTATCTAACATCCGAAAATTGATGGGCTTCCAAGATATCATATCAAACAACGAAGGTATTTATATTCTTGATACAGACAGGTTATGGATAGACTGGGTGGAATTTAAATCTAATGTTGAAAAGGGCATTCAAGACGAGCGAACCGGAAATATCGATTCAGCCTATGCGAATTTCAAACAAGCCAAAAGCCTCTATACCGATGATCTATTACTGGAGTTCTCTGATGACTGGATAGCCGAACATCGCGATCACTTTAAACGCCTTCTGGAAAAATGCCTCCAGCATTATGGAAACCTGTTGGAAGAAGATCGCCTTTACCAGGATGCTCTGACACTAATGGAAGAATTAATTAAAATTAATCCGTTTGATGATTACGGCTACCAAAGTGCCATTCGTCTGGCCAGCCTGCTTGATAAAACAGCCATGGCAACTGATATCTATGAAAACTACCGATTGATGCTTCTGGAAGAATTTGGCTTGCAACCCTCGCCCTCATTTAAACGCATTTATGACGAGTTTGTGCGAAAGCTCTGAACACTTAATCCATGATCTCACGGATCAAGTCCTGGATGGGTTTATCCAAAGTTGCTTTTTGATCAAAACTGATTTCTGATTGCTCGATTGTATCCATTAATTGCCGGCATTCTTCTTTAACCCAGTATGGGGCCGAGTGAAACCCGTTAATAATTACCAACAGGTTCAGACTTTTATCCAATATATTTTCATCACTTAAAATCTTACTGAGTTCAAGCATTGACGTTAGAGCTTCGGGCTTTTCTTGGGTTTCCAATGCTTGCGAGATAGACTCAATCAATAATGCTTTGGCTTTGGCCGGCTCTTTTTTTTCTGAGTTGATCAGGGCCTTGGTTCTTAAGAGGCTGCTTAGAATATTTTTTTGATTGATGGCTTTAATATCTTCAATAGCCTCATCACAATAATTCTCAGATTCGCTTATGTGTCCTTTTAATAACGCAACTCTTGAAATCAGGTCTTTGGAAATGATCACACCAAACGGATGATGGATATCTTTAGACATTTCCAGGGCCTCGAATGCTTGCCGGTAGGCGTTCTCATAATCATGCCTGCCTATCTGGATTTTTGCCAGGCTGTTCTTGATGTAAATCAATCGAAACTGATCACCAATAACCCGGATCGACTCTAAAGCCAGTATACCTTCGTTATAAGCATTTTTATACTGTCCTAAAGAGAATAATACCTGGCTGTAATGAATGCGAAACCAGGGTTCAAACCAATTTAGATTTAACTCTTTACATAACCTTAATCCGCGCTCAAGATCATTTTTAGCTGAAAAAAAGTCGCCCAATTGCAAACCGACCATACCCAACGAGCCTAACCCGATAGCCAGTCCTCTCTTATATTCTTTTTTAAGTGAATTTTGAACAATGTCTTCAGCAATGGTTTTTGCTTCAGCGAGATTGCCGTTAAGATAGGCTCCGAAACCAATATTAATAAGCGTATCGCTGGCACCGACCAGATCGTTGCAGGCTTGTCTGATGGTCAGGGCTTCATGGGAATGGGAATGGGCCATCTCATATTCACCCAGAAAATATTCCACATGGCCCAGATAATTTAAAGAGAGCGCGGTTTGATGATCACTTCCACCAAGTTGCCTGATAATGCCAAGACTTTGTCCCAGCAGCTTTTTGGCTTTGTGATATCTGGAAAGCCGGCTGTAAAGCAATCCCTGCCTTACGAGTAAATTTGCAAGTAATTCCAGTTGTTGTGCTTTTGTATCCGCCACATTATCCGCAGCAGCATCCGGCCGGGTAAGTAGCTCTATTGTCCGATCAAACAAATCACTTCCATCCACTATTAATCCCCGACTATCAAAAAATAGTCCCAGCACCATAACAGCAGAGGCCATTTCTTTATAAAGTCCTGCCAGTTCAGCAAACTGCCAGGCCTGACGAATATTATCAATATCCGGTTCTATTAATTTAAACACCATTACTTGATCGCCAGACTGTAAAGCCTCTGTTTGCTCACTCACAGTGCTTAAAAATATTTGGCAGTGTTTTAAAAACATCTGCTTTTCTAAATCGGGCTGCTGCCCGAGCTTATCTCGAACATATTGCTTAAAGAGTTCATGTAAATCGTATCGGGTAACACTATTTTGATCTGCGAAACTAACCTGAACCAACGATTTTTCTACCAGGTTAGAAACCTCGTTCAACGTGGCTCCTGAAAATCCAAGCAAAATATCTTTGGCTACGCCACCTTTAAAAACAGATAACGCTAACAGAATATGTATTTCTTTAGAGGTAAGTTGTTTCCAGGATTGGTCAAAAACAAATCCCATGGATCTATGACGATCAGGAATATCCGATCCGGACACAGCTTCAAAATGGGAGTTTTGTTGCATTTCTTTGGAAATTTCTTGCAGGGAGAGCGTTTTCACCCAGGACGACGCCAGTTTTATTGCTAATGGTGAGCCTTCCAAAAACTTGCAGAGTTTTGCAATATGTGCCTTCTCTTCTAAAGAAAAATTCTTGTTGGATTTTTTACGCATGGATTCATTAAAAAACAGCGCAACGGATGGGTACTCCTCTAATTGAAAATCTGTTTCAGAATCCGGATAATCCAGTCCCCTGAGCTCAAAGACAAATTCATTTTGGATACCTATGCTTTCACGGCTTGTGACAATCACCTGCAAATCCGGAGCATCCAGCAACAATTGGTTTAGCAGCTCCTGGGTGAGTTTGTTGTGTTGATTTTCAGGATGAGATAGCAGATGTTCAAAATTATCAAGCACAATCAGGACTTGTTTTGTCTCAAGATAGGCTTTTAAATGCCGCTTCAGGTCGAAATAAGCATGCGGGGCTAATTTAAGTTCGTCAGCTAAACTGTGTAAGATCAGCTTTGGATTATCAATCGAGGACAAGGGAATAAAATAAACACCGTCAGGAAATTTATCCTTGAGGCTTTTAGCTAATTCCATTGCTAATCGGCTTTTGCCTGTACCGCCAAGACCTACGATAGAGATCAGTGAGGTGTTAGGATCTAAAACAAGATCTGTTAGTTGCTCCAGTTCTTTTTGGCGTCCAAAAAAAAACGGACTACTGAGATACAACTGATCTATCGAATTAGAATCGAGTTTTTGTGAATGTAATTCAGAGGGAAGCCAAATTCTCATTTTTTTGGTTTTTTGATCATCAGTGAATGCTATTAAAACCTCTTTTTTAAAATAATTAATAGGTAGATTAATAACTACTTTAATAGAGATTTTCTACTTTAGCATTGTCACTGGGTACGAAAGCGGCCCTCAGGCTTTATACAAAGTGGCTATCCCCCAAAGCTACTAACGTAAAAAAGCACAATTCAAGAGAATTGTGCTTTTTTTATTTTCAGGATGTTTGGCAGGTCGTTTCTTTCGGTTCTATCCATTTCCCATGCTCTTTTATCAGATCAATCAACCGATCCAGGGCTTCAGATTCGGGGATATGTTTCTCGACGCATTCTTTTCCGACATACAGGCTGATCTGGCCATGGCCTGTACCCACATACCCAAAATCGGCATCGGCCATTTCGCCCGGTCCATTAACGATACATCCCATAATACCAATCTTCAGGCCTTTTAAGTGGGATATGCGCGACTTGATATGTTCTGTTGTGCTTTCCAGATCAAATAGCGTCCTGCCACACCCGGGACAAGAAATAAATTCTGTTTTGGACAGCCGCAGGCGCGAAGCCTGGAGAATGTTATAAGCAAAGTCAATTTCATCGGCATAACTAAGCGATGTATGTAATGAAATGGCATCACCAATGCCATCGCAAAACAGAGTGCCTGCCTGGATGGCGCATTCCACCAAAATTTGCTGCCGGTCTGAAAATTCACTCGCATTTACCCGGACAAGAAGAGGGTAATCAATATCCTGAGCTTTAAATGCCTGAACCAATCTGCGATAAGCCGGAACAGAGTGCTGGGTGTCTATTGAAAAAATAACCTGCTTAAGACCGGCTGCTTTGCATTTCGGGGCAAGTTTTTGTTGCAGCTCAGCAACTGCTTTGTGACTGGCTTCTTTCTGAACAAAACACAATTCCAGAACAGTATCAGGTTTCAACACTTGCAGAAAATCGGTAGGAAGAGCCTGCCCTTCTATAATGTTGCACCTGATCTTCCTGACACGACCAACCAGGGATGCGATAAGTTCTGTATCTTCCACAGCCACAGAAAGTATTGGTGAAAGTCCTTTTTCGTGAAGTTTGGCTTCAATAGCTTCAAATTGAGCCATATCTTCAATTTCAAAACTGCATATTTCTGCTCTTATGGCATCGGGATCATCGAGATGACTGATTTGTGCAATATCACTCACTACAGCCTCGGGATCTGTAGCCGACGATTTAATATCCACCTCAACACGTGGCAAACTATCACCCCCCAAAGACAGACCATCCAGGTCTATTCCGGTTGCCTTGCGACGTTTGTATTCAAAAGGCTCAAAGGGTAACGATTCGTTTTGGATTTTTGGCGTAACGCCATTACCTAAAATCCGGTTGACAGCTTGATGGCCTTTTTTACCGGCAACCAAGAGGAAATCGTTGTATTTTTTAACAATGGCATAGCCAATCGGGATTTCATTTACGGGATTCTCCGTTAGCGATACCCGAATCGTATCACCCAGTCCATCTTCGAGCAAGGAACCAATACCCATTCCGGATTTAATTCTGCCTTCATCACCATCACCAGCTTCTGTAACACCCAAATGCAACGGGTATGGATGTTTCAGAACCTTATCGGCTTTGGCCACCAATACCCGGTAAGCTTCAATCATGACCCGAACGTTGGAGGATTTCATGGAGAATAAAATATCGTGGTAGCCCAGATCTTCACAAATTCTGGCGAATTCCAGTGCCGATTCAGCCATTCCCAAAGGTGAATCCCCGTACCGGTTCATGATCCGGTCGGAAAGCGACCCGTGGTTTGTCCCGATCCGCATAGATACACCATATTCTTTGGCTTTCATAACCAGGGGTTTGAACTCGGTATAGAGCCGCTCCAACTCGGCGTTGTATTCTGCATCGGTTAAGTCGCGATCAAGATTCCATTTTCTATCGGCATAATTCCCCGGATTGATCCGGACATTCTCTACAAACTCCACGGCTTTCATGGCCGCTTTCGGGGTAAAGTGAATATCGGCAACCAATGGCGTATCGATGCCGTCTTTCCGGAGCTGGTCGCGGATAAGTTTCAGGTTTTCTGCGCTTTTAACGGTGGGTGCTGTAATGCGGATAATCTCGCATTGAGCGTCGTGTAGATCCCTGCATTGTTGAACTACGGCCTGGGTGTTCATGGTATCGGCTGTAACCATCGATTCGACCCGGATCGGTTGATGGCCACCCAATCTTAACTTGCCAAATCCCACTTCAACCGTTTTACGTCGTTTATATGTATAAACACTCTCGGTATAACTGTTCATAACTACTGTTTATTTTGATTTAATGATATAGACTTTTTCACCCTCTTTGGTCAGGTTGTATTTTTCTCGTGCCACACGCTCAATTTCATCCAGATCGCCGGCTTTTTTAATTCGGTTTTTCAATTCCCGGGTTGCCTGCTGTGCTTCGTTTAACTCGGTTTGATACTTATAACGAAGGTACTCGTACTTGACTCGTTGAAAGAGGCCATAATCTCCGAAAAAGGCGTAGAAGGTAATTAATATAAGGATTGCCAGAAAGAGGTATTTCTGAGGACGGGCAACAATTTCCGTATAGACTTTTTTGAGTAGAGATAAAAGATTATCTGGCATTATCTCCCTGGAGCGTTTCCTGGACATATCGTTACTTCAGTTTCATTGCATCTGTTCATGCCATAAGCTACAAAATCCCTGCGAAATCCTTAAAATTTTTATGGCTTCATAAAAAGATTATACCTTCATCTATTTGGCATCAATAAAAATACGCTCGTTGAGCATGTTATAGTCGTTAAATGCTGCTTTCATACTGAACCTGATATTCAAATAGGCGGTCAGGCTCATGGAACAAAAAATACAGATCACAATAGCGATTTGATATTTAACTGCCACCAGGGGAAATGTGCCGCCCAGTATTTGCCCTGTCATCATGCCGGGCAGGGAAACCAGGCCGATGGTTGTCATGGTCGCAATAAAGGGATTCAAGGCTGTTTTCATGGCCTGGCTTAAATAAGGTTTCACGGCCTCGGAAAGCGTGGCGCCCATCATCAGGTACCCGATAAACGCTTCCTTTTTCTCTCTGATCTCTGAATAGAACTGCTCAAGTGCCAGCACATTACTTCGCAGGCTGTTACCGAGGATCATACCGGTTAAAGGTATCATATACCGGGCATCATAAAACGGTGTGGGCTGAACCACAAGAAGAATCAATATACCGGCCATTAACAGCGTGCTTAACACCAATCCAAAAAGTGTCGGCAGAAACATGTAGCGGTTGGTTAAACCGGCCTGGCGAGTGATGGTGGTATTTGCCGCGATCACCATAATCACGATCCACAGCATGTTCAGCCAAACGCTGTTGAACTCAAAGATATACTTGAGATAAAATCCGATAAAAAACAGCTGTATGCTCATCCGGAAAATACTGATAATGGTACTTTTCAGGATGGTTGGGCTGAAGCGGTAGATCAGCCCGACAGGCAGAAGCAGCATGGCGTAAAGGATCGCCAGTTTTTCAAGTGAGAGATCAATCATGATGATGCGCTGTTAAAGTTCCGGATTGAACCAGCCATTTTCTGTGGCATCGTGCCAGCCAGTCGGGATCGTGTGAGACCGATAAAATGGTATGGTTGGGCTGAAAGAGTTGATCCATAACCACGGTTTTACTTTCGGGATCCAGTGCCGAGGTGACTTCATCGCACAGAAAAAACGTTTTCCCTAAAAGTAAGGCACGGGCTATCGCCAGGCGTTGCTTCTCGCCACCCGATACATCAGAGGTTTTCTGGCTTAAAATCCCGGCATTCAAATGAAAACTTTCCAGCAGTTTTTCAATTTTTTCTTTCTGTGGCGTTAAATGCCGGTGGGCTTTAAAAGAAAAAGGTAACATCATGGCCTCATAAATGGTTGGTGCACCCAAAACAGGCTCCTGGCCAATATAAGCGGCGTGGTGTCGTAAAGTTGATATATTATGAGCGCTTACCGGATTGCCTTTAAAAAATATCTCACCCTTTGCGGGCCGATATACACCCAGCATGGTTTTTATAATCGTGCTTTTACCCGAACCCGATTTTCCAACCAATACACATTGCTGATGCTCTGAGAGGCAAAACGAGACCTGGCTAAGAATTGATTTTTCATTTAACGCGATCGTCACCTTTTTAAATTCTATCAAACACTCTGGCATAAAACGCTTAAAAGATCTGGCTGAAAAAAAGCGTTAAAATGCCGGGATTCAATAAAATAGTGATCGCTGCGCCCGATATGCCTCCCCAAATATGGGCGCTGTGATTGATGTAGTCCTGTCCAAAGCGATCGGCATAAAAAGAGTACGCCATGTAAAGAATAGCAAAAATATAGGCCGGGATACCGATGGGGATCAAGAACAAAAATATTTTACTGTTGGGCTCAAACAGTATGTAACTGAATATAACCCCGGTAACACCACCCGAAGCGCCCACACTTCTGTATGCCGGATCGTTATGATGCCTAATAAGAGAAGGAACATCACTCAGGACCATACTACCCAGAAAGACCAATAAAAAGGCCTCCGGTCCAATAATGCGCTCTAAGGGAAGTGCAAAAAAGAAGTACGATATGGCATTAAAGATCAGATGATTCATGTCGGCATGTAAAAAGCCGCTGGAAATTAACATGTACCACTTTCCCTGGTGGACCACGCTGTAAGGGTGACAGGTAAGCTGATTCATGTAAACCTGACCTTTACCAAAGCCCCACCAGCTTACGGCGATTATTATCAACAAGAGAATTATGGCCATCTTTTCATCCTATCTTTACCATTCTGCAAATACGCTATCAAGACATTCAACAATTCGTTCGGCGCTTTTACCATCCCATTTCTCAGGGATTTTTCCTTTTTTAACAGTTCCGGCAAGCACTTCCAAAGCTTTTGCTTTCACTTCACTTTCTTCGGTTCCAACCAACTGGTTGGTGCCAACGGTAATGGTTACAGGCCGCTCGGTGTTTTCGCGCATGGTGAGACATGGGACGCCTAAAACCGTGGTCTCTTCCTGGATACCACCTGAATCGGTCAATACTAAAGCAGCTTCTTTCATGAGTTTTAAAAACTCGATATATCCTTGCGGCTCCAACAGGATGATCTTATCATTCTGTTTGATCTGATCCATCAGTCCAAAATCTTCAAATCGCTTCCGGGTTCTGGGATGGATCGGAAAAACCACTTTAGAGACATGAGTGATTTCATTAAAAATCCTCAGGGCTTTCTCAAGGTTTTCTTTACCATCGACATTGCTGGGCCGATGCAGGGTGATCAGCGTGTATTTTTGTGGTTCCAGTCCAACTTCGGTTAGTACAGTCGACTCATTTGCTTTTTGAACATGGTTCACCAGGCTGTCAATCATAATGTTGCCCACAAAAAACATGCGATCTTCGCTTTTTCCTTCCAGAACCAGATTATGCATTCCACTGGGCTCATTGACAAAAAGAAGATCCGAGATTGAATCTGTAACAATCCGGTTAATTTCTTCGGGCATATCGCGATCACCGCTTCTCAATCCTGATTCCACGTGTGCTACAGGCACCAAAAGCTTGGCTGCAACGATAGAACAGGCCAGCGTTGAATTCACGTCCCCTACAACCACCACCATATCAGGAATTTCCTTTTGAAGCACTTTCTCAAACTCAATCATCACTTTGGCAGTTTGCTCGGCATGAGAACCTGAACCGATACCCAAATAAATATCAGGTTCCGGTAAGCCCAGGTCTTCAAAAAAAACTTTAGACATTTTTGCATCGTAGTGTTGCCCAGTATGGAGAATCATAGATTGGTACTTACCACTTTTGACCAAAGCATTATGTAATGGGGCGATTTTCATAAAATTAGGTCGAGCACCTGCGACCAATAGGATTTTTTTCAATGAACCGGTTTCCTTTCCGTTAATCATCCTTAAACTTGGACGTGTTATATTGGTTAACCCAATCGGGATATTTCTGAGTTTTTAGAATGAGCGTAAAAATATGCGACATACACCAGTATTCAAATTTCTTTTTTGCCTGCTTTTTTTCCTGAACATTTACACCTGTCCGTTTTCAGGCCATCCCAAGCTTCATGGCATGCAAACCAAACCCGATACCACCCAGCGAAAAGTGTACCTGGAATACGCCGATGAGGTAGCAGGGGGTGAAAAAAGCTATTTACAATCAGGCAAGCTTGTAAGCGAACGTATCCGTTCGGCCAGAGGCAATGTTCGTTTTCGCGACCAAACCACCACCGTTACCTGCGATACTGCAACCGAGTACCTGGACAGCCGGAAAATTCATTTGATTGGCCGGGTGGTTATTACCCGCGATACGGTTATTATTAAAGGCCACGAAGGTTTTTATTACCCCGATCTACAACTTTCTGTGCTGGATAGTAATGTGAGTTTAAGTGATCAGAAAGTCTTGCTCAACAGCTCATTCGGGAAATATTACTCTTCTGAGCAGCGGGGTGTGTTTTCTAAAGATGTTGAACTGATCGACAAAGAAACCATCATTTTTTGTGACAGTCTCATCTATTTCCGCCGTCAGGATCACTCGATAGCGATCAATAATGTCAGGATCATCAATGATGCGGACAATACCATCATCACCGGTGGCTATGGCGAGCATTTCAACAAACTTAAACACAGTTTTATTGAAAAACAGCCCGTTCTAAAACAGATTGAATCGTCGGGAGAAAACCAAACCGATACCCTGGTTATTAAATCCCGGCGCATGGATGCCTTTCGAAATCCTGCCGATAGTCTCCAAAGAATTGAAATTACCGATAGCGTGCGAATTTGGCGCGGAAGTCTTACCGCTAAAGCCGTTGAAGCGGTTTATTTACTCAATCAAAAACAAATCATTTTAACCGGTGATCCTTTGATCTGGTATGAAAATACCCAGGTCTCGGGTGATTCAATCGCAATTCAACTGGTAGAGTCTGAAGGAGAGAAAAACAGGATTGATAAAATCTACATTTACAACCAGGCATTTTTATGCTCGGCCGATTCAAACTCAACCCAGAAGTTCGATCAGCTCTCTGGCACAGATATGATCCTGACATTCGATGAAGCGTCCAGGTTGCTGAGAACAGATGTTTACCGTCAGGCCAGAAGCCTCTATTACTTGTATGATAAAGAAACGCCAAGCGGCGCCAACCTCTCTTCCGGCGATGAGATCACGATTTCTTTTCTTGATAATAAAGTAGATCGCATAAAAATTAAAGGTGGCGTAGAAGGGAAACAATTTCCGGAATGGATGCTCCGAAATCAGGATTTAAACTTACCGCATTTCAAATGGCGTATCGATGAGAAACCCATACGATAATCCTATCGGCTAAGTCATTTTTTTGTGATTATCAGGCAAATGATTATATTTGCAAATCATTTGCATGTAATCGCTTGTTGAACTGAAAGGAGACTCATTTGAAACGCATCCTGGTCTTGGGTGGTGGCATTGGAGGCTTAGAAGCCGCAATTTCACTTGCAAAAGAATTTAAAAACAAGTCTGGTTATCAAATTGATTTGATTTCCGACAAATCTTCAATATTCATTTATCCCCTCTCCATCTGGATCCCGGTTGGTCGGCGCAGTCCTGAAGACCTATCCCTGCCATTGGCTGAGTTGGGCAAATTGCGTGGATTTAATTTTATCCATGAGTCCGTTCAACGCATTGAGTCCAGAGACAATAAAGTAATAACCGATAAGCAAACCCACCATTACGATTACCTGATTGTGGCCATTGGCGGTGCCAAGTTAAAGCCAATAGGTATAGAACATACCTATTCTATCTGTGATGGCGCCGACGCATCTGTTCAGATAAAAGAGAAATTTTTTGAATTAATCCAACAAGGAAGTGGCACCATTGCCTGTGGATTTTCCGGTAATCCCAAAGATCAAACCGGGGTGAGAGGCGGGCCGGTTTTTGAGGTACTCTTCAATTTCGATCACTTCCTTCGTCAAAAAGGCCTTCGCGATCAGTTTAAACTGATATTTTTCAGCCCTTCTCAGAAAGCCGGAAAACGGTTGGGCAGAAATGGATTAAAAGTTCTCGAGCAGTTATTTATGGATCGTGGGATTGTGCCTGTTTTCGGTCACAAAGTTCTTGAATTTACATCTGCCGGCATAGAGCTCGAAAAGCAAGGGTTTCTTGAAACAGGTCTGACATTATTTACACCCGGAATGCAAGGACATCCGGTTTTTCAAAACTCCGATCTTCCACTCTCTCAAGCCGGGTTTATTCCAATAAATAACTTTTGCCAGGCCGATGCACATAATAACACTTCCCCCGGCCACGATTATGACAATTGTTATGTTATTGGCGACAGCTCTGCCTTTGATGGCCCGGAATGGCGGGCTAAGCAAGGCCACCTGGCCGAAGCCATGGCACGGATTGCAGCTAAAAATATCGCGCTCAAAGAATCCGGTAAACCCCAAACAGAAACCTTCAACGAGCATCTGAATATTATGTGTGTGATGGATCTGGGTGATAAAGCTGCTTTTATTTACCGTGACGATAAAAAATCCCTGGCCCCGGTTGGCAAATGGGCGCATTGGGCCAAGGTGGCATGGGAAAAATATTATAAGCTCAACAAGCTGGGAAAAGTGCCCAACGCCCCAATTTAGTTACCCTGTTAAAGCCATGTGTTTCTCTGCATTGATCCTGGCGATTATGTTTTGAATATTATTGTGGTTACGTTAGTTTCTAGCTCAAGGGCAAAGCACAGATTGTATTAAAAAGCTCACACTACATTAACACGCACAGTTACACATTCCTGCAACTTGTTCTCTCAATTTATATTCAACATTGAACATTGGACACAAATGTTGTAATCGAAGTGTATTTGTAACATAATCATTCACCTCAGTTTTAGTTGTGAGAGCTTATGGTTTATCGTGATAATTATTCAAAAGGCTGCTGCTCGTGTCAGGAAGGTCGTTGGTTATGTATCTTCATCACCTACCTTTGTGATGCCAATTGCTATTTTTGCCCTGCCCCTATTAAAGGTCAGGACAAGGTTATCAGTGCTTTTGGCGATGATCCCTCGGTTATTCAATCCTATATACAAAACAGCGATTTTAACGGTATCAGCTTTTCTGGCGGGGATTGCTTTTTGGTTTTCGACCGCCTCAGAAACTGGCTCACTTTTTTTAAAAAACACTTCCCTGATTTTTACTTCTGGGCCTACACCAATGGGATTCATGCCACAGAGGATAACTTGCAAGAACTGGCTGACTCTGGACTGAATGAACTTCGTTTTAACATTGCTGCCACCGGCTATAACAATGCACATACCCTAAAAATCATAGAAAAAGCCACTAGGCTTTTTAAACATGTTTCCGTTGAAATTCCTTCAATACCCGAAGACCACAATAAGCTTATTGGTGTATTGCCTTATTTAGACACTTTGGGTGTGCTGTACCTGAACCTCCATGAATACATTATCACCCCAAACCTGCAGGATAAATTCGCAGGCGCGTCAGATACATTTGTATTAAATAAAACCATGAAACTGCCTTTTGATAAGGCCAGCAAGTTAAATACAGATCGAGTTATAGTTTTTTGCCGGGAGAATGATTTGAACATCCAGGTTAATAATTGCTCGCTGCAAAAAAAGGAATCCCAGATGCTTCAGCGGCGATTAAAAATGGGTCAACTACTGAAAAGCCGGTTTGAGCAACTCAATCCCTCTGGTTTCCTGGAAGCCTATTATGCCTGTCCAACGAACATCTCTTCAGATGATCTTGAGACCCAGATCCAATCAATACCATTCGAACAATTAAAAAATCATTTTTTTGACCCCGATGAATTGGACTACCACCTGAATCAAAAGACACATCATGTTGCCAAACTATCGTTTATCCCACCGCTCAGTATTAGAGATAAGCGCATACTTTTTCAAGTTGAGGTATTAACGGAGAAAAGGGGTCAGCTATGAACCAATCACTTTTTCACATAGCCTGGAAAGGCCATTATCTTATTTACGATCCTTTCAACGGCATCATTCAAAACACCATTGATTCAAGCACTACAAAACTCTGTGGCCATAACAAGCATATCTTTTTAAAGCAGCTTAGCCCTGGCGAAAATACCATAGAAGACCTTTTCTTTCCTACATGCCTGACTCTTTTTACCAGCAACTCCTGTAACCTCTCCTGCTCTTATTGTTATGCGCAGCCGGGTAAGGACGGTTCAGCAATCACGTTAAATCCAACTGCCGTCTCAAGAGCAGCCGAATTGGTAGCAAAAAACTGTCAAAAACAAAACAAGCCCTTTGTGCTGGGTTTTCATGGAGGCAACGAACCCTTGTCACATCCTAAGCTGATACGGAAATGCCTGGAGATATGCCGGGAGGTGGCTAAAAAGTATTCTTTGCGATTTCTTGCATTTTGCACAACCAATGGGGCTATAACCGGAGATGTGGCTACTTGGGCAGCACAAACGTTTCATGGCATCAGGCTTTCGTGGGATGACCCGCCCTGGTTGCATAACAAGTATCGCAAATTGCATAATGGTAAGCCAATAAGCCAACTCGTTGAAAACACGGCAAAGAGTTGCCAGGATCCCAAAAATAAACTTGTTGAACTGATCATTCGCACAACCGTTACCACTGATTCAGTAAAATACTTGCATGATATCCTGCACTACTTTTCAGAATTTGGTATTCAAGCCGTTGATCTTTACCCGGTTTTTCAGACCCCCAAAAAAACGATCCATCAGGCTGTTATACCCGATGCCAAAACCTTTGTAAAACAATACATCGCGGCTAAAAAAGAGGCTGAATCCTTAAATATGAACCTATTGTACGCCGGTAGCCGCTTGAATGAATTTCATGATAAGCATTGCCTGGTCTATCAACACAACCTCTCCATCACACCCGATGGTTATGCAACCTCTTGTTTTTTAGCCACTGAAAACCAGGCAAACCAAAACCAGGGATTTATCTATGGATGGTACGATCCGATAAAGAAAAACTTCATTATTGATCAAGAGAAGCTCAAAACCATCTTTCAGCAACTGTCTGTGCATCATGTTCAATGCAAAGCTTGTTTCAATTTTTTTCATTGCTCTAAAGGATGCCCGAAATCATGCCCAATTGAAACAGACTTCCGGGTTTCAGATAAGATTGATTGCACAATTGAAAAATGGATCGGGCTTTTTAACATCCTTGAATCAGCCCATATCAATATTGATCAGGAAAGCCTACATCCAATAGACGACTTTTTTGAGAATGTCACTATCACCCAACTCCACACCCGCGAGTTGTATTCAGAACAGGATTTTTTATAGACCAAGGAGAACCGTATGAGAAATAAAAAAAGAAAAGAGCGCAAAGATCACCCCAAAGACACGCCACCCGATCATCAGATCAAGCCGGTTGGTGAAGGAAAACAGGACGAAAAGCCCGAAATTTTCAAGATTGTTAAACGGGGTGATAATAATCCTAACAGCCGCCGCGATTTTCTGAAAGGCCTCTCAGGATCAATTGGATTATCGGCCTTTGCTAGTGCCATCAGCGGTTGCGAAGGATCGGACTTCTCCATCAACACAACCGGTGAACAATGCTCCTGCCATGTGGTTTGTGCCTGCGATACGGAAGGTGATGACGAAAAAAGCAGGCGGGGCGCTGAATGGGGCTCACAATATGATGGTACGGTGTGCACCTGCAACACAGTGTGTACCTGTAATACTGTGTGCACGTGCGATACCGTCTCTACCGGAGGAGGTGGCGGCGGGGGCGGTGGTTACCACTACTGGTATCCCTGTTAAGCATTTATGGAGTAACGCATCAAATGCATAGCTGTTTTATACTCTTTTATACTCTATGAAAACCTGAATAGGAGAACGATATGAAACGATTACTTCTTGCTGCAGGAATCATTTTAACATTGATCTTTACATCAACCGATGCATACTCTGGAGACAACTTGATTTTTACCGGGGGTTTTAACCGAAATACCTTTATTGGTGAAGGCCAAGCCGGTAACAGGTTTGATTATGGTAACGGTTATAGCTTTGAAGTCGGGCTCAAAGAAAATAATTTTTGTTGGATTTTCTATGGCCTGAGCGCCAGCACTCATAATAATCATGTAAAACAAAGTGTTGCCAAAGCTGAATTTTTCACGCCGTATTATACCGAATTTCGGTTTTACACCTTCTACGGTCTGTTGTTTTATTTCTTAGGGTTTGATGTAAATAAAATGAAATTTGAAAATACCGAAGGATCGGATATTCAGTATTTCTGGTCACTTGGTCTTGGAGCTCATCTTGCTCTGGGTCAGTTTTTTTTGCAACCCAAGTTTAAACCCTATCTGGTTACCAGCAACACTCTGGATCAGAGCTGGGGAATTCAAATGCAGGTTAATATCGGATTTTCATTAGGCGACGATAATTGATGCAAAGAGGTTATGAGCTATGAGTGATTCATCTTTATTTAAAAATTTGTTCTGCATCCCGCACAATGGCAAGTTTATCCTCTATCAGCCGTTTCTGGGAATTGCGTTTTTAACAAATCCCGCGTTTGTAAACCTGCTTTTCAAAGCGCGGTTAGGCGAGAAACAGGCGCTGGAAGAATTAGACTGCGATAAAACGCTCATCAACAAGCTATTCGAGGCTGAACATGCCATAGCTCAAAAGGACTGCCAGAAAACACATCCTGAGTTTAAACCTGTCAGCGTGTCGCTTTTTCTGACCAATAACTGCAACCTCAGATGCAAATACTGCTATGCCGAAGGCGGGCATAACCGCACGCAAATGCCCTGGGACATGATTACATCTATACTGGATCAGGTGGCCCTAAATGCGATTGAAAAAAACACCAAAAAACTGGTTGTAAATTTTCATGGCGGTGGCGATATCAGTGCTGCATGGGATCTGTTTGTACAAACCAAGGAGTACCTGGATGTTCTCTGCAGCAAACATAACCTGGATCTTTTTACATCAGCCGGGTCCAATGGTATTCTTGATGCCACTCAACGGGAATGGTTTATCCGTAATATAAATCATGCCACCCTATCCATCGATGGCACGGAGAGCATCCAGAACAACCAACGCCCCTTTCCAGATGGCAGGCCTTCTTTTCCGACGGTCGACGAAACACTAAACGCCTTTGATCGGGCCAACTACCCTTATGCCATCCGCTCTACCATCACGTCGGAAAGCGTTTTTCATTTGGAAGAGATCATCCGGTTTTTTTCAGGGCGGTACAAGATCAGAAAAATTAAGTTCGAACCTATGTACCCGCGCGGGCGTGCCGAAAAACTTGAGCTTAAAGCACCCGACGCCGTTACTTTTGTAGAGGCATTCAGAAAAGCACGGAAAATTGCTCATGAAAATGGCATCGACCTGATGTACTCAGGCGCAAGACTCAACGCGCTCACACATGCCTTTTGCCAAGCTGCCGGTAACTCCTGTGCCGTTACACCCGAAGGATGGATCACCAGTTGTTACGAAGTCCTGAGCACAGCTGATCCGTTCTCGGAGACTTTTTTTTATGGCCGGTTCAACCCGGAATCAAAAAAGATTGATATTGATCACGTGAAGCGAGATAAACTTTTTGAGTTATCGGTCACCAATAAAAGCTTTTGCGATAAGTGTTTTTGCAAATGGCATTGTGCGGGAGATTGTGCAGTTAAGTCCCTGCACAGTGAGCAAATAACTGATACTGCCGCATTGCCCGATAGATGCTATATCAATCGGGAGCTTACCAAAGATCAGCTTATTGAAGCTATCAACAGCTGAACCAAACCTGTTTGGAGGAGAAGATGTTTAAACATAACACACATGCTCAAAACCGACGTGGATTCTTTAAATCGCTGGTTAAAGAAGCGGTCTCGGCATTTGAAAATAACATATCTCGCTCACCCATCGGCAACGCAGTTAAGAGAGCCGGACAACCTGAATCAGGTGGTAACTTTTGCCTGTCTGATCTGTGGCTGCTTCCCGACGAGCGCATCGCCTTAATCAAACCGGTGAATCTCTCCGGGGTAGAAACCATATCTGAAAATGGGAATATCTACGCCAGGCTCAACAGCTCAGACCAAAAGATCTTGCTGTTTGCTCACAAACCGGAAAATATGTTTGTCTTTGAGAGATTTAAAAGCAGGCTCAGTATAGAGGAAATCAGCAGCGAGCTTAGCCGGGAAATGAACTGGCAGTCGGCTCAGGCGTTTCCGTTCGTTAAGAACATGTTTTTATCACTGGTTGATAAACGAATATGTCTGCCTTCCAATCCAATCGGTTAAACCAGTTGTTTTGTGTCAGGCAATAATTGTTATGAGAGGCTGGTTGAACTTATTTTGATGTAATGGTATGGATTTTATTTACGCACTGCCCGTCTTGAAGAAATGGCTGCTCCATGCACCCCTGCATGGTCTCTCGGCGTTAGTGAACGCACAAACCTTAAGAGAACTAAAGAGGCAACGGTTCTCAACTCCCGAGACCGAGAACTTATCTCAAACGCTTCAACACACTCCGGCTAACCAGCCACCTTTAAACGGCCCGTTAAATCCTGAATTTTTAGGCATCATCCCCACAAGAGCCTGCAACCTGAATTGTGTCTATTGTGGATTTCATTCGGATTCATCGCCCAATGCACATATGGATCTTTCACTGGCCGGTTCGGCCGTAGAGTGGATGGCCGAACATGTTTCCAGATCGGGCAGAGACAGACTTGATATTCATTTTTTTGGCGGCGAACCCTTCTGGGCGCCCGATGTGGTTGATGTTGTGGTGCACAAAGCCCTTGCTCTGGCTTCAAAATACGGACTTATGGCACACTTCGAAGCCGACACCAACGGTTTTTTTGATGAGACACGATGCCGGTTTGTAGGGGATTATATTCATTCGGTGGTCTTGTCGTTCGATGGGCCTGAAGAGTTTCACAATAAGCATCGGCCTACAATACAGAACAAGGGAAGCTACGGGGTTGTGGCACGCAATGCCTCCTATTTAAGCCAGGCTAATTGCGAGCTCAGTTTTCGGGTGTGCGTAACCCAGAAAAATGCCCCGCACCTGGAGGAGATCACCAAGTGGTTCAGCCGGCATTTTCATCCCACCATCATTAACTTCGAGCCCTTAAAAGAAACTGCCGAAAGCCTTAAGGCCGGGTTAAAGCCGCCTGAACCGCATGTGTTTGCCAAAAACTTCATGAAAGCTTTTTTGGCGGCCTCGCGTTTAGGGATCAAGGCCATCTATTCAGGGGCAATGGTGGAAAAAATCCAGCACAGTTCATGCCCGGTCGGCCGCGATGCCCTGATCCTCACCCCGGATGGCATTGTAAATGCCTGCTATTTATTGGAAGAAGAATGGCTGTCTAAACAGCTTGATCTTAAGCTGGGTTATGTCTCCGGTTCGGGTGAACTGGTCATTGATCCCGTTGCTATGAAAAACATCCGGGGTATTGCTCACCAAAAAAACAGGTGCCAATACTGCTTTGCCCGCTGGCACTGCGCGGGTGGCTGCCATGTTATGAATTACCACGATAATCAAACCGGGATATACACCGATTTTTGCATCCAAACCCGACTGATTTCAGCCGGCTTGATCTTACATGAACTTGGCGCAGATCAGGACCTGGAGCTATTACTTCAGGATGAAGAGGCCATGCATCACCTGGTCATGTTTAAATCCGATGGTCTTTTAACAATGGCTGTGCCATAATGCAAACATATGTTAGAAATGGAATACTATACATGCGCGAAAGAAATTAAATGGGCGGTCGAAACCGACGGAATCATAATCATTCAGCCATCTTTGAACCGGGCAATAAAACTGGTTTATCCCGAAGCGGCATTATGGGATCTTTTGAGCCGCCGTTTGTCTTTAGAACAAATCATTGAAATGATAGCCGCTATTTCAGGCAAAGATCGTGATGAATCAGAAAAATGGGTATCCGGAACTTGTAACACCTGGATGAAAACAGGTTTAATTCAAAAAGGGTAAGCCAATGGCCAATCTTTCCATAACACTTGAGTGTAACCTGCACTGTCCCCATTGCTTTGCAAAAACAACTCATGTTACTCAACAGCACATGAGCAGGCAGGTTTTTTTGGAAAGTCTGGATTTTCTTGAACGCTCAAAGGTTCCTGAGGTTCGTTTGCTCGGGGGTGAGCCCTCCCTGCATCCCGATTTCACCTGGTTTTTGGACCAGATTCGGCAAAGACGCCTTCCCCTGTTTTTATTTTCAAACGGCCTGATGCCCGAACCCGTGTTAGACCATCTTGCGAAATTCGGCCCGGATCAGCTATCAATTCTGATCAATGCCAATCACCTGGAAAACACATACAAAGACCTTGATAATAAGCTAAAGCTTGTCTTTGAAAGGTTTCATGAATCGGTTAAACTGGGTTATACCATTCGAACCAGAAAGCCAAGACTGGATTTTCTGGTCGATCTCATTGAGCATTATCAACTTAGGCGTTCAGTCAGACTAGGTCTCGCCAATCCTTGCCTGGATCACCAAAACCATTACCTGCCGGCGAAAGACTATTCCAGCGTGGGCCAGTCTATCTGCGATTTCCATGTAACACATAAAGAGAAGGGGATTCAGATTGATTTTGATTGCGGTTTTGTAGCGTGTATGTTCCCTGAGGATTTCCTGGCGCTTTACCTCCAGAATATCAAACAAGGTTGCGGGGCCATTCCCGATATTTTACCTGATGGATCCATCATCCCCTGCTATCCGATGGAGAGTTTGCCTCGTGAGCATATCTCTTCAAAGAGTGACGCACTGGAAGTCAACCAACGCTTTAATGAGTCGCTGAAGGCTTATCGGAATATTGGAATTTTCCAGGAATGCTCAAGCTGCCAGTTAAAAGCAGCAAACCTGTGCTCCGGTGGCTGTTTGGCTGTAGCTATGCAACGCTTGCACAGCTACAGCAATGATAAAGAGGTTATTCCTTCCATTTCGGTTAAACCTGATGCTGAACAATTCGCGCAAAAGAGGACGGTTAAACCGTTTGCAATACCCTATGTGGATCAGCCCCCGGCGTTTTGGCAGGCGCTCAAAAAAGATTACGGGCCGTACATCACATCCGTGTATTTACCTCTTCCCGATCACGCCATCGCTTCCGGCAGGCCGGTTCAACCGCAAAAACATGTTCAGGCTTTCCTCAAAGAGTCGCTTTTTTCGCATACAGTATTGCTCAATCCGATTTCACTTCCGAAACCGGCAGCCGAAATTGCCCCTGATGCTATCAAAGCTCTGCACTCTTTCCGGGAAAACTATGGGTTAGATGAGGTGGTGCTTAGTGACCCGACTCTGGCCCGACTGATCAAGGAAAAACTGCCTGATCTTTCGCTCACCGCCTCTACATTAATGGATATTTCAACACCCCATCAACTCCTGATGCTGGACAATATCTTTGAAACACTTGTTCCTTCTGGAAAAATCATGAGAGATATCGAGGCGTTAGATATTATAAAATCGGCATTTCGTGGAAAAATCCGATTATTGATCAATGAGTGCTGTCTGCCGGGATGCACTTTTCGCACTCAGCATTTTTACGAGATGGCTTACAGCCCAAACCCAAATCCGGGTTCATTGTGCAACGATCTGCTGGAGCGTCAGCCATGGTTGCGGCTTACAGGTGCCTGGGTGCTGCCGCAACACCTTTACTTTTTTGATGGGTTGTATGATGAGCTGAAGTTAGCCGGACGGGTAACCTTAAATGATCCAAAAAAATACCGGCAGGTTTTGGATGCCTATATTCATCAAAAATCATTATGGCCTCATGAAATAGGGGGTGGTCCCGCATCGGTTTTAGAGCCAATGGATATTTCGGATTCTTATTATGAGCAAACCCTAAACTGCCGGCTGGCTTGCCATCAGTGCGATATTTGTAAAGATTACTACATGGCCCATATCAATGATCGCTGAGCCCGAATCGATGAAACAGGAAAGTATGTTCACATTCAGAAATTATCAGGTAAGCGCATCAGAGCAGAAGATTTGGCAGGATCTGATCGAAGAAGCATCTGGTGATGTAAATGTTGAGGCCATTATTCAGGCTTGGCAAAAAGCAAAAAAGCAGTTTGAAATCTACAACCGCCAGTTGCCCGAACCCATATGGAAAAAACGAGGCTATGATCATTCGGGCCAACAAGCCTGGTTTGAACTCTCGCAGCATATCATCCCGAAAAGCCCGATAAATCCATTAGCGATATATCTTCACCTTCCTTTTTGTGATACAAGATGCCCCTTTTGCGATTGCTATACGATTGCCAAAGGGAAATCAAGTTCCGATGTAGAGCACCGATATACCGAAGCATTATTGCATGAAATGGATACATGGAAACATCTCTCCCCGATCCAAAAGCAGCCGGTTTCAACCGTCCATTTTGGGGGCGGTACGCCAAATGGCATAGAACCGGCTTTATTTGAACAACTTGTTCAACACTGCAAAAACAGTTTTTTAATCACGCCTAAAACAGAGATGGCCATAGAATCCATCAGTTCGTTGTTGGAGAAAAGCCATCTTCAGAAGTTAAAAGACTTGGGTTTTAGCCGATTGCACATCGGATTGCAAACCCTGGATGATGATCTGCGCGAGTTAATCGGACGGCGCGAAACAGCAAATGAAGTTTTAGAAAAGATCCGGCTGGCCATATCGCTTGGGTTTATTATAACCGTTGACCTGATCTTAGGCCTTCCCAATCAATCTGTTGGCGAGTTTCTCCAATCCTTAATAAAGCTAACTGATCTGGGTGTTCATGGGTTTTCATTTTATCAGCTTCAGGTCTCAGCCCATAACCGACGCTTTATCGATAAAGTTAAAAAACCAAATCAGTCCCCGTTACTGGCATATGTGCTTTTCCAGTTGGGAGAGTCCTGGCTGATCTCTCAAAACTATCATAAAAACCATTTTGATCATTTTTCGCTCAATAACGATCATAACCTGTATTCAACTCATATGTTGCGAGGAGAAAATTTACTCGCACTTGGCGCCAGTGCTGATGGTGTCTTTAATGCCTATCATTACCGGCATCCAACCCTGAATACCTACCTCAACGAGTCGAGTAAAGTTGTACCGGTGCTTGAAGGCGGGTTGTGGCAAACCGAGCAGGAGCAGCGCATTCAGCCGTTGCTTGCCCAAATCATGACCGGGAAAATTCAAGAGAAGACTTTTTCGCAGCTTCATGCTCACTCTCTTAAAAAAGAATGGATAGACAGTGCTTTACTTAGAAAAGAAAAAAACCTTGAGGAATATGTCTTAACAGCCAACGGCTCATGGTTTGTCAACGATATGTTAGAACAGGCCGGGCAAATCACACAGAATATAGATTAACGCAGGTTGATCCTGGATTTGCAGACACTGGGGTGAGAGGTAAAAAAAAAGCGACCGAAAAACGGTCGCCTTAATATCAATTATTCCGCAAATAAATGGATTACATTCCGCATGAACCACCGGCGCAACAAGGCGCACCAGCAGGAGCAGCATTTTCTGTTTTGCAGCTATTTTTGTAGTCGGTATTATAGAAACCTTTACCTTTTAACACAAATCCAGATCCGGCGCTGATCACACGCTTGAGTTGGTCTGTTCCGCAGTTGGAACAAGATGTCAGCGGTGCATCATTCATTGATTGCATTTTTTCCATCTCAAATCCACATTCGCTACAACGATAATGATATGTTGGCATTTAATAATCCTCCTAATAGATTATAAAACAATAATTTACGTTAAAAAACGATCAATCAGTTACAAATACTCTGGGTTGAATATACAACCATAACTCAAAAACGCAAAACCCTTGCAACGAGTTTCCAACAAACCCTGCTCACAAAGACCTCTGAGCATAGTTTAGGGATACAGACGGGAGAGTTTCCAGGTGTGGGAGTTTTGCTCAAGAGTATAGACCAGCCGGTCGTGCAGGCGGTTTTCCCGGCCCTGCCAAAACTCGATGCGTGTAGGTATTACCCGGTATCCGCCCCAATAGTCGGGTTTCGGGATATCAGCGTTTTGAAATTTTTCTTCGAAAGCCCTATAAGCCTCTTCAAGGGCTTTGCGGCTGCTAAGCTTTCGGGATTGATTGGAGGCCCATGCCCCCAGTTTGCTGCCATGGGGACGGGTTTTAAAGTAAGCTTCCGATTCCTCAGTTGTCAGATCTTCAACTTCACCGGTAATACGTATTTGCCGTTGAGCTTCCGACCAGTAAAACACCAAAGCAGCTTTCGGGTTACCAAGTAAATCCAGCCCTTTTTGACTTTGTTTGTTGGTGTAAAAAACAAATCCTTTCTCATCCAGGCCTTTTAAAAGCACGATCCTGGCTGAAGGCACCCCATCCTGTGAGGCCGTGGCCAGGGTCATGGCATTTGGATCGAATGTGCCTTGTTGAAGTGCATCCTGAAACCATGCTTCAAACTGTAAAAAAGGGTTTGGGTTAACATCATGCTCATTTAATACTTTGATCGTATATTCATTTCTTAACTTTTGATAATCCATTGGGCTTTATTGTGAGAGGTTTTAAAATATTCTTTGTGCGCCGGCTAACGGGTTCTTGGTTATTCATGCTGCTTCTTTTATCATTCTTTAACCTGCTTTGTTTCAATTCGAGCCTGGTTCTTGCCAGAGATAATTGCCACTATTTGTATAGCCTGAGCCAGGAGGCCCACGATATTGTTGTGATTAAAATCACCGGCGTGTCCGGACCGGCATATGGCAAAAAAGCAAGAGCACAAGTGCTTGAACGATTAAAATCTAAAGTTAAAACCCGCATCATTACGCTACCGTTCTCTTACCAAACCTGGCAGGTAGGTAGCAGGGAAATTCGCTCAAAACGCTCTTTCAAGAGTGTTCATTTCAAACCCGGTTATCAATATGTGGCTTTGAGTCAAAAAACAAAACCCGGCACAGGTTTCTTTTCAAATCCCAACAAAGCCAAAACCACCTACGAAGTTGTGCCATGTGAAACACAAACCTGGTTCGATATGTCTGAAAACGGTGCCAGAAAACTCTGGCTTCTGCGCCAATATATCTTCAGCCATACGTTAAAAAGCCCCGATGAAAAGCTTGCGGTTTTAGAAAAGTGCTCGATACATAGTTCGCCGGATAACCGAAGCGATGTGCTTAAAGCGCTTAGCTTATTTCGGGAACCAAAGGCAGAAGATATGCTGATCGGGGCATTAAAGCAGGATAAGTCAGACCTGGTTCGCTCCACAGCTGCCCGAACGCTCCGGAAAAAGCGTTCCGATAAAGCTAAACGGGCCCTGATATTTGCAGTTCGGTTCGATCCGGCCGAAAATGTAAAAATTTCGGCTGCAAACAGCTTATCCGGTCATAACAACCTGGCACAGTATCCAAAGCTAAAGGATGGATATAAAACAGCGTCGTTTCAACTCAGGAAAGCGCTGATCGGGGCATACCAATCTTCCACTTCAACCGATGCTTTAACTGTTCTGGAAGGTTTTTACCGGCAAACCTCATCACCTGTACTTCAGCAAAATATTATTGATCTTGCCGGAAACTTTAAGCTCTACGAGGCTTCGGCTTTTTGTTTTAAGGTTTTCAAAGACTCCCGCCATCAGGAGGTGAAACAAGCAGCCTTAAAGTCGCTCTCCAAAATCGGTAATGCTGAGTATTTTCATAAACTTGTACCTTATTTCAATGAGCCTTGCAAAGCCGGATCTGAGAATCTGCAGATTACCATGCTCCAAACGCTTTCGGGTTTGGGAAACCCCACCAATATGCTGCCGATTTTAAATGAAGTGCTGAACTGCCGGCAAAAATCACTTCGAAAAGAAGCGATCATCCAGCTAAACCGATCACCACAAAAAGAATCCTGCTTTATATTAAAGTCTGCCTTAAAAAGAGAAACCGATGCTGAATTGAGGCGGCTGATTTCTGAGGGATTAAAATCCAAAGCGGGGTAATACTGGGCTTGGATTTGTTTTATTTCATGCCGAGTCTGTGTATTTTTGCAGAACTCTAATCAACTATTCTACGCTGATATGTCTCTTAAAGAAAAAATCAACACCGATTTAAAACTGGCCATGAAAAGTGGCGATAAGAACCGACTCGAAACCCTGCGCTCGGTTCGTGCAGCTCTCCTGGAAAAAGAAGTCTCCATACGTGTGGGTGGCACCGGTGAGTTGAACGCAGAACAGGAAATGGATGTCGTGATCGGATTGGCTAAACGCCGCCGTGATTCTATTGAGCAATACAAAGCCGGAGGCCGGGATGATCTGGCCGACAAAGAAGCCTCGGAATTATCCGTCCTGGAAGAGTATTTACCCAAAGCGTTAAGCGAAGACGAGATCAAATCGATTATTGAAACAATCATTAAAAAAGTAGGCGCTTCCGGACCGAAAGATATGGGTAAAGTGATGGGTCCTGCCATGGAAGAGCTCAAAGGCAAAGCCGATGGCGGTAAAGTTCAAAACCTTGTAAAATCGATCTTAGGGGCTTAATGGCTGTTCAAGGCTCTCATCTGGTTTTACAAGATTTAGATCCCGCCTATTCTGAACACCTTTACGAGGCCGGCCGGCAGTCTTACCAGGAGCTCAAAGCAGCCAAGCCATCCCTGTTGTACCCAATGAGCCGGAAAGAAACCACGGCCTGGATTGAAACCACCGTAGGTAAAATGCAGGAGAACCAGGTATTTGCTTTTGTAATCCAAAAAAAAGACTCGGGAGAGATTGCCGGTTATATCAGCACGTATACAGTAGATTGGCTCAATAAAAATACCGAGATCGGATACTGGATCGCCACACCATTTACAGGCCGGGGTTTTGCTAAAGAAGCCATTGTATTAATGCTGGAGTTTTTATTTTCTGAATGTTCATTACACCGTGTTTGCGCCAGAACGCCGGCAGTGAATCAGAAAAACCGGCATCTCCTGGAAAAACTAAGATTTTCACTGGAAGGCGAGCTTCTGGAGGCCGGTTATATTCAAAAGCGCTGGATGAACCTTGCTCTATACAGCATGATAAGTTCAACCTATAAAACCAATCGTTCCGTCCTGATCCAAGACTTCTTACATGGAGAATACCCAAAATTTAAAATCTAATTATCATAAACCTTTATGCTGGATATAAAACTCATTCGAGAAAACCCTGACGCCTTTAAAACCATGCTTCAACAACGCGCCCAGGCTGATGATGCGGCTTCGGTCGATCGTGTGCTTGAATGCGATAAACAACGAAGAGAGCTCATTGCCAGGCGCGACGAACTCAAATCCAAGCGCAATACTGTAACACAGGAAATTTCAAAGATCAAAAAGGAGAAGTCCGGGTCGGCTGAGAATTTGATTGCAGAAATGAAAGTAGTTGGCCAGGAGATCGCCCAACTTGATCAAAATGTGCGTGATCTTGAAGCCGAGCAGGAAAACCTCCTGTTGCGTCTTCCAAATATTTTAAATCCTGATACCCCTATTGGTAACAGCGAGCAGGAAAATGTTGTGCATAAAGAGTGCATGGAAAACAAGCGCATTTTTTCGTTTAACCCCAAAGACCATCTTGAACTTGGGAAAAAGCTGGGGATACTGGATTTTGAGCGCGGTGCAAAAATTACTGGTGCCGGTTTTCCGCTTTATGTTGGCAAAGGCGCCAGCCTGGAGCGGGCGTTAATTAACTTTATGCTCGATCTTCATTTGGAAAACCACGGCTATACCGAGGTGTTCCCACCATTTTTTGTCAATCAGCAATCACTTCGGGGAACCGGGCAGTGGCCAAAGTTCAGCGACCAGGTCTATTACATGCAAGAAGATGATATTTATGCCATCCCGACGGCTGAAGTCCCTGTAACCAATATGCATCGCGATGAAATGATCCCAAAAGAAAACCTGCCTATCAAGTATGCCGCTTACTCGGCCTGTTTCAGGCGTGAAGCCGGAAGCTATGGCAAAGACACCAAAGGTTTTCTAAGAACACACCAGTTTAACAAGGTTGAACTGGTAAAATTTACCCTTCCTGAATCATCTTATGAAGAACTTGAAGCACTGCTTACCAATGCCGAAGCCGTATTGAAAGCATTAGCACTACCCTACCGTGTATTGTTGCTATGCAGTGGTGATATCAGCGCCAACGCGGCCAGGTGCTACGATATTGAAGTCTGGTCGCCGGCTGAAGAAAAGTTTCTGGAAGCTTCAAGTTGCTCAAATTTCGAAGACTATCAGGCCCGCCGTGCCAACATTCGTTTTAAACGCGATGGCAAGTCCAAACCCGAATTTGTTCATACCCTTAATGGCTCAGGTTTGGCTACTTCTCGCCTGATGGTGTCTTTGATAGAAAATTACCAGACCGAAGATGGCAGGATTGAGGTGCCTGAAGTGCTTCGTAAATACATGGGTTGCGATGTTATTGCTTAAACGATGCTTTGGAATCCTACCGGGATGGTTGGTAGTTTTTTATATTTTTTGGGGAATACCTAATGGATGGGCTCAGGCTCATCTGGAGATCGAACCCAAAGAAAAAGATCTCGGTTCTCTCTACGGTGGCCAAACACGCAAGCTGACATTTGTTCTGAAAAATACAGGAAATGAGATGCTGGTTTTGGAAGATATCCAGCTCTCGTGCAACTGTCTCTCATTTATCCGCAAACCTCAACGCATAAGACCATCTGAAACAGACACACTTCGGGTTGAGTTCAATTCAGAAAAATTTAACGGGCAAATCCAAAAGCACATCGATATCTTTACCAATGAACCAGAGATTGGCTTTCATCGGTTGGTTATAAATGCTTTTGTTGAAAATGAATGGACATTAAAAGGACGCTCTAACAGACTTAATTATACCAACCTGAAACCGGGAAATCCCTTTCATCAAAAAATCACCCTCATCAATACCTCCAATCATCCGATAACCATTCTTGACCTTTTTTCTTCCTCTGAGGATGTCTCGCTCGCGTTCCGAACCCAAACCGTTGATCCAAATCATTTTTTTTCATTTATGTTGGAAATAACACCACAAGAGCTTGGTTTTTACAGAAAAAAAATTTACGTAAAAACAAGCAGTAGTTTTCAGCCCCGGTTTTCTATCAACCTTTTTTACAGTGTGAAATAAACTTCGATGAAACAGGCAAAAACCATATTTATTCTGGCTCTATGGCTGGCAATGGGATCTGGTTTTTCAGTAAACATTGGTTTTTCACAACATTTCCTTCATAACAACCTGGTTCAATCCAAGTCCTCTACCCCGAAGCAACAAGTCATAAGTTTTGACGAAGCCGCTCAACTTTACAATTCAAAAGAAGCGATCTTTATTGATGCACGCAACCACAACGATTATATTCTGGGACATATACCGGGAGCACTGAATCTGAGTGAAGACCAACAAAAGAATATCAAATCCATGTACCACTTTCTTCCCGATAACTTAACGATCGTGGTTTACTGCAACACCCAAAATTGTACGTTCAGCGATAAAATGGCTAAAGCACTGGCCAATGCCGGTATGAAAAACATTAAAGTGTTTCCGAATGCATGGACTCAGTGGAATTCTAAGAAAATGCCGGTTGAAACCGTTAAGCCTTAACTTCTCAGCGCTTCTTCATCTCACCCAAAATCTTATCTATTCAACCTCTTACCAAGTTACTAATCGCCGGGAGCGAATATAGTGATTGTTGTAATAGGTTTCATCAAGACGGCTTTTAATGACACCTGAAGAGGTGCTGGCGTGTACAAACTGTCCCTGCCCGACATATATGCCAACATGGGTTATTTTACGTGGATGATTGCTGAAAAAGACCAAATCGCCATAACCCAGATTTGTGGTCGGCACGCTCTGGCCAAGCTGCGACTGGGCTGCAGCCGAGTGTGGCAGTTTAATGTTCAACCCATTCTGAAACACCTTTAATACAAACCCCGAACAATCCACCCCACTTAAATCAGTTCCACCAAATTTATACGGCGTACCCATAAACCGTTCTATCTCGGCTTGGAACTTTGTTTGCGCATCGCCTTTTAAACTGAGTTTATCCAGGTCGGCTTTGGTTTTGGCCAGATCCACATTTTTTTCTTCATAGGCGGCTTTAAATAAATCATCATATATCGTTTTGCCTTTGTACCCGGCATCTTTTTTTCCATAACGAAGACTTACGGATGTTGATTTGCACCCCCACACAAAAATGGCAATCAGAAAAACCGGTATGGTTTTGATAAATATTGTTAGTAGTGTTTGTCTCATAGATGGTTTCCAATGGTTTTTTTTAGCATTACGGTTTAAAACACCTGAAAAGTTATCGCATGGTATTTTTTTTAGTTAACTTTGCGTTCTAAGATGCTCTTACATAGAAAAGCCGCAATACATATTTCTAAGAATAGAAGATCGTCTTAATTTAGGTATAATCTTCAGACACCGGCCAAATCATTCCGGTTTATAAAAAATTAATAAAATTCGCAGACAATGGCTGTAATGAAATTCGGAGGCACATCGGTTGAAAATGCCGAAGCCATGCAAAATGTCATTAACATAATTAAAAATGAGCTTAAGCATAAAACCCCGTTAGTTGTATTAAGTGCCTGTGCAGGTATGACCAATAAACTCGAAAAGATTGCCGAAGCTGCAGCTGATAACTGTAGTGATGAAGCCTTGCATATGGCTGATGAGATATCCAGGCATCATCTCACCATTGTTGAAACCTTACTTAAAAATGAAGACACTCAGGCCGAGCTTAAAACCCTGGTTAATGATTACATAGATGATCTTAAAACCCTGATCAATGGCGTGGATATCGTAGGTGAACTTACAGCACGCTCCATGGATGTATTTTACTCTTATGGCGAAATGCTTTCCACTCAATTACTGGCTGCCGGTCTGAAAGAACAGGGTGTAAAAACATTCTGGCTGGATGCACGCGATGTTCTGATCACGGATGATAATTTTGGCAAAGCCCAACCATTATGGGACCTTACACTTCAACGATTGCAGGGTATGGTTTTACCTGAAATTAATTCAGGGAATGTGGTTGTTACTCAGGGATTTATTGGCAGTAACCGGGCCGGAAAAACCACCACACTGGGCCGGGGTGGCTCAGACTACTCGGCTTCTATTTTCGGCGCATTGCTTCAGCGTACAAAAATTCAAATATGGACAGATGTCGATGGCGTTTTAACCTGCGATCCACGTCTGGTTCCTGAAGCCAAACGCCTGAAAGTTATAACGTTTAACGAGGCTGCTGAGCTGGCTTATTTTGGTGCGAAGGTACTCCATCCGGCAACCATTCACCCGGCAGTTACCGAAAATGTGCCCGTGTATGTTAAAAACTCAAAAAGACCCGAAATTGAGGGCACACTTATCACCAATGATCCGGAATTGCTCAAAGGGGTTTCGTACGACGGGCTAGTAAAGTCTATCGCATATAAAACTAATCAGAGTATTGTCAGTATCAAATCTTCACAAATGCTGGGCACGTTTGGATTTTTAGCCGATGTGTTCAATATTTTTGCTAAGCATAAAACTCCGGTTGATATGATTTCAACCAGTGAAATATCTCTGTCGCTGACAATCAATAAAACCAAACACCTTCAGCAAATCATCCACGATTTGGAGCATAAGGCCGAAGTGGATGTGGAGCATAATGCCGCAATTGTGTGTGTGGTTGGCGATAAGCTGAGATCTTCACCGGGTGTTTCCGGGCGTATTTTCAGTGCCCTTAAGGATGTGAATATCCGGATGATCTCTCAGGGCGCATCGGAAATAAATGTTGGATTTGTGGTCTCGGAAAAGGATCTGAAACAAGCCCTGAATGCCTTGCACGATGCCTTTTTCTCAGGTCATTATAACGAAAAGATTTTTGCTTAACTCTGCAAAACACAAAGAAGCTACCATAAATGGATTATAAACAATCAGGGGTTGATATCGCCGCCGGCGAAGAATTGGTTAAACGTATCAAGCCAGCAGTCAGGCAAACCTTCACACCGGGTGTGTTAAGTGAGTTGGGGGCTTTTGGCGGATTTTTTGAAGTGGATTTTTCAGCTTATAGAAATGCTGTTCTTGTCAGCAGCGTCGATGGTGTTGGTACCAAACTGAAATTAGCCGCTGATATGGGCATTTACAATACTATCGGTAATTGCCTTGTAAACCACTGCACTAACGATATACTGGTTTGCGGTGCTAAACCTCTGTTTTTCCTCGATTACTACGCCACCGGAAAACTGGCAGTTGATGAAGCCGAACAAGTTATATACGGGCTTGTAGATGGCTGCAAAGAGAATAATTGTGCACTCATAGGCGGTGAAACGGCTGAAATGCCGGGCCTTTACCAGGGCAGCGATTTTGATATTGCCGGTACTATTGTTGGCATTGTCGATAAACATAAGATCGTCAATGGCAAAAACATCAATCCTGGCGATGTACTTCTTGGGCTTGGTTCCAACGGACTTCACACCAATGGCTATTCCCTGGCCCGAAAAATATTTGAGGGACGTTTCAATGAAACATTTACAGGTCTCAACGGCACAATAGGCCAGGAATTATTGAAAGTTCATCGCTCCTATCTCAATCTCATCCATCCGATGCTGGAGTGGGCAGATATAAAAGGCCTGGCCCATATTACAGGTGGCGGGTTGGTATCAAACACCATGCGTGTTCTGCCCGAAGGACTTGGCCTGAACATTGATTGGCAAGCCTGGGAGTTACCGGCTGTATTTGAGCTTATCCAAAAAGAAGGTGATGTTCCGATTGAGGACATGCAGCGTACATTTAACATGGGAATTGGACTCGTGATCATTATATCAAAAGATAATGTTAAACGTATAGAGCAGCATTTTAACTCACTTGGTGAGCCATGTTACCACATTGGTGAAGTTGTTATGCTTTAACTTCATCGATGGGGAGCAGTGTTATCACTTTATTAAAAATTATTATATTGGCGCTCTATATGCAGATTTGTTAAGACCTGATTACAGGGTAGAAGACATTATTCTAATATGCTATCAGTTTTTACCATACTTATTGTTAGTTATTTGATCGGCTCCATACCAACAGCGATTATTGTAAGTAAGTTGTTGCGTGGTTTTGATATACGAGATTATGGCAGTGGCAATGCCGGAGGCACAAATGTATTTCGTGTGCTGGGCTGGAAAGCCGGGTTGTTTGTCACGTTGTTTGATATGTTAAAAGGTGTCGCCGTTGTTGTATGGGTGGTTGCGTTTTTTGAGTACAACCAACTGGATCAAATTCCTGAAATCAACAGCGTTGCTTTAAGGTTAATGGCCGGTATTGTGGCCGTAATCGGACATATGTATACCATTTTTGCAAGTTTCAGCGGCGGTAAAGGGGTTAGCACAGCTGCCGGCATTATGTTTGGCCTTGCTCCTGTTACGATGTTGATCGTAATGGCCATTTTCTTTACTGTTCTTTTCATTTCCCGATATGTCTCACTTTCCTCAATTGTAGCCGTACTAAGTTTTCCATTAACGATTGTGGTGAGGAAATATATCTTTGATGTCGGTGAGGGCCTGGATTATTATATCAATTTGTTTGGATCCAGTTTTCACATCTACGATAGTCTTGATTACCACCTGATCATTCTGGGTTCAATGATATCGTTGTTTATTGTCTATAAACATCGTACCAATATCGAGCGTCTGCGACTGGGCACAGAAAGCCGGGTTAAGTTATTTGGAAATAAGGATTGAACTGTTTTATTCAGGCGTTTTACGTTTGAAAATCTGAACACAAAAAACGTGTATGAACATCTCTGTTCTTGGAGCCGGTAGCTGGGGAACAACTATTGCAGTTCTTCTGGCCGAAAAAGACTTTTCAGTAAAGCTTTGGGCTTATAAAGCCGAAGAAGCAGAGTCCATGATCCGGCATCGTGAGAACATTAATTTCTTAAAAGGAGTGACCTTCCCGGACTCGCTTGAAGCAACTCACGATCATCAGGAAGCCTTAAAAGATGCTGAAGTAATTGTTATCGCCATACCCTCTCAGGCTATTCGGGCATCATTGACCGAGTTTTCACCTTTTCTTTCTCCAGACCTATCATTAATAGTAAATCTGTCTAAAGGTATCGAGGTAGAAAGCGGGCTACGTATGTCGGAAGTCATAAGCGAAGTTTTGCCTGAAGTACCTTCAAAAAATATTATCACGCTATACGGGCCAAGCCATGCCGAGGAAGTGAGTCAAAAACAACCTACCACTGTTGTGGCTTCATGCACTTGTGAAGAAAATGCCCGTAAAATCCAGGATATTTTCATGACCCCGATGTTTCGGGTTTATGTAAACACAGATCCGATCGGTGTTGAAATCGGCGGATCGGTAAAAAATATTATGGCGATTGCCGCTGGAATTTCCGATGGTCTTGGTTACGGCGATAATGCCAAAGCTGCCATTATTACCCGGGGGTTGGCCGAAATTACACGGTTTGGATTAAAATCAGGGGCTAAACCTGAGACCTTCTCCGGTCTGGCCGGTGTGGGCGATCTGGTTGTAACCTGTTCAAGCCGCCATAGCCGTAACCGAAAAGTGGGTGAAATGATCGGGCAAGGCAAAACCCTCGTTGAGATCCTCCAGAACATGATGATGGTAGCCGAAGGTATAGAAACTACAAGGGCGGTAAGAAATCTTTCCAAAAAAATCGGGGTTGATATGCCCATTACACAAAGCGTATATGATATGCTGTTTCTCAACAAGCCTGTTAAGCAGGCTGTTCTGGAGCTGATGTCGCGCGATCCCAAGCCTGAGATCCATTAATCTCAGGCCGTTTTGGAATACTTGTTTTCCGAAAGCACGTTGTGAATGGTTTCCAGAATGGATTTTATGTTGAATGGTTTGTTAATAAACTCGCTTACTCCTGCTTTTATCAGTTGATCTTTCAGTTCCTGTTCCAAATACCCCGTAGCAATTATGACTTTCATATCGGGATTTGCCATTTTGATATGCTTATGTAATTCACGACCATTCATTTTTGGCATTCCCAGGTCTGTAATCACCAAATCGATCTGAGGTTTATGCTTCTGGAATACTTTTATGGCTTCTTCACCATTTTCAGCTTCATGCACCAAATAGCCGAACTCATTTAACGCTTTGTGTAAAATATTGCGCAGGGTCGACTCGTCCTCTACCAGCAAAATTCGCTCCTGGTTTCCGATATGTATCTCCTGCTGAGCCTGTGTTTCGGCTTTTTTCTTTGATACAATTTTTGGCAATGCTACAGTAAACGAAGTCCCTATTTCCGGCTCACTCTTCAGCCTGATCTGGCCATCATGGGCGTCGATAATTTGTTTGGCCATAGACAGCCCCAGCCCTGTTCCCTTATCAATGCTCTTTGTGCTGAAAAATGGCTCAAAAATATGCTCCTGAATATCCAGGGGAATACCTGTACCGGTATCCTGAATTGTTACCCTGACTTCTTCGGGCAGGTTTTCCGGATCTGACTTGTGAACCATAATATTTAACGTCCCGCCGTTTGGCATGGCGTCCTTGGCATTAACGGCCATATTTAATAAGACCTGGTAAAGCTGGCCGCTATCAGCCAGAACATGACCGTCGTTCTCAGAATAATCGACATTAAGGTCTATTTCTTTGGGGAGTGAATGGCTTAACATTTTATAAAGCTGCTTAACCACATCCGAAACATTCACAGGGATCTTCGTTATCTCGTTTGATCTTGAAAAAGCCAGCAATTGCCTGGTAATTGAGGTTCCCCGTTCTGCTGCTTCCTGGATAATCTGTAGATCGCGAAGCAACTTGGAGTCTGTTACTACCCGGGAAGCATTTGAGCTGGCCATCATGGTTATGCTCATGATATTATTAAAATCGTGGGCAATGCCACCGGCAAGCATGCCGATAGCTTCCATTTTCTGGGCTCTGTAAAGTTGTTGAGTTAAATGGTTTTTTTCAGATTTAGCCACATGCACCTCGGTGGTATCGTATATTGTGGTCAGAAAACCTTTCCTGCCTTCCCACTCCATATCAACCGTACGAACACTAATATGCTGCTCGGTGCCTTTTGGTGTGGTGATCACATAAGCCGATTCATTATCACCTTTTTGCTGATACAAAAATGGCGTGCTCAGCATTTGCTCTTCAGATAATCCTAAAATCTCTGTAGCCGTCGGGTTTGTATACCAAACTTTGCCCACCTTATCATGGACAACGGTACCCAGTAGACCATTTTCTAGGAAAGAGATCAGCTTGGCTTGAATTTCACTGGATATGGATGTTTTTTGATGCTTTTTTCTGGCTTTTTGGCGGCGAATGGCATTGAGTAACATCCTCGAAAATGAGAATTGCTTTATTTCATCAACAAAGAAATAGTCTTCTACACCTTCATTGATAAGCTCAAGACAAATTTGCTCCTGGTTTGGTGCTGCAAGGATAATTACTGCGGTTTGCTCCGCATAAGTTTTAATTTGATCTTTTAATTCAGATACCTGAATATCCCGGGATGTGATATCCAGCATTAATATCTGGTGTTTTTGATTTGGCGTATTGTTCTGAAATGTTTCCCAATCCAGATGGCTTTGCTTAAAAGTAATCTGACTTGATTTATCTATTCGTTCAAAAACTGAGTTGGCAATGTTTAAGTCTGAGCTTACAACCGTTAATAAATATTTTTTCTGCATGTTCGCTTTATCTTCCTAGTTGTAAAAAGTATACAACAACTGTTTATCATTTATTACTAAAGAATTATTGATTGAATATGTATGTCGAACCTAAGTATAGGCTAACATTCCAAGAAGTTATTCTTAAGTTGATTATGATAAAGCTTCCTGAGCCTCTTAATGATTAGGTGAAATAATTTTTTTTATTATTTTCACTGAACTTTTTGAAACAATTGAAACCAAGTCCATTATTCAGGATCAAGATTATAAATATCGCCCCAGGCGATTGATGATGGTCGAAAAACTGAAGGAATACGGGATAAGCAATCCCAAGGTTCTGGATGCATTTCTGAATGTTAAGCGACATTTATTTGTCGACACGATGTTTTGGGACAGGGCCTATGATGATAGTGCCTTTCCAATTGGCAGCAATCAAACCATCTCTCAGCCATATACAGTGGCTTATATGACATCCATTATCGTTTCACATTACAAAGGTGGTAAAATTCTGGAAATTGGAACCGGATCCGGATACCAGGCTGCCATTTTACAGTATTTGGGGTACAAAGTGTTTACCATTGAGCGCCTGGAGGTTCTGCATAAAAAAGCAGAACAGATATTTAAAACTCTGGGTTTGAAAATAGCACTCCGGTTAGGAGACGGAACTCTTGGCTGGCATGAAATGGCCCCATACGATGCAATTATTGTTACTGCGGGTTCTCCGGAAGTGCCGAAATCATTATTAGAACAATTAAAGGATGAAGGTCGCCTGATCATTCCAATAGGCGACTCTGAAAAGCAACGCATGATGATCTATCATAGACAGGGAAATACCATATATGAATCGCCTTCCAATACATTTGCCTTTGTGCCATTGATTGGAAAGGAGGGTTGGCAAAAATGAACCAGGCATCGACCCTTACTTTACAACCTTCAAAACCATTAACTAAAAAAGAGCGGTTTAAACAGAAACTACTCGATTTTGCCAGCAAAACTGCAGGCAGGCCAATAAGTTTTGTGATCATGTTTTTTATGGGTGTTACCGAAGCTGTGTTGTGTCCGTTACCTTCCGATGAGGTACTCATTTCGATGGGCGCCTTTAAACCCAGGCGTGCCTTGGCTTTTAGCATGTGTTTGATCCTTGGAATGGCCGTTGGTGGTGTAGGTGGTTATTTTATTGGCTATTATGCGTTCCAGTCTGTCGGACAGGCGCTTGTGTCTCAATTTGGTATGGAAGCCGAGGTCCTGAGCTTGCTTTCTTCCTATCGAACCAGTGGAGTGGAAATATTGCTCACTTCAGGATTTACTCCCATCCCATATACCATGTATACTATGCTGGCTGGTGCAAATCATACGATCCCGGTCCTGACATTCACTCTGGCCGCTTTTGTTGGCAGAGCACTTCGTTTTTTACCTGTTGGTTTGGTTATTCATTTTATGGGTCCAAAAATCTCTCCGTTTTTAACCAAGCATTTAGATAGAATAATACTTGTATTCACCATATTTATGTTTGGTTTCCTGCTAGTTCGTTTGTTTTTTCATTATGGCGTTTAACCAACCAGGCAATTTTGCATGACCAAAAAAAACCGTAAAATTTTATTTATTTGCACCGCAAATGCTATTCGCAGCCAGATTGCTGAAGCACTGGTCAATAACTCCAAAAATGGCCTAAGTGCGCAAAGTGCCGGAATTCGCCCTACTCATAAAATTGATAAGTATACCATTGATGTTTTGAACGAAATTGGTGTTGAGCACTCCGATCATTCGGTTAAATCGGTGGAGGATTACAAAGACACTCATTTCGATATCGTTATCACCCTGGGCTCTACTGCTTACCAGGACTGCCCCAGGTGGTTGTATGAAAAAAGCATTACGGATCATTGGGGGTTTACAGATGTTTCCGGTAAAAGTAAACGTAGTTTCCGGCGTCTGCGAGATAATATGAAATCCGTTATTGATAAATTTTTAATGGAATACTCCAACGATATGTCGGAAGATGAAGTCAAAGGCCTCCTAAGAAAACACCGTATGTAGCTCACTACACCTGACCTTATGTTTCAGACTTACTTAGCCATTGAATGTACCCATTCTGTCATCAGCGTTGCATTAAAAACACCTGAAAATACAGTTGTTGAAACAGACAATAGCTTTAAACGAGCCGCTGAAACGCTTCTTCCTCTTATTCAGAAAATTCTTTCCGACCAGGAAAAATCGCTTAAAGCCATTGATGCCATTTTTCTCTCTTCAGGACCTGGTTCATTTACTGCGCTGCGCATTGGCATGTCTGTTGCAAAAGGCCTTGCTATGGCTATCGATAAACCGCTTATCCTTATCCCGACGCTCGAAAGCTTATGGCTTGCTGCATGTGAGCACATCAGTAAAAGTACGATTGTACCGGTCATTCATTCAAAAGCAGAAGAGTTTTATACAATAGACATTTCAGAGACAAACCACTCAGATAAATTGCCCTTAAACTATGCCTATAAAACCCGGGCAGAAATCGTGAGCATGTGTCGAACTTACGCCAAACCTTGTTGCATTACAGGACGCAACCTTTCACGGTTTTTTCCTGAAATGGCTGATCATTCGCTTGAAACTATCACCTGGTTGGAAGCTGATTTTTTTTATGCCCAATCTTTACTGGTACCGGGTATAAAGAGGATCAACGAGAATCAATTGGATGATTTGGCCACAGCCAGCCCGCTTTATCTAAAGGAGTTTGAAGCGAAGATCTCGAAAAAACAACCATTTCTTAAAAATTATTTTAAATAAAACACTGTTACATTTTATATATTTCAATCATATCAGCTTTGGAACTCTTAAAGGTCTTTCTTAACACTTAACCATTTTTATTAAAAACACTAAACAATACTCAATGGGAAACACCTTAACCCTACTTCAAAAAAAGAAAGTTACTCATCACTCATCCTCAGACGCCTCTTTATTACATAACTCTGCCTCAAAAATACAACATCAGCAATCTGAAGCTCTTGCCAAAGAGGCTGCAATGCTGGCTCTTGCAAAAAAAGCCTCACAGGTAACACTCATGAACCTGATCGGGCTGGCCGATATGGCGGATTATTTTGTTGTTTGTACAGCAGACTCAGATAAGCATGCAAAAGCCATATCCGATAATATAATGGATGGATTACGGGAGTCTGGAGAAAAACCCTGCCATATTGAAGGAACCGAAGAAGCTAATTGGATATTGCTGGATTATTTCAATGTTGTTGTCCATATTTTCCTGACCGAATCACGTAAGTTCTACAATGTAGAACGGGTTTGGGGAGATGCCGATATCACCATTATTGAAGATAATGCTCCTGGCATATCCGGCACACAGCATTCAGCCAGTTAGGCCTTAAAAAGTTGGTTTAATACCCAAAATGATCCATCGGCCGGGCATAACTATAGGCTCGACTTCGATATAAGTTTTGTTGAATACATTGGTAATTTCAGCATAGAAGCTTGTAGCAACATTTCCAATGGTTGCCTGATACTGCAACTTGGTATCCAATAACATATAGCCAGATATCCCTTTGGGTTCCTGATACCTTAATGCCCATAACTGATTAAAATTCCCTGTCCAGATCTGGTTTAAAGTTACTTTGGCCTGGTGCTTCAAATACTGAAACACATACCTGGAGTCCAGACCATTCAAATCTCTTCCAGAGTTTAAAAAGCTGTATCCCAGTTCCACCGAATTAACCCCAAACACACCCGTTGCATGTCTTTGCCATCCCAGCGTGGTTTCCAATCCAAATGTATTGACATCAGATATATTCAACGCCTGCCATAAATCCTTTCCCTCAGGTTTTACCCAGTCAATCAGGTTTTTCCCATCGCGGTAAAATAAACTTGTGTTTAGGCGCCAATTTTGTTTTACCCATCGAAGACCAATTTCATACACCCATGCTTCTTCAGGTTTTAGATCCGGATTGGCAAGATTAACCCTGTCTTCATAATACAACTCGGTATAGGTTGGTATTCTGAATGCCCGGCTTATTGATCCATAACTTTGTATATCCTGGTGGATTTGGTAGAGGATATCAACAGAAGGCTGAACTTGTGGTTTCCACTCCGAATAAACATAAACAGATATACCGGGAACAACCTTGAGCTTACCAGACCACGAAAGGTGAGATTCGCCAATGATCCCGGCAAATCGGCGTGTACGGTCACCTAAATTGGTGCTTTCAATATCTTCCAAACCACCATCAAGATGGATTGCCGAACGCATACCGGCCAGTTGCGTCTCATAACCCAGGTTTCCGCCAAACACGTTGGTAAGATGCCGGTTTTGATAGAATTCCGGGTCATCTCGTCTCAATAGAAACCGATCGCTGTTTCTTCGCCAATGCAGGTTGGCTTTAAGCTGATGAACATGAATTGTCTCCCCGAAACTGTAGCGTGACCCCAGGGCAAGGTACGTTGTTTTGGTTTGTTCCCACTGATCCGGAAACGATGCTGAATAAAACTGGTTGGCGCCAAATGCCTTATCCATGTACCCCAGTTTTAAAGAAACATCACCTTTATTGAACTGAGAATTCAAGTTGTACCATAAGGTATAATTTTGAAAATCTGTATTGGGTCTGTAACCATCCGAAGCCTGTTTGGAAAAAGACAGTTGCTGAGAGGTGCCTGAAATCGGTAATGAAAATGATGCTGTTGCAGAATAATACCCATTCTCACCTCCCGATATCGCCACAGAGCTGTGCGGATTGTTTTGTTTTTTAGTAATAAAGTTAATAACACCACCAAATGCATTTGGCCCATAAACTCTGGAGCCTGCGCCTTTTAGTATTTCTACCTGCTCAATATCCTCCAGTGTAACCGGCAGGTTTAGATTGTGATGCCCGGTTTGAGGATCCGATACTTTATTTCCATCTATCAATATCAGGGTTTGCTCAAACGAACCACCGCGCATTCGCACATCGGCTTGCGCGCCTAAAGGCCCTCTTCTGCTTAGCTGAACTCCTTCGACATAAGCCAGTACATCCTGCAGTTTTTGAACAGGAAGTTCGTTGAGCGCTTCTTTGGTTATGATTTTTACGCTTCGGGCGGTTTGTGAAACAACTGTCGGTAAACGTGTTGCTGTAACAACCACTTCGTTTGTTTCATATAAAGATTCAGAAGACTGGGTAAATGCCATGTTTAGACCCTGGCAAAAGAAGAGAACTAAACATAAGGGAGTTACAAGTAGAAATCTTAAACGCATAAACAAATATGAAATGAAACCAATATTAATTCTGCCCCTTTGTTTGGAACGAATAGTTTTATTTTTTCTTTAATGCAATTAAATACATCAAAATGAAATATATAAAATTTTATAGCATTTGGGCTGTAATGCTTTTATTCACATTAGCATGCTCAGCCCAAACCAAGCTTACCGAATTGGATAGAAAAAGCAACACTAAAACTGATACACAACAAGCAAATAGTTGTTTTATTCCACAATCACTAATCTCTGAAAACATGACACAAACAAACAGAACGGAAAATGACTCATTACAAGATAAATTAACACCGTTACAATATGAAGTCACTCAAAATAAAGGAACAGAGCGTCCATTTACAGGTAAACTTCTCGACAACAAGGAACAAGGCACTTACACCTGTATTGTTTGCGGCGAAAAGCTATTCACCTCGGATACCAAATTTAATTCAGGTACCGGATGGCCCAGTTTTTATGATGTAGCCGACAAAGAAAATATACAGGAAGAAAAGGATTATAGTTTTGGTATGAAACGAGTAGAAGTTACATGCAAAAATTGCGGCGCTCATTTGGGCCATGTGTTTGAAGACGGGCCAAATCCAACCGGATTAAGGTATTGTATAAACTCTGCGTCTTTGGACTTTGTTAAATCGGATAAATAAATCTACCGGGCTTCCAATTGCGTTTGGAAGCCCGTTTAAATAAAAAGATTAATTCAACCAGCCTTTTTCCTTGTACCAGTCAATCGTTTCTTTAATCCCAGTCTCAATATCAATTTTCTCCTTGAAACCTATCTCTTTCCTGGCTTTTTCAGCACTGCATATCCAGTAATCCTGTACAATATCCTTAACCTTTTCGCGGTTTAACGGCGGTGGGGTTGTTGCCGACTTGTTGGACATTTCAGACAATGTTGCTACAAGCGATACCACAAAATGCGGGATAGGCAGTTTGAATACTGATTTTTTGCCTAAAGCTTTTTTGGTGACCTCGCCAACTTCCTGCCAGCTATAGAATTTTTCGGATGAAATAAAGTAGGTCTGGCCTTTGGTTTCTTCAGACTCAGCTGCAGCTATAATACCATCAACCAGGTCTTTAACGTGAATCAAACTAACCCGTTTATTTCCACTGCCAACAATCGGCATAATACCTTTATTGACCGTTGTAAAAAACTCAAGGATATCTTTGTCGCGCGGGCCATACACTGCCGGTGGTCTGACAATCGTTACAGGTAGTTTGGTCGTTACCTTTGCTGTTGGCACAAAAATATAACGCTGACAGGCTTGTTCGGAAATATTTTTTGAGCTGCCATACATGGTAATGGGCTTTGCCGTGGATGTTTCATCAATTGGTTTATCGGCTGACTGAGCCGGGCCAACTGCGGCTAATGATGAAACATGCAAAAAACGCTTGATTCCCGGATTGGCTTCGTAGGTGGCTTTTAAGAGGTTTTCAGTTGCCCGAACATTACCATCAATATACCCCATTTCTGTTTTAGACTTGGTAACGCCTGCCACATGATAAATATAATCCACGCCTTCAACCGCTTTTTTCAAAGAATTGAAATCTTTAAAATCAGCCATACGGTACTCCACATCCAAATGGCTTAAATTGGCTTTATTGCTACTTTGGCGAATAAGCGCAATAACTTTGTATCCTTTTTCAATTAATCTCTCGGCCAGCCAGCTACCGATAAAACCGGTAGCCCCTGTTATTAATGCGGTATCAGACATTTTTCTGGTTTTTTATAATTATGGTTAAAGAGTATAAATCTTACTTACTATGATGGTTGATCTATAAAATGCCGTAAGATATAACTATTTTTCTTTATCTCACTAAAAATCTGAGCCTCATTGACTTAATCCACCAACCTCAAGTAGCCAATAACACGGCCGCTTTAAGAACAAATCATCTTAAAATATCCACTTGAAAAATCAGAAGATTTGGGTAAAGAAGTTTTGAAACATAAGAGAATAACGTATCTTTAAAATTTATGCTCAAAAATAACCTAAAGCTAGATTAAGAACATATGGGCACGACCGAAAAAAATGATGCGGTAGAGATTGAACAAGCTTCAAAGGAGACGATGGAAAAACCCAAGGATCTATTTCAAAAATGTTATGATTTTACAACGGCCGATGATGTAAAAGCAAAGGGCGTTTACCCCTATTTCAGACCGGTTGAAGAAAATGAAGGGCCTGTGGTTTCTATAGAGGGTCATGAAGTTATTATGGCCGGATCAAACAACTATCTTGGTTTAACAGGCGACCCCCGTGTAAAACAAGCTGCCATTGATGCCATTAATCAGTATGGCACAAGCTGTTCGGGTTCCAGATACCTTACAGGCACTGTAGATCTGCATGTGGAACTTGAAGAAAAGCTGGCACGTTTTTTTGGCACAGAAGATGTGCTGTTATTCAGCACCGGGTACCAAACCGGACAAGGGGTTATCCCTACACTTGTTCAGCGTGGAGAGTATATTATCAGCGATCGTGACAACCATGCTTGCCTGGTTGTTGCCAGTTTAATGGCAAAAGGTGGTATGGCCAACCTGGAACGATATCGCCACAACGATATGGCCGATCTTGAACGCGTCCTGAATAAAATCCCTTATGACGCCGCTAAGTTAATCGCAACAGATGGTGTTTTCTCTGTATCTGGTGAAATTGTGGATCTGCCGGAACTTACCCGTTTAGCTAAAAAGTATAATGCTCGTATTTTGGTTGATGATGCCCACTCTGTAGGTGTTATTGGTAAAGACGGCCGTGGTACAGCCTCAGAATTTGACCTGGTTGATGAAATTGATCTCACCATGGGAACATTTTCAAAAACGTTCGCCTCACTCGGAGGTTTTGTGGCGGGGAAGAAAAGCGTCATAAATTATATCAAACATCACGCCCCGGCTTTAATATTCAGTGCATCACCTACCCCGGCCAGCGTTGCTTCAGCTTTAAAGGCTCTTGAAATTATGCAACAGGAACCTGAGCGAATCACGAAGTTACTGCACAATGCCGATCGGGTAAGACAGGGACTTAAATCTGCCGGGTTTAAACTAATGGATTCACGCACGGCTATCGTTTCGGTTATTATTGGTGATCAGGACAAAACCCTGTTGTTCTGGAGAAAACTTTACGATGCCGGGGTATTTGTCAATGCCTTTGTCAGACCGGGTGTTATGCCGGGTTACGAAATGCTAAGAACCAGTTACATGAGCTCTCACGAAGAGTGGCATCTGGACAAAATTGTTACTGAGTTTGAAAAAAGCGGCAGAGAACTGGGTGTTATTTAATTCCAGTTTATTTTGGTCTGAAGCTTGCTGCGTAGATGAGATATGTCACAGATCTGCGTGAATATGAGATAGAATTATTACTCAGGACTGGTTTTCGGGACGGAAAAGTCGAAATAACCACTAAATCATTAATTTTTTTGTACTTATCATCTATATTGAATAGATATTTTGTATGTGTTTTTGTTTTTAACGATAAGTATATAGCAATATTTTAGCTCTACTTTACCCTAAGAAAAGGTTATTAAGAAAGGCTTATTTGTGATTGAATGATGTTGAATGAGCAAAATAAAAGTTCAGGATTAAAAAAAATTTGGCGTTTGGCCGAAGTGTATTTTTTTTTCCTGATATCTGTTTTTGGTGGCCAGGTATTTGTTAAAAACACATTTTTTAATAAGTACAATCATAGAAACGCTGAAACCAGAACTTTAGTTTCAAAGTCGGCACCTGCTTCTTTGATATTAAATCATTCTTTCGACTTACATCAACTCAATACTAAGCCAGAGAAGACACTAATCTCGCATCATGCCTCCTCTAAGTTTATTCATTCACACCAATCCAAAGGTGTTTTTGATCTGATTTCAACCCAATGTTTAATACATCTTATCCATACGAGCGCTCCTGGTGCGTTCAATCTCTCACAAATAAGCCCCCCATTGTTGATTTAAATCCCCAAAGAGTTTCACCTTAATTTAGCTGATTGTGGTTTTGCAGCTTTTTAACAATCACTATACCTTTTCAGCAAAAGCTGGCTAATGTTATCATGTTTTTTCTCATAAGCGTTACAATAACCAAAACGCTTTTTTAATTAACCTAAAAACATCGTTTAACTATGAACACTCATTTTTATAAAAGAGGGGTATCTCGTCTGTTTATGGCGTTATTTGTGGCTGTATTTGCAATCAATTTAACGGCTTGTGACGAAGACAGTGGCGGCTCAAGCAATCAGGGTACTGTTTCGGGAACATTAACATTCAAATGGAATGATGCTACAATGTCTCATGACAGTATGAAAGTTCATTTTCCAAATGGAACACCTGATACCAGTGATTTCCCTGGATTTATTCGTTTAGGAATTGCAAAATCCAATGATGGCGGTGTCGCTTTAGGGGGCCCTGTTCAGGGACATCCGGGTTTAGGTAACGGAGTAGGTTACGACTTTTCAGATTTATCCAATGGTACAATATCATATACGATCTCAAATGTGGATAATGGAAAATATATTATGCTTCCAACTTACGAAAACCCATTTGTTTCTGGTTTTGGTAAGCACCAGTTACTTGGTCACTATGGTTATTCTGCATATGCCGGTTATGGACAACCAATCGTTGTTTCCGGAAATGATGTTACAGACATCGATATTGATGTAAATGTTACAGCAGCATGGGATTCATTACAAAGTGCTCAAACTGCTCAAACATCTACTTTATCAGGTACTGTTACAATTACGAATGTAGGAAATTGGCCGACTGATCCAACAAGTTTGATTATCAGAGGGTATAAAGATTCTTCTTCTGTAGGAGGTATGCCCGAACTTTACACAGCATTAACTGAACCTACTTCCGGTAATCAGGTTTCATTCTCAATACCTAACATTACTTATGGTGCCTGGGAATTAATTGAAGTAACTTTATTTACTCCACCTTTTACTGCTACTCCAGTAACAGGAGGGGATATTGCTACAAAATCATCTCCTTTAATAGTTGATGAGACAACTGAAGACCTTGGAAATATTACAATAACATTACCAACACCATAATGTTTTAATGGGGGCGCTCGGTGCGTCCCCGTTTTATACTATTATGTTAATTCTAATTTAAATTTTGGAGAGAATGATAATGCTTTGGAGAAGTCTAATACTGGGAATCACGGCCATTATCCTTCTTTTTTCATCTGAATCCTATTCAAATGAAAAGCTAGGGAAGCTTAAAGGCAAGATCATTGATAAACAAACGTCTGAGGAACTCATAGGCGTAACGGTCTCTTTAATAGGTACACAACTTGGGGCAGCCTCAGGTTTGGACGGGTCTTTTATTGTTAAAGATGTGCCGCCCGGCGACTATAAGGTCCGCTTTTCAGCCATTGGTTATAAAAAAGTATTTAAAACCATAACCATCAATGAAGGAAAAGTAACTGATTTTAACCTGGCTCTCTCCCAAACAAGCGTCATGGCCAACGAAATTGTGGTTGGTGCTTCCAAGTACAATCAAAGCAAGGCTGAAGTTCCGGTTACCACAACCGTTATAAGCAATCGAGACATTGATGTTCAACCCATAAAAACCCTTGACAACGTGGTTGAAACCGTTCCTGGTGTAGATGTTATCAGAACCGGGGGTGTTGGTGCCAGCAGCTTGCAGATCAGAGGTTCAAATTCCTATGCCGGTGGTGGTTTAGGAACACGCGTAGTATTCTTATATGATGGTTTTCTTATGAACAGCCCGGATGCCGGTTCGGTTAACTGGCAATCCATGATGATGGATGGTTTGGAACAGTTAGAAATTATTAAAGGCGCCTCTTCGGCCCTTTATGGTTCAGGTGCCATGGGTGGAGTTGTTAATGCCATCGGTGAGTTACCGAATGAGTTTTCTGCTAAAGTTACATTTTCAAATGGCTTCTACAGCTACCCGTCAAATAATGAAGTCAATACAGAAGTATACCCGGGTTCAAAATCCCCATATTTCTACAATGTTGGTTTAGCCCAAGGAAACCGATATGGAAACTTCGCTTACAACCTGATCTACAACCACATGGATGATCAGGGTTACAGAGATGGTTCTCAAATGCTGGTCAACGATCTCAAGTTTAAATCGCGCTACAATATTAATTCTTCGGGATATTTACAATTAACCACCATTGCAAGTTTCTCTGAAGGCGGAATTCCTTACATGTGGAACCAGGAAAGTCAGGCTTTGGGACATATGGATGCTACTCCGGTAAACCCAAACCGAAATTCTGATGATATCAAGGAAACCAACACCACGCTGATTGGTTTGAAGTATTTTACCACACTTGGTAAGTCGGTATCCATGGAAAATAAAATTTATTTCAACCGTGATTATTATGTAATTAAGTATTATCCGGAAGAAATTGCGGGAGTACCCTTTCAGGAATATGGATTGGGCCGACATAAACGAGGCGTCTATGATCCTGATGATCCAACCACCTTTAACGACTCTGATGCCCGGAGATATGGCATTGGAACCATGTTTGATGTTTTCTATGGCAGCAAACACCGATTTGTAGTTGGAGCTGATTATTACTACGATGATGTTGTTTCTACACAGTTTCACAATAACTCCTCGTATACAGTTGGATTATTTGCACAGGATGAGTTTAAAGTTACCGAAAACCTGAAACTTTCATTCTCACTTCGTTACGATCTCAATCATGTCAATAAAGATGAAGTGACATACACCGATGAAGTTGCCGCAGGAAATCCTACTCTAACTGAAGCAATCACGAAAAAAACATTATCCCAGGTTAGTCCTCGTTTTGCAGGTACCTACCAGTTTGCAGAAGACTTATCTCTTAGAGCTTCATTCGGAAGAAGCTTCCGGGCACCGACACTGGCCGAGCGATTTGTTACAGATGCCTCAATATTTGCCGGTCATCCAAACGGTGAGCTCGGTGCTGAACGCATGACAAGCTTTGAAACCGGCGTATTCAAACGATTCTCAGATTTCGCATCATTGGATGTAGCCTTTTATCTGAACAACTATGATGATTTAATTGAAGCTATTGACCTGGATGATGATCCAAATACCATCGTCTTTAAATACATCAACATATCTGAGGCTCGTATTTGGGGTTTTGAAACAAGCTTGTTGTTAGAACCACTGGACTTTTTGTCTTTTCAGATCGGCTATAATTACATGAATGCCAAAGATTTGAACAAAGAAACCAGTGCTGCTCGCCTGTCTGATGGTATCAACGATGCAAATGCAGAAGGCTGGTTGGCTTACCGTCCCGAGCATAACTTTAACTTCAGAACATCATTAAACTTTGATCGGATTAATGTTAGTTTTAACACTCGCTATGTAAGCCAAACCAAGGCCATTATTATGAATGGTGATTTATTCCAAGATGAATTCCCTGGAAATTTTGTGGTTATGAACCTAAGTGGGCGTTATGAAATGTTTGGCGGATTGGCGTTGAACGGTGCTATTAAAAACTTAACCAATACTCAGTACGAGGAAATGGAAAAATACCGTGCTCCGGTTCGTAGTTTCCATTTCGGTTTTGAATATGCCTATTAAGTTGTAACGCGAACGACACGTTCTATTTCTTTGACTTTTATTATTCTGGTTTCATAAAGAAGGCAACCCGGCCTTCTTTATGGCCAAATAAAATTCAGGACACGACCTTATGATGACACCAGAAGAGTTATCTGATTCTTTATGCAATATTGAATCACTCAGGCGAAAACCTATTGCCATAAAATTTGTTCCTTCACTTTCTGATATTCCAAAAACAATTAAACGATTTGGCCGGGATGCCCCTGATGGGCAGGATAAATCCCTTTTGTGTGCTATGTGGGGCGATGCCTTTAACGGCGCCGGGCCCTTTTATACGTTAAAAGATCAGCAGATATGCGGAGGTGGTGCTATCGCAGCTGGTTTTGGCAGCACCATACCGATAGAAGCAGCTGCAAAATTCATGATTGGTGATGGCAAGATTTTTGGGACCATGGAGGGATTGAAATGTGCGCTTGAAGCGACACATCCTTTTAAAGACGGTGAATTTGAAGCCCAGATAATCGGCCCTCTATCAAAAATGAACACCCCGGAGCTTAAACCTGATCTGGTTTTTATTATCTGCTCGCCGGCACAAGGTCAGCGTATCTTGCGCTCCTATGGATTTGATACCGGTGAGTTTATTCATGGAATTGCCGGAGGCTCAACGTGCGAGATGATCTCAAGCTATGTCTATAAAACCAACCGCCCTACCTTTACGTTGGGTGATATTGGCGGAAACACAGGAATGGTGTTTGGGGATGATGAGCTTATGCTTGCTTACCCTTACGATCAATTGGAGATTTCTGTGAAAAATTTAAACAGAATTTGCACAGTTTCTACCATGCATAAGCATAAAATTCATCACGAACAGTGATGACCTTATGCACCTTAATCTCTCAAATATCTTTTGCCCTCACTTTAAAAGAGGCTTTACATAGAGAAACCGATTTAATAATAAAAAACACCTTTACCACTAAAGGAGACACAAACGAATGACTGAGAAGAAGAAAATTGTAGCTATTCTTGGAATGGATCAGTACAACCGACAAGTATGGCAGGAAGTTCGGCAAAGCTTATCAGAAGTTGCCTCTTTGGAAGAATGGTCCGACCTTGATCTGGAGCAACAAAACCCCGATCTGGCCTTATCACTTAAAGATGCCGATTGTTTATTCCTGACCTTGATTCAATTTAAACACCAGGCCGATTGGCTTCAGGACTGTTTAAAAGAATCCGACGTCCAAACCATTTTCTCATACGAATCCATGCCCGAGGTTATGGGTATGACAAAAGTCGGTAACTATGCCCCAACTGCCGATGGTGGTGGTATGCCCGATATTGTAAAGAAAGTAGCGAAACTATTGGTGAAAGGTCGTGATGAAGATGCTTTATACGGTTATGTGAAGCTCTTGAAAATCATGCGTACCATGTTGCCTTTGATCCCCAAAAAGGCAAAGGATTTCAAGAACTGGATGCTTGTCTATTCATACTGGTTGCATCCAACAGCCGACAACCTCACCAATATGTTCAAATTGATTCTCAAGGAATATTTTGGTGCAAATCTTAAAGTTAAATCCGTAGAAGAAGTCCCGACTATGGGATTTTACCATCCGGATGCTGAAGACTACTTCCCGGATGGAAGCCATTATAACAAATGGCAAAAGAAACGCCTTGGTTCAGCCAAAAACAACCCTAAATCAGCCCCTCATGTAGGTTTGTTATTTTTCAGAAAGCACTTACTTCAGGAACGGGCCTATATTGATAATACCATACGTGCCCTGGAAAATGCCGGTCTGTATGTGCTTCCCGTTTTTGTAATGGGTGTTGAAGGCCATGTGGCTGTTCGTGAATGGTATACCAAAGAGAAGCTCGACCTGCTCATCAACATGATGGGTTTTGGCTTAATTGGCGGTCCTGCCGGATCAACCACTCCCGGAACTTCGGCTGTAGCCCGCGATGAAATCCTTCATAAGCTGGATGTACCCTACATTGTATCTCAGCCTTTATTTATCCAGGATATGGAGTCCTGGAAACAACATGGGGTAACCCCACTTCAATCAGCCATGCTGTATTCGATGCCTGAAATGGATGGCGCAATCTGCCCGTTAGTGCTTGGCGCCGGTCATAATGGCCGTATCACCAGCGTACCCGATCGTTTAAACCGCCTGGCAAAACTGGCAACCGGATGGACCAATCTTCGCCGTAAATCCAACAACGATAAAAAGCTGGCCTTTGTCGTGTATGACTATCCACCGGGCCTTGGCCGTAAAGCAAGCGCTGCTCTGCTGGATGTTCCTAAGAGTTTGCTTGAGATCCTGCGCCGGTTGGAATCGGAAGGCTATTATGTAGGCCAGTTGCCTGAAACCTCCGAGAATCTCTACGAGATGCTCAACAAGGCCACAGACTTCCAGTCCCAGCATGGCGATCCGGATACGATTTGTGTGTCCAAAGATGATTTTGAAGATATCACATCAGATAAAGAGCGCGAACAGATCAACAACCGTTGGGAATCTTTCCCGGGCGATATTGCCCCGGCTGCAGAGGATAAAGTCTATATCGGCGGTATTCAGTTTGGTAATGTCTATATCGGCGTTCAGCCGCGCTTAGGTGTTCAGGGCGATCCGATGCGCTTGTTGTTTGATAAAGAAAACTGCCCGCATCACCAGTACATGGCTTTCTACCGCTGGATCAGCCGTAAATTCCAGGCCGATTGCACCATTCACATGGGTATGCACGGCACTGTTGAGTGGATGCCGGGACTTCAGCTTGGCCTGACTTCAGAATGCTGGCCGGATGCCCTGCTGGGTGAAACGCCGCATGTGTATCTTTACCCGGTCAATAACCCCAGCGAAGCCAATATTGCAAAACGCCGCGGGTATGCCACCATGATCTCGCATGCTGTACCTCCGCTTTCCCGTGCCGGTCTCTACAAAGAGCTTCCTGCACTTAAAGACATGATCAATGATTATCGCGAGCGCGGTTTGGGTGAGGCTGAAAAAGCCAATACAGAAATTGAAGAAACGATTTCTGAAAAAGTTGCCCAGTTAAACCTTAATGATGATTGCCCCAGAGTTGAAGGTGAATCATTCCCGGATTATATGAGCCGGCTTTACATGTATTTAATGGATCTGGAAAACCGCCTGATCAGCAGTGAAATGCATGTATTTGGTAATACGGTTCCGGTTGAAGAACAGATCACAACGGTAATTGAAACTCTGAAATTGCGTGGAAACGGGCATTCACTTCCGTCCATCATCATGAAAGCCATACCTGAAGGCAGCAAATTCCAGGGTTATACCGAGCTGGCTGCTGTTGCACGTAAAGGGGATCAAAATGCCATGATCTTACGCGAAAAAGTAGATGACGCCTGTAAATCGTTCGTAGAAGATTGCATCTTCGACCGCAAGCATCCTAAAGAAGTGTTTAATGCTCTCACCGATAACGCAACGGTTGATAATGAGATGGCCAAACACCTCGACGATAATTTACATACCGGCCGCGAAATGGTCCGCGCCATGAAATCCAACACCGGTGAAATGGACTCTCTGGTTCATACCCTGGGAGGTGGCTATTTAGCTGCCGGACCTGGTGGCGACCTTATCCGTGATGGCCTGAACATCCTGCCAACCGGACGAAATATTCACTCCATCGATCCTTGGCGCATTCCTTCCGAAGTAGCCAATACCCGTGGCTCTCAAATTGCCGATACTATCATTGAACGCCACCTTGCCGAATCGGATGGTGAGTATCCGGAAACCATTGCCCAGGTACTTTGGGGTTTGGATACCATCAAAACCAAGGGTGAGTCGGTTGGTATTGTTATCAAGCTGATCGGGGCAAAACCGGCCTATGATGCCCAAGGAAAAATCAGCCACTACGAACTGATCCCATTGGAGCAACTTAAACGACCACGCATTGATGTGCTGATGCAGGTTAGCTCTATTTTCCGGGATAACTTTGGCAACTTGCTTGATCTGCTGGATCGCCTGGTAGTTTCCGCAGCCAAAGCCGATGAGCCACATGATATGAACTATATCAAAAAACATGTTGATGAAGCCCTTGCAGAAGGAAAATCCTTCGAAAGTGCCACCTCGCGTATCTTTACGCAGGCTCAGGGCAACTATGGCAGTTTTGTTGATGAAATGGTTGAAGACTCGTCCTGGGAGTCTGAAGAAGATCTCGACAACATGTTTATCCGCAGAACCAGTTTTGCTTACGGTGGTAACCGGAATGGTGCACAGGAAACCGACATTCTGAAAGGACTGATGGGCACAGTTGATCGGGTTGTACAACAGGTCGACTCTGCTGAGTTCGGTATTTCCGATATCGACCGCTACTTCTCGTCTTCCGGTTCGTTGCAGCTTTCGGCTCGCATGCATAACAAGAAAAGCTCAGGCGTTAAACTCAACTACGTGGAGTCTTTCACTGCCGATGTTAAAGTTGATGATGTGGATAAAACCCTTCGCGTAGAATACCGCTCCAAACTACTGAATCCGAAATGGTATGAGAGCATGATCTCCCAGGGCCATAGCGGTGCCACTGAAATCAGTAATCGCTTTACCTACATGCTGGGTTGGGATGCAGTTTCAAAGAGCGTCGACGACTGGGTCTATGAAAAAGCTGCCGAAACATATGCGTTTGATCCGAAAATGCGCGAAAAACTCTCAAAGGCCAATCCGGAAGCCATGAAAAATATTGTTGGCCGGATGCTCGAAGCCTCAGGACGTGGCATGTGGCAGGCCGACCAGGATACCATTAACAAGTTGCAGGAAATCTATTCCGACCTGGAAGATAAACTTGAAGGTATTGAAGTCAGCTAAACATTCTCTGACATGATTTGGACTTTGGCCTGGTGGGAACATTATGATGCTTTTCATCAGGCCTTTGATTTCAAATCTCCCGGAATGCAACACAATCCGAAAACATTACAAAACACAAATTTATGAGTCAAGAGGTAATTATAATTGGGGGCGGAATAAGTGGATTAAGCCTGGCTCACTTCTCTGCAAAAGCTGGATTTAAACCCATTGTACTGGAAAAAAACGATAGCGTTGGCGGATCCTTCAATTCCTATCCGTTTTCAGATAATGGCAACGCGTTTTGGTTGGAGCTTGGCGCTCATACCTGCTATAACTCGTATCAGAATCTTTTGAACATTGTCGAAGATTGCGGCCTGGCTGGTGATATGATTCCCAGGGCTAAAGTCCCCTTTACTCTTTTAAAAGATAATGAACTCAAGTCGGTGTTTTCGGTCCTCAATTTATTTGAAGCCATGGTATCGGTACCTAAACTTTTTTCACTTAAAAAAGACGGCTTAAGCGTTCGTGATTATTATTCTCAGATTGTTGGAAAAAACAACTACAACAATGTCCTGACCCACTTCTTTAATGCAGTCCCCTCACAACCAACAGACGATTTCCCGGCAGATCTGATGTTTAAATCGCGTGAAAAACGCAAAGATGTGCTTAAAAATTATACCTTCAAACAAGGATTGCAATCGGTAGCCATGGCCATAGCCAATAACCCGGAGATCAAGGTTCATACCAATCAGGATGTGGTTGGCATAGAGAAAGAAAATGGCGAATATAAAGTTCATACCAGTACTGGTGATTGGATATCCGCTCCTTACCTTGCTATTGCCGTCCCTTCGGCCATTGCTTCCGGTTTACTTGAGAAGGCTGAACCCGACATTGCCGGTCATCTCGGTGCGCTTCAGTCGGCTTCTGTGGACTCTGTGGGTGTGATGGTTAAAAAAAGCGACTTAAATTTAAAACCCGTTGCGGCTATTATTTCTCCAAACGACAGCTTTTATTCGGCTGTTTCCCGCGATACGGTTCCTGATGATACCTACCGCGGTTTTGCGTTTCATTTTAAACCCGGAACATCTCAGCAAGACAAACACAAACGAATCTTAGAAGTGCTCGGCATCTCGGATGATAAAATCCTCCAAAAAGAGGAAGCACTAAATACAGTACCATCCTTACGTCTTGGGCATAAAGACTGGCTTGGTAAGATCAATCAAATGGTAGAAGGCAAAAACTTACTACTGACCGGTAACTACTATGGCGGTATGGCCATTGAAGATTGCACGTCCCGCTCCTATGAAGAATGCCGGCGATTAGAAACTTTAGCTAAATAACTTGTTAGGCTTTCATGAAATCCGGTACGTTTTTAGAGATTATGAGCTATTTCTGTTAATATGGACGATATTCTTTGTATATTACAATAAAATAATCGTTTATCAACATTTTATAATTCTATTAACCCTTGCATGTATACTTTATAGTGCTTTATTTGTGCACTATCTTTACAAGCAGCAGGAGAGACTTTGTTTTAAAGATTTCTTTTCAATAGGTTATCCCACTATTTTGGGTAGCACGATATCATCATGAATACAGGCACACACATACAAAAAACAGCACGGGAATTCTGGCGAATGCTGGAAGTCTACTTGTTTTTTCTGATGTCTGTGGTTGGTTCTACCGGTTTTGCCAAAGCCCCATCATCCTTCTCTACAAAAGGCAAAGATTACCGGACACAAAACGAGATCGTTCGTTTAGTACCACTCAAATCCCACGCACATGTACTTTCGATACCTCGTGAGAATACCATAAATTATCAGGTTAAAACCCGAACTTATACACTTAAATCTGAGAATTCGTCTAACGACGACGATGCGGCAATCCGTTCGGCAGGGAATGAAACTCTTCAACCTCACACTCATTCCATTTCCGACTTACCTTTCATTTCGCCATCAGAGCTTTATCATTTATTACAATACAAACTTTCTTCCCCGCATCATTTTTATTCTACTCACCATTCGACACTTGTATTCTTCCATCATTCTGCACCTCTTTTAATTTGATCCATTCAGCTTGCTTTAACGAGCAGGCCTGCTATGCTATTTCTGCTAAAAGCTATTTTTAAAAGCACTTAAAGAATGTCGCTGTGCTTTTTGCCCAATAAAACCAATGGATCAACTTGTAAAAGGAGGATATATGCGATTTATTTTTTTAACGATGGAAGTGACCAACAATGCGGCACTTCGACAAGCCGTACAAGTACTTAATAACCAATATCAGCTCGGGTTAGAACTCAAATTACATAATGTCTCCTTATTACGCTCTTCTGATGACTGGGATAAGTTGAAAGAAGACATACGGAGTGCCGATTTCATTTTTGGCTCGATGTTGTTCAGTGAAGAAGTTGTTCGACCTCTGGAAGACTGTCTTCATGAAGCCTCGTGCCCGATCTGTATTATTACAAGTAATCCCACACTCATCAAGCAAACCCGCCTGGGACGGTTTGTGTTGAACCAATCCGAATCGGAAGAAAGCTCAAATCCATTTAAAAAGTTAATGGGTCGTCTGAAACCCAAACACGGACATGGCGAAAGTCAGCGCCAGTTGGGTATTGTGCGTAATCTTACCAAGGTGCTTAAGATGATCCCCGGCAAAGCCAAAGATATTTACTCTTTTATCGCGGCACATCAATATTGGTTGAATGGTTCGGATGAAAATATTGTCCGAATGCTTTCGTTGTTTATTGATCAGTACATAGATGGATATAAGGGCAAATTAACGGTTAAAGATCCGCTGTTTTATCCCGAAACGGCTTTGTACCATCCCGACTCGCCCACCCATTTTGAGTCGGTTGATCAGTACAAAAAATGGCAGGCTTCCCGAAGTAAAAACCTCACTAAAGGTCGGGTTGCCATACTATCAATGCGGGCTTCAATTTTAGGTGGTAATACGCTACATCTCTCAAATTTGGTTCATTCACTTGAAACCAAAGGCCTGGAAGTGTGCATTGCATATTCTGGTGGTCTTGATTTCAGACCTGCCATCGATGAATTCTTTAAAACAAGCTATACCGGTTCCTCAAAACTTTCTAATAAAAAAATTCACATAGACCTTTTGGTTAATGCTACCGGTTTCTCGTTGGTAGGTGGCCCGGCAGAAAGCCGACCGGATGCAGCCAGAGAGGTATTGCAAGAACTGGGCATTGCCTACATGGAAATGATCCCGCTGGCATTCCAGCGTATTTCGGAGTGGCAGAAAGATCCCATGGGGCTCTCACCGGTACAACTGGCCCTGAGTGTAGCTATCCCTGAACTTGATGGTGCCACAGAACCGCGTATCTATGGCGGTCCGGGTGCTTCTCTCGAGCGTATTGAACCGATTGCCGATGAAATTGCCCTGGCCGCAGACCGTATTTACAATCGGGTTCAACTGCATCGAAAAGAAAATGCTGATAAAAAACTGGCGATTGTCTTATTTAACTTTCCGCCAAACCTGGGCAATATTGGTACAGCCGCATACCTGGATGTGTTTTCAAGTCTTTTCAGGCTTCTAAAAGAATTAAAGCAGCAGGGTTATAAGGTTGAGCTTCCCAATTCAGCCGACGAGTTGCGCGAGGCTATTGTAAATGGCAATCACAACACCTACGGCACCACCGGGCATGTTCAAGATTTCTTACCGGTTAGCGATTACAAAACTTTATTCCCGGATTACCACGAAATTGAAAATTTCTGGGGAAATGCGCCCGGGGATATGCTGAACGATGGTGAGCGGTTCTACATTTTAGGATGCTCATTTGGCAATATTTTTATTGGCCAGCAACCCAGTTTTGGGTACGAACGCGATCCCATGCGATTATTAATGGCTAAAGATGCTGCCCCGCATCACGGTTTTGCTGCTTTTTATACCTGGCTGAATCATTCCTACAAAGCCGATGCTGTATTGCATTTCGGAACCCACGGTGCATTGGAGTTTATGCCGGGCAAACAAAATGGCCTTAGCCATAAATGCTGGCCAACAAGGCTGCTTGGACATCTGCCAAATATCTATTACTACTGTGTGAATAATCCAAGTGAAGGAACCATTGCCAAACGCCGCAGCAGTGCCACAATTGTCAGTTACATGGCGCCGCCACTTGAGAAAGCCGGCTTGTATAAAGAACTCAGGCAATTGAAAGATCTGATTGATGCCTACAAAAAGCATCCGTCTTCGGAGTTAATGGACGATATTAAAACACGCTCAGCTTCGATGGACCTGCTTGAAATAACTCAGTCTGCGGAAGAACACCCCGGCCATAGCAATGGAAATGGTTACCATACCCCTTCGGCGGATGAAAAATTCTTAACGCAGCTCACGCATGAATTGCTGCGTGTTGAAGAACGAATGATACCACTCGGACTTCATGAACTGGGCAAATCACCCTCTGTATCAGAGCTCTGTGATATGCTCACAATGATCACCCATTTTGCCACCCCCGGTGACATGACCAAAACCCTGCCCAGACTTATATCTGAGAAAAAAGGGTGGAACTATACATATATAACCGATCATCTGGCTTCAGATCCGGCAGCACAAAACCAGTCGCAAACCATTCAGGATATCTGCCATAACGCTATTAAACGCTTTATCAACAGCCAGGAATTTAATTCAACCGGGGACGGGCAACAAAACGTATCTTTTTCGGATATCCTGAAAGGCTCACATGCCATCAGAAAGTCGATGGCCGATGACCACTTGCATGCCGAATTAAACATCAAACCCGGTACCCTTTCTGATTTATGGGACTATCTGAATCCGATTCTGATAAACCTTGTTGAAGACCAGGAACTTAAAGGCCTGTGCGATGCACTTAATGGTGCCTATATCCCGCCATCTCCCGGTAACGATGTAATTCGGAATCCAATGGTCGTTCCAACCGGTCGCAACATCCACAGCCTGGATCCATTCAGAATGCCATCCGATTTTGCCCAACAACAGGCACGCAAACTTGTCAAAGACTTGCTGGAGCAATCGCTGAATTCCGAAGGTGCTTATCCTAAATCTATAGCCATGGTGCTTTGGGGAACAGATAATTTGAAAAGCGATGGCGAAGGCGTAGCTCAGGTATTTGAGCTTATCGGGGCTAAACCAAAAGAAGATGAACTGGGCAATATTTCGGATGTGGAACTCATTCCGCTTGAAGAGCTCAAACGACCACGCATAGATGTGATGGTTACTGTTAGCGGCATTTTCCGAGATTTGCTGACACATCAAATGAAACTAATAGATAAAGCTACACGGCTGGCTGCAAAAGCTAATGAATCGACAGAGATGAACTACATCAGAAAACATGCTTTATCACAGTCCGAAACACTGAATCTGCCTATTGATGACGTGGCCAGCCGTGTGTTCTCTAATGCTCCCGGAAGCTATGGGGCTAACGTGAATCACCTGGTTGAAAGCAGCACCTGGGATGATGATTCACAGCTTTGTGATGCCTTTATTTCCAGAAAATGTTTCTCACTTTCACCCGAAGGCCAGTGGCAGGAAAAACGTGAGGTCTTTGAAGAGAACCTCAAACATGTGGATATGGCGTTTCAGAATATCGACAGTTTTGAAATTGGCATCAACGACATCGACCACTATTACGAATACCTGGGCGGTATTTCCAAGAGTGTGGAAAAAAGCCGCCAGAAGAAACCAAAAGTTATGGTGGCTGATGCCATTTCAACCTCGGGAGAGCGACTGAGTTCCCTTGAAAAAATGGTTAAACTTGAAAGCCGTACCAAAACCCTTAATCCTAAATGGTACGAATCTATGCTTAAACATGGCTACGAGGGTGTACATGAAATTGAAGCGCATGTCAGCAATACATATGGGTGGAGCGCCACGGCTTCGGCAGTTGATGACTGGGTCTACCAGGGTATTGCCGATACCTACATGCACGATAAAACCATGCTGGAGCGTTTAAGCTCACTGAACCCACATGCCACGGCCGGTATTGCCCGAAGACTATTGGAAGCCAATAGCCGTGGTTTCTGGGAGGCAGATGAAAACACGATTGAAAACCTAAAACACATTTATCAAGACCTTGAAGACAGGCTTGAAAAAGCATCTGAAACAATTTAACTACTTAAAAAACTGTTTATTCTAAGACCATGGGAAAAGCAATTACTGATGTAGAGCAACACAAAGAAGAACTGCAATCTTATTTTAATGGCGTTGGATACGAGCGATGGTCGGCCATTTATGGGCAGACTGAAGTTTCCTCGATACGAAAAACAGTTCGCGACGGCCATGCCATGATGATGGAGCAAGCCCGTAACTGGCTATTGGCTTATAACCTGCCAAAAGATGCCCGAATCCTGGATGCCGGTTGTGGCACAGGACTTTTTTCCATACAAATGGCTAAAGACGGGTATCATATGATATCAATGGATTTAGCTGAACAAATGGTTGAAAAAGCCAAAGATGAAGCCCAAAAAGCCGGCGTTGCAGATAGAATTGAGTTTGGTGTGAGCGATCTTGAGTCTATTGAGGGCTCTTATGATGCTGTGGTTTGTTTTGATGTTCTGATCCATTACCCTGAAAAAGGCTTTAAAGCCATGTGCAGCAAGCTGGCCCGAATGAGTAAAGGACCATTTATTTTTACCTACGCTCCGTTTAACGGGCTGCTGGCGTTTAAAATGTGGATGGGCGAATTCTTTCCCAAAAACGACCGCCGCATGAACCTGCAAATGATGAAAGAACCATTTGTGGAGGAATGTCTGGCCTTAGGTGGTAAAAAAATGGTAAAACATGAAAAAATTCATCATGGTTTTTATCATACCGCATTGGTAGAGTCTAATCCTAAATAAAACCAACCTGGGGCAGGTCTGAATTGCCTGCCCTAAAGCTTACCTTTCACAAATCGATTTAATGGTTTTAATAGCTTCGGGCCAGGCATTACTAAACATGTTCACATAATCTTCGTGGGTGTTTATGTCAATTTTTAAGGTTGTTGCAGATTCATCTCCCGATAACTCATAAGTTTCGGTAATACCGTTCCATTTTAAAGCTGTCTCAGTTGTAATATCTTCGTTACCATCTTTATCGATTACTGCAACATGTTTTAACAGCAAATATTTTTCAGGAATAAGCTTTTCTACCAGGGCTTTTGTGCCACCCATACCCAAATCAAAAAACTTGATATATGAGCCTTCCTGCCAGAGGCCACTTAACTGAGAACTCTCTGAAAAAGCTTTCGCCCATTCTCTGAAACACTCCGGGTCCAGGATCACATGCCAAACAGTTTCTTTAGAAGCCTTAATTGAAATTGAGTAACTTAGTTGTATCATGGTTGTAAATAGATTGGATTAGGTCTGATGAGTTCTTTATATCCTAACGCGAATTGTCACATTAAATTTCATCTTGCCATAAAAAGTCCTTACATTTCAGATAATTAGTATTTGCTAAGAATTGATCTCACAAAAAACCACTTATGGATCTAAATGATTACAAAAACCTATTGGTTAAACACAATCTTAAAGTCACCCCACAACGGCTTACCATTCTTGAAGCCATTATGCAATTTAACAATCACCCAACTGCCGATATGATCATTGATAATATCAAAGTGCTTTATCCACATATCGCTGTTGGGACCGTTTATAAAACCCTGGATACGTTTGCCCAGAAAGGGTTGATTACAAAAGTGAAAACGGAGCGTGATTTTATGCGTTACGATCCAATCGTAGAGCCACATCACCATTTGTATGATTCCGAAACGGATCAAATTGAGGATTATGTGGATCTCGACCTCGACAAACTCATTTCAGACTATTTTCAAAAAAAACAAAATCTGACATTTGAAATCAATTCTGTTTCACTTCATATTAATTGCAGGCTTTCTAATCAAAAAACCTAGTTATCATGGGAAAAAATGCTGTTCGTATTCTTAATCTCGATGTAGAAGATTTAATCACCAATCTCAATGAAGCCTTAAGCGAAGAATGGCTGGCTTATTACCAGTACTGGATCGGGGCACGACTAATGGAAGGCCCGATGCGAAGTGAAGTAGAGCCGGAATTGCTTGTTCATGCCGATCAGGAGCTCAATCATGCCGTAATGGTGGTAGACCGTATTATTCAATTGGGTGGTACGCCCGTTATTAATCCCAAAAACTGGTTTAATCTTGCTAAGTGCAGCTACGATGAACCCAATGATCCATACATTGAAGTTATTCTGGAGCAAAACCTTCAGGCTGAGCGTTGTGCTATAGATCGTTACAGCAAACTGGCCGATATGACCAGCGGAAAAGACCATACCACGCACCAGATTGTTACAACAATTTTGAATGAGGAGTTGGAACATGAACAGGACATTGAGGATTGGATAGCCGATTTGACGAGAATGCGCGAGGATTTTAAGAAGTTGCGCTTATAATAGACTTCTTCAAGCACAAAAATGATAAAAAAAAACAAAGCCGCTATAAAGCGGCTTCGTTTTTTCAACCAAAGAAACAATGAACAGAAACAAATCAATTAACAGTTGCGCAGCTCATCCTGAGATTTTTGGCGATCTTTGATGGTTTCTTCATCCAGACCAAGTTCAATAAAGTCGTGTTCGCTATGCTCACGGCTGTATCCTTGTTCCTCGGTACCAAAACTGGTATCGGCCATTAATTCAGGACGTTCCTCCTTAAGATTTGCCAACTCTTCTTTTGAGAGGATCTTGGTTTCGTCAAATCCTAAGTCGAACTCGGTTCTCAAACCTTTCACCTGGGCGCGTTCCAGATCGTAGAAGCGCTTGTTGAGAGTGGTTTTGGCAAAGGCCTTTAAGCAACCCAACATGTATTTACGCTTGTATGGGTCTTTGATAAACGGATATGTAAAGGCTTTCTTGGAGTAGAAGCGTCCGTAAGATTTTAACACCCCTTTTAACACGTCTTCGCGCTCCATGTTCTGAGGCTTCATGATGGGTGTTACAAAATTATACTTGGAGTAATCCCGGACTTCAACTTTATCGCCCAACTCTTCAAACAACTCGGCAAACGGCCATGGTGTGTAAATGGTCCAGTTAGCCATATCCGGATCCCAGTCGGCGCAAAGTTTGTAAGTCTCTTCAATGGTTTCAGGTGTTTCGTGATCCAAGCCCATCACAAACTGTGCTTCGGCCACAATACCATTATCCTTAAGAAGTTTAATAGCCAGTTTATTTTCTTCAATAGTGGTTTCCTTACGGAAAATACTCAGGTTCAACTGGCTGGCAGCTTCTGTGCCTAAAGAGACATGCACCAAACCGGCTTTTCGGTAGAATGGTAAGAGATCTACATCGCGCAGAATATCGGTTACGCGGGTGTTAATACCCCAGCCAACATTCAGGTCGCGATCAATCAATTCCTGGCAAAGTGCAATAAATTTACTTTTGTTAATGGTAGGTTCTTCATCGGCCAGAATAAAGAAGCCAACTTTATGTTCCTTCACCAATGTTTCAATTTCATCCACAAAGTGTTTTGGCGTGCGCGCACGATAGCGGCGCCAGAACTTCCACTGAGAGCAGAATGTGCAGGTAAATGGACATCCGCGGGCAAAGTTTGGAACAGCCAGGCGGGTATTAAGCGGAACATAAATATATTTTTCCCATTCCAGTAGACTCCAGTCCGGAGAAAGCTCATCCAAGTCTTCAATTACAGGCTGAGCCGGTGTAGCGACAATCTTTTCGGTGCTTTCATCAATAAAGGCAATACCATTGATGTTGTGGCGATCTTTTTTAATTGTTCCGGCTTCAATGGCTTGCATCAGGTTTACAGCAATTTGCTCACCTTCGCCCCGTACCACATAATCAATCCATGGTGCCTCGGTCAGTACCTGCGAATACATAAAGGTTACATGCACACCACCCAGGATGGTTATAATGTCTTTATCGACTTTCTTTGCCACCTCAAGGGTTTCCTGCGCTTTGTAAATCATAGGGGTGATGGCTCCAACCATGACTACATCTGGCTTGTTTTTTCTTAAAACAGCCTCAATTTCTTCATGAGATAACTCATCGACCATCGCATCCAGAAAGCGGATATTATCAAATCCGACTTTCTTAAGAGAACCAGCAATATACGGCGCCCAGGTAGCCGGCCAGTTACCAGCAATTTCAGCTCCGCCAGAGTGGTAATTTGGCTGGATCATCAGAATCTTCATAACAATTTCCTCCGGATAAAGTAGTTTGTATTCAAATAATTAAAAAAATGTTCTTACTCGTTTTTATAGGTTTCAATCCTTCCACACAAGTCTATGCTTAGGTGGTTGCTGTACTAACTGGCTCAGATTAAAGGCAATAGCCCATTAAATGAGCAGATATACAGACTAACAGAGCGTTAGTTAAATAATAAGTGGAAAGTTTTGTTGGCAGTTACCAGAAGCAATGGTGGGAGTTTTAATCATACCTTCCTGAGCTGTAAACACACAAAAAGGTTCAGGTTTTAGAGTACGCCAAAAACCAATAAACGTTTTTTGAGAAATGTGATCTGAGAGGTCTGAATCAGAAGATTTACTTACGTGTGTATCCGGCTTAGCAAAGCACTCCAGAGTCCTTTTTTGCAAAGCTGAGTGATCAACCTGGTGGATCTCCGATTTTGGGCTTAGTTTGCATTTACCGGTTTGGGCAATTTTTCCAAAACACACACCACCCATTACAGATACAACAAAAAACAAATACACTTCCAGCAAACGCCAGATACCTTTTGTTATTTGTTTTGCACCAGGAGATGTCATAAACTGTTGTGTTTTTTTCGGATCAGATCATACTTGTCCTGCAAGTTATGATCGTAAAAATCTATATAACCTTATAAACCGTGTTGACTAAGATAGGTCAGGTTGGATAATTTATAAAAACGTTAGTTCCCAAGCAATGGCTTGTAGAATTATTATTAATCAGTAACGATTGTAGCGTTTATATAAAAAAACGGCTAAAAAGGCCTAATATTTACTGATGTTATGCTTCAGTAACAACAGACCAGAGTTTAACCTTTAAATCAAGGCTACCACTGGCAATGATGTTACCTTTTGGTGAAAAGGCTACCGAATGCACCGGTTTTTTATGGCCTTTATAGGTATGAATGTGTTTTCCGTTTTCGGCATCCCAGAGCTTAACCTGTTCATCATCTCCTGCACTGCAAACATATTTGCCATCCGGGCTGAAACCGACAGAACGCACGGCACCTTCATGAGCACGCATCACATGGGTGCATTCACCTGAATCTGCATCCCACAGTTCTATTAACTCGCGGTTATCACCAGTCACGATCTTTTTCATATCAGGGCTGAACTTGGCCGAATAGCAGAAATCGCCCTGGGGTTTTAAAGCTCTTTTAAGTTCCCAGTTCGTGGTATCCCAGATTTTAACCTGAGGGTCTTCTCCTCCGGTGATCAAAAAGGCGCCATCGGGACTAAAATTAACCGTTTCGATATATAATGGATGGCCTTTCAGATCTTTGATGCACTCACCCTTGGCTACATCCCAGATTTTAATCATGCTATCCACACCGGCACTTACGAGCAATTTACCATCCGGGCTGAATGATAATGTACGCGCTGCATCGCGATGACCTTTTAGGGTATGCAGGCACTTACCGCTTTCAGCATCCCAGATTTTAACCGTTACATCTCTGCCGGCACTGGCCAGTAGTTTTCCATCAGTGCTATAAGCCACGCATTCTACCCAATGATTATGACCTTCCAGGGTTTTTAATAATTCGCCGGACTCAACATCCCAGACTTTAACTGTCTCGTCGTAACTGGCTGTTGCCAGGTGAGAACCGTCCGGGCTGAACACCACGCCTCGAACCGCATCGAAATGCGCCAGGGTTTTCTGTAATGCTTCATCTTCTTGAATGGGAGGGATAACCGGCGCTTTGGGTTCTTTCTTTAAACCTAAACCGCTTAAGACTTTAGAAAATAATCCTTGGGATGCCATATTGGTTGATCTGGTTTTTTATTTCAAATTCTTTTTAGATGCATTTTTAGTTCTGGAAGATAATACCTTCAACATTAAAACGAAAAACCAAACAGTTAATGTCTTTATCATATAAGTCAAACTCAAAATGTAAGCATTCTGGATGTTTCATCTTCAGGCATGCACTACCTTGGAATCCGTGATATCTTATACGCAAGCAGCTCAGAACCTGCTTTTCAGCCTCTTGAAAATACTTATCCATTCGGTTAGATAAATGTCTGCCCTGAACACAAAAAATCTCTGGAATTAACACATATACAGATAAGGGTATGGTGAATTAATCCATTTTTCTTATCATTGGGCTTTAAAATATTACCTGATACGATATGAGCATCTTCCAAAACATCCGATTAGGCTTGATCCATGTTGGTGTGGCAATCACGTTTGTGCCCATCAACGGTGTGTTGAATCGTGTGATGATCAATGAGTTTGGGTTTTTGGCCAGTCTGGTCGCCGCCCTGATTATTTTTCCATACCTGCTCTCTCCCCTTCAGTTGCTTGTGGGCAGTTTTTCAGATCGCCGTTTATATTTTGGATTAAAACGCACCCCGTTCATTCTATTTGGATTGGTGCTGTGTGTAACCGGCGGCATTTTTGCGCCGCATACCGCCAACTTAATGACCGAACACTTTTGGCTGGGTACTATTCTAAGCTTTCTGACTTTCGGATTATGGGGATTGGGCTATAATATTGCTGCCGTGTCCTATCTTTCGCTGGCCAGCGACATGTCTACTGCCCGCGACCGCTCCCGGGTGATTTCAGTTATGTGGTTTATGATGATCACCAGTATCATTATCACAGCCATTTTAGTTGGCAGGGCGCTGGAACCATTCACCATTGAACAGCTTTATTCCGTCTTCTATTATGTTGGATTTGCCTCTGTTGGGTTGGTTATGCTGGGATTGATTGGCCTTGAACAACCCCACAAAAGACCCGATGAGGATGGCGAGACCGAAGAACGCGCGTCACACAAAGCCATGTACGAAGCCGTATTTAAGAATCCTAAGATCCGTTTATTCTTTATCTACCTGATCATATTACTGGCTTCCATTCTGGGACAGGATGTTTTACTGGAGCCTTATGCCGCCAAAGCCTTTGGTATGAGCATCAAAGAAACAACCGAACTGACCGCCATCTGGGGAGGCAGTACCCTTACCTCACTTTTAATACATGGATTTGTACTAAACCGCTGGGTAACAAATAAAACCGGTGCCATGATCGGAGCAGTGATTGCTTCATGCGGGTTATTCATCATTGCTTTTAGCGGGCTGCTTGCCATGCAATCAATTTTTATTCCGGGCATCATTTTATTGGGACTGGGCACCGGCATTGCCACATCAACCAACCTGGCCATTATGCTTGGGATGACAGCTGCCGGGCAAACCGGTGTGTTTATCGGAGCCTGGGGCGTTGCCGATGCCCTTTCACGAGCTTTGGGTAATTTTCTGGGCGGATTTGGCCGTGATATGGTGGCCTTTGCTTTAAACAACCCTTTACTTGGTTATTGCAGCGTGTTTATCACCGAAGGCCTGTTGCTGACCATATCAATTTTTATATTAAGAGCTATTGATGTAGGTGGCGTTAAAGAAACCAAAGCCAGCATGTCGGATGTGATTGCTGTTACCGGCGACGCATAAAGGCTCATAAAAACTATTACGGAAATGTCTGAGGTCAAAGAAAACTTATCGGAATCGAAAATCGGGCCGAATTCTATTATTCAAACCGCCGAATCCTTGCGCGAGCATTGTGGCATGGAAGTAAAAACAAAGATCCTGCAAGATGCCGGCCTGGATCAGTACAATACAGAGTTGCCTTCGGATATGACCACCGAAACCCATTTTCATTGGTTTGTCAAATCGTTGCTCACCGACCAGGGTAAAGAGATGACTGCCGAGATCCTACAGGATTCGGGCGAGCGTACCGCGGTTTATCTTCTTAAGAATCGTATTCCCGGATTTTTCCAGACCATTGTTAAACCCCTGCCCAATAAGCTGGGCCTGAAAATGCTCTTGTTTGCCATCAGCAAAAATGCATGGACCTTTGTAGGAAGCGGTGAATTTTCCTACAATGTTGGAGATAAAAGTTACATTAAAGTGATTGTAACCTATCCCTCTGAACCTGTGGTAGCCAATTTTTATTTTGGCACGTTTAAACGGCTTTTAGGTGAGCTGATCAGCGCCAATATTCGCCTGGAATTAGAAACCCATCTGGCCGGTGAACGCATTGAATGTACTTATAACATTCAGAACCTCTGAGCCCGAAACAAGATGTTTTGGATAGAAAACAGTCCCCTTGCATACCATTGCAGTTGGCATTATTTTTTCTCACCTTTAATAACGAGTTGATTTTTCATTGTAAATTCAGTTCTATGCGCTTTTTTTTCCGGAAAATGCCTCATCTGTTATTTATCTGGATGATCTTTTTCGCTTTCCAAACCAATGCCCAATCCCGGCCGGAAGCATACAGCCATCCGGAACTGTCCTGGAAAACCATTACCACCCCGCATTTTACGGTTTCTTACCACGAAGCCGCTGAACGCACAGCCAAAATTGCCGCCACCATCGCAGAACAGGTTTATGAACCCATCACCAGCCTTTACAGGCATGATCCGGGCATTGTGAATATCGTTATTAAAGACACCGACGATTACTCTAATGGCGGGGCGTATTTTTTTGAAAATAAACTGGAGATCTGGGCACCGGCTCTGGAATTTTCCTTAAGGGGGCAGCACAACTGGTTGCGAAATGTCATCACCCACGAATACACCCATATAGTTACGCTTTCGGCCGCCAAGAAATTCGGTTCCGGCATCCCTGCCGCCTATCTGCAACTATTCAGTTATGAACAGGTGCGCCGTCCCGATGTGCTTTACGGTTTTCCCAATGTGCTTATCTCTTACCCGTTTTCCGGCATTCAATTCCCCTTTTGGCTGGCCGAAGGCTTGGCACAGTACCAGCGCCCGCAGCTGGGCTACGACACCTGGGATACCCATCGCGATATGCTCCTGCGGGTACAGATCCAAGAAAACGCCTTAATGGACCTGGATGCCCTTTCCAATTACGGCTCCAAAAACAGCCTGCAATTTGAGTATGTCTATAACGCGGGGTATGCTTTAACACATTACCTGGCCGAAACTTACGGCGAGCAAAAACTCGATACCCTCTGCAAAGCCTTTTCCAACCCGCTCTTGTTTAACGGCAATAGCGCTATCAGCACCACCTATAACCAGACGGCCGAGACTATTTATCAAAACTGGAAAACGTATCTGGAACAAGATTACCACAAGCGCCTGAAGGGTGTTTTGGAAAACCCGGTAACCGGTCATGTAATAGAAAAACGCGGCTACGCCAATACCAATCCGGTATTTTCTCCCGATGGCAAATCCTTGTTTTATATCTCCAACCTTGGCGCCGACTATGGCGGACACAGCATCATTCGGCGGTATGTAGACAAAGACTCGCTTTTGCATGAGGGTCACTTTAAAGAAACAGGCCAATCACTCACTACCTTTCATAAGACCGAATCTCACTTTGGCGCTTGCCGGATATGCGGAAAATCATTCCACCAGGCTGGTGAAGTGATACGGGGCGGGGTAAACCGGAGATTCAGTGTATCACCCGATAGCAAGCAACTCCTGTACGCCAAATACACCGGCACCTCGTTTGAGGTTCAAAAATACAACGACCTGTTTTTGTACGACCTGGCACTGGAAGAAGAGCGAAGACTAAGTATTCAAAAGCGCCTGGAAACACCGGCTTTCTCACCGGATGGTAAGCATTTTGTGGCTGTAACCCAGAAAGATGGCACCAACAACCTTGTAATTGGGGACTTGCCCGAAACCGGCATGTACGCCTCTGTAAAAACAATCACGGCATTTAAGGATGGCCGCCAGGTACTCACCCCGGTATTCTCAATGGACGGGCAAACCATTTACTTTGCTATGGGCATCAACAACCAGCGACGGCTCATGAGCTATAGCCTCCAAACCCAAACCATCTCGCCCGTGCAGGATGTATTGCCTCTCGTGGCTAGTGCACCAAACCTCGATGAGCGCGATCCCTGCCCTAGCCCCGATGGCATGTATCTCTATTTTTCAAGCAACCGTACGGGTGTGTTCAACATCTACCGACTGAACCTTGCCAGCAAGCAGTTGGAACAGATGACCAATGTGATTGGCGGGGCCTTTATGCCGGCTATCGATATAAACGGCAACCTCTGCTACGCCACATTTACTGCTTCGGGCTACCAGATGGCTATGTTGCCTGCAGCCCGGCCATTACCCCCCGATATAAAATCCTACAAAGCACGCAATCCCAAACGACCGTTTCCGGTTAGCAGTAAAAAATCAGAGCAGTTGGCTTTAAGCCAGGAACTACCTAAGCCCACTGTATTTGAAACCCGCTACGATTCATTGATTCGTTACGATCATACCCATATCACTCCTTACCCTGAAAAAGAGTACGAGAAGATTTATTCTTCGCCAATGTTTTTCCCGATCGTGCGGTTTGATACCTATGCCAGGTCCAAAGGCAGCGTGCTAAAAGACATGTGGCGTTCGGCTAAGTTTGGCGCGGCCATGTATTCGCAGGATGTCCTGGGTCAGTTGGGATTTGGCGGCTCGCTGGCCATAGCGCCCGGCTCAGGCGTGGATGGCGGCTCCTCGGGCATAGCCGGTTTGTTCGAGCTCGAGCGCGATGCTTATGTCTCGTTTGAGTACAACGACCGCAATTTTCTGCCCTCGGCCATGCTACCCAAATTCACCCTGGATGTCTATCACCAAACCCGCAATGCCGAAAATGCGGCCACGTTCAAGGTTGGCATCGATAGCGCTTCGGCCAATGTGTTTTATTCGCTTTCGCAGTTTGATCTCTCCCTGGGCTTTCGCGTGCCGGTTAATTATTGGCTCTTTAACGCCAGTAAGTTCAAGCTGACCGGATCGCTGAGTTTGTACACTTCCAAGATCGGGGCGTTTTTCTGGGAGCCCCTCAATACCACGCTCAGTGCCAGCTCCGACGACTATTTCATCGGGCGCGCCTTTTCCTTCCAATGGATCCTTTCCATGAAAGCACGCAATGCCGATCGCGAGATCAACCCGGTGGGACTTTACGCGCTCACTCGCCTGGATTGGGAATCCAACAAGCTTCAACGCGATGTTGAGCTTACCGACCAAGGCTCCATTAAACCCGTCTATGAAAACTTTAATATCCCAAGGCTGACGGCTGATCTTAATTTTCACGTGCCGTTGCCTGGCTGGAAACACACCTTTACACTGCGTTCCTACTCGGCCCTGAACCTGGTTGGCAAAAACACCGACTTCTTCTTTTACAATTTCATTTCCGGCCTCCTGGGCATGCGCGGTTACGAGTATTACGCCATCGGCGGGGATAAAGCCATGTTCCTGCATGCTGCCTACCGCTTTCCATTGTTAGAAAACATCAACACGCAGGTCTTACAGTTTTATTTCGATAAACTTTACATGTCGGTCTTTGCCGATATCGGCACAGCCTGGCCGGGTAACCAAAGTGCTCCCCGGCTCAGCGATTGGCGCAAAGATGTCGGGGTGGAGCTGCGGCTGGAATCGCCGTCGTATTATGTGTTCCCGACCCGCTTGTTTTTCAGCGCCACCTACGGGCTGGATGAGTTTCGCCAACCACTCAACGACGATTTCTTTACCAGCGACGGCAAAGATTTTGTGACCTATGGCGGTCGGTGGATGTACCATTTTGGCTTGCTGTTTGATTTCGACTTTATTCTCGAACACACCACCTGGCCGCTTGCCGGACTATTTTAATCCTTACCACCTATGGCCCAATCAACCTTGAAAAGCCTTTTTGCCGCACTCCTGATTGTATTTTTTATTTGGGGTGATCTGGCCCTCGGCGCAGGGCTGCAGCGCGAGGCAAGTTCCGGCGGGCCGTTCAGGTCTTGTTTTACCCGGCCTGTTGAAACCAGTACTACCGATCCATTACAAGAAAATCTGCCACAGAACGCCACAGCCTCCGCACTGAATGTATATGTGGCTCAACTGCCCGACCACGTTGAAGGCCAACCCTATCCGGTTTTTTCAGCAACCGAACCCGCCAAAACCCGCTCGCCGATTCTTGCGGGAATGATGTCGGCCATTTTGCCCGGCGCCGGTGAGTTTTATGCCGAAAGCTACTGGCAAAGCGCGCTCTTTTTTGCGCTGGAAGTATTCGCCTGGCAACAATACCTCAGTAAAACGGATGACGGCCACCGGGCCGAACGCGAGTTTGTTCGGTTTGCCAACGCCGATCAGGCAGCCGGATTTGACCAGTTTGATGGCGGCACGGCGTGGGATGCGCGGCGCTATGCCCAGAATTTAAGCGCCATCTACAAAGACGATCCCACCCTGGGCGATGCGGCAAAGGCCCTGGCCTTCCCGGCAACTTTACAAGAGATCGGTAAGGGAAATTACACCACCCTGAACGATTTTGAGCGGCAGGCCACTTTTGAAAACGGCAGTACTTTTTCGCATACCCTGCCCGGTTTCGGTGAGCAGCAATATTACGAACTGATCGGCAAGTATGCTACCTATACCATCGGCTGGTACGATTTCCCGGAGTCTGAGCTCAGCCGAAGCTTTACTTACAAAAGTGCCGCATTTAGGCGTTATGCTACGATGCGCGGCCAGGCCAATGCCTTGCTCAAAGAGGCCTCAACAGTGCTCTCGCTGATTGTTGTGAATCATGCCTTAAGTATTGCAGACGCCATCTGGTCGACAGCGCGTTATAACGATCGGGTGAAAACCCGGCTCAGGCTTCGTAGAGATCCCATGCTGGGAGTGGTGTATCCCGAAGCGCGGTTATCGGTGGGATTTTGACGTTCGGTTTTTTTGGTTAGCCTTCAGCTCTTTCATGGCTAGGCCGTAACGCAGCCCCTGGATGCTGACCCGGATGTCGGGCGCGCCAAACAATCGCATAAACTGATGCACCATCAATACCCCGATGGTAAACACATCGGCCCGGCCGGGCTCAACACCCAAATCCACAATCTCCTGAACACTCATGAGTTTTAATTTTTCAAGCAGTTGCTCAACCTGGGTGTAAGTCAGGTTATAACCATGAATGCGACCAATATCGTACGTGGGCATGGCTTCTATAACTTTAACCATCGAAGTGGGTGTGCCGGCTACGGCAAAGACCTGCTCACGTCCCTGGATAAAGCGCGAGAGATTTTTATGCAGTTCGGTGGTTATCAGGTGCTTGGCTTCAAGATACTCCTCTTCTTTGGGTGGCTGCCCCGAAAAGAAGCGCTCGGTAAGGCGCACACACCCCATATCCATGCTTATGCAATCCAGGATACCCTGCCGGTTAGCCAGCACCAGCTCGGTGCTGCCACCACCAATATCCAATACCAGGTAGGGTTGCTCTGCCAGCTCGAACCCCGCCACGGCTCCCAGGCAGGTGTAGGTAGCTTCATCAGTACCGCTTAGAAGTTGAATATGGAGACCGGTTTTGGCATACACCTCATCGCGCACCGCATCGCGGTTTTCGGCGTCGCGCATCGCGCTGGTGGCTACCGCAACCACCCCTTCGGCCCCATGGCTGGCTATTGATTGTTTAAACCGGGTAATGGCCTCTACCAGACGCATGGTGGCTTCGGGCCGGATCTGTTTATGCTCATCCACCCCCTGACCCAATCTTACAATGGCCTGATCGTGGAAAATGGTCCTGAGCCCGGGCTCTGTGCCATTGGGCTCGAGTTCGGCAATCAGGAGCAGGGCCGTGTTGGTACCGATATCAATGCTGGCCACTCGGGTCATGGGTTATCCTTTCTGAAGTTTGGCGCAAAGCCACTCGCCTTCGGTTGTCATCTCTTTCAGTGTCCATTGGTGCGTTCGGAGCAACTCTTCCAACCAGGGTTTATCATAGACCAAAATACCGGAAATGAGCACTGTGGCTCCCGGGGCATGGCTGACCAGGACAGGAAACACATTTGTAAGCACCCCGCGGTTTAAATTGGCCAAAATCAAGCTATAGGCTGAGCAGTCCAGCAGCGCAGCCAGATCTATTTCGGCATCCATCTGCCTGACCTCTATATCCGGTTCATTATTAATGGTGCAGTTCTCAATGGCGTTCTCCACCGCCCAGGGGTAGTTATCGAAAGCCAACATGGGCTTTGTATTGCCATACTTGCGGGCCGCTATGGCCAGCACTCCCGTACCCGTGCCGATATCCAAAATGGTTTCATCGTGTAAGCCCATCTGTTCCATGGCGCGCAGCATCAGGCGGGTGGTTTCATGAAAGCCGGTACCAAAAGACATTTTCGGGTTGATCTCTATGACCATCTGCCCCGCTTTGGGCTCATACGGACGCTCTTTTTGCACGATGGCAAGCTTCGGGGAAATTTCAATCGGTTGGAGGGTTTGTTCGTAGGTCTCGTTCCAGTTTTTCTCGGCAATATCCTCTTCCCGCCACAGAATACCCTCACCAAAATGCTCGTTAATCACGTCCTGAATGGCGGCTTTCTTCTCGGCTGTCCACTCCGATCTGGGTATAAAAAACTTAAGCGTATCGTTCTCCTCCTGGAAATACAGAATGCCTTCCTGTGAAAGCCAGGCCACGGCCTCTTCAAAATTTTCCTGCATCAGTTCCAGGGATACTTCTATGGTATGATTGTTTGGTTCCAAAATAACGATGGTAAAACAGTTGGTGAAAATAGTGAAGAAAGATACACATTTTCGCTGAGAGAGAAACACACAACCCCATGGTTTGGTGATTATTGAAAAGTTTGATATGTTCATTAAAACAACCACTTATACACCCAAGAACATATCAGCGTGTCTATAATTTAGTTATAGAATACACCACTTATTCATTCATTTCAGTCTGCAAGCTTATTCTCTTTAAAAAAAGTGAGAAAGGACTATTGATGGTGTGAACTGCCACGGGTTATAGACAAACTTACAGTGCAATTTTAGACATGTGTCTTAATTGATCAGGCCAATTTAAAAAACCGTTCATAATCAAGGGCTAACAACCCTGTTTAAAAATGGTACGATCACTCCTTATGAAACCATTTAAAATATGAGAATAAGGCGAGGCTGGTGAAAATCGTCATGAGTAGACAATTATAACAACAAGAGAAATGAAAAAATCACTTTTTATCAGCGCTTTGGTTTATGCCTTTATCCTGATTTCGGGATGTGGTGAAGATTCATCCACAGAATCGAACCTGAAAAACGATGGCACGCTATCTGTAAAAATGAGAACATGGAATACTTATGAGACTAAAACGATTAAAAGTCCACTCACAAGTTCATCAACTCCCATTATACTTGATTTTGTGGATATGAAAGGATATAAGTACCAAATGAAAGTGACAGCTGATGAAATCATGGAAGATCTGAAAGATTCTGATATTGATTACCAGTCTGCTGAACTGAAAGAGGATAGTGCAAGAGATTTTCAATTCACTCTACCAGCAGGCCAGTATAAAGGATTTGCTCTGTTGCAAAGTAAAGAATTCTTTTGGATTGGAGATTATAACGGTAAAAGAATTGAAATTCCTGCTTCAAATGGAGGTTCCAGCGATAGTGTGTATAATGTATTTGGATCCGATGGCCTCTATAATTTAAACGCTCAAAATAAACTTGAGAAAGTAGACAATGACGAGTTGGTTGGTGTTTCATTTACAATTAATGAAGATCAAACCACTTCACTTACAATCCGGGCTAATTTTAAACCCATCGAGTGGTTCGATAAAGATGATAATGGCGATTGGAGTGAGGGAGACAGTCTTGGAGAATTAAGCCTGCCGGATACTGTAAAAACGATGTCAGATTTTATTGTGGTCTATGAATAATTTCAAACCATCTCTGCACTATTGTTAAATAGAAGTGACGGTAAATGTAAATAAGGCAAGGGTTAGCTCTTGCCTTATCTTTATCTCCCCCACTACTTAAATCAACACTGCTTATGCCGACCCTCCTAATCCGGCATTTATAGATAATCTTCGGCTGGCTCAGGGAACCAAATTTACATAGTTGGGTGCTTCTGAAAGAGACGAGGCCATTAAGGGTGTTTGCATGGATTGCTTCCTTACGGAATGTGAACAATCCAATACCAAGATGCTCCTTGCAATAACAGGGTTTAATTTTCAAGAAGTTAAATCTTAATTTACGCATTAAGCTCAGGGTTTGTGCCCTTCAATGATGAATCTATGAACTTAACATTTCACTTGCATGGGATCTGTTCAGACCGATATCACAAGTAAAGTGGCAGCGCAGTTTAATGCGGTGTTAAACAAAATCACGCCTATTACGCCTTCTGCAGTGGATCGTGTGCTCGCCTTCTCTGAGGTTAAATCTCTCCCGAAAAAATCATTCTATGTCAGGGAAGGGCAAACGCCTTACAGCTTTGCGTTCGTCTATAAAGGCCTGTTTCGGTATTACTACGCCGATAAGACCGGCCATGAGTTTACCAAGGGTTTTATGCCCGAAAATGCATTTATCAGTTCTTACAGCGCATTGATCCAGCATCGTGAAAGCTATTTTACCATCGAAGCCCTGGAAGACGCCATTATTCTGGACATTCCCTACGAAAAATGGCATGCGTTTATGCTGCAGGAGCCGGGCTGGCAACATTTTTTAATTGCACTGCTGGAAAAGAAAGAAACCCGGGAGCGCGAGTTTTTGCTGCTTTCGGCCGAAGAACGCTATACCCGGTTTTTAGAAACCCATCCGGGGCTGGATAAGCGCATTAAACAGCACCTTATTGCGTCTTACCTGGGCATCACACCAGTAGCCCTGAGTCGTATCCGAAAAAAAATGCATCTTATTAACCCAGGTTAATGACTTCAACCCGGTTCTTCTTTAGATTTTTATAAAATTTAAACGGAGAACCATCATGAAAAAGATATTACCGCCATTTTTATTTATCATCTTTGCCCTCGGTATGGGTGTTGTTTGCTGGGCATTAGATATGACGCATTATCTCGGTTACCCTTTCAATTTAATTGGCCTGCCTTTGTTTATTTTCGGACTTTATATTGTTCAGTCCAGTAAAAATCTGTTTAAACGCGAGAGCACCAATGTGTTTACTTATGATAAGCCCGATAAACTTATCACCAATGGCTTTTTTAAATATTCCAGGAATCCAATGTACCTGGGTTTTGTTGTGGCGCTCTTCGGTGTGGCCCTGCTCTACCAGGCCTCGCTTTCCTCTTTGATCCTGGCCGTGATTTATGCAATCATTGTTGACCGCTGGTATATCGCTTTTGAAGAGAGGATGATGCAGGAAACCTTCGGTGAAAGTTACACCCAATATGCCGCCAAAACCCGCCGCTGGATTTAATCGGCATGGTTTCTCAGGGTTATGCCGGTTTTAAAACTAAGACTTTTAAGGTTTTGTAGGGTTTGATCCGGCATCTTATCGGTTTTTCTTTTCGGCAGGCTCAGGAAACCATGTGTATATGAGTGTGAGCGTTTTAATGAAACCCGGCAAACCCCAGCGATGCTCTGGTTTGCTGCGTCTTGGCGTTTATGCAGAATCACGCCTTACCATTTCAAGCAAAACCCGGATATTATGAAAGTCTTCAGCTAAAAGGGAGAACTCAGGAGGTCTTCGTGGAAGTTAAGGCGCGGTAAAGCAGATACACCCCAACAAGTACAAACGGAATACTAAGCCACTGGCCCACGCTGATGGGCAGATCAAACCCGTAACTGGCCTGCCGGGTCTTGGTAAATTCAATGAAAAAACGGGCTACAAATACCGAACTAAGCAGCGAGCCAAAGATCAATCCGGGTCGTTTCTGCCACTCCCATAGCCAGTATCCTGCCATAAGGATTGCAAAAATCACAATATAGACGGCCGACTCATATAACATGGTAGGATGCCGTGGCAGCATATCAATACGGGCAAACACCACTGCCCATGGTACATCTGAAGGATTGCCTATAATTTCGGAATTGAAAAAATTACCCAGGCGGATAAAAGCCGAACCCAGCATGGTAGGCAGCGAGAGCCGGTCCAGCACCCAAAGCATAGTTTGATCGTTATGGCGTTTGGAGTACAAATACACCGCGGTAATAATGCCGATACCCCCGCCGTGGCTGGCCAGTCCGCCGCGCCAGATTTTAAGGATCTCAATCGGGTTGGAAAGATAAAAGCCTGGCTCATAGAACAAACAATGCCCGAGCCGTGCGCCGATAACCGTTCCGGCAATGATGAAGTAGAAAAGTTGGTTCAGATCGGCTTCTTTTTTCTTCTCGAGCTCAAAGATCCTGGTCATAATATAAAGCCCGATTAAAAACGAGAGGGCAAAAAACACCCCGTACCATCGAATGCTCAAAGGGCCAAGAGAAAACATTTCCGGTGAAGAACTCCAGACAAAATGTGAGGTGGCTTCCATAAAGCAAGTCCTTAATACAGCAGTGTGGTTAAATTAATGCGAGACACGTTTTTTGGATGAACTAATTTGGTACGAGACCCCTTTCCATTGCACTTCCCGGTCAAAAAGCAAGATAATCGGTACCAGCATCACATAGATGTAAAAAAAGATTTCAAAGGCAGGAAAGGTGAGCATCTTAGATATTTTTTTCAGCTTTATCAAGGCCGGAAACAACACCAAACCATCGGAGAACGCTTTCACAAGCAAAGCTGTGATAGCTATATTTAAAGGCAAAAACACAAACCCAAGCAAGGTAAAGAGATGCACCAGGAAAATCAATAGGGCCAGCACGCGCTGGAGCGGACTGGCATCCAGGCCGCCCAACGTCCATCGTTGCTTTTGGCGGTACAATTCCCTGAGGTTCTCCATGGGCAAGGTGGAGTTGTAGGTTTCGTACCTGAGCGGGAAGCGGATGTTCCACCTGGAATTGGCCAGGGCCCGGAACATGGTATAGTCTTCGGTAATGCTGAAGGGGATGTTCTCGTAACCGCCTACATCAAAGTAGGCTTCTTTGCGCATGCTAAAGTTATTACCTATTCCGCCAATCGGGTAACCCAGGCTTGCTACTGCCGAACTGGTAGATAAAATATAGGCCCAGTCCAGGGTTTGTACCGTGGCAAACACGCCTTTGTTTTCAGGAATGGTAATCCCGCACACCAGGCCGATATCCTCTGAAAAATACTTAACGGTTTCTTTGACCCATGTTGGCTGAACCAGACAATCGGCATCGGTGATCATGATAAACTCACCCTGTGATATTTTTATCACCTGATCAAGAGCGTTGGCTTTTCCTTTAATTTTGGCATTCTGATCCACCCGGTGGAGCTTTACAAAAGGATATTTTTTTGTGTAGGATTCAACAATCTCCGGGGTTTTATCTTCTGAGGCACCATCGCCCACAATAATTTCAAGTTTATCGGAAGGATAATCCAGCTGAACAAGCGAGTCCAGGGTGCGGGCAATGTTGTTTTCTTCGTTTCGGGCTGCAACCAAAACCGTAACCTTTGGCTGATCATTGCTTTTGCGATAGCGGGGTTTTATAAACTCGCCAATAATCAGGATCAAGGATTGAAATCCATATATTGCCAGGAGTATGATTATTGCATTCAGGACAAATTGAGTCATGTCAACCGTGTCTAAAAACGTCAAAAAGGGAGCTTTAGCCACCTTTGGTTTTGTTTAACATTACTTTATATTTGAGGCTTTAATTATTGAGGCAGGATCGCGGTTGTGGAAGACTCACAAGATCCGGATTCAATAATATATTGAGCGTAAATTTAAGAAACTGAAGTAAAACACCTTCAGAGAAAAAACCAAATAATATCATTAATTAAAGAAAGAATACTGTTATGGTGATGAACAAAATGCGCGACAACATGCATGTGGTGTTGTATGTGCTTGTTGGTGCCTTTGTCCTGTTGATCGTTTTTGAATGGGGAATGGATTTTACAGGCTTTAGCAACCGACGCAGCGAAGCCGGTAAAGTTAACGGCAAACCGATCACACTGTCTCAGTACGAAACCACATATAGACAATACGCCGACAATTTTCGTCAACGTAACCAGTTTGCCGAGATCTCGGAGCAAACCGAGTTTCAGCTCAGAAAACAAGCCTGGGACTTCCTGGTCTCTCAAATCCTGCTGGAATCCGAATATGAGAAACTGGGATTATTTGTCACCGACCAGGAAGTTGTAGATGAAATTTACTCCGATAACCCGCCACCCATCATTGCCCAGCAATTTCAGGATCCGAAAACCGGCCAGATCAACAAGGAAGCCTTAAATGCGGCCATTGCCGCACCTGAAAACAAAGAGGTCTGGATCCAGGTTGAAAATGTCATTCGCCAACAGCTTATGTTTCAGAAATTCCAGGATATCCTGAGCCAGGGTGCACTTGCCACGGTAGCAGAAGCCAGGGAGAAATTCGATGAAAAAAACACCAAGCTCAGCGGCAGCTATGTACTTTATGGTCTTAAACGAGCAACCCAAGACTCAATGATAAGCGTTTCAGATGGAGAGATTCAGGATTATTTCGAGGCGCATAAACATGAATATAAGCAGGAACCGGTTCGCAGGGCCAAGTTTGTGATGTTCTCCAACACCGCAACCTCCGAGGATACCCTTCAGATTTTGAATGAAATGAAAAAACTCGTCAGTGAGTTTGCCACCACCTCCAACGATACCGAGTTCGTTGAACTCCAGAGTGATATGCCGGCTAATTTCATTAAAACCTTTAAACGGGGTTCAATGAGCGAGTCGGCTGATAAAGCTTTATTTAGAAATGAATTAAAGGTGGGTGATGTGATTGGCCCATTCCAGGAATTCAGTAATTTTAAACTGGTTAAAGTTCTGGATATTGAAGAAGGTGAAAAAGTGGCCCATGCCTCTCATATTCTCCTGAAACCTGAAGGTAACAAACGCGCCGACACACTGATGATGAAGGTGGAAGCCAGAGACCTGATGCGCCAGATCCGCAAAGGCGCCGATTTTGCTGAACTGGCCAGGGAAAAGTCCGATGATGTAGGATCGGCCAAAAAAGGCGGCAGCCTGGGATGGTTTGGAAAAGGGAAAATGGTAAAACCATTTGAGCAGGCCGTATTCAACGCCAAACCTGGTGCATTGATAGGTCCGGTTCAATCGCAATTTGGAGTACATATTATAAAAGTTCATGGGTTCGACTCTCGCCAGATACGTGGTGCCGAACTGGTTAGAAAGATCACCGCCAGCCCGGCAACCATGGAGCGCCTGGAGCGCAATGCCGATCAATTCCAGTATTTTGCCACCGAAGAAGGCTTTGAAAAAGCTGCCGAGGCCGATAGCTTAAAGATCAATACCTCTGGCCAGTTTACCCGCGGCGGGTTTATTCCGGTTATCGGATTCAGCAACACGGTCACAAATTTTGCTTTTAAAAATAACGTTGGCTCAATCAGCCCGGTAATGCAGGTAAGCGATGGATTTGTGATTATGCAGATCACAGACAAAAACGATGAGGGCTATCGCCGCCTGGATGATAACCTGAAAGAAACTATTCGCCTGAAAGTGATTAAAGAAAAGCAGTTGGACGAGCTGCGCCAACTTGCTCAAAAAAATCTTACTTCGGCCACTGTGCTCGAAGACCTGACCAAATCCAATCCCGAGCTCACGATAAGAAGTACCGGCCAGGTTATGCTTACAAATAACTTTATTCCCGGACTTGGACGAGAAAAAGCCTTTGTTGCAGCTATGGCCAACCTCGAAGAAGGCCAGATCTCCGGCCCTATAGAAACCAGCCGGGGTATTGCCGTGGTGCAATGCAACAGCAAAGTCACCGGTCTTGAAAGTGAATTTGAGGCCGATCTTACACAATTAAAAACTGAAATTGTGCAGGAAAAGAGACAAGCTATTATGAGCCAATGGCTGACTGCCATGAAAAAAACAGCTGAAATAGAAGATTTCCGTTAATCACCCGGTAAGATTTTTTTAGTTGGCCAGATCAAAAAAAAGACTCAGAATTGGTATTTTAATTACCATGTTACGGTGTATTTTTAACATAAAATATCAGACATTGAACCCGGCTTTTTTATGAAACTCCATACCCTGCTCAAATTCTTCGGACTGCTTAGCGTTTTTGTCTTTACACAACAGTGCCTGAACGCCAAAAACCTCGATAACCTGACCACTTACAATGCCTTAATCACCCAGGGTGATTCAGCTTACCAGGCATTTGACTACGATCGTGCCATTTCTTACTACGAAACTGCTAAAAACCAAGACTCTACGGCCTGTTCCCTTCTATTAAAACTGGCTGATGCTTATTTTTACGGGGCATACATTAAACCCGAAGATAAACAGGTGTTTTTTTACAATAAAGCACACGAGGTTTTAAATAAAGCCCGGACTCTTAATCCAAAACATCCCGGCGTCTATGCCCGCCTGGGGCAGGTTATGGGCCAGTTGGCGCTGTTTCGCGGGGGTAAAGAAAAAGTAAAATTAGGCCTGGCAGTTAAGTTTTATGCCGATACGGCCCTCTCTTACGACCCCGATCACCCGATCGGCAATGCGGTAATGGGAATTTGGCATTACCAGTTGGCGAATCTGAGCTTTCTGGAGCGTTTTTTTGGAGGCGTTATCTTTGGAGATATCCCTGAAGGCAGTAATGATACCGCTGCCGTGTATCTAAAAAAAGCTGTTGACCTCTGGCCCCACATGATCTATTACCGTTACGCTTATGCCCGGGTTCTCCGTGAGCTGGACCGAGAAGAAGAAGCCCGAAAACAACTTAAAACAGCCCTCTCACTGCCATTAACCATCGAAGGAGACCGTAAGAATAAAAAACTGGTGGCCCAACTTCTTGAAGATATATAGAAGGGTTTAGCCAATACTTAGGTGAATTGTTAGTTTTGTATGAGGTAGTCGAACCAGATTTCTTCATAAAACCAAAGTATCATGGCCTTTACTGCTCAAAAGCCACAATTGTTGTTTCTGCTCAATAACCACCACAAGAATGTTTTAGCCCCAATTCTGGACTCTGGTTCTTTCCATAGCCAAACACACTGCCATATAACTACCGATTTTAACCAAGCACATAAACACATATCAGGCAAAGGATTTCAGGCACTTATTCTAAGTGGGACGCCTGAGCAAATCACACCTGTGATGGACTTCTATTCCGAACACAACGAGCTGGAACCCCTGCCTTGTTTGATCCTGGTTGATCTGAACACAAAACAACTCCCAATAGAATGGTTCAGGCTGAACATCCGCAAGGTTTTGCCGATAGAGAAGATCACTGCATCAGATTTAAGTGCGTTTTTCTCAGACTTTATTCAAATACCCGTCAGGTCTGAAAAAAACGTATGTGGCATGCTGGATCGTATCCCGGCTGTATCTTTCACATGCACCTATTCCCCTAAACGAACCATGGTTAGCGTAAGCCAGTTGTGCAAAGAGCTTACCGGATATGACCAAAATGAACTTACTGAATCCGGGAGCATAGTTTTTGGGGAGTTGATCCATATTGAGGATCGGGATAAGGTTTGGCAACATACCTGGTATGCATTCACAAATGATCAGCCACTAAAACTTTTCTACCGCATCTCAGATAAATCGGGGTCGATAAAATGGGTATATGAGCAATCGGCTTTTTCAACAGAAAACGGCCAGGTTTTTCTACATGGATTCTTATCAGATGTTACAGAACTTAAGCAATCTGAAACCAAGTCCAAGCTTCAGTTCAACCAGTTTCAAACCGCACTAAACCATTTTTCTGAAATTGTCTATATCACCGATCCGGATACCAACGATATTATTTTTTCAAATCAAAAACTCAAAAACATCCTGGGATATGATCCTACGGGGCATAAGTGCCATAAGGCCATATTCGGATTAGATAAACAGTGCGAGTTTTGCATTAGAAAATCTCACCTGGCCAGAATAAACTATCATTCGTCTGATATTCGCAGTGATCATTTAAACCGGGATTTTATAAAAACCCAAACCTTGATTCACTGGCCGGAAAGGCAGGATGTGCGAATGGTTCTGGCCGTTGATATCACAGACCGCATTAAACTTGAAAATGAAAAAGTTGAGCTTTTAATTGATCTGCAGGAGCGGAACAAGGAAAAAGAATGCCTGTTTAGCATTTCAAACCTGTTGAGTTCAGTCGCTATTGAAACCAACGTTATTGAGTCTCAATCCCATAAAATTTCAAGTCTGATTTCTGAGGGTTTTTTTCAACCTCAGTTTATCCATTGCCGGATACAATATGTAGATATGCACTTTCAGAACGAAGGCTTTAAAGATTCCGATAAATTAATCTCTTCTGATTTTATAATCCGCAATCATAAAGTAGGCCAGATAGATGTTTCGCTGGATCAGAGATCTAGTATAGACTTCCTACCCGAAGAACAAGAACTGTTGGATGAAATCTGTAAGATAATTTCTACTCACCTGGAGAAATACGAACTAACGAGCGCACTCAGGATCAGCGAAAAACGTGCCAATTTAGCCATAAAATCCGCCGGGTTGGGGGTTTATGAGATCAATATGCATACCGGTGATGTTATCGTCAATGACGAGTTTGCAAAGATGCTGGGTTACGAACCGGAAAGCTTTACCTACTGCATGAATCAATGGGAGAGAGACCTTCATCCCGACGATTACCACTATGCCAAACAAATGTTCCAGGACTTTCTCTCTGGTGTGGTCAGCGAATATCATAACGAGTTCCGGTTAAAAACCAAATCGGGTAAATGGAAATGGATTCTTGCCGTCGGTGATTTTGTCTCGTTCGATTCCGACGGCCAGCCTATTACATTCACCGGCATTCATACCGACATCGATATCATGAAAACCTACAGCCAGAATCTTGAGCAGCAAATTCGGGAACGAACAATCTCATTGGAAATGGCAAATAAGGAGCTGGAATCCTTCAGTTATTCGGTCTCGCACGATCTCAGGGCCCCGCTCAGGCATATTAATGGTTTTTCAAAAAAGCTGGCCGAGCATGCCGCGGCTCAGTTGGATGAGAAATCCCGGCATTATATCGATATTATCAGCGAATCATCGAGCAAAATGGGACAACTGATTGATGAACTGTTACGTTTTTCCAGAACTGGCCGGGCAGAAATTTCACCAAAACATATTAATCCAAACGATTTGGTTGCCGAATATATCGAATCGATTAAAACCGAGATTGAGAACAGAAACATTGAATTTGTTTTGCCCGCTAAGCTTCCCGAAATTAGTGGTGATCCGGTTTTGATCAAGCAGGTTTTTGTAAATCTTCTTTCTAATGCAGTTAAATATACCCGTAAAGAAGAACTAGCCACAGTCAAGATTTTTTGCGAGGATCAGGACACCGACTATGTTTTTGCAATTTGTGATAACGGGGTAGGTTTTGATATGGCCTACAAAGATATGCTCTTTGGTGTCTTTCAGCGATTGCATCACAGCTCAGATTTTGAAGGCAGCGGTATAGGCCTTGCCAATGTCAGACGAATTATAACCAAACATGGCGGTAAAGTCTGGGCAAATAGCGAACTTAATAAAGGATCTACATTTTATTTCACACTGCCTAAACACAATTCATATGAATGTTGACTTAAACCCGATACTACTGGCCGAAGATAACCCCTATGATGCTGAGCTTACACTGGATGCATTAAAGGAAAATTCGATTTCTAATCCTGTTGTCCATGTAAAAGATGGCACTGAACTTATGGATTACCTGTCCGGAACCGGAGCGTATGAAGGCAAAAAGACCTTAAATCCCATTTTGATTTTACTTGATATAAAAATGCCAAAAATGGATGGTATTCAGGTTCTGGAGAAACTTAAAAATGATCCTGAGTTAAAAAAGATCCCGGTGATCATGCTAACCGCTTCAAAAGAAGAAATTGATCTGTATAAGAGTTACGAAATTGGGGCAAATGCCTTTGTGGTAAAACCCGTAGAGTTTGAAGATTTTATTGACGCCGTTAAAATCGTAGGTAATTTCTGGTGTCTTGTTAATGAGCCACCACCTTTGAAATAAACATTATGGATTATGCCTAAACAGCTTAACATTTTACATCTCGAAGATAACCACTATGATGCCGAATTGATTCACGACCAGCTTTCGTCTGAAGGCTACTTTTTCGATCTGCAGTTATGCCAGGGTAAGGATGAGTTTCTGAAAAATCTAAAAAAAACACCTTACGATATTATCCTTTCGGATTTTGATTTGCCGGATATCACCGGAAGAAAAGCTATTGACTTAAGAAATAACCTGCAGCCACACACGCCTTTAATTGTGGTTTCAGGAGCCATCGGCGAAGACCAGGCCACCGATTGCTTAAAAGCCGGTGCTACCGATTATGTTCTCAAAGATAAGCTACACATGCTTAAACCGGCCATAGACCGTGCTCTGCGCGAGTTAGTCGAGATTAATCGCCGGCTTATGGCCGAAAAAGAACTTCATGAGCGAAACAGCCTTTTATCCAATGTGATTCATTCCACCCACGATGCCATTATTAACCTCAACAATTATTTTGAAATTCTCCTCATCAATCCGGCCGCTGAAGACTTGTTTAAATGCAAGGGAGATCAGGTTATTGGGAAACTTGTTTTTGATCTTTTTCCCTCAACTGATTGCAAGCAGCTTAGAAAACTCTCAGCCGAAGCCGTTGCTAAAAACAAGGCGAAATCAAATACACCGGTTGTGATTGAAGCCTCCCGGCTTGATGATTCAGATTTTCTGGCCGAAGTCTCCTGCACATCATTTGAAATGGATGGCAGTGAGTATTACACCCTGATTGCAAGGGATATCACTGAAAAGGCCAATTACGAGCATGAACTTACCCAGGAGCGAACAAAGCTTAAAGCCCTGATTGAAAGTACAAAGGATGCTGTGGCTATGTTCTCGTTAGATGGCAAACTGACCGTCATGAACCGATCGGCGAATATCTATTTTCGTTGGTTTTTCAAGCACGATTTGCAAGTGGGAGATTATATCGAGAAATACCTGCCCATGAAATGGCGCAAGCATTTTACTTATTACTGCCTGGAAGCTGTAAAAGGTAACAGCTCTCACGTGGAAATACATGAAAAAGTTAATGGAAAAACAACCTACTTCGATATCATCTACAACCCGGTCTACGATGAAAAAACAAAGGAAATTTCCAGTATTTCATTCTTTGCCCGAAATATCACCCCTCAAAAATTAGCCCATGAGCAAATTCAGAAACAATTAATGTTTCTGGATCAGGCTAGCGATGCTATTATCGCTTTTGGGGCCGATTTCAACCTGACCTACTGGAATGCCAGCGCAGAAAAATTATTTAGTTTTAACGACCAAACCCTTAACGATCATTTGCATGTCCTGAACTTGCTCCAACCCCAAAATAAGGATGTATTTAAAACAGCCTTAGCCCAGACTCATAAAGAAGGCAATTGGATTGGGGAATTAACAATTAAGCTGTCGGAGCCTAATGAGCATATTATCCAGTCCCGGCTATCGCTTATTAAGGATCAGTTCAATCATTCCAGTGCCTATTTGCTGATCTGCTCCGATTTTACAGAGAAAAAACAAATTGAAAAACAGCTGATGCGCTCGCAACGGGTCGAAAATATCGGGATGCTGGCCGGTGGTGTGGCCCACGATCTCAACAACATCTTAAGCCCCATATTGCTTTCCACGCAGCTTCTCCAGCTTAAATTAACAGACCAAGCTAACCTTTCCGCGCTGGAAACTATTGAACAAAGCGCTCAGAGAGGCTCTGAAATCGTTAAACAAATTCTGTCCTTTACCAAGGGGAGCGACCAAAACAAAACGCTGGTACAAATCCGTCACCTCACCAAGGAGCTTAAAAAATTCATCGACGACACATTTCCTAAAAATATAGAGCTTGAGCTCGATGTGCCTCACGATTTGCCTTTTGTGGAAGCCGATCCAACAGAGTTGCATCAAGTTTTGCTTAACTTATCTGTTAATGCCCGCGATGCTATGCCAGATGGGGGAACACTGAAAATTATTGCTTACCCGCAGACGCTCGATAACGCATTCGTTCAGATGAACCCTTATGTTCAAGAAGGTGAACACCTGATTATTGAAGTCTCAGACACGGGTTCGGGTATAGCTCAAAAAGATCTTGAAAAAATTTTCGATCCGTTCTATACCACAAAAACCGCCGATAAGGGAACTGGTTTGGGATTGTTTACAGTTCATAATATCGTTAATAAACATCAAGGGTTTATATCGGTTCAAAGCAAAGAAGGTAAAGGAACAACTTTTAAAATCTATTTCCCCGCCATGAGTTCGCAAGTGACAGCAGATATTGAAGAACAAAAGGATATTCACAGCTTTGAAGGCTCTGGCGAAACCATCCTCATCATCGAAGATGAGGCTCCTATTCGCAAAATTGTGACCCAGATACTTGAGTCTATGAATTTTAAAGTGCTGGGAGCCGAAAACGGTGCTGTTGGCCTGGAGACATTTGTTAAGCATCAAAAAGATATTGATCTGATCATCACCGACCTTATGATGCCTGTTATGGATGGTCCGGCAACCATTATTGCCATTCACCACATTGATCCAACCGCAAAAATTATTACAGTAAGTGGCGAGCCCACCAAAATCGCTGCCGTAAAAGACATGGACATTGTGGGATATATTCAAAAACCCTTCAACTCAGAAGCTTTGCTTAAAATGATAGCTAAAGCCCTTGCAGAAAAGTGATAAGATTAGAGGGTTTTATACAGATTCACCATTTCGATTGCGGCCTGGCAGGCTTCCCATCCCTTGTTGCCGGCTTTGGTACCTGCCCGCTCAATAGCCTGCTCAATGGTATCGGTGGTTAGTACGCCGTAAGAGATCGGGACATTGGTTTCCAGTGAGGCCTGAGCAATCCCTTTAGTGGTTTCAGCTGCAATGTAGTCGAAATGAGCCGTAGCCCCGCGTATCAAAACCCCGATAGCGATCACGGTATCAAATTTTCCGGATTGGGCCATTTTTTTGGCAATCATTGGAATTTCGAACGATCCCGGACATTTATACAGAGAGACATTTTCCAATGAGCCGCCATGGCGAACAATGCAATCGGTTGCACCATCAAGCAGCCGGCTGCCGATAAAATCGTTGTAGCGAGAAAGCACAATGCCGAATTTCATACCTTCAGCCAAAAGGTGCCCTTCAAAAATATTTATAGACATAACAAGGTTTTTTGAGTTATTGTAACTTTTTCCCGGTTTCTTAAAGCGTGGCGCAAAAAGCCGGGTATATTTAATTTTATTGATACCTGATTACAACTTGGCCGGTTTTAAGCAAAGCCAAAAAATTCTTCTACCAATTGAATGATTACATGACCGATGGCGATATGGGATTCCTGAATTCTATCGGCATCCCCAAAATGTGGAACTACCACGGCCTTATCAGATAATGGCAATATCGCCCCGCCATCTTTGCCAAGTAAGGCCAGGGTCTTAAGGCCATGCGAACGCGCGTAAGAAAACGCATTCACCACACTCTTACTGTTACCGCTGGTAGATATCCCTAACAGCACATCGCCGGGCCGGCCGTAGGCTTCGGTGAGCCGTGCAAACACATGATCGTACCCGAGGTCGTTCGAGCCAGCCGTAAGCGCCGATGTATCCGAAGTAAGCGCTATGGCCGGCAAAGCCTTACGATTAACGCTGCTTCTGAACCGAATGGTAAACTCGGTGGCTAAATGCTGGGCATCCGAAGCACTGCCACCGTTGCCACAGATCAATAACTTATTATCATTGCTGAATGCCTCAAATATCGCGACTGCCATCTCATAAATGGTATCAGAAGACGATTCTGCAACCTTCCGTTTTAAATCTGCGCTATAATTTAAGGTATCACGTATTGTATGAATGTGCTGATCTTTGCGGATATGTACTGGTTCAGAATTCATGGATCAAACAAAAGTAAAAAATACATTTAAATCTTTGGGAATATATTAAAATTACCCAATTTTAACGCATGGCCACCTAACCGGTAAAAATTGAACCGGATTTATCGGTGCTTTTGAAGGATTTTTACGGTAACCAATCGACTAACATTTTATGAAAAAGATCCTTGTCCCTACCGACTTTTCCGTGCAAGCACTCTATGCTGCTCAGGTAGCTGTATCCATAGCTAAGAAATCAGGTGCCACACTACACTTTGTCCATGTAATCGATCTGCCAAGCTATGCCGATAGTCCGTCTTTCAGATTGATCTCTGAGAGCTCCGAGTTGAAAAAAAAGGCCGAGCAGGCTATGCAAGACCTTTTGGATGAGTTAAACACAGACGATCTGGATGTAAACTCCTCGATTGAGTTCGACACCATATACCAAAGTATTATCGATATTTCTAAAACGGAGAATATTGATTTGATTGTGATCGGCTCTCACGGAACAAGCGGGATCGAGAAATTCCTGATTGGTTCTGTAACCGAAAAAGTAATCCAGATGGCTCCTTGCCTGGTGCTGGCTATCAAGTACCCGATTGATGATTTGGATATCAAATCTATGGTTTTTGCATCTTCATTTTATGGGGAAGTGTGTGAAAGCTATCCAAAAATCCAGCGATTTGCCAATCTTTTCGGTGCCAAGATTCATTTATTAAAGGTACTGACACGCCATCATTTCGAAACAACCCGTTATAGCAAGAAAATTATTGAAGCGTTCATAAAAGAGTGTCATGCCGAAAATTTCACCATCAACACCTATAACGACGATACCGAAGAAGAAGGGATGCTGCACTTTGCCGAGGATATCAATGCCGATTTAATTGCCCTGGCTACTCATGGTCGAACCGGGTTGAGCCACCTGATAAACGGCAGTATCACCGAGCATTTAACCGACCAATCACCCAAGCCGGTATTGTGTTATAAAACCAAGCATGTAAAGCTTAAATACGGGATAATCGGGCCATACAGCCGCTAGGCTATACCACATCCGGTAATTTTGTGCCGCAGTATTTGCAAAATCTGGCCATGTCTATATGATCGTTCGCCAGGCAACCCGGGCATTGGCGTTTTCTTTGGGAATCTTCCCTGGCTTTTGTCAGCTCTACTGTAACAATACCTGTCGGAACGGCAATAATTGCATACCCCATGATCATCACAATAGAAGCTATCGTTTTACCAATGGCTGTTTGAGGTGAGATATTGCCATAACCAACCGTAGTTAGGGTTACAATAGCCCAGTATATGCCCTGGGGAATACTTGTAAAACCATTCTCTTCGCCTTCAATCACATACATAAACGACCCGATAATGGTAACAAGGGTTATTACGGTATAAAGAAATACGGTTATTTTCCGGCGGCTTGCCACCAGAGCTGTAAGTAAGAAATTGGCTTCGCCAAGATACTGAACCAACTTCAGGACGCGGAAAATCCTTAATATTCGCAGTAAACGCAATACAAGGAAATATTGTGTTCCGGGTATGAGCAATACCAGGTAAGTTGGCAATACGGATATGATATCCACAATACCAAAAAAGCTTTTCATATACACCAGGGGTTTTCTAACGGAAATGATCCTCAGGATGTACTCAATGGTAAAAAGGATGGTGAACCCCCACTCCATTCCACGCAGAAGATCGCCATAAACCAGTGAAATGCTCTTTACGCTGTCCAGCATTTCTACAATAACACTTAAAATAATGCTGCCGATCAGGAGAATATCAAATGCTTTTCCGGCTGGAGTAGTAGATCCGTAAATTATGCGGCTTAGGGTGGCTCGCCAAGGTTTTATGTTATCGTTCTGCAATTGCTCCATAAATATACTTAGCTGCTAAGTATCAATATGTTTTTATATCCCTGAAGAACTGAATGTACTAAATGAAATTTAATAGGTAAAGTTGTACTCAGCATTTTTAAATGCTGCGCCCTCTTTATCTTTTTTCGAGAGCACGAAAAGGACATCGAGCTTTGGCCACTCAATTCCAATTTCTGGGTCGTCCCAAATAATTGATCGCTCTAAATGAGGCGCATATCTGGCTGTTACTTTATAGCTGAACTCGGCTTCGTCGGACATGACCAGAAAACCATGTGCAAATCCGGGTGGGATCCAGATCATGTTCTTGTTTTCAGCCGAAAGAATTTGTCCGTACCATTTTCCAAAGGTTGGAGAACCTTTTCTGATATCCACACCAACATCAAATACCTCGCCAACAGATACACGGACAATTTTCCCCTGTGCGTAAGGATTAAGTTGATAATGCAAGCCCCTTAACACGCCTTTAACCGAACGGCTAACATTGTCTTGCCAATATACCGTTGGCAGGCCGGCTTCTGCGAATTTATTCATTTCAAAGCTTTCAAAGAAAAAGCCACGCGAGTCGCCAAATACTTTTGGCTGAATAACTTTTAGATCCAACAGTGGTGTGTCAAGGATTTCCATAGTGCAATAATTAAGGTTACCTGATGAACATAGGCTGAATAAAACGGGGCGTTTAAACGCCCCTTAAAAAATATAATTCTGCCTATGTTTTCACTAATTCCTTAACCAACGGTTTAGTGATATTTGGAGCTTTCTTCTTTGATATAATCAACAAGCACTTTTAAATGTGCAGGATTTACATCCGGTAAAATTCCATGACCCAAATTGAAGACATGGCCCGATTTATCGGAGTGCTTGCCATATTTATCTAAAATTGATTTGGCTTCCTGGCGAATTCTATCCGGGCTGGCATATAACATTGTTGGATCCATGTTACCCTGAAGCGCCACGCGATCCTGCAGAATATTTCTGGCTCTGGCAATATCAATATTCCAGCTTAAACCTAAAGCATCACAACCTGTATCGGCCAGTTCAGGTAAAATGGTGTTTGCATCTTTAGAAAATACAATCACAGGAATATCTGGATATTTGGCTTTAACAGCTTCAACATTTTGCTTGATGTATGGAAGCGCAAACTCTTTATAGTCGTCTTCGCTTAATGCGCTGGCCCAGGAATCAAAAATCTGAACTGCATTAGCTCCACACTCAATCTGCATGATAAGAAAATCTGAAATCACTTGCGAGATCATCCCAAGGAGCTTGTGGGCTTCTTTTGGATGATTGTAAATCATTTGCTTGGCGTATTGATAATTCTTGGAACCACCACCTTCTACAGCATATGTAAATAATGTCCAGGCTGCACCTGCAAAACCGATTAAAGGTACACGATTGTCTAATTGTTTTTTGGTTAAACGAATGGCGTCTTCCACGTAACGCAAAGCTTCGCTTACATCGGGCACTTTTAGCCTGTCAATATCGGCTGCACTGCGAATAGGTTCGTATAAACGAGGCCCTTTGGATTCAACAATTTCCAGGTTCATACCCATGGCTTCCGGAATTACGAGGATATCAGAAAAGATGATCGCTGCATCCAATCCGATAATATCGATAGGCTGAACGGTTACTTCAGCAGCTAATTCTGGTGTTTTACAAAGCGTAATAAAATCTGTTTTACTTCTTACTTCCATGTACTCAGGCAAATAACGTCCGGCTTGACGCATAACCCAAATCGGGGTACGTTCACAAGCCTGACGTTTTAAGGCCCGGATAAATAAATCATTTTTGAGCATTGAGCACCTCAATTTTTAGAGTGTAAAGATATGTGTGTTTAAAATGATGCTTAAAATATTAAAAAAGACGGGATAATGAAGAACTTTAAGCAGAGAATAATAAAATTAATGGCTGTTCTTTACCGTTAGCAATGCCAAAGGGAAAGTCTTTAATATATCTCCTACTAAAATTTTTTCAGAGGCCTTAACACTCTCACCCGTAAAGACATGCCGCCACTCAGTCTGGGTCTCATCCGGTAACTCTATAGCGGTGTCTTTCCAGACCTCGTTACCCAGAGGCAATTGGTCTTTTTCAACAACTTGTGTTAATAAACGCGGGACAACCGTGATGGTTTGATGCAACGAATTGTGTTTTCGAGCAAACGCAACAATATGATCTTTGAACGCTCCCGTTGTTTCCAAAGGCACATAACTGGCCTGATTAAAAACATCCTGATAAGCCCATCTGATGGCTAAGGTTTTATAAATCACATACAGCTTGATCTGCGGATGATGGATTTCCTTCAACAGTGATTTTATAAGCAGTTTGCTGTCTTTTTTTTCAATATCCTTTAGTTTTTGAAGTGTCTTTGATCTTGAATTAAAATCTATCGGCCGGCGATTATCGGGATCTACCAGGCTTAAATCCCAGAATTCTGCTCCCTGGTAGATATCCGGAGTGCCCGGAACAGTCATTTTTATAAGGGTTTGGGACAGTGAATTGAAAATCCCGTAGAAAGCAATTTTTTTCTGGAAATCCAGAAAATCTTCTAAAAATGCATTGTTGGGTCCTGGGGTGAGTATGGTTTTGACAAATTCCATAAAGTAGTTTTCATACTCAAAATCCGGTTTTAGCCAGGCTGTATGGACTTTAGCTTCCCGAACCGCTTTAATAACAAATTCATTGATGCGGTTAATAAATACTTCGGCTGCCTGCTGGTCATAATTTTCTTGCAGCGGAAATGCCCCGATAAGGGTTTGGTACAAAAAGTACTCATCGTTCTTATCGGGCACATTAAAACGACCGCGTTTTTTCTTGGCTTTTGTGTTTAACTTGGTCCATTTTTTAATCTTCTGATCCCATTCTTTTGGAATCTCCGACAACACATTTATTCGGGCCCGAAGATCTTCACCACGTTTTGTATCGTGCGTTGCCGAGCCGTTCATGGTATGCGGCCAAAGATCGGCCTGGTACTGGCAAAATTCATGGAAATCATCCAGACTATAACCAAAACGCCCTGGATTTCCACCCACTTCATTCAGCGAAATCAGGCGATTGTAAATGTAAAAGACGGTATCTTCTACCCCCTTGGCCATCAATGGCCCGGAGAGCTGCTGAAAGCGCATTACGAAATCCATGGCTTCCTGGCGTTGTTCTTCCGAAAAGTACTCGGCAAATTTTGGCAATAAGAAACGCTCAATAAAGTTGAACTCATGCAACAGCCCCGGATTTTCCTCACGGGCATACTTGATAACATCACGCATGCAGTCGCGATCCGTTTTACTGATAAAATCGTTGCTGATATAAGTTCGATACACCGGGAAATAAGCCAAAAGTTCTACCAGTGCCCGTTTAAGCCCATACAGTGTAATATCGCTGCCATAACGATTTCGGCTGGAGATAGACTCAATCTGGTGGGCCAGGCGCTCCACATCGCCTGCCATGTGTTTGCCAATGATCAACCGTTTTTTTTCGTGCATTAATTCGGTGAAGCTGTATCGCCCGCCTATGAATTTTGTATAGAGTCGATCAAATTCTTTTTCATTGGTTGTTTGGCAAAATACCCCGTTGGCATAATTAAGATAATCGTACCCGGTTGTTCCCTGAACAGGCCAGAAGGCCGGCAGATCTTCTTCGGGCTCAAGGATTTTCTCTACCACTACATAGGCATCCGGGGCTCTTTCTCTCAAATACTGCAGATAACCGGTCGGATCGTACAAGCCATCAACATGATCAATACGAAATCCCTGGATGTACTTTTTTTGGTACAGATCCAGCATCAGGCCATGTTTAATATCAAACACATCCTTGTTTTCCATTCTCAGAGAGATCAGGCCGTTGATGTTAAAAAATCGACGGTAATTGATCTCTTCAGTAGCAACTTTCCAAAATGAAAGCCGATAATGTTGTTCGTGTAACAAATTATCGAGCAGGTTATAGCTTTCGGGCCTTCCTTTAGAACCATTAAACTGCCTGATATTCTCATCCAGAAAATCCCGTATTTCCTCACTTTGCTCGTAAAGCTCCCATAGAATGGATTTCACAAAAAAGACCTGATCGTACCAACTGCTGTGCTCATCATCGGAAGAAAGCCCTTTAATTATGAACACCAATCCCAAAAACTTGATAATATCGGGATGATCTTTACCGAGTTTGGTTTTTAAGGCACTTAAGCGATAGGTTATGATCTGCTCGTAGGATTCAATTTTAAGCGGTAAGCGGTATTCGTAATAATTAATGCTGAACCCGTTGCTATCGAACTTAAGCTGAATTTCGCCATCCTCGAGAGACTCTTCATAGAATTTTCCCAGAAAAGGGGCCAGGATCCTGCCCCGGACACTTTCGTGCCGGTGGTCCCACTCAATATCAAACACGTGAATATACCTGGAGCGCTGTCCACTTTCCAGGATATCCATCAGCATCTCATTTTCGGAATCGTAGGCCATGTGGTTGGGTACGATATCCTGAACCCAGGACATCTTGTGAGCATGGGCTTCAGAAATCAGGTCTGCAAACTCCTCCATGGTTCCCAAATTGGGATTGATCCGGGTTGGATCCACCACATCATAGCCATGAGAACTGCCTGTTTTGGATTTTAGCACAGGTGAAGCATAAATATCGGACACGCCCAGATGGCTCAAATACTGAACTATTTCACGGGCCTGTTTAAAGGTAAATTCAGGTGAAAACTGAAGTCTGTATGTTGATAATGGGATATGCATTCGGGTAAGCTCTCCTGGCTTAACTTTTATTAGATTTTTACTTTTAATGAGTCGGCCAGACTGTTAAAGAGATCAATCCATTCTTTGGCTTGCTCATCGCCCGACTCGGCATCGACATGCTTATTATCGTAATAGGTTTTTGAAATCCAAAACATTTCATTTTGTGAATTCCAGAAATCCAGCTCCAGCGGCATACGGCTCAAAACCTGAACCGATTGCTGAACCGAGCGCAATAATACCAGGTTTTCAGGATCAATTTTAAACTGCTCTACCAGGTTATTGATTTTTTGAGTGGCTGCCAGCCCTAACTGAAGCCGGTCCAGTTCAATCGAAAAGCGCTTCACTTCATCAGAAATCCGCTCTAATCGATTCAGATCCATCTCCTCCTGGCTTTCAATAATTCGCCTTACCTCATTGTTTAACGTGAATTCGGCGGCTGTTTTCAAGGGCTTTGGCAATGCCGAGCGCATATTGCCCATTGCGGTCATGATCGGGTACTGATTGTCATAGATCTGCCTGAAATACACGTCCATTTCTTCCAGCGTAGTTTCGAGGATATGATTAAAAACTTTACGGTTCTCATCGCGGAACAAATGCCACAGCGAGTAATTATTGTTGTCGAACTCTTCGTTGATCATCTGGATCACCTGCGGAACATCACTCATCTCAAACGGCTCAGTAATCTTCTGCTGCATGGCCTCAAATTTTTCATCATCGATATACTCACGGATTCCAGCGTATAAATTATGATCGCCCAAATGGAAAACCGCATAGGTAATGGACCGTTCATCCAGGGTTATATTGGATTTTAAACTCACACGGCCAAAGGCAAGTTTTCTCAAGCCGGCTTCTTTAAGAATATGGATATCGGAAACAGCGGTGTAAGAGTATAAATCGATTTCGTTGGGATAATCCTCAAACAAGGACGACACTGCATAATGGGCACCGACACGCAAAAGATCAACAACAGCCGGGCGTACAAAATACTCATACACTTTTGCCCCGTTCTCAATTTCGGGTATGTTGCTGGGAGCCTGTTGGAGATAGTCCAGAAAATGATCTTCAAGGTATTTCCCACAAACTTCATGGGCAATTTGAATGGCCCGGGCAGCATATTGAATAATCTGAACAGTTTCAATTCCGGATATTTCGTCAAAAAACCAACCGCAACTGGTATACATCAAGAGGCTGTGGCGTTGCATTTCCAACAGCCTTAAAATTTTTGTTTTTTCCTCACGCTTAAGTTCCTTGCTTATCTTTTCGGCCAGGAACTGCTCTACCCGATCCTCTTTTCGGTTCAGAATGATTTCGATATAGTCGTTTCTGAGTTTCCATGGGTCTTTTACATAACTCTTCAGCTCTTTTTCATAAATCTTGGCCAGTTCATCCCTGAGCCAATCCAGGGCATTTCTAAGCGGCTCGCGCCAGGATTGTTTCCATCCCGGGCGGCCCGAGTTACATCCGCAATCACGGCGCCAACGCTCAATGCCGTGGTAACAACTCCAGGAGGTGTTCTCAACGATCTCAACTTCATAGACCGGCGGATGCTTTTCCAGAAATTCACCATAAATAGTGGTTTGGGCCAGGTTGTTGCTTTCGACATAATGCACACAGTAGGCCAGTGAGCGATCGGCATGGCGATGGTGATGGCCGTAGGTTTCGCCATCGGTGGCTATATTGGCCAGTAACGGTTCGTCTTCATCTTCATTAAAGACCGCCAATAACCTGCGCGCAATATTCTCCCCATTATACACCAGCCCACCAAAAGCCAGATCCTGAGAGATCATACCATCATAAAAAAACAGAGATATGGTAGCTCCTGATGGCAACTGACACAAATACGCACGGCGTGTATCGAGCTTTTCTCCGGTTACATCGTGCCATTGGTTTTCGCCAATGCGCCGGACCCGCTTGGCCTGTCTGGGCGCCAGGATCGTGTATTTAATACCATGTCGGGCCAGGACTTCCAGGGTGGGTGTATCAACGGCTGTTTCTGCCAACCACATTCCCTCCGGCTTGCGGTTGAAACGATATTCAAAATCTTTGATGCCCCATATCACCTGCGTGTGTTTATCGCGGTCATTTGCAAGGGGCATTATTATATGATTATACACCTGGGCCAGGGCCGACCCATGTCCGGAATAATTGCGACGGCTATCACGATCAGCTTCTAAAATGGCATGATACACTTTCGGGGCTTTCTTCTCCATCCAGGAAAGCAGGGTTGGCCCAAAGTTGAAACTGATCCTGGAGTAGTTATTTATGATCTGTATAATGCGTTCATGATCGAAAATACGTGAGGCTGTATTCGGGGCGTAACATTCGGCATTGATCCGCTCATTCCAGTTTTTAAATGGATAAGCCGATTCCTGTAACTCAATTTCTTCCAGCCAGGGATTTTCCCGGGGTGGTTGATAGAAATGTCCATGAATACAAATATGTCGGTTCATAAATGGCTTTTTAAATGGTAAATGGCAGCTTGAAACGGTTTAAGCTGCACTTCCTGGTTCGGATGTATCTCTTCGGGTAATGTTGTTTGCTGTAAAAATCCGGAGTTATGCTGCCAGGTGGTATCGTAAGAATCCAGTAATTTTTGTCCCAGTGCATGTCCGGTTTCAACAAGGGTGGTTAGATTGTGCTCATTATAGTTTAACAGGCAGAGCACGCGGTCCTGATTCTCCCATCGTTTCAGGATCATCAAACGTTCTTCTTCTTTAAACTGAACCTCCAGATTTTCTTTACTTAAGTTCGAGAGCGCCGGAATTGTTTTTCGAAGCGAGAGAAGCTTTTTATAAAATAGCCACATCAGATGGTGTTTACCTTCAAGGCGTTTGTCCCATTGAAGTTTTGAGCTTAAAAAAGTCTGTTCATCCTGCGGGTCGGGTGGCTCGCCTAGCCATTTAAACGCTTTAAACTCATCCTTCCGCCCCTGGCGAACCCCCTGAACCAGGTTTGGATCGCCGTGACTGGTGAAGTATAAAAAAGGTGAGGGTTCGGCATATTCTTCACCCATAAAAAGCATTGGAATGTAGGGAGAAACCGCAACCGTAGCTATTGCCAGCCTTAGAGCTTCCTGGCTCACCAACGCTGTAAGACGCTCGCCTAACATCCGGTTACCCACCTGATCGTGGGTTTGCGTACTAACGATAAAATGCCTGCCGGATAATCCTTCTGCTGAGTTTCCATGCCGGTGTTTTCGGTGAGCGGAAAACTGGCCGCTATAGACATAACTCTCCTTAATGGCCTTGGCCAGATGCTCCATTTTTCCATAATCAGCGTAATAGCCGCTTTTCTCTCCAGTCAGGAGGGTGTGAATGCAATGATGAATATCATCGAGCCACTGTGCATCATGATCAAAGCCACACTCACAACCCGGGCGTAAGATCCGGCTGTCGCTTAAATCGCTCTCCGAGATCACGTAATACTTTCGCCCGTCACTGATCGAATACGCATGAACCAGTTCAGCCAGTTCTTTTAAGAATGGGTAAGCACTCATATCCACAATGGCATGAACGGCATCCAGCCGAAATGCGTCAATGTGATAATTGGCCATCCAATTCACCAGGTTCTGGTAAAAGAAATGCCTGACATCCTGGTTATAAGCATCATCAAAATTATTCGAGCGTCCCCACGGGGTGTTGTATTTTTCGGTATAATACGGGCAAAAATCACCCAGGTAGTTACCTTCCGGTCCAAAATGGTTATAGACCACATCCAGAACAAGGGCAAGTCCTTTTTGGTGACAGGCATCCACCAAAGCTTTAAGGCCATTTGGCCCGCCATAACTATGCTGCGGGGCAAAAAAGCTCACCCCGTCGTATCCCCAGTTTCGATCACCGGGAAACTGAGCAACCGGCATCAGTTCTATGGCCGTAATGCCGAGGTCTTTTAACTCATCCAGTCTTGGGATAATGGCCTCGAAGGTGCCTTCCGGGGTAAACGTGCCAACATGTATTTCATAGATCACATACTCTTCAAGTGGCACACCTTTCCAGTTTTGATCATTCCAGTCAAAGGTGTGATCAACGATTTCTGAAGGGCCATGCACGCCATCGGGTTGTAAGTGGCTTACCGGGTCGGGGCGTTCGAGCTCATTGTTGATCACATAGAAATACCGATCTCCCGGGAAAATACCACTTGTTTCCAGATACCAGTATCCGTCTTTATTTTTTTGGAGCGCTTCCCGGCGGTTATTTTTCGAAACCACCATCAGTTCCAGAGTCTCGGCATTTGGTGCCCATATCCTGAAACGGCAATTGCCATCCCCTAAATAAGTGTGGCCAAGAGTAAGCTGAATATCCTTTTCAGTCATAGCAAGTCTCCTGATTAATGTCCGAATCAGGCTTCATCCTCTTCCTCCAGGATCTGCCTGATACCTTTAATGGGAATATCAATCCAATCGGGACGATTGTTCAGTTCATAACCTAGTTCATAAATGGCTTTATCGAGTAAGTAGGCTTCTAACAAGATAATGAGACTTTCCTCGTTTTTTGGAATAAAACCAGCCCCTTCAACTGTAAGAAGATACTCATGCAGGAATGTGTTCTTTAAAACATTGTAAAGTAAATCAGCCCAGGGTTCTAAAGCCGCCTTGTCTTCAAACTCAAAGGATGTATTCTGAAGCAGGACATTGTAAATTGCATAATGGAATGAACGGATCATGCCTGCAATATCCCGGAAAGCCGAGCGTTTCAGACGTCGCTCGGTAAGCGGTTTGGCTGGTTCGCCTTCAAAATCCAGTATGATAAAATCTTTACCGGTGTAAAGCACCTGGGCCAGATGATAGTCGCCATGAATACGGATCCGGGTAGCTGCCATTTTATGCTTGATCATACGCTGATAAAGCTTCAAAATTTTCGGTTCCATACTCAGCACATCCTCTGCCTGGCTTTTTAAATGCTCAGGTTGCCTGGAAAGATTTTTTTGAATGAGCTGCATGGTACGGAGGGTTTGCTCGCGCATGCTCTGATAGATGCTGCGCTGGGTCATGCTGGTAATGTTTTCAGGCCTGAACTCCGGATCGTCCTCCACCGAAGCAAAAGCCAGATGCATTTCACCGGTTCGTTTGCCCAGCAAAGCCACCATTTCCATGTATATGCCACCTACCATATCCTTGAGTATCTCCGGCATAGCTTCTGGCGTCCAGTTTAATACCGAAGGATCGACATACGGCGGTTCAATTTTTTCTGCGACACGAGAAATGGCTTCTTCAAAATACCTGGCTACAAAATCCAGGGAAAGCTTCCAGGCATCTCCCTGATTGGGCTCATAGGTTTGCAACATCCCAAGCACATAGGGTTCCATTTTCTCACAATGGTATTCTAAAGTCCCGGCAAAAGTGGGAATGTTTGTAAATTTTGTTTTTTCGGTCAATACCCGGCTGATTTCAGGATCGGGATTCACCCCGTCGGTCACTTTTCTGTATAGCTTTAAAATGAGCTTATCATCATACAAAACCGAGGAGTTACTTTGTTCGGCCCTCATTACATTAGAATGCCATTCCCCTTCGTGACTCCGGTAAATTGTTCTTAATCTTTTACCGGCTATGCCAACCACATTACCATTTCGTCCTTTCAACTGTTTTTTTCGATACACCGTGTTAAGCAACAACAGTTGAAACTCCGGATCATAGAGCGCATCATACAAAACGCCCTGAGTTTGGCCTATGGTCAGGTTGGCAATCACGCTTTTAGATGCGTTGGAGCGTATATCTATTGCTCTGGAGTCTGTGGTGTAACTAACCGGAAACTGGTAGGTTTCGGGTTGGGCATCACGGAAACTGAGTTTAACAAGTAAAATTGCGCCCTCCATCCCCCTTGGAAACTTCATTTGCTCTACAATGCTGATTCGCCTTACAGACATGGCTTTACTGCCATACCAACGACATTTTTTGATGTATGGGGCAAAAATTCGTGTAAGAACAAAATCCTGGTTTTCTTTATTGAAAATTTCCATCCAGTTATTTTCCAGTTCCAGTTCCGGAACTACACCGCTGTCTTCAACGTAGGCCTGACGGCGTTCCTCTTTGAGCAAAAACCAGTAATAGCCAAATCCACCACAGGTGATCACATAAGGCTTTTTTTCTATGATCGGAAAATGGTTCTGGCTGAAGACTTCTTCCGGTATATGGCCAGAGTAGTCGCTTAAATCCAGTTCAACCGGTTGAGAATATTTTGAAAGATTGATCACCACCAATAGCTTTTCATCTTCATAACTACGGATAAAGGCCAGTACCTTGGGATTTTCAGGGTAGACAAATTCAACACTTCCACGGCTAAGTGCTTTAAACCGCTTGGTGGTTGAAATCAATCGGCGCATCCACCACAATAGTGAATTTGTATTTCGGGATTGAACTTCAACATTTACGGCTTCGTAATGGTACTCGGGATCGATGATGACCGGCAGAAGTAACTGCTGGGGATTGGCACGGGAGAACCCGCCATTGCGGTCGCCATTCCATTGCATTGGTGTACGCACCCCGTTACGATCGCCAAGGTAATAGTTATCGCCCATGCCGATCTCATCCCCATAATACAGCACCGGGGTGCCGGGTAGTGAAAACAGCATAATATTCATCAGTTCAATCTGCCGGCGGTCGTTGCCCAGAAGCGGTGCCAGGCGACGGCGTATGCCAAGATTGATTCGTGCCTTGGTGTCGGTAGCGTAGACTTTGTACATGTAGTCACGCTCTTCATCGGTTACCATTTCCAGGGTCAGTTCATCATGATTGCGCAGAAAAGACGCCCATTGGCAATCGTCAGGAATATCCGGTGTTTGGTCCAGAATATCAATTATCGGGAATCGGTCTTCCATCTGAATGGCCATAAACATGCGTGGCATCAACGGAAAGTGAAAACACATATGGCACTCATCGCTCGGGCCAAAATATTCCACGGCATCTTCGGGCCATTGATTAGCTTCGGCCAGTAGCATCCGGTTGGGGTAATTTTTCTCGACGTACTTTCTAAGCTTTTTTAAAAACTCATGTGTTTTTGGAAGGTTTTCACAAATCGAACCTTCTTCTTCAAACAGGTATGGTACAGCATCCAGGCGAAGACCATCCACACCCAGTCCAAGCCAAAAATCAAGAACATGAAAGATGGCTTTTTGAACCGCATTGTTCTCAAAGTTCAGATCGGGCTGATGATGGTAAAACCGGTGCCAGTAATAGGCATTGGCAACCGGATCGAAGGTCCAGTTTGAGGATTCAAAATCTTTAAAAATTATGCGGGCTTCGGTGTATTTATTAGGCGAGTCGCTCCAGACATAAAAATTTCTGTTGGCTGAACCTTTTCGGGATTGACGGGCCCTCTGAAACCATTGATGCTGATCGGACGTGTGATTAATAACCAGCTCGGTTATGACCTGTAAGCCTCGCTTATGGGCTTCTTTCAGAAAGTTTTTAAAATCCTGAAGGTTCCCGTAATCGGGATGAACGGTCATATAATCGGCAATATCGTATCCATCATCGCGCAGGGGTGAGGGATAAAATGGAAGCAGCCAGATGGCGGTAATTCCAATACTTTGCAAATAATCCAGCCGCTGGGTTAATCCAACAAAATCCCCGATACCATCACCATTGCCATCCTGAAAGGTCTTGACATGGGCTTCGTATATAATGGCATCTTTGTACCAAAGCGGGGTTAAGCTGTAACCATTTTGTCTTGTTGTTTTAACTGCCATAACACCATGGTTTTCTATTGAACGGACAACCTCGAAGTGGTTATCCGTTATTCATTCTTAATATATGAGCCGGCATCTGGAACGGATTTAATTCCACATAATTCCATTCCCCCTGCCAGTGATAACGCGAAGAACCAAGCAGATCGTGAACCATGTAAGTACGGGTATGCTCCAGACCCAGTTCGTAAATTGGAACCTGTACCCAACCGGACTGCACATTTTTTGGATCCATATTTACGATCACCAACACGCTGTTGGCCATATCCGGCGATGTTTTCAAGTATGCGATTATCTGAGGGTTTTCCTCATTCTCTGTGGCATTTACAGTCAGAAATCGCACATTGTTGGTAACTTGCAAGGCTGTGTTTTCATGGCGGATTCGATTGACTGTTGCAATAATGTCGCGTATGCTGTCGGGGTCTTCCCTGTTCCAGGTTTTAATTTCATACTTCTCAGAGTTCATATACTCTTCTTTACCCGGCGCAACGGGTTCATTAACGCACAATTCATAAGCCGGACCGTACATGCCATAATTAGAGGAGAGTGTGGCTGCCAGAACGAGTCGCGAAATAAATGCCGGTTTGCCGCCTTCTTGCAGAGATTCGTGAAGAATATCTGGAGTGTTTGGCCAAAAGTTCGGTCTGAAATACTCGTTTAATTCGGTTTGTGTCAGTTCGGTTAAATAATCCTGAAGCTCATGCTTGCTGTTTCGCCAAGTAAAATAGGTATAGGACTGGCTAAAACCACCTTTGGCAAGACGCTGCATTATTTTTGGCCGGGTAAAAGCTTCGGCAAGAAATATGGTTTCGGGATAGGCTGTTTTAAGTTCTGCAATCACCCAGTCCCAAAATATAAATGGCTTGGTATGAGGATTATCTACTCTGAAGATCTGAACCCCTTTTTCTATCCAGTACTCAAAAATACTTTTAAGCTCAAGCCATAAGTTTTGCCAGTCTTCCGATTCATAATTGATGGGTAGAATATCCTGGTATTTTTTCGGTGGATTTTCAGCATACTGAACCGTTCCATCCGGCCGCCACCTGAACCACTCCGGATTCGATTTTACAAAAGGATGATCAGGGGCGCACTGAAACGCAATATCCATAGCAATACGAATGCCTTGCTTGCCGGCCTTTTTTACCAGGTTTTCAAAATCTTTTATACCACCCAATTTTTTAAGGATATCCTTGTGGCCACCTTCGGAAGAACCAATAGCCCAGGGGCTGCCCGGATCATCGGCAGCGGCTTCTAACGCATTGTTTTTACCTTTGCGTTTATCAAATCCGATGGGATGGATCGGTGGAAAATACAGAACATCAAATCCCATACTCTGCAGCTGTGGCAATACACGCTCAATATCTTTAAATGTCCCGTGCTTACCCGGGGTTTTGCTCCAGGATCGGGGAAAGAGCTCGTACCATGTACTAAAACGAGCAAAGGGTTCATCGACCTGAACAGTCAGTATTCTGGAATATGTTGTTGCCAGCGAGCGATCGGGATAGGCAATTGTCAGTATTTTTAAGGTTTCATCCTGGGCAACTGCTGTGGCTACAGATGTGTTTTTTTGACGAAGTTTTCTGGCAAAGCCTTTCAAGGCTTTAGCATCATTACCCCTGGCTCTTTCAGCTGCTTTATCTACCAAATCCGCACCGATCTGAAGTTCAACCGTAACATCCTGATTGGCATCAATTCTTTTTTTAAAATCAAGCTCCCAGGTCAGTAAATGATCCACCCAGGCCAGTACAGTGTATTCATATTTGCCACATTCCTGCACAAAGAACTCACCCTGCCACCGATCGTTATCGATATGTTTCATTGGTGATTCCTGCCACTGGTTTTCACCTGCTACCCGGTAACAACAAACGGCTTCAACTGCATCATGACCATCTGTGAAAATATCGGCTTCAACCACAACCCGATCGCCGACCACGCGTTTTATGGCATATGCCCCGCAATCGATTTCAGGTGTTACACGCTCAATCACGGCATGTTGGCGCCCGTTAATCTCATTAAGATCGGCCGGGCCTGCCAAACCTGTTGTTTCTGGGACCTGTTTTTTGGGAGCGGTTTTTGGTGTCCGGGTTCGTTTGGGTGTTTCTTTGGTCATATACTTCTATTGGAATGATTTTTAAGTATAGTTTGCACCAATGCCCTACTGGCGTAGGGATAATTTTTGTAAGGGTAAAATAAACAATGTTTCATGATAAACGCTAGTGCAAATGAGCATGTAACAATAACTAAACAAATTATGCTTTAGATGCAAATTCATCCTCTTTTTTAAAATTCGGTAACATTCCAACGAATTCGTATTATTACAGAATCAGTCTTACAGGTAAAGTTGGCAATTCATCCATTAACAACTAAATCACACCCTTATGAAAAAGGTACTCGTTGCCGGGGCAACCGGCTATTTAGGACGATATGTGGTTAAGGAATTTAAAAATCAAGGCTTTTTTGTCAGGGCCCTTGCCCGAAACCGAACCAAACTTGAAGATATTTCGGATCAGATCGATGAGATTGTTGAAGCTGAAATCACCAAGCCTGAATCCCTGAAAAGTTGCTGTAAAGATATGGATATTGTGTTCTCGAGTGTGGGAATCACCCGGCAACAGGATGGACTGAGTTATTATGATGTTGATTACCAGGGTAACAAGAACCTTCTTGAGGAAGCCCTGGATAACGGGGTTAAGAAGTTTATGTATATCTCGGTGCTTAACGCCGACAAAATGGCTGATCTGAGCATAATTAATGCAAAGTTGAAATTCGTCCATGAACTGGAAAGTTCCGGCATTGACTATACAGTTATTAATCCTTCAGGGTTTTTCTCCGATATTGAGCAATACTACGAAATGGCAAAATTTGGCGTGGCAGCTATTGTGGGTGACGGCAATGTCAGGATCAACCCGATACACGGAGAAGACCTGGCTAAGTATTGCCTCAGTAAATTAGAGTCGCCAAATGCGAGTTTTAATGTAGGCGGGCCTGAGATTTTAACTCATCGCCAGATTTTGGAGCAAGCGTTTAAAACCATAGGCAACAGCCCAACGATACTTACCATTCCACAATGGATTGGGGATGTCTCAACATCGGCGATTAAAACTTTTCTGCCCGATAACATCTCCACACCGTTTCAATTTGCCCTGGCTGCTTTAACGCTTGAAATGGTAGGTGAACAAACCGGCAGCCATACACTGGCCGGGTTTTTCAAAGATCTGCATGAAAAAGAGAGTTAAACACCGCTTACGCTTGGATAGCCTGCTGAGGTTTTATGCATGATAACGTGATTGAAATCTGAAGTTATATAATTATATTGATTATTATTATTACATGTAGAATCGCGTTGCTTTTATCGTTATGGAGAAACAATATCGAGCCGTTTTAATTGAGAGTCATTATGTAATTCGAACAATTTTAACCGATTTTTTAACAGATCGAGGTTACGAAGTCCATTCATACGACAATCCAAAGTTATGCCCGTTAAATGATTCAATTGACTGTCGATGCAGCGATCGGGAAACGTGCTGTGATCTTTTTATTATCGATATTGATCTCCCGGTTATCAATGGCTTGGAGTTCGTTCAGAATATAAAAGAGAAATCCTGCAAATGTCCGAATGTATTACTCATCTCTGATGTATGGCCACCCGACAGACATCAGGAAGCACAAAGACTGAACTGCAAAACCCTGACCAAACCATTTGAAATGCAGCAACTAATTGATATTGTCTCAGACTTTGAAACCCGCATTATGGCATCCCGCGAGCTGCGAAACTGGATATTTGAACAACACAATTAAGCATTGTCAGCTGATTTGAACGGCTTGTCTGGTATTTGATGTTTATTTTCCTAAACTTATACCAACCTGAACCCAATGCGCTGTGAAAAAAAATCAATCTGCTCAAACCGTCTTACATTACCACCAACAGACCAAGCATCATTTTCATCAATACGCTCGTTCGGCCGGTTACATGGATTGGGCCACTCAGCCTAACCCGTTTCGATTTTATAAAAACTGCCCTGTGCATGAGCTACCCTTTTTAAAAACAGACCCGGACCTTCCCGCAAAAGAGCTCTTTAACTCCTCAATGATTAAGCCAAAACCCTATTCTTTACCAAACATAGCCGCATTACTGGAATTGAGCCTTGGCCTGGCAGCATGGAAAGAAATTTCTGGCACAAAATGGTCGCTTAGAATGAATCCTTCCAGCGGAAATCTGCACCCTACTGAAGCCTACCTGATGCTTACTCAAAGTCCGGAACTTGAGTCCGGCCTCTATCATTACAACCCGTTCTTGCATGCGCTTGAAGAACGCACTGTTTATCCCCGTAATGTCTCAGGTGAGCTCGTAAAGGCTGTTTTACCGAATAATTTCCTGATAGGTCTTAGCAGTATATTTTGGCGAGAAAGCTGGAAATACGGCGAGCGAGCCTTCAGGTATTGCCAGCACGATATTGGCCATGCCCTGGCAGCTCTTCGGTATTCGTCTGCTTTACTTGGCTGGCAGGTAAGTGTTGTGCAAAACATAACCGACGACAACCTTTCAAAAGTCATGGGATTTGATAAAACCCAGTGGCTTGAACACGAGACCGAATGGCCCGAAGTGCTTTGCCTGGTTCAAACTTCACCTGATCTTGATCCCGGAACTGTTTCGCTTGAACACTGGATAAATTTGCTGGATACACTTTCGCCAAAAGGAACCCTTGAAGCGTTAAGCCCGGGGCATCATCCCTGGCCGATAATTGAGGAAGTTGCCATGGCTTCTGAAAAAAAAGATGAACATGCTCCTGAACCTTTCAATTCTGAGCCAAATTACTCTTTCAAAGGCTCTGAGGAGATTCAGGCTGCAACCCTGATTCGATCACGACGAAGCGCCCAGCATTTTAACCGGGAGAAAAGTTTGCTTTCCAAAGACAATTTTTTGGACTGTCTTGCTGCCACGTTACCCTCTACAGATCGCCCTCCGTTTGATAGTTTTCCTATACAACCCAGAGTTCATGAAATCCTTTTTGTTCATCATGTTACAGATATACCTTCAGGAATTTATGCCTTAATTCGAAATCCCGATCACCTGCCCTTACTTAAAAGTGGTATGCATGACGGATTTATATGGAAACCGTTATCGAGTGACCTTCCTCTTTACCTGCTTAGTGAAGGGGATTATCGCGAAACCGCCATGCTGGTTAGCTGCAAGCAGGATATTGCAGGTGACAGTGCTTTTTCATTAGGGATGATTGCTGAATTTGATTCGATTATTCAAACAAATCCTTACCTTTACAAACAATTGTTCTGGGAATGTGGCATGATCGGACAGACGCTCTATCTTCAGGCTGAGGCCATTGGGCTTCGTGGTACAGGCATCGGATGCTTTTTTGATGATGCCATGAACCAAAAAATATGTGGGTTTAAAGATACACGATTTCAAAGCCTGTACCATTTTACAGTAGGATATCCCATTGAGGATACACGCTTAAGTACCCTCAAACCTTATCATCATTTGAAACCTGATAACCACAATAAAAGTTGAGATGGAACAAGAACAGGTATGTTTTAATTTTTCAAAGCCGGACCAAATTGAGTGGCTATCAATAAACGATGTTGTAATGGGTGGCCTCTCAAGCTGTAGTTTTACCTTACACCCTTGGGGCATTGGTGAATTTTCCGGAGAGGTTTCCCTTGAAAATAACGGTGGGTTTGCGTCTGTAAGATCTAAGCCAGAGCTTTTCGATCTTGAAGGATTTATGGGTATCAAGCTTCAGGTAAAGGGTGATGGGAAAGTTTATCAGTTTCGTTTGAAAACCGATAAACATTACGATGGCCTTGTTTATAAAACCGAATTCCAAAGCCAGACAGATTGGCAAGACATATTCCTCCCATTCAGCAAATTCAAGGCCTCCCTTCGTGGAAATGAAGTTTATTCTGCCCCGGATTTAAACCTCAAGCACATCTATCAGTTTGGCTTTCTGATCTCGAACAAACAAGCAGGGCCGTTTTCACTGGAGGTAAAAACAATCATAGCTTATCGATAAAACCATTTGCTTCTTAAAACATTTCTTTTAGTTTACTCTTAGCAGCTTATACCTCCGAACATAAACACCTTTTCACAAACATTACAGGCCATTATACCGTGGCTGTTGCTTTCAAGAACTCTAACATGTGAAGAAGATGTATGAAACAACTCTACTAAACTTTGAATCAGCTGGAAGTACTAAGTTCTTTATGATGAACGACACGTTGAATGGAGGGCGTTCAGAAGTTCATTTTTTTGTTACTTCTCAGGCTCATGCCGAATTTTCCGGTGTTTTATCAGATTATATTCAACACTGCTATGCTTCAGTACGCCTGGCACTGCCCAGGTTATCGACAGAATGCTTAGATGGTCTTAGCTTTATAGTTAAAGGTGATGGCCGTCGATACCAGTGCCGGCTTAAGACAGACGATCATCAGGATGAAATCGAATACATGGCAGAATTTCAACCACAAAAAAAAGATTGGGATAGTGTAAGGCTCTCATTTTCGCAATTTATGCCCTATTACAGAGGCATGCATTTAAGCCATATTTCACCAATTAATCCTGAGAATATTTCCTCTCTTTGTTTATCCGTTAATCATGTCTCGCAGGCCGGGCCATATAAGCTGTTACTTAAACAGATATCCACCTATTCTAAAAACAATATGGTGGTACCTGCTCAGAACGACATGGTATGGCAAGACATCCATCAATAATCCATCTTATTCGGAATGCTCAAAGTGAGCTATAAGCTTAATAAAATTCATAAACCAGGGGTTTTTAATCGGCTCCTGGTTTAAGAAAAACTTTCCAAAATTAAGTTTTAGTTTGTTTGCAGGCAGACCTGTTTTCATGAGAAACTCACCCTTATAAAGGGTGAGGCTCTTCCGGTAATTTTTTTAGCTAAGCATTACTTAACGCGTGTCCAGTAACTGGTTCTTCCTATAAATGAAAATCCGATGTAACCTCTCAGGCGAAGCGAGTCGATATTGACCAATTGCATGTACGAAGAGTAAGTGCTGCCTTTATTAGGATCGTAGATTTTGCCATCTTCCCACTCATCGGTATCAAATACAAAATCATGTAACATTTTTAAGCCTAATAGCGGCCTGGCTTTAAGTTCATCTTCGGGATTGTTTTTATCAACTTTTGGTTTCCCGGTAGTGGTATCAATTGGGTCTCTGAGCCAAATGATTTTCCCGCTGTAGGTTTGATTTTCTTCCTTATAAATTTCAACTCTTGCCTTTTTATCCTTTGTCAGCCAAACACCAGTAATATCGTCGGCATTGACGGATTGCGCGTATAAATGAGGTGCATTGGTAAGGAAAACCAGGCAAATAACGCTTAAGATTAGTTTTTTCATGGGTAAATAGTTAAGTGGATATTGAAGTTAGTAGGGATATTTAACCGATCGAATAACAATTTAATTGACTTTATCTTGCCTTCAAATTAAAAACTTGATTTAAAAACATCAACCTTTATTCTTTGCTTACGGTATTAAAATATCCCTTTGAGTTAAAATATATTTCTTACTTTTAATAATCTTTAAATCTAAAAAAGGCTGAACTAACAAAGAATGGGATCTCCTGAAAATCAACATAACTTTCAGGCCAACCTGAAAAATATTGCCGGGCAGTATTTCAAACTGTTTCAAGGTATTACCGATGCCATTTTTGTTCATCCCTTCAGTGAAATAGGTTACAAACCTTTTTTGGAAGTCAATAGCGCTGCCTGCACCTTACTGGGTTACTCAAGAGATGAATTGTTGAATTTATCAGTGCCTGATGTTACAGCACCCAAAGATGCTGAACAGTTGGGAACTCAAGAGGTCCGCTCAGCACTCAAAAAACATAAGCAAAAGTTATTTCAAGCCACACTGCACTCTAAAACCGGACAACTGATACCCGTTGAGATCAATGCGCAGATGATAGAGCATATGGGTGAACCCGTGATTTTCTCAATGGTCAGGGATATTTCTGCAAGTCATGAAGCCATCAGAAAATTAAAAGAAAATGAGGAGCTTCTGGAACTGATGTTTCATACTGTATCTGAGGGAATTACGTTCTTGGATATGGAAGGAAAAATCCAGAAGATCAACGAAGGCGTTTTAATGATGCATGGGTATGCTTCGCAACATGAGCTGATTGGAAAAACATTATTCGACTTAATTGCACCTGTTGATCAGAATCGAGCCAGAGCTAATCTTGAAAGAACCATTATTGAAGGAAATTCGGGCTCGCTCTTATACAAATTCAAACAAAAATCGGGTTCGACATTTATTGGCGAATTTTTTGCCACACTTCTTAAGAATTCTCAGGCTCAACCCATTGGGTTTGTGGCTGTTATAAAAGATGTAAGTGAGCAAATACGTATCGAACAGGCGCTCAGGGAAAGTGAAAATCGTTACAAATTATTAACAGAAGCTACCTGTGAATCAATTTTTATTTGTGATAAAGGTGTCTGTAAAAGCCTCAATAACTCTGCAAGGGAAATGTTCGGTTTAACTGAACGCGATGCTCTGGACTATAGTTTCTCCAAATGGATCCAGCCCGAACACATTTTATTTGTTGAGTCCCAGTTAGTTGCCCAGTACCCTAAACCTTTTGAAGCAAATGCCCGCCGAAAAGACGGCAGTGTTTTTCCATGTGAAATTCAGCTTAAATTTAAAACTGAACGGGATAAAACCACCCAGATCATAGCATTACGCGATATATCAGAGCGTAAGAAAACTGAAGAAATAAACCGTGAGTTGGAAGAGCAATTACGCCAGGCCCTGAAAATGGAAGCGATTGGCCGGCTAACAGGAGGCGTGGCACACGATTTTAACAATATTCTTACTGTTATTATAAGCCAGAGCGAATTGCTTTTAAATGCCGATCTGCCACCAAAGATTCATTCCGATCTGAACCGTATTTACAGCTCGGGTAAACGTGCCTCCAGACTTACCAATCAATTGTTGGCATTCAGCCGTAAGCAATTGGCCCACCCCAAAGTCATCGACTTTAATGCCATTATACATGATCATATAAAAATGCTCCAGCGCTTGCTTGGCGAAAATATTGATATTAAAGCTACATACTCAGAGGAAGATATCTTTGTGACTATTGATACCGGCCAGCTTGAGCAAGTGATCATGAATTTATGTGTTAATGCAAGGGATGCCATGCTTTTTGGCGGCACTTTGTATATCGAAACATCGCTGGAAAATGTTCACCAAACCACTTACAAACGCCAATATAAAATTAAGGAAGGCTATTACGCCTGCTTAACGGTTTCGGATACAGGTTGTGGCATGGATGAAAAAACCCTTTCACACATTTTTGAACCCTTTTTCACAACCAAAGGGCGGGGTGAAGGAACCGGTCTGGGCTTATCAACGGTGTATGGTATCATAAAACAAAACCATGGTTTTATTGATGTTGAAAGCGAAATTGATGCCGGCACCATGTTCCGTATCTTTATTCCAATAACCACTTTATCGCTCACACCGGAAGAAGAAAAAATGGCTAATACAAGCCAGGTTTCGCATAAAGCAACGATTTTATTGGTTGAAGATGATGAAAATGTCAGGGAGGTTGCCATGGAAACACTTCAGCATTTCGGCTATAAAGTGTTTTCGGCTGTAAATGGAAAAGATGGTTACGACACCTTTACCAGGCATGCTGATGAAGTAGATCTATTGCTCACAGATGTGGTTATGCCCATCATGGGGGGTAAAGAACTCGCTGAACAGGTTTCTGATCAAAAACCCAATTTACCGATTCTTTTTATGTCGGGTTATACCGATGATATTATCTCAAGTCATGGGATTTTGAAATCCGAGATCAATCTGATACAAAAACCGTTCAACCTGAACGAACTAGCCGAAACCGTTTCAAACATGTTGAAAGTCTAACCAACCTTCTCTGCTTTTTATTGTTTCTCCTAATCTGGCAAATCCTTACATTTCATATTCTCATTTAATCATTAAAGTAATGGAGAGATTATGTTCGACCTGCAAAAAGAGGATTTAAAAAAACTATCTAAACGCATTTCAAATTTACGGGGGTTTCTTTGACATAGATCACCGTTTGTATCAGATTTCAGAATTAGAGAAAAAAACCATGGCCGAAAACTTTTGGAACGACCAGGAGTCGGCCCAAAAGCTGCTTAAGGAGATCAGTGCCCATAAAGAATGGACACTGGCCTACCAGGAACTGGAACATAAAAGCAACGATATTGAAGAAGGCCTCGAAATTGCCGAGGAGTTGGAAGACAGCTCTTACGAAGATGAGGCTGCTAAAGCCCTTTCCGATCTGGAAAAGCAAGTGGATAATCTTGAGTTCAAGAATATGCTATCCGGTAAAGATGATAAACGTAATGCCCTGCTTACCATCCATGCCGGGGCCGGAGGTACAGAGGCCCAGGACTGGGCTGATATGCTTTACCGAATGTATATGCGCTGGGCTGAGCGCCATAGCTACAAGGTATTCACAGATGACTACCAGGAAGGCGATGGCGCAGGTATTAAAACTGCAACCCTCGAAATACAGGGTGACTTTGCTTTCGGGTATTTAAAAGCCGAAAACGGTGTTCATCGACTGGTGCGCGTTTCGCCTTTTGATGCCAATGCCAAGCGTCATACCTCTTTTGCCAGTGTTTTTACCTACCCTGAAGTACCCGATGATATAGATATTGATATCCGCAAGGAAGACCTGGAAGTCGACACATTCAGAAGTGGCGGTAAAGGCGGCCAGAATGTTAACAAGGTTGAAACCGCTGTAAGAATAAAACACATTCCCAGCGGAATTGTAGTTGCCTGCCAGCAGGAACGCTCACAGTTTCAGAACCGTGAACGCGCAATTAAAATGCTCAAGTCACGTCTATATCAGTTGAGGCGAGAAGATGAGGAAGCACTGAAAAGAGAAGAAGAAGGTAAAAAGAAAAAAATTGAGTGGGGCAGCCAGATCCGCAGTTATGTGCTGGACGACAGGCGTATTAAAGACCACCGGACCAACCTTGAAAGCTTTAACGTTGAAGCTGTTCTGGATGGCGATATTGATCAGTTTATCCAACGCTATCTTTCAGAATTCAGCGATGGGTAAGTTTTCTTGACTATTCCGTAAAACCGCTTGTTTTAAAGCATCAATAAAGTATAAATGCCGTATAAGAATAAGTGAAGCAATTGGTTATTGGATTGATGTAAATGTTTTTTTGATATGTGTATTGTGTATTAGTTCTGTTTTTTTGATTAAGTGACTTTACAATATCTGGTTGTTTCCTGGAAGTTGGAGATGGATAGTTGTAAGGGACACCGAATACGGAATGTATGGATGACTACCGAAAAGGTAGAACTTCCAGTTATTAAGACCTCAATATCAACGGTGGTATTGGGGTCGTTTTATTTCAGGTCTTTTGTTTCTTTTTTTGAGCCGCCGGAAACAAGACATTGTTCAGGATCAGCCGGTACCCCGGTGAATTCTTATGCAATTCGAGATCTGTTGGTGGCTCACCCACCATGTGTTGGTAATCCTCCGGATCGTGCCCGCCATAAAAACAAAACTGCCCTTTCCCGTAATTGCCATGAATGTATTTGACCTCTTTGGATGATTTTTTCTCACCCATGATCACCACCGATGATTTTATCAGGTCTTTGTTAAACGAAGTGGTTTGGCCATAAAAATTCTTTATCAGATTGGTATGGCATTGAGTGAGCATGGTTGGTACCGGATCGTATTTAGCGCTAAATTCAAAGAGCATAAAATAGTCGTTGGCTTCAGTAATGGCTGAACCTGTCATGTGAGGGCTGATATCGATATTTGACTTTTTATACTTAAAGGGATTGAGTTCAAGTTCAAAATTTTCAAATGCAAACGTTTTATCATAATTAAGTTTGCTTTGAACATCCTGATCTATGCCATCTCCGTCAAATTCTTCTGGCACGATATCCTGGTTTTCAGATGCAAGTGCGATATCGTAACTGTCGGGAGCCGAGCACATCGCAAACATAAATCCACCCTGACCCACAAAGGTTTTGATTTTTCTGGCCACGGCTTTCTTTTCTTCGCTTACTTTTTTAAATCCAAGTTTTACAGCCAGTTGCTCGGCTTGTCTTTTCTGACGCATGTACCATGGTGCATGACGAAATGCTGAATAAAATTTCCCATACTGGCCGGTAAAGTCCTCGTGATGCACATGAAGCCAATCGTATTCCATTAGCTTTCCGTCCAGAACTTCTTCATCCCAAATTTTTTCATACGGTATGTCTGCATAGCTTAAAACAAGGGTAACGGCATCGTCCCAGGGCATATTGGCGGGCGGGACATAAACCACAATTTTGGGCGCTTTTTCAAGCTTCATTATGGCCAGGTTGTTTTCTTCCCGGTCAATTTCAGCATAAATGCCAAGGACTTTTTGGTCGGAAATGATCTCGGCGGAAATATTGTGAATGAGTGCTTGCCCTGAAATGCCTTCATCTACTGGCAGTAAAAATGAACCTCCCCGGTAATTTAAAAGCCACTCCACCGGTATGCTGCTTTGCAGGGCGCGATATGCTAAACCATATGCTTTGAGATGATTTTTTTGGGTGTGATCCATCGGGATCAGGATCTTTTCAGCCAGGAGACTTTGAGGCAGAAGCAGGGGGAAAATCGCAATTGCGAGCAGATATCGAAAAATCCGCCACATAGTTAATTTTTTTGCTGCAATTGTTGAATAATCTCAAGCGTTACCTTTGCTTTTCCCTGACTGAAGGCCAACTGCTCGGCCTGTTTTTTTAGTCCGCGGCTGAAGGAGATCTGGCTGATAAAAGGTGCTTTCCTGGTGATTTCCTGCAGCATAGTCTGCGCCTGAGGTTCCCATTCAATGGGTTTGCCGGGTTGGGTTTGAACAGGCTGAGTGGGATCATCAGCAGGTAAAAATGTAAATAAGGTTTCGTACATAATATTAATGATCTCCTGAACCAGGTACACAACTCCGCTGAAACCCATAAAGGGTGTTCCAAGTGCTCGCCTAACAATCGGCCCCGGAAAACCTGCCGGTATAAAGCGGGTTTTGGCCTTCGCTTCGTTCAGATAAATTTTATCCACGATGCGGCCAAACATAATCTGTGGCGCTTGCTTGAGAAGTGCTTCCCTGACCTCTTGATTAGTCCCTTCGCGGGAATCAAAAGCATATACACAGCGCATGCCAAGATCATCCTGCAAACAGGTTTTTAATCCCTCAACATAAGTTTTGGTAGAAGCCACACCGAACATAACAGTAGGAAACCACTCCGATTGCGGACCTTTCCATAAATCCCAGATGAGTTTCAGGGTGGTTTGTTTTTCTTTTTCAAGGAAAGTTTTGGCTTGCTCTGTGGTATTTAACTGCGTGCCTAAATCCAGAATAAATTGCTGGGTATGATGCAATCCAAAGGGAGCCTTAAGTACTGGTCGGTTTAATTTTTCGGTAAGGCTTTTGCCAAACTCATCATACATCACCACAATGGTCTCGGAATGCTTCAAGGTTGATATGTCCTTCAATGAGGCTTCGAGCGGAAAGACGGTTTTAACTTTACCACCGGCACCCTCAATCAGGCGTTTGAGTTCTGCCAAATCGGCATAGTCATTAAAACAGCCGTAAGTCGGGCCAATAATACTAACTGAGCCGGGTTCGATCTCTTGCGGTTTCCCATCATCAAACATATCAAAGCACCAGCTTAGCACTTTATCCCTGCCGGTCCATTCATCGTCTTCAAGCGATTTACATGAAAAGAATTTCACGTCCGGAAAATGGGTGTTCAAAAACTGTTCGTGGCTGGCACCCATCATTTCACTCTCTGCCGATGAAATAACGATCAGCTGTTTCTCTGTTCGGCCCAGTTTTTCTATGGTTTCCTGGGTGATCTCCAGCGTGCCTGACTTTGAGACTGAAGATTCTGTAATATTGGTCGGTGTTAAGTTATCCAGGTAAGCAATGGCATCAGTATAGTCGATGACTGCGACTCCGGTTAAATTATAACACCCAACAGGTGCATCGGCAATTACATGGACATCGTCTAATGCACAGAGTGTGTTGATGGCACCCCAAAATGCACTTGAAGTGGATTCGTCGCGAATAATTTTGGTCGTCATGCTAATGTGAGTCTTTCTAAAATATTACCGGCTTTCAGCGGTTTTTGTATCTGGTAAATAATCTGTTACTTCTCCAGGATCTGGTAGTGGCCCGGAGAAGCCTAAACCATAACTGTATTTAAACGCTCCGGGTATGGTAATCGGCAAATAGCCTTTTGGTGAAATTTCACCATTGAGTAATTTTGCTACTGATATTTGGGATACTTTCACACCGGTATAAGCACATAAATATACCGGGATATCATCATGACCCATAACAACGTAAGGACTGCCAAAAGAAACAAGGATCAGGGGTATGTTTTCTTTATTAGCTATGTAAGTCAGTTTTTTTAAGAACCGGGTTTGATCTTTATCCAGTCCAAAATTATCTGCCCAAAGCCTGACATCCACAAAACAAGAAACCACAATTGCAGCTGATTTTTTGGAGGCCATGTAAACATCATTATAATTCAACTGGTTACTTAAAGGGTCTATGCGATGATGATCTGTTACAAAACGTTTTCGCAGTTCCCGTTGAAAAGTATTACCCACGTTACGACTCTCAACGTTTTGCAATGTAACATGAAGGATTTTTTTCCGCCAGGAGGTTTTAACGGTAAGCGGTAATATGGTTCCCTTGTTCCGAAGCAATGTAATAGAGTGATCTGCAATTTTCTGAGCAAGGTCTTTGTGGGCCTGAATACCTACCTGCCCGGGAATAGCATTAAAATCCACAAACCTGTTTTTGTGGAGATTCAGCCAATCTTTTGCGATTAAAATCCGACGCACCGATTCATTCAAACGCGCCATGGTAATACGGTTAGTATTTACGGCATCAAGAATTGCATCATAGGCCTGGTTTAAATCAGGCGACATTAACACCAGGTCGTTGCCGGCATTAACTGCACGCACGGCTGCTTCACCAACATCAAAACCTTTACGAACACCATGCATGGTCATGGCATCAGTTACCACAAGGCCGTTAAAGCCCATTTCCTGCCTGAGTATTCTGGAAGTTACCTCTTTGGATAAGGTTGCCGGCACAGACTCATCCTCCACTATTTCGGGTAATGCTAAATGCCCAACCATCACGCTCATGATCCCTTCGGTAACAGCGGCTTTAAATGGTTGTAGTTCCAGGGCATCCAATCTGGATTTTTTAAACGGTAATACCGGCAGATCTTTATGGCTATCGATTTCTGTATCGCCATGACCCGGAAAATGCTTGGCTGTTGCAATTAACCCGCCGTTTTGTAGTCCGTTTATAAAGGCTTTCGACATCACATTTGTCAGGTCGATTTTCTCGCTGAATGCCCGGGTATTGATAATGGGGTTTTCCGGGTTATTATTCAGGTCCACGGTAGGCGCATAGTTTTGGTGGATACCCAACGCACGCGCCTCTTTAGCAATAATTCGTCCCATCTTATATGCATACCCGGGTGAGCGTGTCGCCGAAAGTGCCATGTTAGATGGAAATTCTGTTGTGCGATAAATACGCATGGCCACACCGTATTCCATATCGGCGCTTACCAGCAATGGAACTTTTGCCTTGGCCTGAAACTGATTGGCAAGCATGGCCACTTCATACACATTACCTTTTGAGAACATTACTCCACCAATTCTACGAGCCTCTATCAAATCGGAGAGTTCAACAAATGTCTCTTCATCCTGGCTTTTGTAGAATGAGCTACTGTAAGCAAGCAAAAGCTGGCCTACTTTTTCTTCAACACTCAGCGATGCTAGCATGCTATCTACCCAGGCTGTGCTGCTTGCATATAAAAATTTTGTGCTGTGGGGATTAAGTTCAGGGGATGATATCTGAAAAATTGAATCGCTTCTGGTGTCGGCGTTTTGAGGAAAAGTGGCCAAATGTTGTGCCATAACAGATGTTTGAATGCCTGAAAACAACAGCAAAACCAGAAAGCCAACAAAGCCACTTCTTAAGTTCATATTTTTATGTTAAAGGGGTTACCTATAATTTTCAAATTGTAATGGAACATCCAAATCCATGGCTTTTAACGACGTGATCACTTCCTGAAGTTCATCTCTGGATTTGCCACTGACCCTGACTTCTTCACCTTGTACCTGAACCTGTACTTTCAGTTTCATGTCTTTGATGTGTTTAGTGATTTTCTTGCTGGTTTCTTTATCAATTCCCTGCTTGAATGTGACTTTTTGCCTGACTGATTTCTGGGTTGCCGGTTCAACTTTGCCATAGTCGAGGGCTTTAATAGAAATCCCTCGCTTGATCAATTTGGATTGCAAAATATCCACAACTGTTTTAAGGGTAAATTCATCCTTGGACTCCAGTTTTAGATCCATTTCAGTTTTATTAAAAATAATTTCCGAATTGGTGCCTTTAAGATCATAACGCTGGGAGAGTTCTTTTTGAGCCTGGTTAATTGCATTATCAAGCTCGTGTGTATCAATTTTTGAAACGACATCAAAAGAGTTTGCTGCTGCCATAAAAAGATAGATTTGGGATTAACATGAACACCTAAAGAAAGCAAATATAAGTTATAAACAAAAAAAACCGGGCAAGCCCGGTTTTCCAAACAAAAAGATTAATTAAGCATTTGTTTTTCTGGTTCTTTGCTTAATTGTGTTGCTTCTTCATTGTTGTATCTGACAAGTTTATTATCCTCGGTTGCAATCTTAGCATCCCCGACAACCATTTTATTAACGATCATACGATTTACTTTACCCATGATCAGAGACTGGAAGACTCCAAAACCACCACCCAGGAAAGCTCCTTCAACCATAACATAAAATGCCATTTGAGACACACCGGCTTGCATATCACCAAAGATACTGATGATAAATGCATCTAAATTCGGTCCAAAGACCAGGTGAGAAACAAAAGCGGCAAATGTTCCGGCTACTGTTCCAGAGAAACCATTTGTAAATAAGCCTGCAGAGCCATCTCCCATCGTTTGATTTATCTTTCGACTGATCACATAGAAAAATGCTCCAAAGAAACCACCCCAGATCATACCTATCTGGAATCCGAACCCGCTCTGATCTACAATCCAGAATAAACCTGCACATAAGGCACTGAACATGAACGCATTGGCAAATAGCGGGGAAATCTGTTGTTGCTGTAAAGCTCCGGTTAATGACTTCATAATATGTAATTTTTATTTATTAGTAATATTTCCTAATAGTACGCTTAATGCTATCTAAAAGTTCTACTAATGACTGTCAAAAAAACCGAAAAAGCCTTAAAAATTAATGAAAACATAAACGATGAACATTTTATTAAAAAAATGTGTGTTATATACTTGATTTGAATTTGCGTCCGGTATGCAGCCTCACTTAGGGTTATATTTGCTTTTTTTGTAAAAGTACCTGATATTGAGCAATTATTTTTTAACCCGGACACCCTTTGTCCTTTAATCGCCTTTTACATTTTCAGCGAAAATTTTTTTTAACAATTCTTTATCGTATGAAATTACTTAACTCTAAAGTTCTAGTTCTGAACCAGAGCTACGAACCAATGAGTATTTGCGATGCAAGAAAGGCTATTGTATTGGTATTTGCAGGTAAGGCTCAAATGGTTGCTGCTTATGAAGATCAATCCATTCGTGCTGTATCTTTGGAGTATCCGATGCCAAGTGTTGTTCGCCTGAATTTTTATGTCGCAGTACCATTTAAACGAATTATGCTTAGTCGTAAAAATATATTGCGAAGGGACAACTTCCAGTGTCAGTATTGCGGCCGAACAGACATGCCACTAACCATTGATCATGTGGTTCCTAAATCACAGGGTGGTGGGGATACCTGGGATAACCTTGTAACAGCTTGCACACGGTGTAACAATACCAAAGCAAACCGGACCCCTGAACAAGCCAAGATGCCATTGATGAGTAAACCCATCAGGCCGAGTCATGTTATGTTTATGAGGCAATATGTTGGCAATGTATCCGACTCCTGGAAACCATTTCTTTTTATGACTTAAAAAGGCAACTTCTTCTTCAAAAGTTGCCTTTTTTGGTTTACACATCTATTTCAGCCCATTTTTGCTTATTGAGATAAGCCATAGGAAATCTTCCCCAAAATTAAAGCTTAAGCCATTTGAGTCTCAGCTTCAGGCTCTGAATACTTTACATTGATATTGCGGGAAGCATACGCATCATCTAATCGTTTAATTGGTGCATGGTGGGGTGCTTCGAGAACAAGTTCAGGATTTTCTTCAACTTCACGTGCGATTTTAAGCATCACCGCTGCAAACGCATCAAGGGTTTCCTTGGACTCAGACTCTGTGGGTTCAATCATCAGGCTTTCGCGAACAATCAATGGGAAATAAATAGTTGGTGCGTGAAAGCCGTAGTCCAGAATTCGTTTGGCGATATCCAGAGTTTTCACACCTTTAGCTTTCTGCCAATCTCCCGAAAGACAAAACTCATGCATCACAGGCTCATCGTACTGAAGCTTATAGTCTGATTTTAAGAGACTTAGCAAGTAATTGGCATTGATGATGGCATTTTCAGAAATACTTTTAAGCCCTTTTGCCCCATGCATAATCAAATAAGTGTAAGCCCGAACCATTATGCCAAAGTTGCCAAAAAAGCCCATGGTACGGCCAATGCTGTTGGGATAATCTGAATTAAGGACATAACAGTTGTCCCTGGTTTGCGATTTTTCAATACGTGGTGTGGGTAAGAAATCTACAAGACGCTTACTAACACCTACAGGTCCGGAGCCCGGGCCACCGCCGCCATGAGGGGTTGAAAATGTTTTATGTAAATTGTAATGAACCACATCAAACCCCATATCGCCTGGCTTGGTTATACCAAGCAGAGCGTTCATGTTGGCGCCATCCATGTAAAGCAGACTGCCATTTTGATGAAGCAGATCCGAGATTTCCATAATCTGAGACTCAAACACCCCAAGCGTATTAGGATTGGTAAGCATCAGCGCCGCTACATCTTCATCCAACTTTGATTTTAAATCATCAATATCTGTTAAACCATGTTCGTTTGATTTAACACCCACTGTGCTGTAACCGGCAATTGCCGAAGTAGCCGGGTTTGTGCCATGCGCAGAGTCGGGCACCAGTACCTTTTTGCGGCGATTGCCTTTTGATTCATGATATTTCCGGATCATTAAAATCCCGGTTAATTCGCCATGTGCACCAGCTGCAGGTTGTAAAGAAATAGCCTCCATGCCGCAGATCTCTTTCAACCACTCCTGAAGCTTGTACATCAGTTCGAGTGCGCCCTGCACGCTTTCAACCGGTTGATGGGGATGAATGGCTGAAAAACCGCTTAAAGCAGAGGTTTGCTCATTGACTTTGGGATTGTATTTCATCGTGCAACTTCCCAACGGATACATGTTTTTATCAACATGATGATTGAGCGTTGAGAGATGGGTGTAATGACGAACCACATCATTCTCCTGAATCTCAGGCAGCAGGGGGTCTTGTTTTCTAAGAAACTTTTCTGGTAACAGATCAGGCAAACTTTGCCTGGCAACATCACATGCAGGCAATGTATATCCTGTTCGGCCCGGTTTTGATTTTTCAAAGATCAGTGAGGGAAGTGACTGAGTTTGATTTAACATGCTCAAATTCGTTTTACTGTTTCAAAAATCTCTTCTAAACTTTCTCTCAGACAATACGCACTACTTTAGTTAACTGCCAACCGAAGAATTTTTTTCAGGCTGATTCATAAGCGTTTCCTGAACATCCATTTGCTTAAGCTTTTCAATAGCCTGATGGGCTGCCAACTGCTCAGCTGCTTTTTTACTTCTGCCGATACCTTCTCCTAAAAACTGCCCGTTAATATGAACAGCTACTGTGAATACTTTTTTATGGGAAGGGCCTTCTTCAGCAATAACACTATAGGAAGGAATACTAAGATGGTATGCTTGTGCAAACTCCAGCAAAACACTTTTGTAATTGTTTTCAATTTTAATCAATTCATTAAAATTGACATTACCTAAAATACGTTTCTCAAGAAAGTTTTTTACGTGGGTGTAGTCGCTATCCAAATAAATGGCACCAACCAGAGCCTCAAAGGCATCAGCAAGTGTGGTTTCACTATCCCGAACACCAATGGCTTCAGCCGCATCACTTACGATCAGTAAAGATCCCAGATGGATTTTTCGTGCAAACGTAGCTAATATGCGCGCATTTACCAACTGTGACCTGAGTTTAGTGAGCTTTCCTTCGTCATAATCCGGGAAATAATGATACAGGTTTTCAGCTACTACCATATCAAGAACGGCATCTCCTAAAAACTCCAAACGCTCATTGGAGACAAAATTCTTCTTGTTATAGATATTCAAATCGATGGCCGAGCGGTGAGTTAAAGCAATTTCATACAAGGCTTTTTCATTAAGTGAAAAGCCAATGAGGGTTTCAATTTCCTCAATGGCTTTCTCACTTAACATTGAACCTGGCTTGAGTAACTCCAGATCGGCAGGGTCCGATTGATTATCCCTGAAAATCCGCAGGTAGTAATTTCTGAGTATGTCTGATAACCTGTCCATAAAAATCTATTCTTTTCATCTCACCTGATTTTTGCACTTATACTTTCTTGAAAATAAGCGAGGCGTTGTGACCACCAAATCCAAATCCATTATTCAATACATAATTAATTTCTCGTTCATTTGGTTTATTTGGTGTTACATCAACATCTACTTCGGGATCAAGGTTCTCAATATTTATAGTTGGTGGTACTGTCTGATGCTGAAGGGCCAAAATACAGGCAACCGACTCAACAACTCCGGCTGCACCAAGTAAATGTCCGATCATAGATTTTGTTGAGCTGGCGCTAAGTTTATTAGCCTGATCTTCAAATAATGCTTTTATGGACTTCAGCTCGGCCAGATCACCCAGTGGTGTTGCAGTACCATGCGTATTGATGTAGTCAATTTCATCTTTGGAAATATCAGCCTCTTTGAGTGCCATCTTCATGGCAACAATAGCCCCTTTGCCTTCAGGATGAGGGGCGGTTAAATGATTTGCATCTGCGCTGAAACCAACACCGGCCAGTTCAGCATATACTTTTGCCCCTCTTGCTTCTGCAGAAGCCTGTGTTTCTAAAACCAATGCCCCTGAGCCTTCCCCCATGACAAAACCATCGCGGTCTTTATCGTATGGTCTTGATGCTGTTTCTGGTGAATCATTTCGTGTTGAAAGTGCTCTGGAAGCATTAAATCCGGCTATACCCATTTGGGTAATTGGTGCTTCTGCCCCACCACAAACCATGTAGTCGGCAAAGCCCATTTTAAGAATCATGTAGGCATCTATAATCGCATGCAAAGACGTAGCGCATGCAGAAACTGTTGCATAGTTCGGCCCCATTAATCCGTTCCGTATAGAAATCTGACCGGCTGCAATGTCCGGGATCAACATGGGAATAAAAAACGGACTGATTCGGGTTGGCCCGCTTTCCATGTAGGTTCTGAATTGCTGGTCGTAGGTTGTCATACCCCCGATTCCAGACCCAAAAACCACACCGAAACGGGTGAGATCTATCTCTTTTAACTCCAGTTTAGAATCTTTAATGGCCATTTCGGCGGCTGCCACACCATACTGTGTGTAACGATCCATACGCCTGGCCGATTTTGGATCGATATAGTCGTTAGAGTTAAAGTCTTTTAATTCGCAGGCAAATTTGGTCACAAAATTTGTTGCATCAAAATAGGTAATAGGTGCCGCACCGCTTTTACCTTCCATCAAGGCAGCCCAAAATGCTTCCGGGCCATAACCAATCGGTGTTAAGTTACCAATACCTGTTACAACAATACGTTGGTTTTTATCTTTCATGTGCTTGTAAGAATAAATTAACCCAACTCTGTAATGTTATTTTACAAAATTGGGTTTAAACTGAAATTGGCAAAAAGCGCAAAAACTGATGAAGAATGACTTTGTTATTTCTTTTCAGCAATGTAGTTAATTGCATCCTGAACAGTAGCAATTTTTTCTGCCTCTTCATCAGGGATCTGAATGCCGAATTTATTTTCAAATTCCATGATCAGCTCAACTGTATCCAATGAATCTGCACCTAAATCATCTGTGAATTTGGAATCATCTTTGATTTGTTCTTTTCCAACACCCATTTTGGAAACAATTATATCATAAACTTGATCTTTGATTTCCGCTGCACTCATTTTTTTCCTCCGGTAAATAGTTTTTTAATTGAAAAGCAAAATTTAAATAAAAAATATAGCGAATATACGAATCTAAAAGTCATGTGCAAAACTTCAGGCGATTTACATGGCCATGCCGCCATCTACCTGAAGGGTTGATCCGGTAATATATCCCGACATATCACTGGCTAAAAACAGAACAGCATTTGCCACATCTTCGGCACTGCCAGCTTTTTTTAACGGAATGGCTTCGGCAATTTTGCTTAGCTGATCTTCTGAGAGTTTCTCGGTCATTTCAGTAGAAATCCAACCGGGCGCAATCGTATTGACCAGGATGTTTCGTGAAGCAAATTCTTTAGCCACCGATTTGGTAAAACCAATCATACCGGCTTTGGTTGCCGAGTAGTTGGCCTGGCCGGCATTGCCCATAATTCCAACAATTGAGCCGATATTAATTATCCGTCCGGCCCGTTTCTGCATCATGGGTTTTGCAGCCGCTTTGGTATAGTTAAAAACACTTTTCAGGTTGTTGTCCATAACTTCATCCCATTGTGATTCCGTCATGCGAAGTAGCAAAGTATCGCGTGTAATACCGGCATTATTGACCAGGATATCCAGTGCCCCGAAAGATTCAACCACCTGGCTGATAACTGATTGTGCCTGGTTAAAATCAGATGCATCGCTTTGAATGGCCAGGGCTTTTACACCCAATGCTTCAATGTCTTTGGTTACTTCTTCGGCAACCTGAGCCGATGACCGGTATGTGAAAGCGATATTAGCGCCGGCTAGTGCCAGATGCCTGACAATAGCACGCCCGATACCTCTTGTTCCGCCAGTTACCAGTGCGGCTTTTCCATTTAAACTAATTTCCATAATGCTTATTTTATGCCGGATTTAATAATGTGGATAATTGCTCGGCAGTATCTATTCCCGAAAGGGTTGTCGACCGCTCAATTCTTTTGATCAAGCCCTGAAGGACTTTCTGAGGTCCCACTTCCATAAATTCTTTAATCCCTCCCTTGATCATATGTTGAACCGACTGTTCCCACAAGACCGGGCTGGTAAGCTGATTAACGAGATTCTCTCGGATGGAATCTGCTTGTTTTACCGGTTGGGCCACCGTATTCATACAGACAGGAATAATGGCATCTTTGATGTTGATCTTGTTGAGCTCTGCAGCCAGTTCATTTTGTGCCGGTTTCATTAATGATGAGTGGAATGCTCCGGATACTTCTAATTCTTTGGCAATTTTCGCCCCTTTTTCCTTGGCCAAACCAAGAGAGTGTTTAATTGCTTGCACATCTCCGGAAAGCACCACCTGGCCGGGAGAGTTAAAGTTTGCTGCCTGGATCGTGCCAATTGAATTGCATTCCCTTAAGAGATCGTTCAGGTTTTCGTTAGACACCCCAATTATTGCAGCCATAGAACCCGGGTTTTTCTCCCCGGCTTCCTGCATCAGGCGTCCCCTGATGGAAACAATCTTCATGGCATCTTCAAAGCTCAGCGATTCTGAGAAGCATAAAGCACTGTACTCGCCAAGGCTGTGTCCGGCTGTCATCACAACATCCTGTTTATCAAGAAATCTTGCCAGAAGCATACTGTGTAAAAAGATGGCCGGCTGGGTGTATTTGGTTTGTTTAAGCTCGTTACCTTCGGCCTTGAACATGATATCAGAAATGGAAAACCCGACAATCTCATCGGCTTGTTTTGCCATATCCATGCATTCGGGATATGCTTCACAAATATCCTTAGCCATAGATGGGTATTGTGAGCCCTGACCGGGAAAAACAATAGCTTTCATAAAACTGTCCTGTTTATAAGTTTATTGCCATTTCAAGTAGGCACCACCCCAGGTATATCCGGCTCCAAAACTCACTAACAACAGATTATCACCCCGGTTCAATTTACCGGCTTCATCCAGTTCAGCCAAACAAATCGGAATGGTTCCACCTGTGGTATTACCATATTTATCTATGTTGATACCTACTTTACTCAAATCAATATTCATACGCTCAGCAGTGGCGGATATAATGCGATGATTGGCCTGGTGAGGAATCAGGTAAGCCACATCACTGCCTTTTAAATTATTATTTTCCATCATTTCCAGGGCTGCATCGGCCATGCCAACCACAGCTGATTTGAAAACCACTTTACCATTCTGACGTATGGCATGCATTTTCTGGTCAACCGTCTCATGTGAAGAAGGTCTTAGGCTTCCACCGGCCAGCATATAAATATGATCTTTACCGGTTGTACCATCGGCATACATATGATGATCCAGTAATCCGTACCCTTCTTCGGCCGGTTCCAGAAGCACACCACCGGCACCATCACCAAATAAAATGGCTGTGGTACGATCAGTGAAGTCTGTAATTGACGACATTTTATCGGCACCAAAAACCAGAATTTTTTTATGGGTACCGGCTTCAATAAACTGGGCAGCGGTTACCAGAGAATACAAAAAGCCTGAGCATGCCCCAGAGAGATCAAACCCCCATGCATTTTTCGCCCCAATAATATCCTGAACCAGGCAGGCTGTTGCCGGAAAAACCATATCCGGTGTTATGGTACCCACTATGATTAAATCAATCTCTTCGGCCGAGATACCCCCTTTGTTCAGAATGTCTTTGGCCACTTCGCCGCACATATAGGCTGTGGCTTTGGAGGGATCTTTTAAAATGCGTCTTTCTGAAATACCTGTACGTGTTTTTATCCATTCATCATTGGTATCGATCATTTTTTCCAGATCATGATTGGAAAGCACGTCCTGGGGGACAAATTTACTCGTGGCTGTTATTGCTGCTTTCATTCGAATGCGATTGGTTACCCCTTTATCTAAGGTATTTTTAAACCTTTGGGTTATAAAAACTTAGTTATCTTTTAATACTTCGGCGATATGGGCATTAACCTGCTGGTCTATCATTTCTTCAGCCCTGAAGATCATATTCTTAATTGCGGTAGCTGATGAACGGCCGTGGCCAATAATGGACACACCATTTACACCCAGTAAAGGCACGCCACCATAATGCTCATCATCAAAACTGGCAAACATCTCTTTGAATGCTTTTCCAACAACTTCGGCAGATTCCGGGTTGATTTTTTGTTCTTTAACCAGCTTACCAACAGCCGCTTTAAACAACCCGCCCAGAAAATGAGGCATACTTTCACCAAATTTGAGCAGCATATTGCCATCCAGGCCATCACAAAGCACAATATTGACTTTGCTGAATAAAATATCACCGCCTTCGATGTTGCCCACAAAATTCAGCTTACCATGTTCGTGAGCATCTTTTAACAATTGATGAGTTTGTTTGAGGACTTCGGTTCCCTTGCTTTCTTCTGCGCCAACATTCAAAAGCCCAACTTTAGGATTTTCAATATGTCCGGCATACAGCAGGTAAATGGAGGCCATTTCGGCAAACTGAACCAAATGCTCGGGTTTGCAATCGATGTTAGCGCCAATATCATATACCATTGTCACACCGGAGACTGAAGGGAAATATGCGCCAATGGTTGGTCGCATAACTTTTTCGAGGCGTCCAAGAACCAGTAATGAAGCAGCCATCTGGGCACCGGTATTACCAGCGCTCACAAAACCATCAGCTTTCCCTTCTTTACAAAGCATCAGACCTCTGACCATGGATGAATCCTGCTTTGATTTCACTGCTGAAGAAGCAGATTCATGCATTTCTATCACTTGAGGTGTATCTATCAACTCAATCGGGAGGGAACTGGCGTTGTGTTGATCTAAAATTGGCTGGACTTTTTCTTTTTGGCCGGTCAGGATGATCTTAAATTTTCCTGGCGCTTCTTTTAACGCCAATATCGCACCTTCAACTACGTTTTTAGGCGCAAAATCACCCCCCATTGCATCTACAGCAATTGTAACCATTAAGCTAATGATTAAGGTTTTTTAAATCTGTTTTGAAAAATCAAGATACAGAAAATAATACAAAAAAGGTATGAACTGCTTACCGTTAAGCGTTTTCTTTAGTCATTACAACTTTACCTTTAAAGTAAAGTTTGCCATCATGCCAGTGCGCACGATGAGTCAGGTGCTGCTGACCCGTGGCCTGACAGGTGGTTAAACTTGGCTCTTTTGTTTTTGCATTATATTGGGCCCGGCGTTTATCGCGTCTGGATTTCGATTGTTTCGCTTTAGGATGTGCCATGATTGTTATCTAATTTGATTTTAACTTATTCTCAATTTCTCGTAATGCCTTTTTCCATTCGGCATCTGATTCTTCTTCAGTTTCAGAGCTGGCCTCAACCCTGGTGTAAGTAACGGATTGATTCTTTTTTAAATGTTGCTGGCAGGTTGTTGTATCTTCACAGACATTCTTGATAGGAACAGCCAGGAGCATCGTTTCGCGAACATCTTCATACAAATCAATCTCAGATGCGGTTTTATCTATAACCCTAACATCATCATCGTTGTCTGATAAGCCTGTTGCTTCAAATAAAAAAAAGACCTTGTAACTCCCTTCAATGAGCCGCTCAACAGGTCTTAAACACAAATCGCATTCCAGTTTTACATAAGCCGCTACAGTAATGTCGGCTACAATTTCGGAATGAGATTTATGCAGGATTATATCTACATCTATATCATTTGGGAAAAGCTCTGCTGTTATATCGGGATCATTAAAGTCATCAGCCTTTACCTTGCAGGTATGCTGATGAGATCCGGATGTGAGCCCGGCAATCTTAACAATAAAAATGCCGTTGGCCTTACCCAACCTTTTCAACCCACTCATACTTCATTTAGAGAAAGTTTTTAATATACACGTGTAATCTGAAAAAGTAAAACAAAATTTGATTTACTGAGATTTGATATGAGTGTATGGTCTTTAAAACTACGAAGACCCTCAAAAACAAACCCATATTTTTATTTTCAGATCATGAACATTCTTGCTACTATAAAGCTTGAAAATATGAAAATTCTGAAACCGGCGGTTTAAAGATCGAATGATTCAAAAAACGGATTGCATTGTTTTAAGAGCTATTGATTATAGTGATCAATCTAAAATTATTACTCTGTTTAGCAAAGAGTTTGGTAAAATTTCAGCAATTGCCAAAGGATATAAAAAGCCGGGAAATAAATACGCCTCTCTGTTTGAAACAGGCAATTGTGTAGAAGCCGTTCTTTATGTAAAACCCACTCGGCAAATGCAGGTCATTTCCGACGGTTCACTCAGGCACAGTTTTCTGCTTTCTGAGCATACCCTTGAAAGCTATAGTGTCTTGCATCAGATTTTAGAATTAATACGCCACGCTACAGAAGAACAGGATAAACACATCACTTTATACAATGTACTTGCCAGTGTGTTATTAGAACTTTCAAAACCCGGGGCCAATGCCGACGGAATTCTGTTTTATTTTCAAATCCGGTTAATTGGCTTGTTGGGATTTAAACCCAGTTTTTTGGAGTGCGCCTACACAAAAAAACCTATCAGGCAAGACGAGATTACAATCCACTCCAAAAAGCTTATTCTGGTTCCCGATCTTGGTGGAATTTGTTTAGTGGAACATGCTAACAGATTAGTTCATAAAAATCCTGCCATTAGCCCACTGGCCTATCAAACCTTACTTGAGCTTTCTGAAGCAAAACTTTCAGAGATTCAAAATCTTTTGATACCCAAACGCGTTTATAGTGAATTATACAAGGTTCTGGACACTTATATTCGTTTTCATGTAGAGCATTTGCCTCCACTTCGTTCCAGAGACATATCCATGCAATTGCTCTCCTGAGAAAGCTTAGATAAATTTATTGTTGTGAAAAAGCTGACATATACTTTTGCAATTGGCCTGGTTACCATAGGTGTTTTAATTGGTGTTATTGGATTAATCGGTTTTAAACAAACCAATAATACCACTGCCAATGAAATACCAACCGTTCAACTTGGTAAAGAGCGCCCTGGTCTCGACTTATCCGGTTTGCCACCAACTAACTTTAATCAACTTTTTAAAACTATAGCCAGGGATAACCTGCCAACCGTAGTTAGCGTTCAGGTAAAATCCGCCCCGATAAATTCAGAAAAGCTCAGGCAGTATTTAGATGAATTTCACGACTATTTTTCCGAAGAAGATGAACAACAGGGCAAAACTCCCGAGAACTTCCATAAATGGCATCCAAAAATCCCTGACTCTCCTTCCATAGGCTCGGGATCGGGAGTAATCATCAGTAAAGATGGGTATATTATAACAAATGAGCATGTAATCAGCACATCAAGCGCTATTCAAAATATCACCATAACGCTATACGACAAAAGACAATTTACTGCCGAGCTTATTGGCAGCGATCCATTAACAGACCTTGCGATCCTGAAAATCAAGGCCGAAAGCTTGCCTGTAGCCGCCCTTGGAAATTCGGATAATGTGGCTGTTGGCGAATGGGTGATGGCTGTAGGCAATCCATTTCAGTTAAGCTCCACCATAACTGCAGGTATTGTGAGTGCAAAAAACAGAAATATTAACATCATCAGAGATAGTTTTGGGGTTGAAAACTTCATTCAAACAGATGCGGCAATTAATCCGGGTAACAGCGGAGGAGCTTTGATCAACCTTAACGGCGAACTGATCGGAATTAATACGGCTATCGCCTCCAGAAACGGTGGTTACCAGGGGTACGGGTTTGCAGTGCCCATTAACCTGGCAAAACGCGTCTCAGAAGATATTATCCAATATGGGCAGGTACATCGTGGGTATATAGGCATAGTTTTGGGGGATATAGACGCAACCATGGCTAAAGCCCTGAATATGGAGGTGCCATATGGCGTACTGGTTCAGGATGTATTACCAGACAGTCCGGGTTTGGAAGCCGGTCTTCAGCAAATGGATATTATCCTGCAAATTGATCAGCAAACTTTCAAAGAACGCAACGAGCTTCAGGCCTATGTAGCCAGCAAAAAGCCGGGTGACCGTCTTGATCTGAAGATTTGGCGCAACAACAGCATGAAATCAGTTTCTTTAAAGCTCAAACCGCTTAAAAGCTCAACACCACCAAAACGAGCTGAAATCGTAAAACCAAAAAAATTGTTCGGACTTGAAGTTGAGCCGCTGCCATTAAAACAAAAGAATACCCTGAAACTGGATCATGGCGTACTGGTCAGTAAAAGCCACCCGCTGGGCGACGCATTTTCCAAAGGCATTCAGAAAGAAGACATCATTCTTGAAATCAACCAATCTCCAATACATAATGTTGAGGAATTCTCAAGTGCCATCAATAAAGCGTCATCAGGTGAGGCCCTTCTATTAAAGATCAGAAAACCTTATTCACGCTCACCCTTGTTTTTAGCCCTGGAAAAACCCTGATGTATCTGGCAGCCATTTCTTGAGCCCTTTAAATAGATTTCTCACTTTTTAAATCTCCCATTCTTTACCGGGAGATTTTTTTGTATGAGCTAAAATTTTATCTTCCACATCTACAACATTAATCACACTGGATTAACCCAGGTTATTTATATAACATCACCAATAAAGCGTCCTGAACATGCTAAATCTTACAAAGTCTAATGAGCTTTTTGAAAGAGCAAAAAAAGTTATTCCCGGCGGCGTAAACTCCCCGGTACGTGCATTTAACTCCGTTGGAGGCATCCCTCCGTTTGTTACCCGTGGCGAAGGCGCTACCATGACCGATGTAGACGGTAATACCTACATCGATTATGTTGGCTCCTGGGGTCCGTTTATTTTAGGCCACGCTCACCCCAGAGTGGTTGCAGCGATTGAAAAAACCATGAAAGAACATGGCACCAGCTTCGGTGCACCAACCGAGTTGGAAATTGAATTGGCTGAATTGATCACCAAAGTGGTCCCATCAGTCGAAATGGTTCGCATGGTCAATAGTGGTACTGAGGCCACCATGTCGGCTATTCGTTTAGCTCGCGGCTACACCAAACGTGAAAAGATCATTAAATTTGAAGGGTGCTACCATGGCCATGGCGATAGCTTCCTGATTAAAGCTGGCTCCGGCGCTTTAACTCTGGGTGCGCCAAGCAGCCCGGGTGTTACCGAAGGCACTGCTAAAGATACCTTAAACGCCACCTATAACGATATCGAATCGGTTCGTGAGTTGGTAGAAAGCAACAAAGGAAACATTGCCGCTGTTATTATTGAAGCTATCGGTGGTAACATGGGTGTTGTTCCTTCCAGGAAAGAATTCCTCGTTGCTCTTCGTGAGCTTTGCGATAAAGAAGGTATTGTACTGATCTTTGATGAAGTCATGACCGGTTTCCGTGTTGCCCTTGGGGGTGCCCAGGAAGTTTATGGTATTACACCGGATCTGACCACAATGGGTAAAGTTATCGGTGGTGGTTTGCCGGTAGGTGCTTATGGCGGTAAGAAAGAGATCATGGAATGTGTGTCTCCGGTTGGAACTGTGTATCAGGCTGGTACCCTTTCCGGAAATCCGCTGGCTATGGCAGCCGGTCTGGAAACCCTGAAACTCTTGTCTGAAGAAAACCCGTATCCAAAGTTAGAGAAAAAGGCTGTAATGGTTGAAGAAGGCTTTAAGAACAACATTCAAAAACTGGGCTTAAACCTTTGCCAGACCCGCGTAGGCTCAATGTCCTGCCTGTTCTTCACCGATAAAGATGTGGTGGATTTTGAAACAGCCAACAGCTCTGACACCGAAAAATTTGCAGCCTACTTCAATGCTATGCTTGAGCGAGGTATTTACCTGGCTTGCTCTCAGTTCGAAGCCATGTTTATTTCAACCATGCATACCGAAGAAGACTTGCAAAAAACCATTCAGGCCAACTACGAAGCACTTGAAATTGCTTACAAACTCCAAAATGCCTAAAGCGCTATTGGGTTAAAACGCAATTTTAATTGACCAGTACTCAAGCGGGGCTGCTATCTCGGGATTTTTCCCGGAAGCACGCCCCGCTTCTTGTTTATTTAGCCTCTCACCTACAGCCAGGCCAATTGTGGTACCTATCGCTGCTCCCAAAAAGGTATCTGATAACCAGTGCATATCGTCGTACAACCGGTTAATAAGGGTTAGTGAAGCCAGCGAATACAAGCCTGCCGTAGCCCACGGATTGCTGAACCGTTTGCTTAATACACCAGAAAGCGCAAAAGAAGCTGTAGCATGCCCCGATGGCAGTGAGCGGTTATCGTGAGAAAGCTCAAACCATCGAAAATCCATCGCGCCGCGATTGGTATATGGCCGGCTTCTGCCAAATACCACTTTTGCCGTACCTGTAATGGCCAGGGAAAAGCTTACCGCTTCGAACATGGCCCGGCCGGTTAATCGGGTTTCAGGATCATCAAACACAATACCACTAAGATACACCAGAAGACTTGTCCCACCGGTGGTTAGCATACGGCCGTAGAGATCGCCAACTGGCATAAGCCGGTCCAAAAACGGACCTTTACTGGCCTGGGCAAAGTCCCGCACCTCTTCATCCACCACAAACAGTGATGCTGTGGTGGCTAAAACCGTTCCTGTAACAAGCCACTGGGTAGAAGTAAATCGGGCTGGTGCAGAAAAAACATGCCTGAAATCCTTGGCGTATGACGTGGCATCGTCCGTTAACTGGGTGGGTAAATGCCGGGCAGAGGCCGGTGGCGTATTGAAAAGACACATCAAAACGGTAAAGCAGACGATCAAATAATTGGATTTGACACTCATAGTTTTTAAAACAATTTTCATTTAGACATAATGGTGATCTGGACATGGCCGGTTCATCTTAAATCATATCAATCCATTTTCCACTCACCCACCCCTCTGTTTCAACTTTCACTTTATACCACCCGTTTTGTTCATCTACAACTTTAACCAGGGTGCCTTTTTTCAATGGCGCTCTTACCGGCTTTGCCCCAACTGTGGGATTTCGCCTGATGTTTAACTTACCGGCAAGCACCACACCCTCATTGCCGAAAGGTTCATCCTCCTGAGGTTCATCAGATTCCCGGTCGGCATAGAGTAACTGATGGCGAAGTTTGTCCAGGGGAAAAGCCGGCCCGGGGTCTGATTTTCGACCCGGTGAGATCTCTTCGTGCCCAACAATGGTCTTGATCGGGTAACTCTCCAACAGACATTCGCACAGTTCCTGAACCAGGACGAGCTGTTTTTCGGGAAACCGATGCCAAAAAGATGGGTTTGATTCGTTGCGGTGTACCGCTTCCACCACTTCCTCTTTTGGGTACGATTTTCCAAACCAGGAATAATATGCGCCTTCAAGACCGGGATATAATCGCCCGGCATTATCGATTTCAATGCCAATACCATATTTATTTAGCCCCGATCGATCCTGCCATTTACTGCGACCGGCGTGCCATGTGATCATATTAAACGGGGCGAGTTGGTAAATTTTTAAATCCCTGCCAACCACCACATGGGCAGAGGCTTTTATTTCGGGCTTAGTCAGGGTTCTCACCGAGGAGAGTGCATCTCGTCCGGCGGTATAATGGATCACCAGTGTATCGGGAAGCTTTTTCTTAAACGCACCACTGGTTTTACTGGTGGTAAAGCTATGGTCGACCATTTCTCCCACTAACTTGTGTGTTTCAATAACCATGATATTCGGATTTTAGGGTTTCATGAACAGGTGTTAACTGCATCCGGGTTAATGTAAAATAACAATGAAGTTCCAATAACCGCTTACTTCCTAAACAGCGTATCGGATAAATCAGCTTTTGAATATCATTAAGGCCGGTCTATATAAAAACAGCCGACTCTATCAAAAAACGTTTCGCTTGCCATATATTCCTGGCGAAATCCACAAAGATTTTCTATTTATATATTAAACCCCGTGAAATAATCTGTGTCTGATATAGAAATGACTTTCAGCAAACGCATGCGCCGAAGGCCCAATAAATCTGCCTTGCAGTGAATGGATAACGAAAAAGAATTAATTCTTGTATTTAAAACTGGTTCAGCTGTTAAACGCGAGCGGGCCTTTCAAACCCTCATGGAACTGCACAAAGAAAGGGTGTATTGGGTGTGCCGTCGAGTGGTTAAAAATCATGAGGAAGCCAATGATGTAACCCAAAATGTTTTTTTGAAAGTCTATAAATCGCTGGATAGGTTTAATGAGCAATCCCGGTTTTTTACCTGGGTGTATCGAATTGCCATGAACGAATCGATTAATTGTATTCGCTCAAAAAAAATCAGGCACTCAGTTGGTCTGGACACCCTGATTCAGGAAGCGGAAGGCGCTGAAACCCAGCCCATCGAGTCCTTGAAACAGGCCGAAACCAAGCAACACATTCAGGAAGCTGTGGCATCTTTACCTGAAAAACAACGAGAAGTTTTTGAGATGCGCTATTATGATGAACTGTCTTACGAAGAAATCGCCGAGATTCTCAATACCAGTATCGGTGGCCTGAAAGCCAATTACTTTCATGCCTTTAAAAAAATTGAAGCCTTTTTGAAACAACGCTTAACTGAGGAGATATAGCATGGCACGCCCGGAAGATTATGATTACCGGCTGGATATCCCCGACTATGTTCTCGGGGTTGCAGATGAGGATGTTTCTTTGAAAATTGAAGCCCTGATGGCCGAAAATCCTGAGTTTAAGGCCGATGTTGAGGCAATGAGATCAACCATGCTGATGCTTGATGAGCATAAAGCCCAGGATAGTCTTGCTCTTAAAGCCGATATGTCCATCGGGTACTTTGAGCAGCTCTCTGAAAATATCATGGCTAAGGTACATGAAAAACCCAGGCATCAAAAATTTTGGGCTGAACTAAAACTAATGGCCCGGGAGTGGTTTTCACCAGTGCCCGTTGCCGAGTTCAGATCGGCCCTGGCCGGTATTGCTGTGCTGATTATGGTGTTCTCATTTATGTTTCAATTCCAGACCGAAAGACCTGACTACTCTTCAAGGATTTCTCAGCAGGATATTACAAGCTATGAAACCCAAACCCTGCTGGCCACCCTTGAATTTACAAATGGAAACTTTGTAGTCTCGGACATCTATTCACTGAGTTATGATGAAGCTGATAACATGTTGGAACAACTAGACGATTCAAAATCCGATTTGCCATTATCATTACAAAACGAAGAAAATTATAATGTGCTCACACCCGAAGAAGCATATGAATTATTAAAGTATTTATAACGTAACATCACTATGAAAACTTATCCTTTTTTTCATCGCTTTTTAAAGCTCTCAGTCCTGAGCTTAATCCTGAGCCTTTTTGCTCCTGCTATTAGTGCTTTTGCGCAGCCATACCCCGGTAACTATCCGGGTGAACGCTCGGAGCAGCGCAAAAAAAGATTCAACCGGCAGATCCCGCCTGAAAAACGCCAGAAATTACGAAAGCGGATTCAGCAACTTAAAATGTGGAAACTAACCGAACGGTTAAACCTAACCGAAGAGCAGTCTGCGCGTTTTTTCCCACGGTATAATGTCTACCAGGAAGAAATGTTCGGCAATTTTGAAAAAATGCACTCACTGATAGTTGAACTTCGGGAGTTGAAACGATCCAATGCCGATGAAAAAGAGATTGATAATACCGTCAATAAAATTCTAAGCACACAATCTCAGAATAACGACATCCTGCAAAAACACATCAAAAAATTCAGGGATGTGCTTTCTGCCAGCCAGGTGGCTGAGTTGATCGTTTTTGAGCGGGACTTCACGCGCGATTTAAGGGGATTGCTGAGGGATTCCAAAAAACCAAATCGTTAGAAAGTACCAATTCCCTTGGCCATGAATGCTGCCGTTACAACGGCAATTGCCAAAAAGACCAGTTCAGCCCGAATCAGCATCAGGATATGGGACCGGAGAACAGAGTCGGGTTCATCAAATACAGCAACTTTATCCTTGGCCTGTTTAAAGAATGTGATTGTGGGATAAAGCGAGAGAACTCCCATAACAGCAAACGCTGCAATTTTTATCCAAAAAAACGAGTTACTCACATAAAACTCACTGCCTTTTTCAAAATAACACACCCTTAAAAGCCCGACCAGAATTAATACAACCGAAAACACCCCATAAATTGTATCGGCCTGCACCAGAGTTTTAACGGAGGGCTTGTCCCGATTCTCTCTCAGGGTTATCCACTCTGTAACCAAAGCACCCGCTATCAGAAACGCGGCCATATGATGAACCGCTGCAAAAAATATCCCCCAACTCATACTATGTATATTTAATGTTATGGTGTTTTAACCGGCTAACTTTTGTCATTCCTGTTTTGCCAATAATCCGAGATCATGCACAAGGCTTTAACCTGAAAATAACCCGAAGGGATCTTAGAAACCAATGCCATACCCTGCTCAGGCTGGTTTAGTTGTAAATAAGCCTTGCAAAGCTCAATCAGTGTTATCGATCGTTTAATGGGGTGATTTTCAAGTTGCCACATACAGGTTTTCTTTGATCTGGCCATAAGCTCAAGTCCCTCTTTCTCAGAACCTCTTTCAATACTGAGATTGGCCAGACGAGCCAGGCCCAATGGTCTGTAACACTCCGGTATTCCCTCCAGCATTTGCCTGGCTGCCTGTTTTTCTTCATTAGCCATCAGCAACTCGGTGGCCATTAGGATCAAATTTGCTTTGTAGGACTGTGGGGAGTCGTACTTTGTAATTGGGGGATATGCCTTTAGTTGTCTCTGGGCCTTTCTAAATTCATTATGAATAACACGATAAAGTCTGTATCGCATCCAGTAAGCCTGTTCATGAAACTCCCCCGTTTCCGGAAATTTATCGAGCTGTGTGTAATGATGGTACAAGTTAATGACTTGCGCGATTTTATCTGGTAACTCAGGCTCAAATCTTACCGCTTCCCTAGCAAGGCTTACATTCATCAGAGCTCTATCCTGATTTCCTCTCAAAGCATAAGCTTCTGCTAAAGCGTAAAATGCATGGCTCCTGCCTTCAGGGTACTTGAGTTTTTGAGCTATTGCATTGGCAAGTTCCAGGTGCTGTTTGGCTTTTTGTTGCTCGGTAAGTTCCAGATAGGCATTGGATAACTTTGAATAAAGAAGTACTTCCAGATACCGATAGCGGGGAGTGTGGGTTTTTTGATATCTGTAGAGCCACCTGATTAGTTCCTTGGCCCGAATCAGGTCATTTTCATTGATCAATCCGGTTACCAGGTCATAAATAACACCTGGTTGCAGATCGTGGGGTTGTATGGATGATACTGCCAAAAGCACCGTCTCAACCGAATCGGTTTCAAGCCGGTAAGTTAATCGATCCAGCCAGGTTGTTTTCAGGTCGAAGGGATTTGAAATTGCCGGTAGCCATCTATCGGAAAGTGAGTCCTTGCCCCGCCTGGCATAATAAGAGCCAAACAACCGGGCAGTCTTTGAAACAGCATCCGGATGATTTATCTCAGTTGCCAGATTTTCAGCTTCAGCAACCTTGCCATGCAATATTAGTGCATTTATGATATCGGGCAGAAAAAACTGGCGATACTTTTTATCTATTGTTGCGCTGAGGCTTACGGCTAGTTTTAGCGTTTGTTTTGCAAGCTGGTCTTTCTGTTGTTTGCGAAGAGTTTCAGAAACAAGTAAGAGTTGCATGGTTTTTAACCGGCTACTCTTTTCGGCTTCAATCCCGTGGCGGGCCTGTTCTAATGCCTCATCCCGGAACACAAACTCAGGCTCATGTTGCCTGCAACCAAGGATCAGGACAGCAAGGAAAAAAGGTATGTAAAACTTAATCACTACAACTGTTTTTTTTGTTTAAGGAAGCCGAAAAAAAGATTTCTTGCAAGCCAAAAACATAATTTTAATTCCGGTTTAAAGCGGCTTAATGCAATCAGGGGTATTGTGGCTGGGTGAATTCACCTGTTTAGATACCGGGTAAGACTCAAACCGAAGCCCTTTATGCTCCTCTAAAACCGCCCGGAAAAAATCCGGGGAAATCTCACCCGGAGATAACCAGGTATCCATTATACCGGGCGATAAAAAAACAGGCATCCGATCGTGAATAGCACTAAGCTCATCCAGAGCCGAGATGGTTAAAATGGTGCATGTAGGAATTTTTTCTCCGGTCGGAGAGGTATACATTTCAAACAGTCCGGCCATTAAAGGTACATTTTCACCTGATTGATAAATATAATTCGGTGATTTACCTTCGGGAGTTTTCTGCCACTCGTAATACCCGTTGCAAATAATGCCACAGCGCTTTTTTTTAAAGGCATCCCGAAAAGAGGGTTTTTGGTGGCAGGTCTCAGACCTGGCATTTATGAGTTTATGGGCTATCGACTCGTCTTTGGCCCATGAAGGCAAAAGGCCCCAGCGCAATGCACCAAGTTTCTTGTGCTGACGTTTGACTACAGCTGAAACCCATTGGCCCGGAGCAATATTATAAGACGGCTTTGGAACAAAATCAGCGATTTCATCAATATGTAATTCTTCGGCAATGGTTTCTGTTGAACTGAACTGGGCAAATCTTCCACACATAATTATGACTTTTTATACCGGCAAGATTAATTTAATTTTTAATAATATCCTGAATGCCTTTCACCTAAACTATGAGTAACCAAAAACCTTTGTTTTCATTTGGTGTCGTTACAGATATCCAATATGCCGATTTAGATAACCGCTCAAATTACCGATTTCGGGATGTTCCTCCAAAATTGGAGGCATGTATCAATACCTGGAATAACCATGACCTTGAGTTCAACATCCAGCTGGGTGATTTGATCCAGGGAAATCGCCAACATACCCCTTTTGAATTTGAGTGCATTGCCTCAATTCTGGATAAGAGCAGCGCGCCTGTATGGCAGGTGATCGGGAATCATTGCCTTGAATTGCCATTATCAAAGCTACATAAACGCCTTGGATTTGACTACAGCTATACCAGTTTCTCAAAGCAAGGTTTTCGTTTTCTGATTCTCAACAGCATGGATGTCAGTATTTACAGCCAGCCATACAATTCTGAGTCTTACCAGGAAGCACTGGCTTACCTCTCAACCAATCCGGTGGTAAAAAAATGGTCGGGTGCGTTAAGCCAGGTTCAAAAAAGTTGGCTAAAAAGCGAGCTTTTAGCTGCCCAAACCAATAATGAGCGTGTGGTTGTGTTCAATCACTTACCCATACATGAGAACACAACCGATGTTCAGCATGGCATATTGTGGTATCATGAAGAGATCAGACATTTATTACATGAGTCCGGCGTGGTGGTTGCATATCTGAACGGTCACTATCATAAAGGTGGCTATGAAAAAGAAGGTGGCCTGCATTTTGTAACACTGGAAGCTTTGGTAGAATCTCCGGAGGGAGAGAATGCTTTTGGCATTGTGGAGGTATATGATAATCGCCTGGAAATAAATGGATACGGGAGCCTAAGCTCCAGAACACTTGATTTTTAACCCGGTTTATTTTGCGGGTAAAGAGAAACAAAACTCAGAGCCTTTTCCCGGTTCGGAATTAACCCAGATTTTACCGCCATGCTGAGCCACAATGCGCTCGCAAATAGCTAATCCCACACCCGAACCCAAATAGGCTTCCCCGTGTTCAAGCTTTGTAAACAGGTTAAAAATATCTTTTTGCTTTGAGGCTTCAATACCAACGCCATTATCCTTGACTTTAAAAATCCACTGCCGTCTTTCTTTTTCAGAAGATAGTTTTACATGAGGTTTGTTTTCAGGATTGAATTTTATGGCATTCTCAATCAGGTTTTGGAAAACCCTTGTCACGTGTGGTTTATCAAAAGAAACAGAAGGCATTTCGCCTAATTCGATTTGTGCATGTCGTCGCTCAATTAAGCTGTTTAGGTTTTTAAGTGCCCCCTGAATAGCATTGCACATGCTCATTTTGCGCTTTTGAAGTTTGGCTGTTGACACCTTGGAATAATCCATTAAGGCATCGATCATATCATTTGCCCGCTGTGCACTCTCGTTAATGGAAGTAATATAGTTTCTGGCCCCTTCATCAAGTTTTTCCTTGTATTGATCCTGCAACTGATCAGCAAAGGATGAAATTGTAATCAAGGGTTCTTTGAGATCGTTGGAAGCGGAAAAAGCAAAGTGTTCGAGCTCCTGGTTGGAGCTTTGGAGTTTTTTATAATCTACCTCCAGTTTCTCCTGATAGTCGCGTTGTTTGGAGACATCCTCCAGGACACCGATAATGGTTTCAAGCTCACCCTTATTATCAAAATAAGCAATTCCCCTGTCGTGGAACCAGGTGTAATGGCCATTGAGATGGCGATACCGGCATTCAATATCAAAGATGTTTTTTCCGCCCTGTACATTTTCAAGCTCAGCTTTAAACAGTGGGAAGTCATCCGGATGGATCAGGGATTGTCTGAAAGAGAGGCTTTGCCCGAATTCATCAGTTTCAAAGCCAAGCAATTCCACACCTGTCCAGTGAATGATACCTTTTTTAGCTTCATATTCATACGTGATCTGTCCAATGGTACGAACCAGGGTTTGCTGCTTACGAAGCAGGCGTTGCAAGGCTTTCTGGACATCTTTCAACTCTGTAATATCGAGCATAGCGCCGACGATGCGAACTGTTTTGCCCGATTCATCCTTAACGGGCATACCCCAGTCAATAACATAGGCCAGGGTACCATCGGCTTTGTAGAAATGATATTCTTCGCGCCAGATTCCTGATTCATTGTTGATATGATACTCGAGCGATTCGGTAACACGCTCCCAGTCGTTCGGCCCGATCTTGTTCGACCACCACATCTTTGATTGTCCAATCTTACCATTTGGATAGCCGAATGTTTCCAGCATTTTACCACTCCACATGGTTGTGTCGTCATCAATATTCCAATCTTTTACAGCAACACCGGTTGCATCAATTACAAAAGATTTTAACCGGTCACTTTCAACAACCTGCCGGGCGCGTTCCTGAATGGCTTTTTCCAGATCCTGGTTAATCGCCAGGAGCTTTTCTTCTGCTTTTTTTAGACGATTTATATCAACAAATGTAAGTACAGCGCCCTGAACAATATTGGCTGAGTTTCGGTAAGGCAGAATGCGTTGCAGCATCCGGACACCTTCCAAGTTCTGTATTTCCTTCTCATTAGGCTCTCCGGTATCAATAACTGCTTTAATATCAGCCAGCATGGTATTGTTGCCCTGGATATTGAAGGCGATATGATCTATTGGCCGTCCGATATCCTGGGGCAGCAGATTAAAGAGGCCGGCTATGGCTGGGGTAAATTTTCTGATTCGAAGGTTGGCATCCACAAAAACGGTACCGAGTTCGGTGGAGCGTAGCAGGTTTTCCATATCATCGGCCAGTTGCTCGAGCTCGTTATTTTTTCTCTCGTACTCAGCATTTACTGTATAAAGTTCTTCATTCACCGAATGCAGCTCTTCGTTGGTGCTTTGCAATTCTTCATTGCTGGTTTCCAATTCTTCCACCGTGGTTTGCAAATGCTCCTTGGTATAAACAAGTTCCTGCTCCAGGTATGCAATCCTGTCTTTAGATACCTCGCTGACATTAAATGATTCTGCCGGGTTCTCGCCATTTTCAAGTGGTAAGGTTTTATCAGAACCCGCCTGGCAGGGATTAAACACGATCAGAAAGTAGTTTTGTACCCCACCGCGCACCTGCAAGGGCTCTACTTCAAGATTTATCCGTTCTATGCCTGCAGCCGTCTGGACTTGAATGGCTTTATATTTTACGCTAACATTATCTTTTGAACTTCTTTGTAAAGCAGAGGTAAGTGCAATACGTAGATCGCCTCCCACCAAATTTAAGATATCAGAACATAAACGCCCGGATATTGTTTTAAAGAAACGACCGGCATCACCAAACGTATGAAGCAACGCCCTGTTTTCACTGATAAGCAATCCCGGTGGCATATAACGCTCCAGTAGCGCATCATAAGCGAGGAGCATAGTTATATCGGCTGTGTTATTTTGAAGCGTTGGATGGACAGGCATTCCGGCTTTTTTATTGGAGTAACCCACTGTAAAACGCATATCTGCCGGCAGATGTACATCGCGCTTTTTCTGATAAATGTTCAGTGTGCGATCTATGGGATCAAATTCATCTTCAATCAATCCCAGGTTTTCACTGGCCCCTAAAAACAAATACCCCTTATGTTTTAAAGCAAAATGAAACATGGCCAGGGCTTTACGTTGGGCAAGGGTCTGAAAATAGATTAAAAGATTACGGCACGAAACCAGGTCAATTTTAATGAATGGCGGATCGGTCAGAACATTCTGTTCAGAGAATACTATCATCTGACGGATCAGATTGCTGGTTTTATAATTGTTGTTTTCGCGATGAAAGTATTTTTCCCTTAATTCTAAAGGAAGTTTTTCAAGTTCCTCTTCGGAATAGATCCCATCACTGGCAATATCGAGCGAACCGCGGTGAACATCACTGGCAAAGATTTTGATCTTAACATGGCTGTTTAGCTTATTGGCCACTTCTTTAAATATGATAGCCAATGAATAGGCTTCTTCACCTGTGGCACATCCGCATATCCATACCCGTACTTCTTCCTGGTTTTCTTTTTGAGCTTTTTTAATGATACTTGGGATCACTTCATCAGAGAGAATTTCAAAGGCTTTAGGATCGCGGAAAAACTTGGTTACCCCGATCAGGAGATCTTTATACAACGCATTTAGCTCTTCTTCATCCTGGGACAGGCGCTTTGCGTAGGCTTCAATGGAGTCGAACCGAAGGATGTTCATGCGCCGCTCAATACGCCGGTCGATCGTTGTGGGTTTGTAATAACCGAAATCTATCTTGTAGCTGGTTTTGAGAAGCTTAAAAATATCGGCAAACTTACCGGTCGGACCGGTTTCGTATTTCATCATGCGTGTGATATCAGCTCCCTTGAGCGATTGCTCCTGGTGATCTCTTAAAACTTCAGGCATTAATTCCGGTTCGGTAATAATATCAACCAGTCCGGTCTCAATGGCGCTTCTGGGCATCCCGTCAAATCCGGACGATTCCGGACTTTGCACAATAATAAGCCCACCGGCATTATGAAAATCTATTAAACTATGCGATCCATCCGAACCTGTACCTGACATAACAATAGCCACTGCACGCTTACCCGCATCTTGAGCTAACGAACGGAAAAACGTATCAATTGGCAGATTTAAGGGCTGGCCCTGCTCTTTATCGGTTAATCGCAACCGGCCATTCTGGATCACCATATCTTTTTTTGGGGGGATCAAATAGATATTGCCTGCTTCAACTTCCATTCCATCAGTTACCCTATGAATGGGCATACCTGTATGCCTGGCCAAGAGTTCATCCATTAAGCTTTTAAAGTCGGCTGAGAGGTGCTGGATCACAACAAATGCCATCTTGGAGGAAATTGGCATATGATCAAAAAAGCGTTCCAGGGGATCCAGGCCTCCCGCAGAAGCACCGATACCGATAATATGTGTTAAACCTGTTGTTGTAATACTTTGCTCTTCAGATTGCTCTTTTTCTGTATTCGATGGTAATTTGGTCATGAAAAAGGCCTTTAATTAAAATGAGCTTTATCGGGTTAATCAGAAAATTTTAAAAAACAATTTAAAAACTTTGTACTAAAAAAGGAATTTTGACAAATTGAGTCAAGCTCAATGGATTATTGCTCTGCTTTACAAATCAATCCATTCAATCATAAACCCAGGGGGCGCTATGCAAGACTCGTCTTGTATTTTTTGCAAAATTGCCAATTCCGAGATACCGTCAAAAAAGGTGTATGAAACCGAGGATGTCTTTGCATTTCATGATATTAATCCGATAACACCCATTCATATCCTTATCATACCCAAGAAACATATCGCCACAATAAACGACCTTGCGCCCGAAGATGCCCAAATTATGGGCAACCTGACACTTGCCGCCAAACAGATAGCCAAAGATATGCAGATTGCTCCTTCTGGCTACAGACTTGTTATTAATTGCGGTCCTGATGCCATGCAAAGTGTGTTTCATATTCATCTCCATTTACTTGCGGGACAAAAAATGGCCTGGCCGCCATTTCCGGGTGAATCCAGACCACATTAAATTACGTTTTCGCTCAGACGTTTAAGCGGAGATTTCTTTATATTTATCCATAATTTTCTCTGATCCGAAATACCAGTTCTTTCAGACCGGGGTATCATTCATAATGAACGCTCAGCAAAACCAATACCTTAACAGCTCATGAGTGAGGACTTACGACAAAAACGCATCACAACTTTACAAACATTTCTGGAAAAAGACCCAAACAATTCCTTTACCCGGTACGCCCTGGCTTTGGAATTCCTTAATGGCAATGAGCTTAGAGAAGCCATTACGGAACTGGAGACCATTCTAAAAAATGATGAAGAGTATATTGCCACATATTATCAGCTTGCAAAAGCATATGTAAGCATCGGGGAAAAAGAAAAGGCCAAATCAATCTATGAAAAAGGCATAACACTTACCGATTCAAAAGGCGACTCGCACACCAACCAGGAACTGCGGGAAGCACTGGCTTTATTGACCTAAACCGGTTCAATCCATTTTCATAACTTAAAAAGATAATCATTATGAAAAAGCCCATCATACTACTCGCACTTTTAGTGCTTGTCCCCTGGTTGGCCCAGGATGCCCTGGCCCAGCAGGAAAAACAGGTTGATGTAAAACATGGCTCGGCAACAGAAGGCCAGCCTTTAACTGTTACAATTCAAACACCTGTTAATTACAGCATTTCTAAAGCCACGCTGCACTTTAAAAATCCGTTTTCCTCTTCCTATCGTGTTATAGAAGCCCGTCCACAAGGCAATAAGTTTGTCGCAACCATCCAGGGAAAAGACGTGGTTGCCCCATCGATTGAGTATTATGTTCGGGCAACTTACACCGATAAGTCCGAAGCGATCTATCCGGCTGTTTCACCTCAGGACAATCCTGTTAGTGTAACCGTTAAGCCTAAAAAGACTATTGGCGATTTAATTGTGATATCACCGGCCAAGGGTGAAGAAGTGCTTGAAGACGATCTTCTGATCACCATCTCTTATTACACCATCAGCGACCAGGTCGATCTGAAGAGCGCAGAATTGCGCATTGATGGTAAAAAGGTGGAAAGCGGTGTTGTCCTGAGCGAGAATATGATGACTTATCTGCCGGATTCTCCACTCGAACCCGGTCCGCATTCTTTCTCTTTTGAAATTTCTGATAAAAAAGGTAATAAAATCGGTTCTGTCAGTTCATCCTTCTTCTCAAAAAGCGCCACACAAATTGGCGCTTTGGAATCTAATCCGTTGCGCTATACCACACAAAGCTGGGCAGAACTTCGTAACGAAACCATTGCCGATAGTTCTGTTTTCTACAGCCGCCTGCATGCCAGCGGAGATCTTCGCTATAAATCCCTGGCTTTAAGAGGGTATTTCTATGTCACTAACGAAGAAGACGACTCTCGGCAGGCTTCCAACCGTTTCTTCCTGCGCGCTACATCGCCATTTCTTGATGCGAGCGTAGGCGATATTTTCCCGGAATACAACTACTACATTGCCAATGGTCTGCGTATCCGCGGTTTTGAAGTCAATGCTCATCTGGGACCGTTCAGGGTAGATGTGATTCAGGGTACTACGGCACGGGAAGTAACACCATCATTCGGACCCGATTCCGTAGTTACGGACGATAATATTGCAGCTGAACTGGAAAGCAACGGTTTTTTACTCATCAATGAACAGGGTGTTAATAAAACTTACGCCCAGCTTCTGAGTTCCGGTACATTTGAGCGTGAAGTGTTTACAGCACGTGCCGGCGTTAATACCAGTATTATTCAATGGGATCTTCAATTCCTGAAAGCTAAAGATCAGTTTTCCCTGCCAAACGCCTATGGTATTGAACCTTCTGAAAATTTAGCATTAGGGTCTTCATTTAAGCTGGCCCTTTGGCCTCAGCGCTTAGATCTGTTTGCAGATGTGGCCTTTTCAATGACCAATACCGATATTACCAATGGCAGCATCACCCCGGAAGCACTGGATTCTTTACTGGATCAGGACTTCAGCAAGGATATTGAAGATAACTTCCCGGGCGGTTACGATCGTTTAACCGACATTATTACCATAAACGAGAACCTCTTACCGCTTTACCCGCTGGACCTCTCTTCAGTAGCTTACCGTTTTGGTACTAATGTGAATATGTTCAACAATTTCTTCAGGTTTGAGTACTTAAACCAGGGACAAAATTACAATTCTTATGGTCTGGCCTATTACCAACCGGATGTTAAAGGGTTCCGGATTTTCGACCGTTTGAGATTGCTCAACAACCGATTGTTCTTATCAGCCAATTTTGAACGGCTAACCGATAACCTGCTCCAGGAGCGTGATATTACAATTCAAGCAGGCCCGGGCGACCCTGAAGAAACCATATCAGGTACAACTACCCGTACATTCATCAAAGGAAGCGTTTCGTATTTCCCGGGTTTGAACTGGCCAAGCCTGCGTGTAGATTACTCCAGCCAAACCAATAAAAACGATTACCCGACAACTTACGTTGATTTTATTAACAATGTATCAGAAACCATAAGTGGTCTGCCATCCCAGGTTAATAACTCAACCAGCACATTTACTTTTGATGCCTCACAAACCTTTTCACTGACAGGCAACAAAATTCTTACTGTAGGGTTAACCACCACGTTCAGCAGCCGTACCGACGACCGTGATTTAACCCCAAACAACGCATGGACGGTTTCCGACAGCAGCCTGGTGCCACAGGATCTCACCAGTCGTTCCATCACCCTGAATGGATCAATGACCTTCCCAAGTGAGTTAAGAGTTAATGCCGGCTTGTCTAACATTCAAAGCGACTACTTTACCATGTCTCCAATCATGGCTAAACTGGAAGGCAAGAGTGGCAAGGTTGAACAGAATTTCTACTCCCTGGATATGGGTGTGGGTTACGCACTGATGAACAAGAAACTGCGTCCTTCTGCCCGGCTGGCACTTACTTTCGGCGACTTTAAACGAACTGTACTGGGTGTTGCTGCTACTTACGACATCACATCCTACATGTTCCTGTCCAGCGACCTGAACCTCTTATTTATTGGTGAAGTACCTGAATCAGGCATCGAAAGCACCACCGATATTATAGCATCCATTAAGTACGAACTGACCTTTGGCAACTAACTTGCCAAATCAGCAAAACAAAAAGGCGGGTTATCCCGCCTTTTTTATTTTTTAGTATCTACACTATATTTAGACCATCAGAACGAATGACTTGCGACTTAAGAGAATCTGGTATATACTATTCGTAATAAGTAACTATTAAGAATTAAATGACATGTTGGATCAAATTTTAAAGCAGGATAAACCTAATAACGACCTTGGTAAGACGATTGTAACCGGTATGGGTATTTTAGGTGGCTCAGGTAGTTGTTCAATTATAGGTGCAGCAGTTGGATTTATTGGCGGTCCTGTCGGTTCAATTGTAGGTGCTATTCCCGGAGCTGTAATTGGAGGAATAGTAGGCGGAATTATTGGCAATAAAGTTGGTAGTGAAGTCGATAAACATATGGACAAGAAAACAATTGATGATATGTACAAATCACTCGAGCCTGGTGAAGAATTAATTATTGAAGAGCGAATTGTACCACCTAAACCGCAAGAAGACTGATCGCAATATCACGTCTTACTGATTGGTTAGTTCATCGGATATAGATTGTTCCTGGTTCTCCAGATCATCAGGCAGATAAATTGTGGCATTGGCCAGCAAATCCTCCAGGGGTTGTTTATAGTTCAGCCTTGAGCCATCCAGCATTTTTATCACATCCTGTGGGTGGGCTGTTTTGTGTTTTTCAAACTCAGCCGTCAGGCTCTCTTTTAAGCCATCTTCCAATTCAGCCCAGGATTTTCTACCTTTACATTTAGGAAATTTGGAGCATCCCAGCCATAACCCTCGTTTACCTTCCCTTAAATTCAAAGGTGCACTGCAAATAGGGCACTCAATACCCGTAACCAGGGGAGGCATTTTGGGTGGCTCAATAAATCCTTTTTTATTGATGTTTAAAAGCCCTTTGCATTCCGGGTAATTGGTACAAGCTAAAAACTTTCCAAATCGGCCATCTCTTAAGACCAACCGACCCGAATCGCATTTCGGGCACTTAATCCCGGTTTCCTGTGGTTTGGCTTTCTGGGTTTCAATTGTTTTAATATTCTTACACTTGGGATACTTGGAGCAACCTAAAAACTTGCCTGATTTTGTCCATTTTACAACCATAACCCCTTCATGGCATTTATCACATAACTGCGCATTTTCATTTTGGGGTAAAATGGGATTGGCTTTACGAATACCCAGTGCATTTTCAAGAGGCAAATAAAAACTATCCAGCACGGTTTCGTATTCATCTTCTCCGGAAGCAACTTTATCCAGATCGGTTTCCATTTCTGCCGTGAATGTTACATTAAACAGCTCCGGGAAATTGGCGATCAGAATTTTTGAAACATCCTTGCCCAATTCGTTGGGATGAAGCCTTTTTTGACGTAATTCAACATACCTGCGATCAAGCAAGGTAGAAATTATGGAGGCATAGGTAGAAGGTCGCCCGATGCCAAAATTGTCGAGCTCTTTCACCAAACTAGCCTCGGAGTATCTTGCCGGTGGCTTGGTAAAATGCTGATTTTTCAGTAGTTCGCTTAGCGAAAGCTCTTCTTTCTCATTAAGCTTCTTTGGAAGGCTTGTCGGGGTATCCGAATCGGCATCGGTATCCACTTTGGTTGATTTCTGTTCTTCATAATCAAGTTCCTTCTGATCGCCAAACAACTTCAAAAACCCTTCAAAAAGTACAACCCGCCCGGAAGCCCTGAATAAGAATTCTTTTTCATGGTCGATAATATCAATACTGGTTTGCTCGAGTTCGGCTGCGCTCATTTGAGAAGCCAAAAACCGGCGCCAGATGAGGTCATACAACTTGTACTGTTCTTTGGTCAGTACATGTTCCAGGTCTTTTGGTGTTCTGAATACCGAAGTAGGCCTTATGGCTTCGTGAGCATCCTGAGCTTTATCGGATGTTTTATAATTTCTGGGTTTTTCAGGAATGAACTTTTCACCATACTGCATACCGATAAACTTTCGGGCTTCCTGCTGGGCATCGTTGCTGATGCGTTTGGAGTCTGTTCTCATATAAGTGATCAGGCCAACGGCACCATCTGCGCCGATATCTATCCCCTCGTAAAGCTGCTGGGCCAGACGCATGGTTTTCTTGGAGCCGTACCCCAACTGGTTAGAAGCCGATTGCTGCAATAAAGATGTGGTAAATGGTGAAGGTGGATTTCGCTTTGATTTACGCTTCTTGATCTCCTGGACCCGGTATACCCGGGATTGGATTTTTTTGGCAATCTCTCCGGCTTCGGCCTCCGAAGAAATCACAACATCTTTCGAATTGATTTTATGCAGCTTGGCCCTGAATTGCTCCTGGGATGGGGTTTTGAAATCGGCCAGTATCGACCAATACTCTTTCTGTTGAAACGAGTTGATCTCTTCTTCCCGCTCACAAATCAGACGAAGTGCCACAGATTGTACCCTGCCGGCTGATAAACCTCGTAAAACCGTATCCCATAAAAAAGGACTGATACGATAACCCACAATTTTATCCATGGCTTGCCTGGCCTGTTGTGAGCGAACCAGGTTATAATCTATTTGGCGCTTTTCATCTATGGCTTCCCGAATGGCTTTGGCGGTAATTTCATTGAACAATACCCGGCTGATGTTGGCCTGATTTTTTTCAACTTCATTTGAAATGTGCCAGGCAATGGCTTCACCTTCTCTGTCGGGGTCCGTTGCAATTAATACTTCCGAGGCAGTTTTGGAGAGCTTTTTCATATCCCGAACCACCTTTTCCTTGCCGGCGATAACCTCGTAACGTGGCTCGTAGTGATTCTCAAAATCCAGGCCGATTTCCTTCTTTGGTAAATCCTTGATATGTCCCACAGAAGCAAAAACCTCAAAATCATTACCAAGATACTTATTTATGGTTTTGGCTTTCGATGGCGACTCAACTATGACCAGCTTTTTGCCCCCGACTTTAGAATTGCCTGAAGCTGCATTTTTTTTTGGTGGCATAAACTCAATAAATTAGGTTATCCTTCGGCCGTCTTTAAGATAATTTTAGTGTTTATAGGGATTTTTTTTCTAAGAAACAAAAGCTTTTCCGAAAGTGGCCTTATTTATCGTTGGCTACAATAGCAAATTGAAATGGGCGATTCAGCCAAAAAACAACATTTAAATGGTTATTTTACACCCGATTGCTCAACGATTACCTGAATTCAGAGAAGCCGTTTAAGTTAAACATATGATATACTCATTGAGTCCCAAACACGTCCATATGAAAATCCCGTCAGAAACTGTATTTTGCCTTACAAAGACTTAAAGGGTTCAAAATCGCAGGTTTTGTTTTACTATCTTAGCAGTATGAAGAGATCATCCTATATATCCTTAACAACATATGCTACAATATGCCTTTTTCTGACATTGGCTTTTGTGGCAAGTCTTCCTCAACCCCTGAAAGCCGATGCCCCGATAAAGGTTATTCTAACAGAGAAGAACAAAAAAACAGTCCGATCCACTGTAGATTTATTTAGTGTTGGCACGCTTAAAATGACTGCCATCAATCAAATTTGCAGTGCATTAAAAATTCCAAATACATTAAGTACATCTGAAATTATTATCAGTTATGCGCCTGGCAAAGAGCGAGAGTACTGCAAAATAAAACCTCAAAATCATTTTGCCACCATCCATTACAGCATGGATGAAGCGCCTTTTAAAACCCTGCAACTGGGTGTATCACCGGCTATGATTGGCGGAGCCATGTATCTGCCACCGGCTCAAGTGGCTCGTTTTTTAAGCACCTGGCTGGAGCGTCCGATCAAGTACAATCAAACCAATCAAACATTTGAAGCCGATTTTTCAAAGCCTCGTGTTGCCTCCAGTGCTTTTCTGAATAAGTCTTCCTCGGAAAACCTGCCAACGCTGCCCATTACCCCAAAGCCAACTTACGACACGCGCTATACCATAGCCAATTACATCATCGATGAAAAGGCCAATGGCGCGATTATGCGTTTAATTTGCAACCGGCCCGAAGTGGAGTACGAGTTTATTCGCCCAAACAAAAATGGCGTGGCTTATTTGACATTCAGAAGCGCTACCGGCGACATAAAAAAACTCACCAAATCGTTTAGTGATGGTTTGCTTAAAAAAGTAACCGCTATTCCACTGAAGTCTGGCGGCTTGCAACTAACCCTGAATTTTAATGTCAGGCAGTACCGCATTAAATCAACCGAGTTTAAACGCGAACCCAATGGGGATGATTTCCTGCTTCACATCCTCAGTGACGTGGATGTAAAAGCGATCTACAAAACTGAAAAAGAAAAAGAGATCAAGACGCTCCTGAAGCACGATCGCGAAAAATGGAAATTTGATGTCATAGCCCTGGATGCAGGACATGGTGGGAAAGATCCCGGTGCCATTGGTTATTACGGAACCTATGAAAAAACCATAGCATTAGGCATTGTGCTGCAACTAGGAAAATTGATTGAAAAAAACTGGCCGGATGTAAAAGTGGTCTATACCCGAAAAACCGATAAGTTCATCAAACTGGATGAACGAGGGAAAATCGCCAATAAAAACAATGCAAAGCTCTTTGTAAGCGTCCATTGCAATGCGAGCCGTAACAGAAAAATAAGCGGGGCCGAAGTCTATATGCTGGGACTGCATAAAACCGATGACGCTTTAAAAGTAGCCGAACGCGAAAACGCTGTGATCTTGAAGGAAGACGACTATAAAGACCGCTATAAAGATTACAACGAAGAAAATCTTATCATGATAACCATGGCCCAAAGCGCCTTTTCCCATCAGTCTCAGAAAATTGCCGAACTGATCAACAACAACATGGCCAGCCATGCCGATCGAAATGACCGGGGGGTTAAACAGGCTGGTTTCATGGTTTTATGGACGCCATCCATGCCGAGCATTCTTGTTGAAACCGGCTATATTTCTAACCCAAAAGAAGAAAAATTCCTCAAATCAAAATCCGGTCAAAAACGGGTGGCCAACGCTATTTTTAACGGCTTAAAAAAATACCGGCAGGAATACGAAAAAGAGCGGAAATTGTAGACTTATGGCTAAACAAAAGCCAAAATTACCCGAGAGTTTCTACGATCAGGTCTATGAACTCGTCTGTGAAATCCCTTTTGGAAAAGTAACCACCTACGGCACCATCGCTAAAAAACTGGGCTCAGCCAGTTCAAGCAGAATGGTGGGTTATGCCTTAAATTGTGCCAAGAACACCAATATTCCCTGCCACCGGGTCGTTAACCGTTTCGGCGCTCTGAGCGGTAAAATTCACTTTCAAACCCCAACACAAATGCGCGAGCTGCTTCAAGCCGAAGGTGTTGGTTTCAAACCAGACGGCACTGTGGATATGACATCCCACTACCACGACTTCAACACATAAAAAAAGCTGCCCCCATGGGCAGCTTCTGAAAAAAATGTCCGGTCTGAGAGACTTAACCTAAATGATCAGGCACTCACAGCTTTTTGTATTACTTCTGAATCTTTCATAAATCGATCCAGGCCGATATCTGTTAAAGGATGTTTAACCAGCTGGGTGATCACTTTATAAGGAATGGTAGCAATATCTGCACCAAGCAAGGCCGATTCAGTTACATGGATCGGATGGCGAATACTGGCCACAATAACTTCCGAGGTGATATCATAGTTACGGAAAATCTGCACGATCTGCTCAATTAACCCCATTCCATCTGTGCTGATATCATCCAGACGTCCGACAAACGGACTTACATAAGAGGCGCCGGCCTTTGCAGCCAGCAATGCCTGGGTTGGCGAGAATGCCAGTGTAGCATTTGTTTTGATCCCCTGTGATGAAAAATGCTTGATCGCACGAATACCATCCATGGTAATCGGGACTTTAATAACCACATTGCTATCGATAGATGCCAGTTCCTCGCCTTCAACAATCATCTCTACGGCTTTCAGTGTGGTAACTTCTGCGCTGATGGGGCCATCAACAATATTGCATATTTTTTTAATGTGGGCTTTAAACTCATCATAAGTAATTTGAGACCCACCGGTGATTTTTGCCACTAACGAAGGATTGGTGGTTACGCCATCAAGAACACCCAACTCCTGAGCTTTTTCAATTTCTTCTAAGCTTGCAGTATCAATGAAAAATTTCATAGTTAAAATATTTGTAGTTGCCTGGTTTATGAATCAACGTTTGAAATGTTCGTTTCTAATATATCATTAAATCTTCGTTCTTTTCGATGCTGCCAGTTTTTCTTATGATACCCATATCCGGCAATCAATGGAAAGGCCAGGGTGGCTTCAGCAAACACCATTTGCTCGTAAGCTGTATCAACTTTTCCCCAAGAACTGGCTTCTTTAAGTGTTGAACCCGACAGTCCCCCATCGCGCTCATCTGCTACAGTTACCTGTATGGCATATTTGTGCATCGAAACATCTTCATAGCCTAAAACTTCAGCTGCCACCACAATATCCTGAGTGAAATTCTTAGGCACCCCGCCTCCGATCATGAAAATACCGGTAGTATCATTATGGATCTTTATTTGGGTCAGTTCCCGAAAATCTTTTACCGAGTCGATAGCCACATGCGCTTCAGGCTTGTGCCATTGATGATGCACCAGACCAAAACCGGCAGAGCTGTCAGAAAAGGCCGGGACAAAGATCGGTACGCCTTTTTGATAGCAGCTTTTTACAATGGAGCGTTGGTTGGGGTGTTTCTCAGTGAGATACTTGCCCATTTCAAGGATAAACTCCCTGGAGGAGTAAGCACCGGGTTGCATGGCAGAGGCAATTTCTGAAATGGTGTCGTCGCATATGCGCAGTTCATCTTCGTCTATATACGTATCATAAATCCGGTCAATATGAAGCTCTCTTAAAACAGCATCATCCACAAATGGTGAACCTGAGTAGTGGCTGAATCCTAATCCCTCAAAAAAATCCTGATCGACGATATTCGCCCCGGTAGAAACGATCACATCTACCATGTTATGCTCAACAAGGTCAATTATAACCTCTTTCAACCCGGCACTGATCAGTGATCCGGCCAGGGTTAAAATTACCGAGCACGCCTTATCACCTAACATCCGATCGTAAATAGATGCAGCATGGGCGAGGTTTTTGGCCTGGAATGCCATTTTAGCCATATCATCGACCAGTGGCACAACATTATGCTCACTTAACCGGATATGCTGAACTTTATCTTTAAGAAAATCTTTCCTGGATGGCTGTATCACTCTGGTATCGAGTAAGGGTTAGAAATAAAAAAGGGGTAAGCGCCCTATATCACCCATTCAATTCTACTGGATGCTGCTTCCTTCCGGACCTGACATGGTTGAGTAGCTGAACGTTGTATAGGACTTACCCCGAAATTCAATCTTATTTTCTTTGGCTTGCGGTTGTTTATAACCGGACAGGAAATATAAACTTTATCTGAAATCAAACAAAAATAAAGCGCCTAAAGAATGCTAAATTTTGATTCACATTATCCCAAAGTTTTACTTTTTCTTAAAACAATGCTATATTAGCTGATTCATTTAGCCATAATCGGACCGAATCGTCATGATCCATGCAGCCCTCCGAATGGCACATATACTAACCTGAAAAGTGGCTGCCAAGGTTTTTTTGTACGCATATTAGCGCATTTTTAAATAATACAACTATTGAAGGGTTTTTTTATTCAAAAGCCCTGCTGGTATTTATGTCTGAAGTATTAACAGATTCGAAACACATTTCCATTACGCTGCCTAATGGGGAAGTTCGCCAATACCCGGATGGCTCAACAGGCCTGGATATTGCAAACTCTATTGGTAAACGCCTGGCCGAAGATGCTGTTTGTGTGAAACATAACGGGTCGCTATTAGATTTAACTGCGCCTATACACTCAGATGGTGATCTGCAAATTCTCACCTTCGACTCGGATGAAGGCCGGGAAGTCTACTGGCATAGCTCCAGCCATTTAATGGCGCAGGCTATAGAAGAGCTGTTCCCGGAATCTAAGTTTGGTGCCGGACCTGCAATTGAAAATGGATTTTATTACGATATTTCTTCCCTGCATCGATTCACAGATGAGGATCTGGAAAAAATAGAAACACGCATGATTGAGATTGGCAAACGCCAAATACCAATCCAGCGCGAAGTTTTGCCTCGTCAGGAGGCCATCAGTTATTTCCAGGATCAAAGGAAGGATCCGTTTAAAGTGGAAATACTAGAAGACACCCTTAGCGACCAACCGGTGGTATCGATATATCACCAGGGTGATTTTTCAGATTTATGTTCCGGGCCACATTTCCCGAATACTTCCAAGTTAAAAGCAGTGAAGTTGACTGGTGTATCGGGTTCCTTTTGGCGGGGCGATGCCAGTCGCCAGCAAATGCAACGCATCTATGGCATATCTTTTCCCTCTGAAAAAATGCTCAAAAAGCATTTCAGGCAACTAGAAGAAGCCAAAAAAAGAGATCACCGCAAACTGGGAGCTGAGCTAGAACTGTTTTTACTCTCGCCAAAAGTTGGCAGCGGGTTACCGCTCTGGTTACCTAACGGGGCAATTCTGCGCGATGAGCTCGTCACATTCCTGAAAGCCGAGCAACAGCGTCGTGGCTATTTACCTGTTGTAACACCACATATTGGAAATATTGAGCTATATAAAACTTCCGGGCACTACCCGTATTACAGCGACTCCCAGTTTCCGCCGTTATCGTTCCAAGATGAGCTTGGTGTGGAAGAGCAGTTTTTGTTAAAACCCATGAACTGCCCTCACCATCACCAGATCTACATGTCCAAGCCTCGCAGTTACCGCGATCTTCCGATTCGCTTAACCGAATTTGGAACAGTTTATCGGTATGAGCAATCCGGCGAACTGAATGGTCTGATTCGCGTACGCGGATTCACCCAGGATGACTCTCACATTTACTGCCGCCAGGATCAATTGATTGATGAAATTTGTAATGCTATTGATTTAACACAGTATGTCTTTAAAACACTGGGTTTCAGCGAGGTAAAAACCAGGCTTTCTTTACGCGATCCTGAAAACTCTGATAAATACAGTGGTAGTGATAAACAATGGAACCAGGCAGAGCAGGATGTGGTTGAAGCGGCCAAACGTATGGATCTTAATTATGAAGTCGGTCTTGGTGAAGCCAGTTTCTATGGGCCTAAGATCGATTTTATCGTTAAAGATGCAATCGGGCGTAAATGGCAATTGGGTACCGTACAGGTCGACTATGTGATGCCTGAACGATTTGATTTAACCTACACCGGCTGCGATGGCCAAAAACATCGCCCTGTGGTTATCCATAGAGCACCCTTTGGCTCGTTGGAACGCTTTATTGGTATTCTTATTGAAAACTTTGCCGGTAACTTCCCTGTATGGCTAAGTCCCGTTCAAGGTATTGTTTTACCGATCAATGAAAGCCTGAACGACTATGCCAGAGAAATTCAACAATCGTTTAAAGACGCAAATTTACGTGTAGATATTGATTTCAGAGCCGAAAAGATCGGAAAAAAAATCAGAGATGCCGAGGTTAAAAAAATCCCATATATGTTTGTTATTGGCGAAAAAGAAAAATCAGCCAATATGGTTGCTGTACGCCGCCATACAAAAGGGGATTTAGGTGCAAAACCACTTTCTGAAGTTATCGAGCAACTTAAACAAGACGTGGCCGAAAAGAGCCTGTAACTCTTAAACCCAATACAAGAAATTGTAGCTTAAACACATACCGAATGAAAAAAAACAGAGTAACGGTGAAAAGCAATAAGAAGAAATACAGAACCAATCGTATGATTCAATCGCCGGAAGTTCGGGTGATTTCACCAAACGGATCCCAACAGGTCACCAGCCTGAACGATGCTTTAAGCATGGCCCAAAGCTTTGATCTTGACCTGGTAGAAATCCAACCGAATGCCAAACCGCCTGTCTGTAAGATCATTGACTATGGCAAGTTTTTGTATGAACAGGACAAACGCGACAAAGAAAACAAGAAAAAGCAAAAAGCTTCATCGGTTAAAGAAGTGCGCTTCCATCCCAATACCGATAAGCACGACTTTGATTTTAAAGCCGAACATGCCGAAGAATTTTTGAAAAAAGGCGATAAGGTACGTGCTACGGTAGTTTTCTTGGGCCGCTCCATTATTTACACCGACCAGGGATACGACTTACTAGACCGTTTAACCGAGCGGCTGAGCCATATTGCCAAGCCGGAAAATAATGCAAAATTAGAGGGTAAAAACCTCTTTATTTTTTATGCCCCGGATAATGCCAAAGTTGCCGCTATTAAACGAAAAGAAAAACAACAGCGCGAAGCCGAAGAACGGGCTTTAGAAGAAGATCGCAAAGAACGTGCCAGTAAATTAAAAGATGCACAGGAGCGTCGAGAAAAAGATTAGAGATAATCAGAATTTTATTCAATTAAACCTTTAGAGTTTATGCCTAAAATGAAATCACATAGGGGAGCATGTAAGCGTTTCAAAACAACTGCTTCCGGTAAAGTAAAACGCGAAAGAATGAACGGTTCACATATTCTTGAAAAGAAAACAAGAAAACGGAAAAGACGCTTGCATCAGTCAACCCTTGTTGACTCTACTCAGGAGAAACATGTAAAACGCATGATTCTTGCTTAATATTATTAACCACTAATGTTTAGTCACTATGCCTAGATCAAATAATGCCGTAGCCTCACGTGCACGGAGAAAAAGAATACTTAAAAAAGCAAAAGGTTACTGGGGATCACGCAATAACGTATTAACAGTTGTTAAACATACTGTAGATAAAGCCGGACAATATGCTTATCGTGATCGTCGTGTAAAAAAACGCACGTTCCGCTCATTATGGATCATGCGCATTAATGCAGCTGCACGTTTAAATGGCACCACCTATTCACAATTGATGGCTGCTATAAACAAGAAAGATATCAAGATAAACAGAAAAGCATTGGCCGAGATTGCTGTAAGCGATCCAAATGCATTTTCAGAAGTGGTAAAAGCAGCCCTTAATTAAAATAGGGTTGCTTTTGAATATTTTTCCTCGGCTTTTATAGCATATCTCATATGCAATTCATATAATCAGTTACCCTGAAAGCATCACATGCAAGAAACTATCTCAAAGCTTTTTACAGAGATTTCAACTACTGAGATTTCAACAAAAGATCAACTTGAGGCATTCAAACTCAAATACCTGGTCCGCAAAGGCTTGATTGCCGGGTTATTTGATGAAATGAAATCACTTCCAAAGGACGAAAAACCATTAGCTGGCAAAAAGCTTAATGAGCTTAAAAAGCTTGCTGAATCCAAATACGCCGAACAAGCCGAGTTATTTGAGAAACAAAGTTATCAATCGCAATATGATAACGATTTAACTCTGCCGGGTCGTCAGACTTATCTTGGAGCTGAACATCCTGTACAAAAGATCCTTTCAGAAATGAAAGAGATCTTTTTTGCAATGGGTTTTACGCAAGCAGAAGGCCCTGAAATTGAAAGAGATGACTACAATTTTACCATGCTAAATTTCCCACCCGATCATCCGGCCAGGGATATGCAAGACACCTTTTTCATCTCTAAAAGCGGGCAGGATGAAGATGTGGTTTTAAGAACACATACCTCACCCGTACAAATAAGGGTGATGCTCGATCAAAAACCGCCTATTCGTGTTATATGCCCCGGGAAAGTATTTCGCAACGAGGCTATAAGTGCCAGAAGCTATTGCGTTTTTCACCAGCTTGAAGGACTTTATATCGATAATGGGGTGTCGTTTTCTGACCTGAAAGCTACTATTTATTCATTTTCCAAGCAGATGTTTGGATCCTCGGTAAAATTACAATTCAGACCAAGCTTCTTTCCATTCACTGAACCCTCTGCCGAAGTCGATATCACCTGTTACCTTTGTGGTGGTAAAGGATGTCGTGTCTGCAAGCATACCGGTTGGCTGGAAATTTTAGGCTGTGGAATGGTCCATCCAAATGTTTTGAAAAATTGCGGAATTGATCCAGAAGAATACTCAGGATTTGCTTTTGGGATGGGAATTGAGCGGACTGCTTTATTGCGCTATAAGGTTAATGATATCCGGCTGTTTTACGAAAATGATATCCGGATGCTGGAGCAATTTGTTTAAAAAAAAAAGCTGGTTTCAACCAGCTTTTTTTTTTCGAGTTATATTCTAAAGAAATTAAGACGCTTCTGCTTCTGCCACAACTTCAATTTTAACTGTTGCCATTACATCTGAATACAGCTTAGCGGAAATCTCATAATTGCCAAGCATCTTAATACTGTCTTCGATATTGATGTTTTTCTTTTCAACCTCAATACCCTTAGCTTTTAAGGCATCTGAGATCATTTGAGAAGTAACCGTACCAAACAATTTCCCTGATTCTCCGGCTTTTGTTGGAATAGATAACGTAATGCGTTCAATACTATCGGCCAGTTCGCGGGCTGCTTTACGCTCTTTTTCAATCTTAAAAGCGCGTTGCTTTTTCTCGTTTTCAATTGCTTTTATTGCACCTTCTGTAGCACGAGTTGCATAACCTTTTGGAATAAGATAATTACGTGCATAACCGTCTTTTACAGTTACAACTTCACCTTGCTCGCCAAGGTTATCCATTTCTTTACGTAAAATAATTTTCACTTTACAATCCTCTTAGATGTTAAATTTATCTCACTTCATCTGAAACAAATGGGATAATTGCCAGGTGGCGTGCCCATTTTATTGATTTAGTCAGCAAACGCTGTTCTTTAGCTGAAAGCCCGGTAATACGGCGAGGAATAATCTTGCCTTGCTCATTAATAAAGCGTTTCAGTTTACGTTCATCACGATAATCAAAAAATACAACCTGGTTCTTGACCGGTTTCTTTTGCGCCATTTGTGCAAATCGTTGATTTGGACGCTTCGTGTTTCTAGATATATTCGCCATTTTATTTCTTTTTTTTCTACAAACAAACAATAAAGCGGGAAGATAACCTATCATCCCGCTTTATTAATATCAATTAAAACTCTTTTTACTGGTCGTTGCCCGACTCCCCGTTATGCCCATTGCTGTTTTCATTCGACAGATATTTATACTCATAAATATCGTCTGAACTGACATGGCCTTCTTCTGAGTAATCTTCAACCACACTGAATTCTTCTGAATCGCGTTTGCGCTTGTTCAAAAACTGAATTCTTCTTGCTTTTATTTCAACTACTGTACGAGTTGAACCATCCTGAGATTTCCAGGTTCTGCTTTGCAATTCTCCATCAACCAAAACCGCACTGCTTTTGTGAAGATTGTCCCGACAACTTTCAGCCAATTTATTCCAGGCAACAACGCCAACATAACAGACATCTTCCTGCCACTGATTTCCACTATCTCTAAAACGCCGATTACATGCGATAGAAAAATTAACGACTGGTGTTCCTGTAGTTGTTTGACGAAAAATAGGATCTTTAGTCAAATTACCTGCTATCACCACACTGTTAATCTCCGGCATTTTTAAATCAGCCATATCCCATCCTCCATTTAATTAAAATTCGTTTTATCTAAAAGTATCAGATATAATTCAATATTGGTTTTTTACTGTCAATCGCTTCGTTAGTTTGCTGAACCTTCTTTAACTTTTTCTTCAGAGGTAGTTTCTTCATTATCTTCAGTTGTCGAAGATGGTGCCCCGTACTTTAGTACTCTTTCTCTCATTTCGAGCAGGCGTTTATCAAGAATTACCGTCAAATAACGGATAATATTCTCATTTAACCTGTACTGACGCTCAATTTCTTTTATGGCCTCACCTTCAGACATAAATTCAATATGAACATAATAACCCGTTGTGATATCATTGATTGGGTAAGCCAGTTGCTTACGCCCCTGGTCCATAACCGACTTCAATTCACAATCCAATGAACTTATTGTGGTTTTGATTTTTTCTAGTGTCTCCTCAATGAGAGATTCTTCTAAACTCCCATTTATCACAACTGTTGTTTCGTATAACTTTCTCATTTACGCTTTAGATAATATCTAATCTGATTAAATATTTAGTTTAACTCTGTAGATTGTTAGTGAATATCTTTCTTAACCTTGTAGGGATAAAACCTAGGATAGTTCGTTCAACACACAATCACCCAATAACCATACAAATATTAGAGAGGGCAAAATTACAAGACTATTTATAATTATCCAAATTAATCTTAAAATTATCCATCTCAAGGTTTAAATATATATAGCTCCGGTAAATCAGTGTATCTTAAGTAGATTTTTAATAAGAAATCTCAAAAAATATTTGAATATTTATGAACCAAACATTAAATTTGGAGCTCTTTAATTGACTACTATTCCGCGATAGCTCAATGGTAGAGCATGCGGCTGTTAACCGCAGGGTTGTAGGTTCGAGTCCTACTCGCGGAGCCAAAAAAAAAGCGCATATCGTATGCGCTTTTTTATTCGACCCGATTTGAATAGGTCACATATACTGAAAATTTAAGCTGCCACCTGGTCCTTCTTGTTACTTTTATGACTACTACTCTCCTCAAAAGGTCTTTCAATTTTACCCTTTCCTGGTGTCAATTTACCCGACTTCATTTTCTTGAGTTGCTCTTTAAGATTTAACCTGAACAATACACTTGTTACAGTGTTTATTAATTTATTTGGGTTATTGATAACTCGCTTAATGATGGTTGGCCAGGAATAAAACGCCAGATAATGCTCAGTGAATTTTATCTGGTAATCCATTGGATCTTTATTACACTTGACTACCAAATTATTAGCGTTGTACTTATCCCAATCGTAGTCTTCAATAAGATCCTTTTCCATGTACTCTTTATAGAGTTCGGTACCCGGATATGGCGTGATTAAGGAGTAAATTGGCATAACAATGTGATTATCCTTAATAAAGTCCTCGGTTATATCCATATCTTCATATGTGTCAAGCTCAGGATTTACTAGGAAATTACCTTGCACACAAAGCCCGGCTTCGCGGCATTGTTTTATCGTTTCTGCATATTTCTCCACATCAGCCTTTTTATTGTATTCAGCCAGTCGCTCCTGGTTTACGGTCTCAAATCCAACCAAAGCCATAGCACATCCGGCGTCAACAAGTAGTTTTACTGTTTTTGGATCCTCGAGAAAATGAATACTGATAAACGTGCTGAACTTGATGTTACACTCTTTAACGGCTTCAAGTATTTCCCATAATTTCTTTTTATTCACACCAAGGTTTTCATCTGTGAGCATAAACCATGGCCGATCTGTATCCTTACCTTTAAAGAATGCTTCTTTAGCAGCTTCAATCTGATGCTTGATTGTCTCTTTACTTTGCATTCTGTAAAGACGACCGATAAAATTAGGTGTTACACAGAAACTGCACGAATGAGGGCATCCCCTGGTTAAATATATCGGGATAGACTTTCTTGAATCAACTTTATCTCTTCTGCTGGCATTAAAAATCCGTTTATAATCCAGTGCCGGCACATCTGTTACCGGTGGATAAAGACGGGAGTTATACACCGGTTTTAACTGACCATCTGCTAAATCCTGAAGCAGAGTTGTCCATAGATTTTCTGCTTCGCCTATTACGACACAATCCGCATGTTCTTTTGCTTCAGGAACATTAAACGATACATGTACGCCGCCTAGTACTACGGTTTTACCGTGTTTTCTAAACTCATCTGCTATTTCATAAGCCCTAAAAGCATTCATGG